>JADLHZ010000066.1 GCA_020848545.1 Deltaproteobacteria bacterium | reverse complement strand
CCGCGCACGCGAAAAGGAACGGGCGCAGCGCGTGCGGGCGCTGGCGGCGTGCGCTGACGACCGCCGCCCCGATGAGCATGCCGGCGACGACCGCGGCGAAGCCACGGCTTGGCGCGCCGACGAGCACCGTCATGCGTGCGATGGCCGGCAGCTCGATCAGCAGAAAACCGATGCCGGTGCAGATCGCCGCGCCGATCGCGGGCGGTCGCGCCCGGGCACGCCAGCCGAGCAAGGCGAGACACAAGAACGCGGCGATCGCGCTCGCCCACGCCGCAGCCCACCCGAGCGGCAGCTCTTCGAGCGCGCGCCTCGTCGCTTGGGCGCCACCGACTTGGGCGCCTGCCACCAACGCCTCGCGAACGGACGCGCGGGTGGCGAAGGCGTGAAAGTACGGGCGGTCATCGCTCGGGAGCGTGACTGAAGGCGCCGCCACGCCTTCCTCCGCGCGCGCCGGCGCCAACGTCCCTCGTCGATCGACCACGACCGCAGCAAAGAAGCCGTCGCCGGACGGCCAGCGCCAGCTCCGCGCCCCCGCGGTCACGCTCGCGACGAGCGCGTGCAAGGTGGCGATCTGCACGGCTGGCCGCGACACATAGAGGACGCCTTGCTCATCCAAGTGCGCGAGCAGCGTCGCGATCGCCTCGCGCGTGAGTAGCATGTCCTCGGTCAGAAACAACGCGCTCGTCGCGGCAGCGTTGGCGATCGTGTGCGCGGCGACGATGAGCCCGAAGCGATCGGCGTGGCGCTCGAGGAAGCTCCGCGCTTCGTCGTGGACCACGGTCACGCGCGGATCCGCAAACATCGCGCGAAGCCCGGCGCCCGCGTGATGGCGAACATAGTCGAGCGTCGCGCCGGACAGCTCGACCGCAACCACGTGCGCGGCACCGTATTGCAGAGCGAGCGCCACCTCGAAGCCGCCGCCGCTCCCGATGACGAGGACACGCTGCCCGCGCGCACGCTCCCACAGCTCGGGGAAGAGCGCGTCTGCCGGCGGTCGCTCCGGGTTCGCCGGCACGCGGCTCATCGCGCTGCCGCCGTCGATCAAGATGCGCGCGCCCTCGGCCGTCGTGACGACGTCGATGCGGGCGACGGCGTCCTCGGCGCTGAACAGCGTGCGGCGCGCCAGCAGATCGTCCGTCGCCTCGCGACCGATGCTCTTGTTCGCCGCCACCCGGGGAGAGAGCGACGCGCGCGCGAGCGGTGTGGCCGTAGCGAGGACCAGTGCGATGAGGACAGGGAGCGCGCGGCGGCCCCGCCAGCCGAGCACCGCGGCGCTCGCTGCGAGCACAGCCGCGATCCACAGCGTTCCGTGCGCGCCGGCGATCGGCAGCAACGCGAGCGCGGCGACGGCGCCGCCGGCAGCCCCCGCGAGATCCGCCGCGTAGACGCGCGCTGCATCCTCGGCGAGCAACGCGTCCGCGAGGCCGAGCGAAAGCGCGAAGGCCGCGGCGCCGATCGCGAGCACGATCGCAGCGCGCGCGAGCCACGGGTGCGCCCCGCCGCCGAAAGAGAGCGTGTGCAGAAGGACGACGACGAGCGCGAGCAAGAGCGCAGCCACGCAAGCGCTCCGCGGCCAAGGTGTCGGGCGAACGCTGCGCCAAGCACCGGCGAAGCTGCCGCCGAGCATGGCGATGCCGGTCACCAAGAATGCGAAGTGATACCAAGCGGCGAATGACAACGCGCGGAGCAGCGCCACCTCGGCGATCATCAGCGCCGCGCCGAGCAAGAACGCCCCCGCACGCGCCGGCGTCACGCGCTCACCTCAGCGACGCGCTCGCCGTCTGCGGCGGAGCGCGCCCGTCGACCGCACCTCGCCGAGCGTCGTCGACGTCGCCCAGCGCCACACTTCCTCATTGAGCTTGGTGAACGCCGGGTGCATGGGGCACGGCGCGCGAAAGTCGCAGCGGCCCCAGCCGAACGCGCAGTGGTCGGGGACGGGCTCCTCACCGACTGCGGCCATGATGTCGAGGAAGCGAATCGTGCTCGGAGGACGCGCGATCCGAAAACCGCCGCCGGGACCCTTGGTCGCCGACGCGAGCTTCGCCGCGACGAGCTTGCGCATGATCTTCGACAGATAGTGCTGCGGCACGTCTGCCTGCTTCGACAAGGCCGCGGCGGGGAGGGCGTCATTCGAATCTGCCGACGCGAGCTGACTCATGGCCCGGAGCGCGTATTCTGCGGTTTGTGAAAGATGGCTCACCGGCTCCGACTAGCATGGAGATGCGTCGAGTCATACCACCGCGCGGGAAGCTTTGCCTTGTATCACGCCACCGACGCGGCCTTCGGTGTGAAGCGCCCACACAGCTCGAGACCGAGCCGTTCGAGCTCGAGACGCAGCGGACCTTGTTCGCGCACGAGCCGCTCGCCCTCCGCGTTGATCGCGCGCAGCGCATGCTCGGGGAGCGCCTGGCACGCGAGCGGATAGAGCATGCGCTCCTCCTGGGCGATGTGCGCGCGCAGGAGCCCGCTGAGCGCCGCGATCGCATGCGCGGCCCGGGCGCGAGAGACCCCGGTCCACGACGCGTTCGCGGCCTCCATCGCCGCCAGCGTCTCGGTGAACGAGCGACCGCTATCGTGTTCGCGCAACATCACCGAGATGGGGCCGACCTCCGCCGCGAAGCCGTGCTCGTTCATCGCCCTGAAGAGAATCTTCTCCTCCGCCGCGTGGTGCAGGCCGTCCATATAGTCCGAAACGAAGACGATGAACGGCGAAAGCCCGTGCTGGTCTTCCGAGCCGGCAAGGAGGCCCTGCGCATACGCGTCGAAGGCGTCCATCACGTCGAGGATGAGGCCGTGCTCCCGCTTGAGCTGTTCGAAGATGTCCATCGCTCCCTCCATCCCAATAATAGACCATGCTATCTATTAATGCGCCAACAAGAAGAGTGGATCACTGGCCGCCGCGGCGTAGGTGAAGCGTGCCGCGAGCAACGAGCCACAGATGCCCGGCAAGAACGCGTCTTGGCCGGTGAGGAAGAGCCCTTTGATCGGGGTCCGCGGCCGCAGCCAATGCGTCTGCGCAAAGAACCGCTCCGGTGCGAGCTCCACGCCATACGATCCGGCGTTCCACGCACGCGGGTTGCACCCCATCGGAGCGCCAGCCCGCACGAGGGCCGGCGTCTTGCCGCGGATCGCGGGCGCGTAGCGCGCGATGATGTCACCGAGGCTCGCGGCGACGCCGGAGACGAAGTCGGCCTCGAGCTTCTTATCGCGACGGATCCGCTCCACCCACTCCGGACGGCACTCGGCGAGCGCCATGATCGTCGACTTGTTCGGATAGCGCTGTGCGTGCGCCGGATCGCGCGCCGAAGGGCTCAGGATGTAGCAAGCCATGTCTTCGAAGCGCATGGCGTCCTTCCACCGCGCATCGGCGGCGGCGAGATCGTAGGGATCGAGGCCGGCACCGCGCGGCATGTGCCAAACGATATGCTTCGGCAGATCCAGCGGCTCGTCGAAGCCCAGCATCAAGTACAAGTGCGCCGGGCTCGACCGCACCCCCGCGAAGCGCTGCACCAGCCCGTGCGCCGCCGCGATCTCGGGATCGAGGAGCTCGACGAAGGTCGTGTGTGCGCCAGCGTCGCTGATGACCAAGGGAGCGCGAATCTCGGCGCCGTTTTCGAGGCGGACACCGATGGCGCGGTTGTTCTCCACGAGGATCTTAGCCACCGCGGAACGTACCGCCACCTGCCCCCCTGCGCCTTCGACAATCGGCACGATACACTGGGCGATTTGCCCAGGTCCGCCCACCGGGTAGTACGCGCCGTGACGATAGTGCGCGAGGAAGGTCGCGTGCATGCCAAACGGGGCGTCGTGGGGGAGGCGCCCGTAGTTGCCGTACATATAGGAGAAGACCGCAGCGAGCTTCGGCGAGAAGCCGAGCCTTCGCGTGAGCACGCTCATCGCGTTCTCGCGCATTGCGTTGCGCCAACGCCGGCCGGTCGTCTTGTACAGCATGTCGCGCATGCCCTCCGGCATCCACTCGGGGTAGAGCTTCGTCAGCGCCCAGGCCCAAGCGTTTGCTTCGACGCGATCTTCGAGCTGGTAGTACCCGCGCACGTCGCCGTCGCCAGGGAAGCGGCGGTCGAGCCATTCGAGGTTCGCCTCCGGGCTCGAATGCCACTCGTAGACGTCGTCGCCGAAGGTGCAGATCTCGTGGACGTCGGGCATCTTCGCCCACGCGAGCTTGCCGCCCGTCGCCGCGTCCATGTTCGGCCGGTTCATGCCGCGGCCGACCGCCGCGTCCATGTCGCCGACGGAGTCGAGCCCGCTCGGGAATTCGAAGCCGTCGATCTCGTGGACGTGCGTGCAGCCGCCGGGCACGACGTTCGCTTCGAGGACGAGCACGCGCATGCCGCGGCGCTGGGCGAGAAACGACGCCACGCCGAGGCCGCCGATGCCGGAGCCGATGACGATGGCGTCGGGCTTGTCGAGATAGTCGGAGGGCGCTTGGTAGATCGCCGTCGCCCGCCGCTCGGCGGTCAACATCGGTCGCGTCTCATTCGCGTGCTTCGTATTCGGTGCGTTCATTTTGCGCCTCAGGGGAACATGAAGAACCAATCGTTCATCATCGCGGCGTAGCAGAGCCTCGCCGAGACCATCGATCCGGCGAAGCCCGCCGAGAACGCGTCTTGGCCGGTGAGCCACAAGCCGTCGATGCGCGTGCGATGCCTCAGCCAGTGCGTGTGCTTCACGAAGCGATCGCCGCTCGGTGACAGCCCGAGCGAGCACCCGTGCCATGCGCGCGGATTGCATCCCATCGGCACGCCGGCACGGCGCACCTTCGGGGTCTTGCCGCGCAGCATCGGCATGTGACGATCGACGAGCTTCATCAAGTTCTCGGCGGCCGCGGCCTCGAAGTCTTTGCGGTAACCCGCGTCACTCTTCGCGCGCTGCACCCACTCCGGGATCGCTTCGGCGAGCACCACGACGGTCGACTGGTTCGGGTAGCGCTCGCCGTGCAGTGGATCGCGCGCGGACGGCGCCAAGAGATAGCCGCCCATACCCTCGAAGCGGCGCGAGCCTTTGTAGAGATCGTCTGCCTTCGACAAGTCGTAGCGCGACACCTCGGGGTACGACGGCATGTGCCAGATGATGTGCTTTGGCAGCGTGATGGCTTCGTCGTAGCCGAGCATCAAGTAGAGGTGCGACGGGCTCGGGCCTACCTCATCGAGCTTCTTTGCGTAGCCATGGGCCTCGGAGATCTCGGCGGGGAGCATCTCGACGAAGGTGTTGTAGGCGCCGGCGTCGCTGATCACGAGCTTCGAGAAGATCTTCTCGCCGTTCTCGAGCTCGACACCGACGGCGCGGTCGCCGCTGACGAGGATCTGCTTCACCGCGCTCGACACCGCGACTTGCCCGCCGGCGCCCTCGACGATCGGCACGATGCATTCGGCGATCTGGCCAGGGCCGCCCACCGGGTAATAGGCGCCGTAGCGGTAGTGGTACATGTTGACGGCGTGAAACGCGAAGGGCGCGTGGTCCGGCGTGCGCCCGTGGTTGCCGTACATGTACGAGAAGATCGCCGAGAGTCGATCCGAGAAGCCGAGCTCGCCCTTCAAGACGCTGCTCGTAGAGCGGCCCATGTACTTGCGCCACGCGCCGCCGGTCGACTTGTAGACGCCCTCGCGCAGCGCCTCCGGCACCCACTGCGGCCAGAGCTTCGACAGCCCCCACGACCACGCCCACCATTCGATCTTCTCTTCGAGATCGTAATACGCGCGCACGTCGCCCTCGCCGGGGAACATGCGCTCGACCCACTCGATGTTCTTCTTTGGGTCCGAGAACCACTCGTAGACGTCCTCGCCGAAGCACGCCGTCTCGTGCATGTCCGGCATCTTCGCCCACGCGAGCTTGCCGCCGGTCACGAGATCGATCGTCGGCCTGAACAAGCCGCGGCCAACGCGCGGATCCATGTCGCCGATGGAGTCGATGCCGCTCGGAAACTCGAAGCCGTCGATCTCGTGCACGTGCGTGCAGCCGCCAGGGACGACGTTCGCCTCGAGCACGAGCACACGCATGCCGCGTTTTTGCGCGAGCAACGACGCGATCGACAAACCGCCGATGCCGGAACCGATCACGATCGCGTCCGGGTTTTGCAGGTAGCTCTTCGGCGGCCGGTAGCGCTGCTTCGCCTGCGCGTCTCGGGCGAGCAGCGGCGGTCCCTCGTGTTGGCGCCCGTCACTCCAGAAGAGCGGCTTTTCGATCGCGCGGCGCTCGTGGCGACGGATCGGTACGGCTTCTACGGCTGTCGTCATCGTTCCCTCAGAATTGGATGGTGCGAGCCGCCTGCGGCAGATCGCGGTAGTGGGCCTTCGGCGCGTAGAACTCGCGCCACAGGCGGAGGTAGCTGTCTTCGAGCGCGCGCACGCTCATCTTCGCCGGCTGAAAGACGACGTTGCTGTCGTTGTAGCGCGCCCAGCGTTTGTCGAGGATGCGGCCTTCGGCCTCGAGACGGCGCCACGCAGGCGTCCCCGGGTACGGCGTGAAGATCGCGAACTCGGCCTTTGCGATCCGCGCGCGCTCGGCGAACTCCAGCATGCGATCGGCGGTGCCCTCGTCGTCGTCATCGTTGCCGATGAGGAACGACGTGTACGGCTCGATGCCCGCGGCGTGGGCTTTCTCGATCGCCAAGTGTGCGCGAGCGAGCGCCTTTTGGTCCTTGCCGGTGAACGCCTTCATCGTGATCGGATCGAAGCCGCCGACGAGGTAGAACATCGACACGCCGGCGCGGCGGGCGAGCGCGAGCAGCTCGGGCGACGCCGTCAGGAGCATGGGCATCGAGATGCCGATGTAGCTCACCTCGGCGACGAGCCCCTCTTCGATGATCCGGTTGAAGAAGTCGCGGAGCCGGTGGGTCTGGCGTCCCGCGAACCAACTGGTGTCCTCGGTGAGGCAGGCCCGCTTCTTTGCCGCGACCATCGACCGCAGCTGCGCGAACACGCGGTCGAGCGGCACCTGACGCAGCGTCTTCGTCATCGACGTCGGCAGCACGCACGCCTGGCAGGTGAGCGGGCAGCCGCGCGAGAGCTGCAGGGGATAGTCGTCCGGCTGAAAGCTGCCGCGCTCGGCAGCGAAGTAGAGATCGAGGCGCGGCGGCGGCAGATCATCCAAGCAGAGGCTCGCGGCCTCCTCGTAGCGCGGGCGCAGGCGTTGATGCGCGAAGTCGTCGAGCAGCGTGCGCCAGAGGCCCTCGCCTTCACCGACGACGACGGCGTCGAAGTGCGGCGCGCACTCGCCGGGCATCATCGTCGGGAAGATCCCGCCGCAGACGAGCGTCTTTCCCTGCGCGCGGAAGTAGTGTGCGAGCTCGAAGGCACGGGTCGCTGCCGGGGTGAAGAACGAGAAGGCCACGAGGTCGGCGTCGGTCGGGCGGTCGGCGGGCGTGACGCGATCATCGCGAAACTCGAGCTCGACGCCGGCCGGTGTCATGGCGGCGATCGCGGCGATACCGAGTGAGGGCGATCCCAAGTACTCGTTCATCGGCACCCACTGCCTAAGCTCCGGGTGATCCTCGGCGTGGCGGTTGAAGCGCGGGTAGACGAAGAGGATCTTCATGGCCACTCCCCGAGGTGCAGCACGGCGTCGCGCAGCGCATCGTTTGCGAACGCGCGCGCGAGATCCGGATCGGCTGTGCGCTCTGCGGCCAGCGCTGCGTCCCGCAGGATCACGGCTTGGCCGAGCCGGTACAGCGCCAGCTTGTCGCGCACGACGCGAACGCCTTGTTCTTCGTGCAAGCGTTGCCGGTGCGCCTCGACGCGACGCGCAAGCTCGTGCACGGCTCCCGCCGTGCGCTCGGCGAAGGTCGTGCGCTGCGACAGCTCCAAGAGGCCGAGCTGCGTCAGCAAGACTTCGTTCGCACCCTCGAAGATCCGCGTGACGCGCGCGTCGCGCAGCAAGAGAGCGAGCCCCGTGTCCTCAATGTAACCGCTGCCGCCGTGGAGCTGCAGCGCCGTGTCGCCCACGCGCCAGGCGCTTTCGCTGCAGAAGACTTTGGCGCTCGCCGACAAGCGCGCCAGCGTTTCACCGTCAGTCGCCGCAGCCGCGCGGACCATGGCGCGCATCGCGGCGACACGCGCGCGCATACCGTCCGTCAGCATGCGCACCACGGGCTGCTCGTCGAGCCGCTTGCCGAACTGCCGGCGCTCGGCCGTGTACCGCAGGGCCCGATCGAGCGCCGCCTGCGCGGTGCCGACGCAGCCTGCGGACATGAGCAGGCGCCCCCACGCAAGGACGCGATCGAGCTGCGCTTGGCCGCTGCCGAGCGCGCCGAGCACGCGCTCTCGCGGCAGCGCCACATCCTCGAACACGAAGCCCGTCGTCGACGAGCCGCGCAGCCCGAGCTTTCGCTCTTCGCCGAGCTGCACGACGCCTTTGTCTCCGCGCTCGACGAGCACGAGGGTCGTCGCGGCCGCGCCGGCGCTCGTCTTCGTGCGCGCAGCCACGGTGAAGAGGCACGCGAGGCCGCCGTTCGTCACGAACGCTTTTTGTCCGCGCAAACGGAGCAGGTCCCCTTCTTCGGTCAGCGTCGTTCCGATCGCAGAGAGATCGCTGCCCGCCGCGGGCTCCGTCGTCGCGAACGCGGCGATCGTCTCGCCGCTGGCAAGGCTCGGAAGATAGCGCGCGTGCTGCTCGGCGCTTCCGTGCTCGACGAGCGCGCGCGTGCCGAGCCCGAGGTGCAAGCCGACCGTCGTCGCGACCGAGCGATCGTGGCGCGCCAAGGTCTCGATGAGCTCGGCGGCGCCAACCAGGCCGAGGTCGCCGCCGCCGTGCTCGGCTGGCAGCGTCGCCCCGAAGACGCCGAGCGCGGCGAGCCCCTCGATGACCACGAGTGGAATGCGGCCAGCGGCGTCGATCTCCTGCGCCCGCACGTGCCGCGCACAGAAGCGATCGACGCTCTCGCAGAGCGCGGCCACGACGCTGTCCGGTTCGGGTGCCTTGGCCGCAGCGGAGGCAGAGGCCAGCATCACGCGCTCCTCTCGTAGTGCTGCGCCACGAGCTCGAGCGTTCCACCCACGGTGGTGATGCCGGCGGCGTCCTCAACGGAGATGTCGAGATCGAGCTCTTCGGCCACCATCGACAAGAGCTCCATCGAGCTCACCGAGTCCATGCCAAGATCCTCGCGAAGCCGTTGCTCGCGACGAAGCTCGTGCGCCTTCAGCGTCGAGAGTTGCGAAATGAGGGACAAGACTTTTCCTTCGAGCTCGGCGCGGATCATGGATGGGTCTCCGGTACGGGCGGTGGATTCAACAAGCCCATTCGACGCGCCCATGCGTCGAAGGCATCGAGTGACTCGTGCAGGCTTCGGTAACGCAGCCCGAGCACGCGGCGAGACAAGGTCGCGTCGACGGCAACACCGTGGACCACGAGGTCTACGATTTCGCGCGCGAGGGCAGCCCGGCGCGGCGTGCCATCGACTGCGCGCTCCTCAGCGTCGGCGATCGCGCGCGCCGCGTCTGCGGAGATCGGCGGCGAGATCTTCGGCACTCGGTAGCGGTCGCAGAGCGCTGCTAACATCGCGTGCAGCGAGAGGTTCTCGCTCGCGATCAGCAGGCGGCGAGGCGGCCCCGAGAGATCGGCGATCGTCGCCAGCGCGAGCGCCACGTCGCGCACGTCAACGGTGTTGATCGTTCCGTCTGGATGCGGCGGATCAATCCCGCGCGCGAGGGCCAGGAGCAGCGCCTGCGTGCCGATGCGCCAATCGTCCGGACCGAGACAGGCGCCCGGGCAAACGACCACGGTCTCGAAGCGCGCCTCGTTCGCGACGAGCGTCTCCATCTCCCACTTGAGGTCGTGATACGTCCCGAAGCCCGGCGCACCTGCGTGGCGATGGCGCTCATCGCTCAGCCCACCGGGCCGCGCAGCGACGGTGGCCATGGTCGAGACGAAGACGAGGCGCTTCACCTTCGCGCGCGCGGCAGCGTCGAGCGCGTGCTGCGTCTGGCGAAGCGCAAGCGCCGTGCTCTCACGCGGCCGCAATGACGAGCGCGGATAGTGGCCAGCCGCGTGGATCACGACCTCATGGCCGGTGAACGCGCGCACGAGCGATTCTGGATCGTCGAGATCGCCTGCGACCAGCTTCGCCTTTAGCTGCCGCAACGCGAGGACGTTGCTCGTCTTCCTGCGCACGCAGCGAAAGTCGGCGCCGCGCGCGGCGAGCACGCGGACGAGGTTCGTGCCGATGAAGCCGTTGGCGCCGAGAATGCAAACGCTCACATGGACCTCGCAAAGCGGAGCGCGCAATCGGCGCGTCGTACTTTGCCGCTCGTCGTGCGCGGCAGCGAGCCAGGCGGAACGATCTCCACACGATCGACGCTGACGCCGAGAGCCTCGACGACGCGCCCGCGGATCACGCGCTCGGTCGTCTTCGAGGGCGCCACGCGCTGCTCGACGACGACCACGATCTCTTCCGCTCGCTCGCCACGCGCCGAGAACACCGCGACGCCATTCGGCGTCGTCTCCACGCTCTCGGCGACGATGCGCTCGATCTCGTAGGGGTGAAACTTTCGCCCGGCTTTGATCACGAGCTCTTTCTGCCGCCCGCTCACGTAGAGCCGCCCCCCGCTGATGATCCCGAGATCGCCGGTGTACAGCCAGCCGCCATCGAGCGCCGCGGCGGTCGCCTCGGGTGCGTCGAAGTAGCCACTCATGGCGCACGGGCCGCGCACGACGATCTCACCCTCATCGTCGATGGCAGCGAGCGAGCCGTCTTCGCGGCGAATCGCGACGGCGGTGCCGGCGAGCGGTTGCCCTACCGATGGCAGCAAGCGACCTGCGCGCAGCAGATCGTTTCGCGGATCGCCCTTGCACTCGAACGCGACGCCCAACGTGTACTCAGCGAGCCCGTAGACGGGGGCAAAGGCGCCTGGCGAGAATCCGCAGCCGCGGAAGTGCTCGCCGAAGTCGCGCATCGTCGCGCGGTGGACGGGCTCCGAGCCGTTGAGCGCCCAGCGCAGCGACGAGAGAGCGAGGCCCTCGGTCGACTTCGTGCGCTTAGCGGCGTGGCCGTAGGCGAAGTTCGGCCCCGGCGTGATCGTGGCGCCGGCGCTGCTCGCGAGCTCGAGCCAGCGCCGCGGCCGTAAGAGGAACTCGCTCGGCCGCATCACGTGCACCCGGAACCCTGCGACGAGTGAGCACAGCACGACGCCGACGAGACCCATGTCGTGGAAGAAGGGCAGCCAACTGACGCCCACGTCTGTCGGACCGAGCGCGAGCGTCTGCGCCATGATCTGCGCCGACGTCAACGCCGCGCGATGCGAGATCACCGCGCCCTTCGGCGTGGACGTAGAGCCCGAAGTGAACTGCAGGAACGCGGGCGCTCGAGTCGAGACCGCCGCTGCCGCGATGGCTTCGCCCGTCACCGGCCCGATGATCGCGGGCACCGTGAGCGCGCTGCCCGCAACGACAGCCTCCGTCGTCGCGAGCGCCGACAGCTTCGCTGCGTCGATCAGCGGTTGCAGCTCGGAGACCGCGCGAAGCTCGGCCGCTCCGGGCACCGCCGGCCACGCGAGAGGAACCGCTGCCGCGCCGACGACGAGCGCACCGAAGAACGCACCGATGAAGTCGGCGCTGTTCGGGAGCAGCACGCCGACACGGCATCCGGCGCCGATCCCGAGCCGGCGATAGGCACGCGCGTAACCGAGCGCGAGCTCGTACGCCTCGGCGAAGCCGAGCGGCCGCGCGTCGCCGCCCTCGTGGAAGACGAGCCACGGGCGCTGGCTCGACGCACGTACTTGCAGCGCCTCGACGAGGCTCTCGAAGCGCGTCGGCTCGGGCGTCGGCCCGAAGAGCAAGGCGTCGTCCTG
Organism: Deltaproteobacteria bacterium; assembly: GCA_020848545.1. Taxonomy (GTDB): domain Bacteria; phylum Myxococcota; class JADLHZ01; order JADLHZ01; family JADLHZ01; genus JADLHZ01. The sequence continues at coordinate 27,779 of JADLHZ010000066.1, read as the reverse complement.
CATCCTAACCCCTTTCGAAGCGGCGTGCTACTAGTACTGGACTTTCATGTCTACTATTCCCATGGGCCGGAATTGGTGGTTTCCACTCTGTAGCGCTGGCGAAGGCGGTGTTTCCGCGCGGTAACGCTTCAGCGTCACTGTTTCGAGAGCTCAGCGACGGCATGCGGCATGCACAGCAACGACACCATCACCATAAAGGAGAGCTGTCATGCCCCGAGCCCGAGCAGCCGCCGCCAAGAAATCCCGCCGCCCCTCTTCGCGCGCCCGCGTCGCACGCGACATCATGACCGAAGATCCGATGGTCATCGACGTGAGCGCGTCGATCGCCGATGCGGTCGAGGTCCTCGCGACGCTCGAGATCCGGCACTTGCCTGTCATGCGCGGGCGCGCGCTCGCCGGCATGCTCAGCGATCGCGACGTGAAGAACGGCGACCCCGGCCAACACGACGAGCGGCGCGTCGCGACCGTGATGAACACCAACGTGATCAGCGTGGATCCCGACGCGTCGCTGGCGGAGATCGCCGAGACGCTCGTCGACAATCGCATCGGCGCCGTCGCGGTCGTCGATCCCCACGAAGACGAGCTCGTCGGCATCGTCAGCTACGTCGACGTCTTGCGCGAGGTCATCCGGACCGAGTGATCACTTCGCCACCGGCGCGGTGAAGCGGCCGGCCAGCACCGTCTCCTTGCCGGCAGCGTCGCGGATCGTGATCGAGAAGTCGAAGGGCCCGACCGATCGCGGCGCTTCCAGGAACACCGGTTGGCGCAGATCCTCGCGCGGGGCGATCATGACGGTGTCCAACGCGCCGAGCACCCGCGCCGACGGCGGCAGGTGCACGATGAGGGTGAGCGTCTTCGCTTCGTCGCTCTGGTTGTGCGCCGCGATGACAAACGCGTTCCGCACGAGATCACCGTCGATCACGTAGGGCAGCCCGGGTTGCCGCACCAACGCGACGCCGAGCGGCCGGCGCGAAAAGGCAGTCAGCGACAGCGCCGCGAGCCCGACGAGCGCGAGCGCAGCGTAAACGCCGACGCGCGGGCGCCAAAAACGCCGGCGCCCTTCCTCCACGCCGCGCTGGCTGTCGTAGCGGATGAGCCTGGGCGGCCGCCGCACCTTCGCCATCACGTCGTCGCAGGCGTCGATGCACGCAGCGCAGCCGACGCACTCGAGCTGCATGCCTTGACGGATGTCGATGCCGGTCGGGCACACCGCCACGCAGCGGAAGCAGTCGACGCAATCGCCGTCCTTCTCGCCGCGACCCCGAGGCTCGCCACGCCGCGTGTCGTACGCGATGCCGACCGTGTCGCGATCCGAGAGGGCTGATTGCAGGCGCCCGTATGGGCAGATGATGATGCACATCTGCTCTCGGAACCACGCGAAGTTGAAGTACATGAACGCGGTCACGGCCATCGCCCAGATGAAGATCGCCGGCTCGACCATGGGCCCCGCCCTCATCAAGGCTGCGAGCGGCTTCGGCGCCACGAAGTAGGCGAGGAACAAGTGCGAGAGGATGAACGACAAGAGCATGAACGCGCCGTGCTTCGCGGCCTTGCGCAGCACCTTCGCCGCAGACCACGGGGCTTTGTCGAGCCGGATCTGCTGATCGCGCGAGCCTTCGATCAGGCGCTCGACCCACCGATAGAGCTGCTCGAGAAACACGGTCTGCGGGCATGCGTAGCCGCACCACACGCGGCCCCACAGCGCGCTCGCGACGACCAGCGCGAAGCCAACAGCGGTCAGCAGGAAGAAGAGCAAGATGCTGTCGGTCGGCCCAAAGGTGACGCCGAAGACGTGGAAGCGGCGCGTTCCTACGTCGAGGAAGATCGCGGGATAGCCACCGATCTCGATGAACGGCAGCGCGAAGAGCCACGCAATGAGCAGGATGCCGATGACTCGCCGCCGCGTCGTGTGCGGGCCCTTCACGTCCGCCGGGTGCAGGAAATTGCGACGCCCACCCTCACCGATCGTGTACAGCTTGTCGATCGCCGGAGCGTCGCGGGTGCTCACGGATCCTTCTCTCCTTGCGGCGGCTTGCCCTGAACATTCGTCCCTTTCAGTGAAAGCACGAACGCGGTCACGTCGCGCACCTTGGCGTCGCCGAGCACGTTGCCCCACGCGAGCATGCCCTTCTCGGTCACGCCCTTCGTGATCACGCCGTGGATCTGCATGGGCTTGCCGCCGTGCAGCCAATAGGCGTCGGTGAGGTTCGGACCGACCGAGCCTTCCGCGCGCATGCCGTGGCACGCGACGCAGTTCGTCTTGAAGATCGTCTCGCCGCTCGCGACCACCTTCTGGTCCTTGCTCAGCGCGAGGAGTGACTCGTCCGAGATCGGCGGCGCGCTCTTCTCGCGCAACGCCCGCAACGCCGCCTCTTCGCCCGCGAGCTCCTGCGCCTGCGCCGCGCCAACCCCGAGCGTCTCGTAGTAAGTCCAATAAGCGAACGAAAAGACGATGCTGCCAAAGAGCGTGACGAGCCACCAGTTCGGCAAGTGGTTGTCGTGCTCTTCGATGCCGTCGTGATGATCGCTCATGACTGATCTCCTTCGAGCGGCAGCCGGCTCTTCGCGGCGATGTCTTCCTTCGACCGGCGCATGATGACGATGACATTCAACAGAAACACGGCGACGAACAACACGAGGCCGGCGATGGGCCAGATGAGCAAGGCGTCACTCTGCGCGCGAAATGCCGCTTGAAACATTCGCTTTCTCCTTCGATGAGAGGCTTTGCAGGTAGGCGATGAGCGCGGTGAGCTCGCTGTTCGCGGCGACGTCCGCACCCTGCGCTTTCAAACCAGCAGCGATGCGCTCACCGTCTGTGCGGGCCTGCGCCTCCGCTTCGAGCACGGCCTTCGCGGGGTACGGCACACCGAGCGCTTGCATCGTGCGCACGTTCGTCGCGAGCGCGTTCGTATCGAGCACCGCGTCTTTCAGAAATGCGTAGCTCGGCATGTTCGATCCCGGTGACGTCGCGCGCGGGTCGAGCATATGCTGGTAGTGCCATAGGTCCGGATACCTGCCGCCGAGGCGATGCAAGTCGGGCCCGGTGCGCTTGCTGCCCCACTGGTACGGCATGTCGTAGATGAACTCTTCGGGCTTCGACGCTTCGCCGTAGCGCGCGGTGTCGCCGACGAGCGAGCGCACCATCTGCGAGTGGCAGGTGTAGCAGCCTTCGCGGACATAAATGTTGCGCCCCGCGAGCTCGAGCGCGGAGTACGGCCGCTGCGCGTTTTCGGTCGGAACAGCCTGCTTCAACGCGAGCGCCGGTACGAACTCGACGATGCCGCCGATGAGCACGGCGAGCAGGGTGAAGGCGCTGAACAAAAACGCCTTGCCCTCGAGCATGCGATGCCAACTGTAGTCGCCCTCGCGCGGGCTCCATGCGTACGCGACGACGCAGGTGATCGCGAGCGCGACGAGGTAGACGACCCAATGGCCATGATTCCGGGTCGCAAAGCCGAGGAGCAACCCGAGCATGACGAAGATGATGGCGATCGGCTTGGAAAAAACGAGCCTGCCCGCAGGAACGTGCGCCACCGCTTCAGGCTCGGTGACGGTCAACCTCGCCTCGACCGGCGCGCCGCTCTTCACCGTCTTCCATAGATTGTAGATCATCAGCACGAAGCCGATGACGTAGAATGAGCCACCGATGAGCCGCATCATGTAGAACGGCTTCACCGCCTCGAGCGTCTCGAGGAAGCTCGGGTATTGCAGCGCGCCCGACGCCGTCACCGCTTTGAGCATGAGACCTTGCGTCACGCCGCTCACCCACATCGCGACGACGTAGAGGATGATGCCGAAGGTGCCGAGCCAGAAGTGCATGTCGGCGAGCGCGCGCGAGTAGAGCTTCGTGCCGTAGAGCTTCGGCACCATCCAGTAGAACATCGCAGCGGCCATGAAGCCGTTCCAGCCGAGCGCCCCGGCGTGCACATGGCCGATGATCCAGTCCGTATAGTGCGCGAGCGCGTTGACGCTCTTGATCGACAAGAGCGGCCCTTCGAAGGTGGCCATTCCGTAGAACGTGACGCCCGCCGCGAAGAACTTGAGCACGGGATCGGTGCGCAGCTTGCCCCACGAGCCCTTCAGCGTCAGGAGGCCGTTCAACATGCCGCCCCAGCTCGGCGCCCACAGCATCAAGCTGAAGAGCATGCCGAGCGACTGCGCCCAGTCCGGGAGCGCCGTATATAATAGATGATGCGGACCGGCCCAGATGTAGATGAAGATGAGCGACCAGAAGTGCACGAGCGACAGCCGGTATGAATAGACAGGCCGCTCGGCCGCCTTGGGCAGGAAGTAGTACATGATGCCGAGCACCGGCGTCGTCAGGAAGAAGGCGACGGCGTTGTGGCCGTACCACCACTGCACGAGCGCGCCCTGAACGCCCGCGAAGACAGGGAAGCTGTGCGTCATGCTCGTCGGCAGCGAGAGGTTGTTGACGATGTGCAGCAACGCGACCGTCAGGATCGTCGCGATGTAGAACCAGATGGCGACGTAGAGCTGCTTCTCGCGCCGGCGCGCGAGGGTCCAGAAGAAGTTCACGGCGAACGCCACCCACACGATCGCGATCGCGAGATCGATCGGCCACTCGAGCTCGGCGTACTCTTTACCCTGGGTGATGCCGAGCGGCAGCGTGATCGCGGCGGCCAGGATGATCGCCTGCCAGCCCCAAAAGTGAAACTGAGAGAGCAAGTCCGACGCCATGCGCGCCTTCAAGAGCCGCTGCGTCGAGTAGTAGATGCCGGCGAAGATCATGTTGCCGACGAAGGCGAAGATCACGGCGTTCGTGTGCAGCGGCCGGATGCGGCCGAAGCTCAGAAACGACGTCCCGAGGTTCGCTTGGAAGAACGAGAGCTGCGCGGCCGCCAAGACGCCGACCAGCATGCCGACGAGCCCGAAGATGATCGACGCCGCGATGAACTGCCGGCTGATGCGATCGTCGTAGGTGATCTCGATCTGTTTCACTTTTTTTCCTCCTCACGGAAAGGCATCAGGGCCAAACGATCGGCGTGGTCGGCTTCGCCGCTCTTGACGCTGTAGACGAACGCAAGAATGGCGCCGACCATGAACACGAAGCTGATGAAAATGAGCATCAAGAGGATCTCCACGGCGCCCTCCGCATCATCAGCGCATTGCACAGCACGATCGCCAGTGAGCTCGCCGGCATGACGATGGCGGCGATCAGCGGCGACATCACGCCGGCGGCGGCCACCGAGAGCACGACGACGTTGTAGACGAGCGCGAACCCATAGTTGAAGCGCACGGCGCCGGCGTACGCGCGGCTCGCCGTAATCGCTTCGCGGATCGGCCACAGCCCGGCGGCGCGGTAGTAGAAGTCCGTGCGCGCCGGCACGAAGGGCCGATCGATCGCCGGGGTGCCCGAGCACGCCGCGGCCTCGAACGCCGGCACGTCGTTGATGCCGTCGCCGAGAAAGAGGGTGTGCGCATCGCCGTGACGCGAGAGCCACTCGGCCTTGTCGCGCGGCTTCAGCTCGCCGATGCACCGCGAGCCCTCGAAGCCGAGGCGCGCCGCGATGGCGTCGACGCGCTCCTGGCGATCGCCACTCAAGATGCCGAGCTGAAAGCCGAGCGCGCGCAGGCGTGAGGCTTCACTCATCGCGTCAGAGCGCACGACTTCGTCGAGATCGATCTCGGCGAGCACATCCTCGCGCAGTCCCTCGTCGATCGTGAACACGGTGCGGCCTCCCGCGCTCTTCAAGCGGTAGACGATGCCGTCGCCGAGCTCCGCCTCGAGGCCGAGGCCAGGCACCTCGCGCACCTTGCACGGCGCGCGCATGGTGTCGTCGACCGCCGATCGCACCGCGCGCGCCACCGGGTGGTTGCTGCTGTTCACCATCGTCGCGAGCACGGGCCGGTGCAGACCCGCGAGCGCTTCGAGCTGCGCCGCTGTTTCTCGCGACACCGAGATCTCGGTCAACGTGCCGGTCTTGTCGAAGACGATCGTCTCGACCGCTGCCAGCGCATCGAACGCGCGCTCGTTTCTGACGAAGACGCCCGACGAGCGCAGGCGCCGCGCCGCGATCTCGCGCGCGAGCGGCGTCCCGAGCCCAATCGCACATGGACACGCGACGATCAGCACCGACACCGCGGCCCACAGTCCGCGCTCGACGTCGAAGAACGCCCACGCGCCGAAGGTCACGAGCGCGATCGCGAGCACCGCCAGCACGAACACTCGGCTGAACGTGGCGAACGAGCGCGCCTGTCGCTTCTCGCTCGTCGTGCGGGCACCGCCGGCCAAGAGCTGCGGCAACGGTGAAGCGACGAGCGCCGTCTGCGCACGCGCCGCAAATGCGCTGTCGCCCACGTTGAACGCTCCGGCCGGAACGCGCTCGCCGCGCACGAAGCCGACGGCACGCGGCTCGCCGGTGATCCAATCGAGCGAGCACAGCGCCTGAGCATCGAGGAGCACGGCGTCGACCGAGACGAGGTCCCCCGGCGCGAACACCAAGGTATCGCCAGCGACGATCTCGCTCGCGGCGATCTGCTCGCGCTCGTCGCCCCTCATCCGCGTCTGAGGCAGCGACGAGATGCCGTCGTCTTCGAGCAGCGACGCGCGATTCTGTTCGACGATGCGCGCCGGCGCGTACTTGCCGAGCAGCATCAACGCGATGAACGCCGTGAACGTGTCGAAGTAGGTGGCGCCGAACCCGCTCGAGAAGAAGATCCACGTGGCGCCGCCGAACGCGAGGACAACGCTGAGCGCGAGCGGAATGTCGATGTGCCACGCCCGCGCCCGGATCGCCTGCCAAGCGTTGCGCAGAAAGTAGCTCCCGCCGACGAAGAGCGAGGCGATCGCGAGCGTGAAGTTCAGAAAGCCGACGGTCAGAAAGAGCGTGCGATCCGCCGGCGACAAGCCGAAGTAGATCGCGAAGGAGAGAACCATGCTGTTGCCGGCGAGCGCGAAGCAGATGCCGAGACGCATCAGCAACGCGCGCGACTCCGGCACCTCGGGCTTGCGCGCGACGCCGATGCGATAGCCCATCGGATCCAGCGCGCGTGCGAAAACGTCGAGCTTGAAGGCACGATCGTCGACGAGCAACGCCGCTTTGCCGAGGGCGGGGTTGATGGTGATCTCGCGAGCGCCAGGCTGCGCGCGAAAGGTCGCTTCGATCAGCGAGACGCACGCGGCGCAGTGCAAGCCGCCGACATCGCAGACGAGCCACGCGGCGTCGGGCTCCTGCTCTTCGACGCTGAGCGCACCACCGAGCTCGCTCGCTTGGCGGCACCCGGCGCAACAGTACGTGTCGGTGCTCGGCGATCCACAGTGGAGGCAACGCGACCTTGGTCGCGCATTTGCATTTTCGGCGTCCATGCTCGACGTCGCATCGCTCTTCGCTGCTTTCACATATGGGCTCGCCGGCAGCCTACATTGTGTCGCGATGTGCGGTCCGCTGACCATCGTCGCCTCGTCTCCTTCGCGGCGACGGGCCGCATTGCCAGTCGTCGCGAGCGATGCGGTGCCTGTGCAGAAGGCAGGCCAGCTCACGTACCAAGTGACGCGGCTCGCAGGATATGCGGCGATCGGCGCGATCTTCGGCGCGCTCGGACACGCCCTCGATCTGAGCCTCGATGTTACCGTCTCGAAACTGCTACCTTTCCTCTTGGTAACATGGCTCGTCGCGCAGGCGATCGATCTCGAAGTGCCGAAGGTCCTCTTGCCCTACCTCCCGCTCAAACGCCTCGCGCGCTTTCGACCACCGCCAGGCATTCCGCTCGCGGCGTTCATCGGCGGCATCACGGCGCTCATCCCGTGCGGATTTCTCTACAGCACGGTGCCCCTCGCGATCGCCGCAGGCGATGCACCGCGCGGCGCCGCGTTGCTCTCGGCCTTCGCCCTCGGGACGGCGCCGGCGCTCGTCGCCACGAGTGCGTTCGGCTCGCTCGCGTGGATGCGCCGCCCGCGCGCGCAATCGGTCCGGCGCGTCGTGGCTGCGCTCGCAGCGCTGTTCATCGTTTTGCGGATCGCGTTCGTGGCTCCGTCTGCCGGCGTCAGCGAAGCGTCTGCGCAGCCGATGCACTGCCACGGCGCCGCGGTGGCCAAATGAAGACATGGAGGAAGGGCGTGTTCGTCGCGTTCCTCGGACGAATCCTGGGCCGCCTTCGCCGAGGACGCCATCGAAGATCCCAAGCCCTTGCGCTTCGCCGATGACGGCGACAGCATGCTGCGCCAGATCTTGCGCGGGTGAAGCGGCCGTCAGGGTTCACAGATCGCTCCCTTGTTGCCGTGACACGCGAGGCAGTTGACCTTGGTGAAGTCTTGTCCGAACGGCTTGTCGCTGCGCTTCGCGCCGTGGCAGACGAGGCACGGCTCTTTTTGGTGATGCCCTCGGTTGATCGGGCAGACCGGATGCGTCGCCACGAGGGTCACTTGCGAGTCGGCGTGGCAGGCGAGGCAGCTCGCGGTGTCGTACTTGTAGCCACCGACGGGCGTGTGCTCGTTGGTCATCGCCGGCGACGTGTGGCAAGCGCCGGTGCAGGCGACCTGCGTGCGGTTCGCCGGGTTCTTGTGGCACTCGCTGCACCCGAGCGCGCCGTGCGTAGCGCCCATGTCGATCGGAAAGTACGGGTTGTGATCGAAGCCCGTCACCTCCGCTTGCGGATGACACTGGTAGCAGCTCGGGCTCGACCAGGCGTAGTCGGTGACCGTCGTATGCCAGGGATCCGTCGCCGCTTGCGTGTGACACGTCGTGCAGTCGAACACCTTCTTGTCGGCTGTCGGGTGACACGACGCGCATGGGATCTTCGCGTTGTCGTGCGTCGTGGCTGGGCCGATCGGAAACGGCGTGTGGCTCGATCCCGAGCCCGACGCCTGGCCGGTCGGATGGCACTGATAGCAGCTCGCGCTCGACCACGCGTACCCGCTGACGCCGGCGTGGTTCGGCGTCGTTTGCGCGTCGGTGTGGCACGTCGTGCAATCGAACGCCTTGCGATCGCTCGCGTTCGGATGACAGCTCGCGCACGCGACGAGCGCGTGATGGCTGGCGGCGTCGATGGGAAAGCGCTGCGCATGGTCGAACGACGCGCGTTGGCCACGCGGGTGACATTCATAGCAGGACGTCGGCGAGTAGCTGTAGCCGGTGACGATGCCAGCATGCGTGGCGTCGACGATCGCCGCGTCGTGCTCGTGGCACGCCGTACAATCGAAGCGCGCGAATGATTCGAAGGCGCCGTGACAGGTGTTGCAGTCGGCGCCGCCATGCGTCCCGTTGGCGATGGGAAAGTGTGGATCGTGCGAGTCGAAGTTGAGCGCGGTGACGGGCGCCGCCTTCGACACCGCTCGCGACTGGCACCCGGTCGCGAGGGAAGCCGCAGACAACACCCAGATGGCGAAACCCAGGCCGACGTGAACGCTGCGGGCCATCAGCAGATCATGCCTGACGAACATAGCCTTGGCGCAAAAAATCGCATACCGGATAAAAATATCTATTATTAGGAAATGACTGACGCTGAACCGTGCGCAGCGCCCGGCGCACAGGCGAAGACGAACGAAGGCGCACACCCGCACGCCCACGACAGCGACGTCGTCCGCGAGTTCGGAGGCACCAAGGGCGTCGCTGCCATCATGGTGCTCTCGCACGCGCTCCTCTATTACATGTGGATCGCGTGGCGCTATGCGGGCGGCTCAGCTCCGCACCCAGTGGGCGTCGCGGACATCGGGCCTTGGCTCGGGCGCATGTGGGCGCACGTCGTAGAAGGCGCCTCGCCGAGTCTGTGGGCGCTCGGCATCTACGCGGCGTTTCTCGCGCAGCAGTCGATCTTCGCCGTCGTCATGCCTGGCTTCGACGTCAAGGGGCTGCCCATCCCGTCCGAGAACGGGCGGCGCCTCGACTATCGCTGCAACGCGCTCGCCTGCTGGTATGGCACGCTCGTCCTCGCGGCGGCGCTGCACTTTTCAGGGATCTTTCCGCTGCAGCGCCTGTACGAACGCTTCGGCGAGCTGATGACCGTGGCGATCCTCGCGAGCAATGCCGTCGCCGTCGCGGCGTTCGTGGCGGCGCACCTGCGAAGACGGACGCACCGGATGTCCGGGAGCTTCATCTACGACTTCTTCATGGGCGCCGAGCTGAACCCGCGCATCGGCGCCCTCGACCTGAAGATGTGGGCAGAGATCCGCGTCTCGTGGATTCTGCTCTTCTTGCTCACGGCCGGCGCTGCGGCGCACCAGTATGCGACCCACGGCGTGCTCAGCGCACCCCTGATCTTCATGCTGCTCGCGCACGGGCTGTACACCAACGCGTGCATGAAGGGCGACGAGTGCATTCCCGCCACCTGGGACTTCTTCTACGAGAAGTGGGGCTGGATGCTCATCTTCTGGAACCTCGCCGGCGTGCCGTTCCTCTACTGCTTCAACTCGATGTACCTCGCCTCGCGCCCGCCGATCGCGCACTCGGCGGCGTACACGATCTTCTGTTTTTCGTTGCTGCTCGCGGCCTACTATGTTTGGGACACCTCGCTCGCGCAGCGCGTGCATTTCCGCATGCAGGAGCGCGGGACCTACATCAAGCGCAAGGCTTTCCCGCAGCTGCCGTGGAACACGCTCGAGAATCCTCGCTTCATCCAGACCGCGCATGGCAACCGGTTGCTCGTCGACGGCTGGTGGCGCTACGCCCGCAAAGTGCCGAACGTGGCCGACGCCGTGATGGCGCTCTCGTGGGGCCTCGTCTGCGGCTTCGACGCCTTCCTGCCCTATCTCTACTTCTGCTTCTTCGTTGTGATGATCACCCACCGCGCCTCGCGCGACGTCGCCCGTTGCCGGAAGAAGTACGGCGCCGACTGGAAGCGTTACGAAGAGGCGGTCCCGTGGGTGTTCATTCCAGGCGTCTGGACGGTGCTCGTCGCGTTCGCATCACTCGTCGGGAGATCTTCGTCATGAAACGCGCCTACGACTTCGTCATCATCGGCGCCGGCCACAACGGGCTGACGCTCGGCTGCTACCTGGCGCGGGCCGGCCAAGACGTGGTCATCCTCGAGCGGCGCGCCGAGTTCGGCGGCGGCCTGTCGACCGAGGAGTCCACGATCGCCGGCTTCTCGCACAACTTGCACTCGAACTTTCATGGCGCGATGCCATTCTTTCCGCCCTACCATGACTTCGAGCTCGAGGCGCTCGGGCTCACGTACATCCACCCAAAGGCCAACATCGGCATGCCGCTCGCCGACGGGCGCGCGCTCGTGCTCTATGTCGACGAGCTCGAGTCCTACGAGCAAATCGCCCGTTTCTCGAAGCACGACGCCGACGCCTGGCTCGAGCTTCGCGGTCAGCTCGTCACGCACCTCGAGGACCTGCTCGCCGCCGGCTACTCGCCGCCGATTCGCGCGCCCGACGCCGAGGCGCTGCTCGCCGAGGAGATGAAGCGCTGGTTCGGCCAGGACCTCTCACAGATGAGCGCGCTCGATTTCGTCAAGAGCCGATTCGAGAACCCGCACGTGCAGGCGTTGCTGCTCTTTCACATGGCCGTCGGCGGCTGGGACATCCGCCGGCCGCGCCTGGCGATGCTCGGCATGGCGTTCGTCGGCTACATCACCAACTGGCAGCTCTGCCGCGGCGGCTCCCACCACTTGGCGCACGTGCTCGGCACCGTCTTTCAGAAGGCGGGTGGCGACCTCTTCGAGCTGAGCCCGGTGCGGCAGATCCGTCTCGAGAACGGCAAGGCCTGCGGCGTGACGCTCGCAGACGGCAGCGAAGTCGACGCCAAGAAGGCCGTCGTCTCGACGATCGATCCCACGCAGACTTTCCTCGAAATGCTGCCCGAGAGCGCGCTGGCGGCCGACGCGCGCGCGCGCATCTCAGCGATCGAGTATGGCCACGGCGACGTGCTCTTCGGCGTGCACCTTGCGTTGAGCGAGCCACCCCGCTACGGCGCCGCGAAGTTCAACCCGGACATCGATCGCACGTTCAACGTCAACATCGGCTACGAAACGCCCGAAGATCTCGTCGAGCACTACGAAGAGATCGATCGCAACGAGCTGCCCAAGCACCCGCGCCTCGAGGTCGGCTGCAATACCCTGTTTGACCCGACCCAAGCTCCGCCCGGGAAGCACACCGGCTTGCTCTGGCAGTTCGTGCCCTTCGAGCCGGGCGGCAAGAGCGCCGAGAGCTGGCGCGCCCTCAAGAAGGACTATGCCGAGCGCTGCATCGAAGCCTGGCGCGCGTACGCGCCGAACCTGACGCCGGACAAGATCCTCGGAGTCTACGCCTATTCGCCGGACGACATCGCGCGCAAGATGATCAACATGCGCCGGGGCGGCTTTCACTGCGCGGCCGTCTCGCAGGTCCAAGGCGCCTTCAACCGGCCGACGCCGGACCTCGGCGAGATGCGCTCGCCGGTGCCAGGGCTCTATCTCGGCGGCGCCTCGGCCCATCCGCACGGCGGCATCCTCGCAGCCCCGGGCTACAACTGCTTCCAGGTCCTCGCCGACGACTTCGCCCTGTGGAGCCGCGCCCAGCTCAAGCCGAAGATCTGGGACAAGGCCCGCGCCGACTGGCTCTTGCGCTTGCGCCAGGCGGGGGTCATGAGATGAGCTACGACGTCATCATCATCGGCGGCGGACACAATGGCCTCATCTGCGCCGCCTACCTCGCCAAAGCGGGCCTGAGCGTCTGCGTCTTCGAGAAGCGCCTCGAGATCGGCGGCGGCCTGTCGACCGAGGAAGCGACGGAGCCCGGCTTCTACCACAACTTGCACTCGGTCTTTCACGACGCCGTCGAGCACATGCCGGCGATGGCCGACCTCGCGCTCGCGGCCCACGGCGCCGAGTACATCCTGCCCCCAGTGCAGGTGGGTCTGGCGTTCACCGACGGCCGCGCTCTCACCGTCCACACCGATCACCAAAAGACACGCGCGTCGCTCGCCCGCTTCTCGGAGCGCGACGCGCGGGCGTGGATGGCGCTCAAGGACGACTACGGCGAGTTCATGTCGACCATCGTCATCCCGGCGCTCTACGCGCCGCCGCCGACGCCCTCCGAGCAGACCATGGCGCTCGAGCGAACGCCGGAAGGGCTCGCCTATCTGCGCTTGTCGCGCCAGAGCCCCGAGGACGTCGTCCGCGAGCTCTTCGAGAGCGACGCGGCGCAGGCGGCCGCGCTCTTTCAGCTGGCCGTGCCGCGCGGCGCCATCACCGACAGCGCCGGGCTCGGAATGCTCGTGCCGCTCGTCGTCTCGCAGGTCGAACGTTCGCACCTCGCCAAAGGCGGCTCGCACGCGATCGCGCATGCGCTCTGGCGGGTGGTGCTGAAAGCCGGCGGCAGCGTGCGCGGCACGCGCGAGGTCACGCGCATCGTTGTCGAGGGCGGTCGCGCCAGCGCCGTCGAGCTCGCGAGCGGCGAGCGTATTGCTGCCAAGAAAGCGATCGTCAGCGCGATCGATCTCAAGCAGACCTTCCTGCGCCTGCTCTCCCCCGGCGCGCTCGACCCCGCCTTCGTCGAGTCGGTGAAGACCTACAAGCTCGACGAATTCTCGCTCTTTGGCGTGCACCTCGCGCTCGAAGAGGCCCCGCGCTACCGCGCCACGGCGTTCGATCCAGACCTCGACCGCGCCTTCAAGATCGGCATCGGCTTCGAGCGCACGGAGGACTTCGCCGCGCTCTGGCACGACGTCCGCCGCGGCGCCCTGCCCGAGCAACCGAAGATGTACGTGTGCTGCCCGAGCCTTCACGATCCCTCGCAGGCGCCACCCGGTCGCCACACGGCGTTTCTGTGGGCGGTCGTGCCCTACGCGTTGCGCGATGGGGGCGCGGCGGCGTGGGATCGCGTGGGTCCCGCGTATGCCGAGCGCTGCCTGGCGACGTGGGCGGCAGAGGCGCCGAACCTGACGGGGAGCAACATCCTCGCCAAGCGCGTGCTTTCCCCGCTCGACATCGAACGCAAGCTCCAGAGCATGCCGCGCGGAGGCGTGTTTCATGGCCGGCTGAGCCTCGATCAAATCGAGCGCTTTCGGCCGCTACCGGTCCTTGCCGACGCCTCGACGCCGGTCGCCGGCCTCTACCTCGCTGGGGCTTCGCTGCACCCGGGCGGCGGCATCCTCGGCGCCTGCGGTTACATCGCGGCGCAGAAGATCTGCGCCGACCTCGGCGTGGCCCGGTGGTGGAGCTGATCATGCTTGCGCTCGACGGCAAGATCGAAGTCCACTGCACGCTCGATGAGGCCTGGGATCTCTTCTGTCGCTTCGGCGACGTCGCCAAGCTCATTCCCTCGGTGGAGCACGTCGAGGTTTCGGGCGACACCGTCAACGGCCGGGTCGGCGTGCACCTCGGTAAGCTGTTCGTGTCGAGTCGCATCACCCTGCAGGTGACCGAGCGCAAGCCCTTCGCCTGCTTGAAGGCGCAAGGTGTTTCCTATCTCGGCGAAACGATCCGCACGCAGGTGACGAGCAAGGACGTCGGCATCGACAAGGAGTCGGTCGGCCAGCTACGCCTCCACCTCGATCTCCGCGCCGGCGAGCAGATCGAGCAAACCTGGGTCATCTTTCATGCCGAGGTCGAGGCCGAGGGCCGTCTGCGGCGAATCTACGAGTCGATCCTGAAGAACAAGGCGCCCGCGATGATGGACGAGTTCGCCGTCAACATCAAGCGGACGCTCGAGGCCGAGACGCCGGCGGTCCCGCTCGCGCCGGTCCCGCCCGCGGTCCCCGCCATCCGGCGCCGGCCTTGGTTCGCGCGCTTCTTCGCCTGGTTGCGCCGCTGGCTATCACCTTCGCGAAAAGGAGCTGGCTCATGAGGGTCGTCAGTAAGTTCCTGACCGCCGACGTTCGCCTCATCAAGATGAGCCTCGCCGGACGCAAGCTCGTCGTCGAGGGGACCGTCAAGGAGATGATGCCAATGACGGTCGAGCTCTCGCTCGAGGACGTCCGAGCGAGCGTCCAGCTCGGCGCCAAGTTGCTCGCGGATTTGGTGCTGCCGCGCCTGCCGCTCGCGGTGCAAGGAATGGCGCGGCGCATGAGCATTCTGGGCGAGAATCGTTAGTCCTCGCCCTGAGGTCCGACATCTGAACCCGCAGGTGCCCTTCGAGCGAAAGCCGCTCGTAGAAACCCCACCGGAACTCATGTTAGCCCGCGCCATGCAAAGGATCGGACTCGCCGCCCTCGTGACGCTCAGCTTTTGTGCTCCGCCCCCGCCCGCGCCGATCGGCGGCGACGGCGCGAGCGATCGTCTACCGCCGTTTCGCCGCACGAGCGTACCAGCTCCGCTGCCGGTCGCGGACGGCGCCGAGCGCGTGAGCGCGTGGCCCGACGTCCAGCGCATCGTGCAGATCGACCCGAACGACCTGACGAAGGTGCATGTGGTGCTGCCGATCGCGAACACGACGTCGCGCGCGATCGATCACCTGCGCATCGATGTCATGGTCGACGTGATCGGGGGCGTCGCGACGGCGGAAGGCGCGTCGGGCGACGGCTTCGTCGCCACGACCTCGAACGACCCGACGTGCGCGTTCACCCTCCCCGCCGGCGGTGTCTTCGATGTCGGCGCCACGGCCACGCTCGCGTGCGACGCCCGCATCCCGGCGGGGCGCCTGGACGGCGTGCGCACGCGGGTGACGCCGACGCCGTTCATCGCCGACGTCGACTTCGATCAAGTGAACGACTTTCTCGCGGCCCAAATCGCGCGCATGCCGAGCGATCGCGTCGCGATCGCGGTCAGCCTCGAAGACGACTACATGGAGGCCGTCGACCGCCCGCTCTTCGAAGCCCATGGCGGCGAGATCGAGGACGCGCTCGAGGGCGAGCGTGAGTTCACTGGCACGCTGCCCGCGGGCGAAGTTTTTGCGTATCGCGAAGCGCTCGGCTCGCGGCTCGCGTTCATCGATCCCGACGCCGAGCTCGTCTACTACTTGGACGTCGCCGCCACGAACCTGCGGGCGACGCAGGTGTGGGCGGCGAACCCGCAGCATCGCGGCGACCCGCAGACCTCGGTCGCGATCGTCGACAGCGGCCTCGATTCGACGCACGCGGGCCTTCAGTTTGCCGCGGGTGCGCTCGGCGCCGGCGCCGCCAAGGTGATCGGTTGGAACGACGACCTCCTCCCAGCCGCCGCGGTACCGACGGACGTCGTGGGACACGGCTCGCACGTCGGCGGTATCGCGGCCGGGGCGGGTGTGGCGGCGCCGATGGGCGGCACCGCCACGCCGCCCGGCATCGCCCGCGACACGAAGCTCGTCGGGTTACGGGTGCGCGGCACCTCGAACTCGTCGCTGCGCTCGTTTCGCTGGCTCGAGATGGGCGCCGCCGGCATGCACACCATCGTCGCCAACATGAGCATGGGCAGCTCGGTGCCCCAGGTCGTCAGCGAGCGGCGCGCCAATCACCTCGTCGAGTCCGGCATTCTCTTCGTCGTCGCCGCGGGCAACGAGTTCGACAGCACCGGCTACGTGAGCTCGCCGGGGACCGCCGCGAAGGTGGTCACCGTCGCCGCGGCGATCGACGCCGGCATTCTCGCGTCGTATTCCTCGAACGGCTTCGGCGGCGCTCGCACCAAGCCCGACGTCACGGCACCTGGCGGAATCTCGCGCTTGTTGCCGACGCTGCTGCAGCAGTCCGAGATCCGCTCGATTCGCTCGAACGCCGCACCGGCGCCGGGGGGTGCGTTCGGCGCGCCGGCGCCGCCCGCGCCTCCGGCAAACGACTCTGAAGAGATGTCAGGAACGTCGATGGCGTCGCCGATGGTCGCCGGCGCCGCGATGCTCGTCGCCGAGGTGTTGACCGACTATGCCGCCGACGACAGCGACGCCGATGGCACCACCGACGAAGAGACGCGGTGGGACGGCGTCGACGAAGACGGCGACGGCATCATCGATGAGGACGTCGGGCCTTGGCAGTACCGCGAAGAGAACGCGCTGCGACTGAAGTCGCTCCTGTTGATGCCGACCTACGAGCTCGAAGACGGCGAGCGCGTGCCGGATGACTTTTCGATCTACGACCGCAGCGGCAATGGCGAGCTGCGCTCCGGCCCACCCGACGAGCTGTTCTACGATCAGAACGGAAACCGCCAGTTCGATCCGCCGGCCGACATCAACTACGCCCCGCAGCCCGCCGCCGGCGGCATCCAGCGCCCGCCGCTCGCTGCCGCCACAGGCTATCCGGCGGACATCGTCGGGCCGCTCTTCGAAAACGGGCTCGCGTGGAACAACCCGCGGCGCGACGACGCTGGCGCGATGCGATCGCCGTTCGGTAACGGCGATGGTTACGATCGCGGAGGCAAGGACTCGCGCGAAGGCTACGGCCATCTGCAGATCGACGCCGCGATCGACGCCGTCGAAAAGGAATTCTGCGGCGAGGAAGAGGGCACCTTCGGCGGCGGCGTCGCCGACAGCAAGGTCTGGGTGCGCCACGTGCAGCTCTATTCCGGCCGGCAGTACAAAGTGATCCTCGACGGCCCCGACATGGGCGCCGACTTCGATCTCTACGTCTACCGCGGTACGCTCCCGCGCGGCACCGCCGGCGAGCCGGAGCTCTTGAAAGACGCGAGCGGCAAAGAGCAGCGCGCGATCACCAAAGACAAGGCCGACGAGGAGCTCAGCTTCGAAGTGCCTGCCGACGGCCGCTACTTCATCGTGGCGCGACGCGTGAGCGGCGCCGGCGCCTTCACCGTGCGGCTGGTTTCGCCGACGCAGTGGACGACGCTCGTCTACATGGCCGCCGAGAGCGATGGCAAAGGCGGCGATCTGGATACGCGCGCGTTCGAAGCGCTCAACGACATGGAGGCGACGGGCTCCGGGCTCGAGGCGACCAAAGACGTGCAGGTGCTCGCGCAGATTGACTACCAAACGCGCAGCTACGACGGCGACGCGATGAACAACGGCCGCGCCGTGCGTTACTGCGTGCGCAAAGATCATAAGAAGATGGAGAGCCAGTACAGCGTGCGTGCCGGCAACAAAGATCTCGGCGAAGTGAACATGGGTTCGCAGCAGGCGCTCGAAGACTTCGTCAAGTGGGGCGTCGATCACTTCCCAGCCGAGCACTACGCGCTGATCTTCTGGGGCGCCGGGCATGGTTGGAAGATCGCCATCGACGCGCCGCCCATCGGCCCCGGCGCCGATCGCACGGCGGCCGGCGGCGCCGCCAACGACGCGCTCGAGTGGAGCGAAGTGACGCCAGCGATCGTCTCGTTTGGCAAGAAGATCGAAGCCGGCAGCCAGTACAAGATGGGCACTGGCAAGGCGCCGTTCGTCGACCTCGTCGGTTGGGACATGGACATGATGCAGATGGCCGAGGTGGGCGAGCAAATCCGCGAATCGGGCGGCGTCAGCGTCGGCGTCATGGTCGGCTCGGAGGCGCGCGAGCACGCCGAGGGCTGGCCGTACGAAGAGATCCTCTCGGGGCTCGCGACGAACGCCAAGATGTGGAACGGCGAGGATCTCGGCAAGCACATCGTCGCGGCCTACGACACCTACTTCTCGACGAAGACCATGTTCGACGGCCGCACGATCAGCGCCGTGCGCCTGTCGCCGCGCCCGGGCGCCACCGGCGCGTCGCCGTGGGTCGAGATGCGCACCGACCTATCGGCGCTCGCCACCGAGCTGCGCACGGGCTGCGAAGACGTACAGAAGCTCGACGATCCAAGCGACAACGTCGAGATCCTGCTCAAGCACCAAGGGCTCGAGCTCGCGCTGAAGTTTCAGGACAGGGGCTTCATCGACCTGCGCGACTTCGCCTACAAGGTGTACAAGTCGGGCGTCCCCGAGCCTTACCGCGCGCATGCGCCGGGGCTCGTCGACAAGCTGGCGAAGGGCGGGGCCGTCGTGCTCGATGAAAAACACGGGCCAGGGTTCAAAGACGCCCGCGGTTTGTCGATCTATTTCCCGCACGAAGAGCTCCTGCCGGAGCGCTTGGCCGATCTGAACGACTACGAGCCGAGCTTCGACAATCCCTTTCCCTCGCCGAAGATCTACGCCGAGGACGCCGCGCTGCTTCTCGCGCGCCTGCGCGGCACGAACCACCCGCGCCCGGCCGTCGCGCAGTTTCTCTTCCCGGCGAGCACGACCTGGGACGAGCTCCTGCACCGCTATTACAAGCCGACCGCCGACGCTTGCGTGCGGGTCGCCGGCGGCGGCTGCGTCAAAGTGATCGCCGGCTTCGTCGGCCAACTCTTCACCCTGTCGGCGATGGGTTCGAGCGACACCGACGGCACTCCGCAGAACGACGTGCCGGACACGGGCGCTGCCGTTTACATCTGGGATCACGACAACGCCAACGACATCCCGGCGCCGCTGCCGGCCTATCCGGCACCGCCGGGCGGCGCGCTCTTCGACATGCCCTGCACGGAGGACTGCGACCGCGACGAGGTCGACGACGCTGACGACGACCCCGATGCATTCGGCTCGACCGTCATGTGGACGTGCCCGGCGGCCGGCATCTTTTATCACAGCGTCGTCGTCTGGGATCAGACGAACACGATCGCGGCGCAGCACATGGAGAAACCCTATTGGCTGAACTGGAAGCTGTCACAGTCGCCGCTGATCATCGCCTGTCTCGACACCTGGATCCCGCACAAGACGCCCGACAAGTACAATGTCATCCCCGGCGACACGGTCACCTACACGCTCGCGGTCGAGAGCAAGGTCGCGACGCCGCACATCGAGACGCTCGTCGACGTGGTGCCGAACGCGCTGTGGAGCCTGGCGGCGCCGGTCGTGCCGATCTGCCAGGTGCCCGACGAGTGCTTCTTCAACAACGGGACGATCGTGTGGAACGCGGCGATCCCGGGCGCGGCTCCGGCGACGACCGTCGTCCGCACGCTGACCTATTCGGTGACGGTGAATCCGCCGATGACGATGGCGCGGCCGCCGCGTCAAGATCCGCCCGAGGATCCGACGGTCTACGTCGGCCGAGAGGACCTTTGGAACACGCTGCAGACGATGGTGCCGACCGTGCGCGCGGAGTCCCGCGTGACTTTGACGCGCTGAGGGCGCCCGAGGGAACGGGCGAGGCTGGGCGCGATTTGAGCGCAAGGGGCTATTGGCCGAAGAGAATGCCGGCGAAGAATTGGCCTGGCTTCGGCTGGTGAACGGTGAAGAGCGCTTCGATACCGGCGTCTGCCCAGTCACCCACGTTCGGACACGGACCCGCTTTTGCTTCGCTATGCTTGCCGGCGAGCGACGCGCAGCCGCCCGCGCAGAAGTCGGCGGACCCGCCACCGTACATGGCGACTCGCCGCGACGCCGGAAACGTCAGGCGCAAGAACAACTCCGGCCGGCCGAACGGGACGGTCGGCGGCCCGGGCAACGCGAGCACGACGCTCCAAAGGTCGGCGGCAATCGGCCGAGCGAGCGTCGCATCGCACGCGGCCATTGACGGCGCGGCGCCTTCATCTTCGAACGAAAAGCGCAGCGCAGCGTGACCCTCGTCGCGCGCAGATTGGTCGTAATAGCCCGGCCCGTACCTCACGCTGTAGCGCCCTGGCGCGAGCGTGGTCCACAGCTCGACGCGCTTGCCCTCATACTGGTCGCGAGAGAGATCGAGCTTTGACGGGTGGTGCACGGCGCCAGGGAAGCCGACTGCGCGCTCCGCGTCGTTTGGCGCGTCGCACTGTGTGAGGGTGATGCCCCAGACGGCCGGTGCGTCGGAATAGCTGAGCGTGGCGAACACCGGCTCTTGCACCTCGAGCGTCCGCGCCCGGCCGAGGCACGCAAAGTCGTCCTCGAGCTCGACGACGTCGCCGGCTCTGACAGCGCGATCGGAGAGCGGCGGCGCCTCGCAAGCGTCGGCGAGGAAGACGCACGGTTCGCCCTCTCGCTGCGGTGGGCTCTCTCTCCACTTCGCCGCGGCCTCGGCGATCGTCTCACCGAACGCTGCGAGGAACTGCTCTTCGACGCGCGCCGGTGTGTCGTCTTCGCTGGCTGCGGCATAGAAGCGTTTGAAGGCAGACTTGCCGTAGTGATCGCCAAGGAAACGCACGAAAGCCATCGCCGGTCGCGAGTAGTCGGCGTCGAAGCGCGTCTCTATCGCCGCGGAGCGATCGATGGGCTCGCCGATCCAGCGCGCCGCGCCGCACGAGAACATGTAAGCGACGTTCTCAGTGAACAGCGACGGCGGAAGCCCGAGCGTGCCGAGCACCGCGTGGGTGAGCTCGTGCTCGTGCAGCCAATCGACAGTGTACACTTTTCCGGACGGATACGCGGTGCACGCCGCGCCTTTGCAGTACGCGCTCAGCTCCTGCCATCGTGCGTTCGGGAACTTGTAGTAGCGAATGCGAAAGTCCCCGGGCAACGTCAGCTCCCAATACGCTACGAGCGCATCGACAAACGCGTCGGCGCGCTCCAGCACCTCCTGGCACGGCCGTTCACCCGCTTCGAAGTAGTAGTCGAGCCACTTGGTCTGGACGCGCTCCTTTGGCAGCGCCAAGCGCGTGCAAGACGTGAGCAGCGCGGCGAGCAGAACGAAGCGGATCACCCGTCGATCCTACCCGACATTGGGCCGGTCACACGCCCGTTCTAGAGGGCAAGGTCGAAGCGGTCGAGCGACATCACTTTGACCCAGACGCGCACGAAGTCGCGCATGAATTGTTCCTTGGCGTCCGCGCTGGCGTAAACTTCCGCGATGGCGCGAAGCTGAGCGTTCGACCCGAAGACGAGATCCACACGCGTGGCGGTCCATTTGACGGTCGCGGTCTTTCGATCGACCCCCACGAACAAATCCCGCGCATCCGAGGTCGGCTTCCATTCGGTGCGCATGTCGAGCAGGTTCACGAAGAAGTCGTTGCTCAGCGTGCCTGGCGTTTCGGTCAGCGCGCCGTGCTCGGAGAGGCCGAGCGACCGCAAACCACCGAGCAGCACCGTGAGCTCGGGCGCCGAGAGCGTGAGCAACTGCGCCTTGTCGATGAGCAACGCTTCGGTGGGGACGTTGAATCTCTCTCTGGCGTAGTTGCGGAAGCCGTCAGCCATCGGCTCGAGCACGGCGAATGACTCGACGTCGGTCTGCGCTTGCGTCGCATCGGTGCGGCCGGGCGTGAACGGAACCGTCACCGTGTTCTGGCTCGCTTGCTCGATGCCCACGCCGCCCGCGAGCACGATCACATCCGCGAGCGAAACCTTTTTCGGGAAGGCCTTTTGAATCGCTTCGAGCTTGGCGAGCACCTTCGCGAGCTCGGCGGGTCGGTTCACTTCCCAGTCTTTCTGCGGAGCCAGACGCACGCGCGCGCCGTTGGCCCCGCCGCGCTTGTCCGAGCCGCGGAAGGTCGAGGCCGATGCCCACGCCGTCGACACCAGCTCTCGCACGCTCAAGCCTGATGCTGCGATCTGAACCTTCAACGCGGCGATGTCGGCGGCATCGAGCGCGGGCGAATCAGACGCCGGTAACGGGTCCTGCCAGATCAGCTCTTCCTTGGGCACTTCGGGGCCGAGGTAGCGCGACCGCGGCCCCATGTCGCGATGCGTGAGCTTGAACCACGCGCGCGCGAAGGCGTCAGCGAGCTCGTCCGGATGCGCCAAGAAGCGTCGCGAGATCTTTTCGTACGCCGGATCGAAGCGCAGCGAGAGATCGGTCGTGAGCATGGTGGGCAAACGCTTCTTGGTCTTGTCATGGGCGTCGGGAATCGTTTCACGCGCGTTCTTCGTCACCCACTGGTGCGCCCCCGCCGGGCTCTTCGTCAGCTCCCACTCGTACTTGAACAGGTTTTCCAAGAACTCGTTGCTCCACTTCGTGGGTGTGCTGGTCCACGTCACTTCGAGACCGCTGGTGATGGCATGCGCGCCGATGCCGGTGTTGAAGCTGTTGCGCCAGCCGAGCCCTTGTTGCTCGAGCTCCGCTGCTTCCGGATCGTGCGCCACGTATTTCGCGTCGGCGGCGCCATGCGTCTTGCCGAAGGTGTGGCCGCCTGCGATCAGCGCCACGGTCTCTTCGTCATTCATGGCCATGCGGCCGAACGTTTCCCGAATGTCGACGGCGGCGGCGAGGGGATCGGGCTTGCCCTCCGGCCCTTCCGGGTTCACGTAGATCAGGCCCATCTGCGAAGCCGCGAGCGGATTTTCGAGATCGCGCTTGCCGCTGTAGCGTTTATCGCCCGCGAGCCACTTCTCTTCGCTGCCCCAGTACACGTCGAGGTCCGGCTCCCATACGTCTTCGCGTCCGCCGGCAAAGCCGAAGGTCTCGAGTCCCATCGACTCGAGCGCGACGTTGCCGGCGAGAATCATCAAATCAGCCCACGAAATGTTGCGGCCATATTTCTGTTTGATCGGCCACAGCAAGCGGCGTGCTTTGTCCAAGTTGCCATTGTCGGGCCAAGCGTTCAGCGGGGCGAAGCGTTGCTGTCCGCGACCCGCGCCACCTCGCCCATCCGCTGCGCGATAGGTGCCGGCGCTATGCCAGGCCATGCGAACGAACAAAGGACCGTAGTGGCCGAAGTCGGCGGGCCACCAGTCTTGCGAAGCCGTCATCAGAGCCGTGAGGTCCTTCTTCAGCGCGGTGAGATCCAAGCGGCTGAACGCCTGCGCGTAGTTGAAGTCTCCCATTGGATTGGACTTACTGGAATGTTGGTGAAGAAGGTCGACGCGTAAGGTGCTCGGCCACCAATCTCGGTTGGACGTGCCTCCGCCTGCGGTGTGGTTGATGGGGCATTTGCCTGTGCTCATTTTCTCTCCCTTGTGACGGGAACATGCCTCATGCCTTGTGATTGCGAAAATACAATGTTTATGTCATTTTGATAGTTAGTGACTATCAACTTTTCATTGCGCCAGTGGGAATACGCCATCGCGGTCGCGGATCTTCTCAGCTTTCGCAAGGCCGCCGAGCGCTGCCATGTGTCGCAGCCTTCGTTGAGCGTGCAGCTGCAGCAGCTCGAGGGCTCACTCGGCGTCCGGCTCTTCGAGCGCGATCGACGCCGCGTGCTCGTGACCGTGGCAGGAAGACCGTTGATCGAGCGTGCACGCCGCATGCTGATCGACGCGAGCGATCTGATGTGCGCCGCGCGTCAGGCGCAAGATCCGCTGGTCGGCACGATGCGCATCGGCGTGATCCCGACGGTGTCTCCGTACTTGCTCCCGCGTGCGACGGCCGCGCTGCGAGCGAAGTTTCCGCGGCTGATCACCGAATGGACCGAGGACAAGACGTTGGCTCTTTCGCACAGCGTGGAGGAAGGCACGCTCGATGCGGCCCTGCTCGCGCTCGAAGCGAAGCTCGGTGACTTCTCTCATGCCACGGTGGCGATCGATCCTTTCGTGCTCGTGGCGCGTCCTCGGGATCCATTGGCGAGCTCGCCGACACCGTTACGCGCCGATGCGCTGCGCAACGCAGACGTTCTCTTCCTCGACGATGGGCACTGCTTTCGCGAGCAAGCGTTGGCGTTTTGCACCAAGGCCAAGGCTCACGAGCTCGCCTTTCGCGCCACCAGCCTGCCCACGCTGACGCAGATGGTGGCCGGTGGTTCCGGCGTGACGTTGCTTCCTCAGCTCGCGGTCGCCACCGAAGTCAAACGCGCCAAGTTGCGTGTACGTGCATTTGCCGATCCTGCGCCGCACCGAACCTTGGCGCTCGTGTGGCGGAAACAATCACCCATGGTGGATGCGTTGCGCCAAATCGCCGGTGCCATCCGCGATGCCTATCCGCAAACGGGGTGAACGCTTTGATCGACGCTGCGTACTGACCAGGTGCTGTTCCGCGTCGGACTGGCACGCGCACGTGACTTGCGCGCCGGGAACGCAGGTGCGTGTCGTTCGGGTGAAAAATGGCGGGCCGATTCGAAGATTTATCGAACCTGGAAAGTAAGAAGAACCTTCGCTGGTTAGCCCACCTGTCTAGCTGACGAGCGCCGGTCGGCCTCGACCTCGAAGGAACTTCCCGGCCACCTTCTGCAACAACTTCGACATTTGTGCAGCGCTGGCGCCGCGCGAAATCACTAATATTTCGGCATCGGGCATGAGCTCAGCGGCGTTCTCAACGTTTCGTTTCGCAGTCTCGAATTTTTTCCTTCGCTTGGCTGCCGTACCTTTTGGCAGAACAAACAGAACGAGCACTCTGTCGATTCGACAACGGCCTCTATCGGAAACGTCTGTCCAGACGCCGTTGGGGATATGGGACAACGCCGCCTTCCCCAGGGGATTTGGCTTGGTCTGAGAGGTGGCATCCTCTGACTGGACAACGATTCCCAGCAGCAGCTCGACATCGCTCGCTGGAACGCTTCCTTCGCCGGCGCCAACTGCGCGGCGACCAAGGAGAAGGCCATCCGAGTCCATCAATTTGGCCCAGACGTACTTGTTGCCGCTCCGATACACTGGGGAAAACAGAGAGCCACTATCGTGGGGCACGAGCGACATCTTGTCCTGCACCGCGTGCGTCGCCGCTCGCAAACGCTTCGTAAACTTCGAGTTTCCCTTCGGCATGTTTGTCTCGTCCGGCTAGTTGGACCAACATCGCTTTCTTCACATGAGGAACGAGGGACGTTCTGCGCCCGCTCACGCTAGTCATCATACTCGTCGTCGCGGGCGCGCCACCTTTGCGCACTCCAAAGAGAGCCACGTTCTTCCTTCAACGCCCATTCCCTGATGCGCTTCAGTCGATGTGTTCTGAACTTTTCTGCGACCTTCGCCTCTGCCTCGTGCTGTCCGGCGATGTCACCGAAGTAGACCTGCAAGCTGTGATTGCCGCACAAAAAAGCAGAAAAAACCTCGTCGTCGTTTTCGAACCTCTCAAAAACATATTCCGTCAGCGGCGGGACCTGCGGCGTCCCTGTTCCATCGAGGTACGGCATCGGCAAATTTCGAGCGATGATTCTTGCCGCAGCTTCACCGTGGTCCGACATCCATTTTTTGAGCATTTCGAGAGGAAGGCTGTTCAACACACTCGCGCCTCGATCCGCAGCGAAGAGAAATCCCGTCTTGGGATCGAGCAATAGTGGCGTCAACGTATCAAGAACGAGCTGTGGTGATTGACGAACGAACCCACCAAGAATGGCCATGGCCTCGTCCTGAATCGCAAGGTCGCCGTGAACAGCAGCAAGACATGAGAGTCGCGCTGCGCGATCGGCGTCAATCTCCGATAGTCGCTGAACCGTTTTTCCCCAACCATGACTCTGGCCCTGCACTCCGCCGATAGCGAGATTGAGCACGTCCCAGATCACGGCGATCGTTTCGGCATCCGTTGGGAAAGTCGATTTGCTGTCCCATGCCATCGGGCTCAAGATGTCTAACGCAATCCCCGCCGCTTGCTTCGGACTTGCGATCAGTTTTTCAAGTACCGTCTTGAGCACGTCCTTCAACGAGCCCTCGTCGCTCGCCGAGACGAAATTCGTCAAATAGGTCGGAGAAAGCAGATCGTCCTTCACGAGCCGAAGCGCGCGCTGCAACGGATTACCGAGGCGCGCATTCTGCGACTGAAGCTCAATCGTCGTTTCGGGAAATTTTCGTTCCATGCCATCAAGCAGCGATTTCAACGTCTCATCGTGGCGGTTAGCGCGCTTGGTTAAGCCTGCGACGTACCCGCGTGCGAACAACGGTCGCTTCGTTCCGCCGGATCCATCGACAACTTCAGCTAGAAAGGTGGCTTCTTCATCTTCGTATCCGAGCGCCTTGCCCAACGCGAAAGCGGAGCCGGTCACAAAGTCGTCTCCAAGCAAGCTTGGCAAAATGGATCGCGTCGCAGTTTTGTCCGCGACCAAGCCGTGAGCCAATTCTTGAAGTTCTTTCTCCCACCCTGCGCTATCTTCCGTTTGCCGGAAGTAGGAATTGACAGCGAGAACTTCAAGCGCCCGACTGGCCAGGTCGCTTTTGGCGAAGCGCTTTTGCCAATTCTTCACCGAGTCGAGGTAGCCGTCGGGGTACTTGTCTTGGTTGGAAGAGCGATCCCGCTCCGCGAACAATACAAAATCGTTGACCGCGTCGAGCAGTTTGATCCGTTCTTTCTGCTCTAACTGCACCCCATCGAGACATTTGCGAAGCGCGTCAATACGCCCGGCATGCAAGAGCGATCTTATTTGCTTCGACAGAATTTCAATCGCATCGGAATGCATCTTTGGCTTCCGCAGGCACTTACCAAGCAGGGCAATCGCGTCATCCAGTCCATGCCACACCTCTTCGTAGGTAGACGGCTGCCAATCTGCCGGTTGAATCGCTCCGCCGACGATTGGCGAACCGGAGATCTTGAACGCTTGCGATTCGAGAGTGCAATTCAATGCGGAAATCATCAGAGGCGAAGATGCATCATCAGCAGCATCAATTCTCCTCTCCAGCACAGCAAGGCGTTCTTTGAAGGACAACTCGGTGCCGGAAAGAAACATACGAAATGACGCAGCCCACGTGCCGGCGGCGCTGGGAGAAAAGTGTGTATCGCTTTGCTGTTTCTCCGCCTGTGCGAGCCAGAATAAGGCAGACTCGGCGAGCGGGTGAGACGCCCTCTGCTGTAGGAGCCCCTGTAGCTTCCAGACAAGGGACGAGTATTCACGGCCTCCGATCTGCGATGACGAAAGACCAAGAACAAGATCCACGAGTCTTGGCCCAACGATCGACGAAGACACATCAACCAGAGCGAGAACTTTCGGCAGCATAGACTCATCGAGCAAGTCGGAGGATTTCAGTTCCTCTAGCCATGGCTCGGCCCACTTCGCCAACGCATCCCGAATTTCTTTTGACCCGTGAACCCCCGCCTGGACCAACAGCGCTTGAAGCAGTGCGGGTGGCAAGGCGTCCAGAAAGGCATCAACATCCGGCTCTACGTGGTTTGCCCAGGCCGTTACAAACATCGGTGTAGCGAACAGACGTGGCCGAACTGATACGTAGCGAGGACCAGCTTTAGTTACCCCTGGGGCTTTCGCGAGACGTTGCAGCCGAAGCAACGAGTCCTTTTTGT
>JADLHZ010000065.1 GCA_020848545.1 Deltaproteobacteria bacterium | reverse complement strand
GTTGTGATGTACAGTCTGTCATTCGGCTTTGTTCTTTCGTGGTGTCTTCGCAAACCCACGACAGACGAAGCCGAACTTGTTTTCAAGGCATTTCTGCTATCCAACGTAAATATTTTGTTACACTGGAGCCGATTATGAGTGACGGAGTCACGAATAATCGGGGCTAGGCTCGCGAGCGCGGCCAGGGTTTCGGGCCAGGATCTGAGGTCAGGGCCGTGGGCCAGGGTTTTACTGCACGACGCGATCGATCTCGATCACGAGCCCCACTTCCACCACGTGTGCGTAGCGCCTGACGTCGTCGAAGTTGTACGGCTGCAAGCGATAGCCGACGAGCGGCCCGGCGCGCACGGTCTTTCCACCGCCGAAGAGAAGGCCCACGCTTCCTTCGGCGCCGAAGGCGATGACGTTCTCTTCGAGCCGCCGGCCGACGGTGCGGCCGACGAAGAAGGTCGGCGCCGCGCTGATGCGCAGATGGCCGGGCCCGAGCGGGATGCGGCCGGCGACCTCGATCGCCGCGAGCAAGCCGAGCGTCATGCCGTCCGGGAGCGCGCCGAGCCGAAACGCGTACCCGAAGAGAAACGACGGCATGAGCGCGATCGAAAACGCTTGCCCGAGGAAGGGCAGCCGCACGCCGATCGCGACGCCGAGCGAGAGCGCCATGTGCAGCTCGCTGCCGAACGCCGGACCGCCGAGCAAGCGGACGCCGAACAAGAACGGGTGCAGCTTCGGCGCGGCCGAGAGCTCGTCCTTCGGCTCGATGACGTGCTTGCCGATCTCTTCGGTGTCTTCTTCGTCCTCTTCGCCGGATTCTTCGCCGACTTCGTCCGAGCTCGCGGGAGCGGCGACGGGCATCGACGTCGGTTGCGACGCGGGCTCGCTGGCTGGTGCGATCGCCTGCGGCGCGATCGTAGTTGGCGCGATCGTAGTTGGCGCGATTGGCGCGATCGGGATCGCTTCGAGCGGCGGCGCCTTCTTGCCCTTTGTCTTCTTCGCCTTCTTGGCCTTCTTCGCTTTCTGCTTCGCCGCGACGAGCAGCGTCGGAAGCACCGACGCCATCGCATGCGCAGGGTACGAGACGAGGAGCCCAGCGATGAGCAGCGCGCGCATGTTCAGTTTCCGCGCGGCACACAACGGCCGGAGTACGGATCGCAGAAGAAGCCTTCAGGGCAAGGTCCGTCGCACAAGACGCCCGGCTCGCACTGCAGCGTCGTCGGCTCGAAGTGCTCTCCCGGCGGGCAGCACGAGAGCGGCTCGAGCGTGATCGGATCTTTCACGCGCAGCGTCGGATCCGTGCAGCACTCGAGCGTCGAGATGTTCGTGGCGCAGAGGTTCGTGCACTGCCGGTTCGGATCGCAGTAGAACGCCGTCGGGCAATCGGTGCAGACGCCGCCGGGGCAGCCGCACTCGGGGCCGGGCTCGCAGCGCGCGGTGCTGCCCGGATTGTCCGCCACGCAGCGGAACTCGGGGCGGCAGTTGTCGCCGGGGCAGGGCACCGGCGCGCAGGCCGTTCCGATCGGGCACGCGCCGCACCACTCGTCGAGATCGTAGCCCATGGGGTCGGCGACCGGCTTGTGGCACTCGGCGGTCGGCAAGCACCCGCCGCCAGCGCACGGCCGCAAGACACAGACTTCGCCGGCGCCACACGTGCGCTGCGCGCCGCAGCAATCGAAGGCGGCGTTCGTGACGACGCAGCTCGTGCCGTCCGGGTTCGGGATGCCGTCACGGCTCATGCACACTTGCAGCTCGGGCACGCGACAGGCGCCGGTGAGCGGATTGCAGGGCACCTCGACGAGCGTGCCGGTCGGGCAGATGGAGCAGCCGTTCTTCGTGCACTCGCCCATCGCGCAGCCCGTGCCACAGACGTCGACCGGCTTGCAGACGTTGGTCGCCGGGTCACACTGCTCGCACGGCGCGCAGCCTTGCGGACAGGGCGACGGCGACTGGCAGATGAAGGTCGGGTTCGGCGTGCAGCACTCGGGGTTCGTGGCGCTGCAGGTGCAGATCGCGCAGACGTCGCCGAGCGGACAGTCTTCGCTGCACTGGCGCTTCCACACGAGGTACGAGATGAACACCTTGGCGTCTCTGATCTCGCTGACCGCGTTGTAGAGATCGGTCTTCGTCTCGGCGAAGAACGCGATCGAGCGGCTCGTCGTGTTGTAGTCGAAGCCGGCGATGCTCGAGCGGCGGATCATGCGCAGATTGCCGTCTTTGCCGAGCACGCCTACGCGAATGGTCGTGGCGATCGGGTTGCCGCTCAAGCGGTAGGGTGAGCCGATGCCCTGCGCGTCGACGACGATCTGATCCAAGAACTCGGCGTAGCCGGTGGGCGTTTCGGCGAGGCAGAGATCGGCGACGCGACCGCCGCTCGCGAGGGCGACGTTTCGGTGCGCCGCGCCGTCGCCGCCGCTGTAGGGCGAGCCGCAGGAGCCTTGGGTGCCGCCCGGCAGGTTCGGCCGCCGGGTGATCGCGTAGGTGAGGCCGAGCGGAAGCACGCGATCGCCGGTGCGCGTGGCGACGGTGGGGCGCGGGTAGCGGCGCGTGTCCGAGAGATCCGAGATGTCGCCGCCCGGCGGGCTGCACTTGCCGGCGAGATAGTCGACGTACTGCTTCTCGCGCAGGAAGCGCATGCACGGCAAGCAGTCGCTGCCGCAGGCGGCGTTGCACGAAGGCGCGACCTTGGGCGCGGTGTCGCAGGTCGGGCCGGGGCAGATTTGGCTGCCGTTGTTCAACACGTCGCGCGAGCGGCTGTTCGCTTCGCTCTGTTGGTTCGTGAGCGACACGTCGTCGTTCGGATCTTCGCTGGCGGTGATGCGGTGAAAGCCGTCGTAGCGATCGGTGCCGCCGGTCGCGCAGAAGTTGCCGGGGCCGCAGTCGCCGTTGACGCTCGCGGCGCCCGAGGTCGGCGCGACGCAGTAGCTGCCTTGCACGGAGTCTTTGGTGATCGTCTTCGTCGCCGAGCTGTACGAGCGCGCGCTCGGGATGCGATCGGTGGCGGCGCCTTGATCGACGAGGGCGCCGTAGCAAGTGTCCTGGCAGTAGGCGAGCGTGCAGCCGTTGTCGCCGTTTTGCAGGCACTCAGCGGGCGGCAGTTGGTTGTAATCGCGCTCGGCCAGGTTGCTGCGGTTGGTCCGCGCGGCGCTGTCGTCGTGGAGCTTCAGCGAGAAGTCCTCTTCGTCCGAGAGCAACAAGGTGATGAGCGGCGCGTCCGGGCGGAGCGTCTTTGGCGTGGCACCTCGGCCGCTCACCGTCGAGCGTTGGATCGCGCGCTTCACGGCTTGCAGCAGCATCTCGGCGCCGGAGTCTTGCAAGGTGCGCGGCGGCGACAGCTCGAGCGAAGTGTTCGCCGTGTTGCGATAGCAGCGGCGGTTCATCTGAATGACCAGCATGTCGGCGTTGCGGACCAAGAGGTTGGCGCCGTCGAGCCGCGGGTTCAACGCCGACTCGCCGAGGAAGCCCGGCGGCCAAAGATGTCCGCGCGCGCCCCACAACGGTCGCGCCACGTAGTTTTGCAAGGAGTAGGTGCCGAACGCGTCGCTCTGGAGCTGCCAGTCGCCACAAAGGTAGTCGTTCAAGTGACGCGACTCGACGTTGTTGTCTTGGGTGATGAGGCTCGCGGTCGAGCTCGAGTCGCCGGTCGAATAGTACTGGATGTACGTCCACGCCTGCGCCGGCTCCTTGCCGAAGCGCGGAATGTCGAAGCAGCGGAGCGTGTCGTTGCGCTTCGGATCGAAGGGGACGGCGAAGGCGTCGCCGTTTGGATCGCTGAGCGTGAAGGCGCTGCCGTAAAACGCCGCCGGCGCCGCCGTGCCCGAGGGCAGCGAGCAGCACTGCGTGACGAAGTCGGCGTCACCGGCGAGCCCGGGCGCCGTCGCGAGATCGCAGCAGTAGGGCGACTTCAGCGGATCGGCGGCGTCGAAGGTGTCCGAGTAGGTGCAGCGCTGCGGCGTGCCGGTGTCGTCGAACGCGGTCGTCTGGTAGCCGAAGAAGGTGTCGGGCTTCGCGCCGGTCGGATCGAGCTTCGGATACGCGCCGAGCAGGCCGGTGCCGTCGGCGCCGGGCTCGAAGGCGTCGGTCAGCGCGAAGGGTCCGGTCGACGCGACGGGGCCGTCGTCGTCGCCTTGGCCCATCGAGCTCGTGGTCATCGCGATGCGCCAGTCCATGTTCTCGGAGTTCGCCTGCAGCTTGAGCGCGACCTCGCGGACCGCGCGCTGGATCGCCAAGATGAACTCTTGCATCGAGCCCGAGTCGTCGATGCCGAGGAGGAAGTCGGCCTTCGCTTTTTTCGGATCGAAGGCGTCGCACGCCGACTCGATCTGCGCCTGGTAACGCGCGAGCGACGAGCCGCCGGTCAAGTCGACGAGCGGCGTCAACGACGCTTCGACGCTCTTCTTGCACGCGAGCCGCGTCGCGCCGGTGAGGCCGGAGCAGTCTTGAGCCAACGCGCTCGTCGCGAGCACGGCGCCGTACTGGGCGATGCGCACGATCGTCTGGCCGCCGCCGGGCAAGCTGTCGCGGCGCGCGACCAAGCGCCGATAGTACTCGATGCGCAACTGCGCCGACGCGCCGGTCTTCGCCGCGGTCGCCGGCAAGGTGCGCGTGAGCGTGACGCCGCCCATGAGCGCGCTCGTCGCGACGCGCTCGATCTGCGCGGTGTCGATGGTCCCCGTCGGGCGGCGCAGGACGTAGATGTCCGTCGCGGTCGTGACGCTCGTGCCTTGCGGCCGGTAGCCGGTCTCGTCGTCGTGCGCGAGCGTGACGCCGCCGGCCGTGCGCTCGATGGTGTAGCCGAGCGCCGCGAGCTGCGCCGAGATGCGCGTGGCGGCGCGTTCGGCGACGTCGGTCGGTGTCAGCGCGGCCGACCACACGAGGAAGTTCTGCGCCGGCGGGCAGCTCGTCGCCATCGGCGGCGGCAGGATGTGATCGATGAGCGGCGGCGCGTCGAGCACCTCGGCGCACATGGCGCCGGTCTTCAAGGTGCCCATGCGCACGATGCTGCCGTAGATGCCGGAGAGCGGCTCCGGCGCCGCGAGCGCCACGGCGTCCTTGCTCTGAAACGCGTGGCCGACGAGCACGCCGCCGAGCGAGAGCGCCTCGCTGTCGAAGAGCGGATCCGGCACGCCGCCGATCATGCCCTTCTTGCCGGGCAACGCGAGCGCGTAGTCGTTGTCTTCCGAGCGGATCACCGTGACGGGGCGTACGTTGCCGTCGGCGCAGACCAAGGCTTGGCCGGCCTTGCGCGCGATCATGCACGGCGAGTCGGCGCTGCACGAGCACGCGGCGGTGTCGCCGTCGCCGACGACGCAGGTGCCGGAGCCGCAGGTCGAGAAGCCGCCGCCGCAGGTGTTCGGGTTCAAAGGATCGCGGCACGAGCAGCCGATGAGGTCGACCGTAGGCCCGCAGCTCGCGAGCGTGCACGCCGTCTGCGTGTAGGCCGGCGGTTGCGGCGCGTCGACCGCGCACGGATCGCTCTCGCCCGGATCGCGGCAGCCGTTCTTGTTCTCGTCTTCGCCGGTGATGACGCCGTTCAAGACTTCGAAGCCGTCGGCCTCGCCGTCGCCGTCGGTGTCGCGGATGTGCGGGTTCGGGCAGGTGGCGGTCGTGTACGAAACTGACGCGCCGCTGCACACGACGGGCAGGCAATTCGTGCCGTCGAAGCGGAGCTGCTCTTCGCTCTCGAGGCCGTCGGCCAAGCCGTCTTCGTCGGTGTCGGCGACGAAGGGGTTCGTGCCGGTGCCGAGCTCGGACGAGTCGATCAAGCAATCGTTGTCGGGATCGGCGCGGCGCGGATCGGTCTCGCCGAGATCGATCTGCGAGTTGGCGTTGGCGTCCTCGAAGCCGTCCGGCAAGTTGTCGCCGTCCGAATCCTTCAGGTAGCCGCAGGACTCGTCGGAGGCGCGGGGGATCGCGCGCGGCAGCGGCTTCTGGCAGACGCCGTCGCCGTTGCGATCCTCGACGCCGTCCTTCAAGCCGTCGATGTCGGTGTCGGCCACGCGCGGATCGCTCTCGTTCGTTTCGAGCGCGCCGTTGCGCCAGTGCGCGCAGTCGCAGGGGTTGTCGCCGCCGGTCGGGGCGCCGCCGCAGGTCTCGGTGGCGCCCATCGCGATCGTCGTGCATCCGCCCGAGTCCTCGAGACCGTCCGAGAGGCCGTCTCGATCGGTGTCGAGCACGGCGGCGTTCGTCTCGGCGATGACGTCCCAGATGCCGTCCTGGTTCGTGTCTTCTTTGCCGTCGCTCAGGCCGTCGCGATCGCTGTCTTGCGAACGCGGATCGGTCTCGCCGGTCGAGACGACGCCGTCGCCGTTGCGATCTTCCAAGCCGTCCAAGATGCCGTCGCGATCGCTGTCTTGGCTCCACGGGCACGTTTGATCGTCGAGCGGATCGTTCGCGCTCCTGCCGCGGAAGCCGTTCGGCCCGTCGCAGTGCGGCGTTTGCACCACCGGGATCGTGCCGTTCAGAAAGTCGTAGGTCGGCAGCAGCGGATCGTTCAGCGTCTTCAGCTCGACCGGATCGGTGAGGCCGTCGCCGTCGCTGTCGGTCGAGCGCGGGTTCGTCTCGCACGGCTCCGGCGTCGGCGCCACGAACGTTCCGCAGTCGACGAAGCCATTCTTATTGCGATCTTCGATCCCGTCCGGGATGCCGTCGCGATCGGTGTCCGGGTGCATCGCGTCGGTCTCGCCGAGATCGAGGACGCCGTTCTGGTTGCTGTCCTCCAAGCCGTCGCGCAAACCGTCGCCGTCGCTGTCGGGATTCCTCGGATCTTGCTCCGGCGGATACGCGTCGACGATGCCGTTTCGATTGCGGTCCTCGCAGCCGTCGAGGATGCCGTCGTCGTCGGTGTCGGAGTCGTCGATGTTGGTGAAGTCGCCGGCGTCGTAGGTGTTGCTGCTGTTGGTGTCTTCGATGGTGTCGAGCGCGCAGTCGCCGTCGCGATCGACCGTGCTCGTCACGCAGATGCACGGATTCGCGCCGCGGCCGGCGTTCGAAGTCGGCGGCGGCGCTTCGTCGTCAGGCGGCGCGAAGGGACCCACCTTGCGCGAGTCGGCGCGGTCAGAACGGTAGCGATCGCAGCCATTACAGGCTCCGACGAAGGTCGCGAGGAGCGCGATCAAACACAAACGCATGTGGGCGGATTTGTAGATCACGTTGATGGGGCTCGCCACCTTGTTGCTCGTCAGTTGTTGTCGAAACGGTAGATCGAGACCGGGTAGCCGTTGCGCCCCGTCGCCATGTACAGAAACGGCGTCCCCGATCCGTCGATCACGGAGATGGCCGAGTAGATGTAGCGCTGATTCGTCGGGTCCGGCAGGCCGAGCGCGTTCGTGAGCCCGCTCGGCGGGAGCTGGGTCCAACCGCTCGCCTCGTTCGTCGGGTTCGCGTTGCTCGTGCGCCAGATCTGGATGCCGGTGGTCGGATTGTCGAAGGCGACGTAAAGGAACGGTCCGTTGGCGACCACCATCGACATCGTCCGGTTGCCGGTGCCGGCGCCACCGAAGTCCGTGTAGCCGTCGAGGATGCCGGTGCCGCCGCCGCCGCCGTCGATGAGCGTCCAATTGCCTGCGTCGCAAACCTGCGAGCCGACGGCGCCAGTCGGGGTGCACTTCCAGAGCTGCGCGCGGCGGTTCGTGTCGCCGTTGACGCAGTTCGTGAACATGCCGTTGTGTTGGCCGTCGTTGGCGAGCGCCGGCGAGAAGTCGACGTTCGCCGGCGCGCCCGCGGGGATCGCGCCGTGGATACTGGGGTTGCCGGCGAACGTCGGGTTACCGGCGATCGCGTTCATGCGGCAAACATTGCGCGCGATATAGACGTTTCCGTTGAACGTGGCCCATTGGGGAAACGCCTTGTCACCCGGGTTGAAGTCGCGCGTCTTCGTCAGCTCGAGCGAGAAGTGCGACTGGCCCGTGGTGTCGCCCGTCCATCCCGCCACCCCGCGCGGCGTGACGTCCGTCCATTGGTTGTTGCACAGGAACTGTGCGGGAGTGCCGGTGATTTGCTCGCCGCACGGATCGGGCGTCGAATCCACCGAGCGGATGATCGCGCCGTCGCGGTTCGGCGCCGGGTGGCCGCCGTTGGCGAGATAGACGACGTTGGCGAGCGGGGATGCGCCGACGAACATCGAGTCGACGCCGACGAAGTGTGCGCCGTTCGGCTGGGGCGGAAAGGCGCCGTCCTGCGCGCCGTCGACGTCCGCTCCGCAGGCCGTATCCCAACAGCGGCCGAAGTAGTTCATCGACCCGATGAACATGCGCGCGCCGTGGGCGTTGACGTCGCAGTTTCCGCCGGCGAAGCACTCGGTCGCCGTCAGGGCGCCGCCGTAGTTGACGCGGGACAAGTCTGGCCGGCGGCTCGGACCGCGCGCGAAACCCAGGAACAGCGAGTTGCTGAGGTTGTGGACGCTCTGCAGGCCGTTCGTGTCGCCGCCCGTCGTGTTGCCGAGGTCCTGATAGAAGAAGCTCAGCTGCTGCGTGGTCGAGTTGGAGGTGTACACATAGTCGAAGTTGGCGCCGGTCGCTGCGCTCTTCGATCCGCCGGCGATGAGGTACTGCACGCCGGCGAGCGTCGTCACGTTGAACACGCCGCGGCCATCTTCGTTGTCGGGGCCGCAACCGGCGAGCGCGTCGCTCGAGTTGTTCGTGCAGGCCGCGTGACCAAAGGTGACGTAGTTCGCGGTCGGTCCCACCGGAGCGGCTGCCATCGTGTTCAAGTGCGTGCCGCCGCCGGCCGCGTTCGTGTCCTTGGCGATGCCGAACGAGAGGACCTCGGGGAAGGTGCCGTCGTATTGGCAGCGCGCAGCCGTATTACCGTTGCGGTTCGGGCCGATGTAAAGACGGCTGCCGTAGTTGGCGAGCGTACCCGCGTCGGACCCATCGGTGAACGGGTCGAACCACATCGGACCGCAGAGCTGCGTGCCTGCGCCGTTGAAGAATGCACGGTCGCGCGGAGACGCCTGGAGGTTCTGCTGCGGCGCTGGCGTGCCGGAGCTCTTGATCGGACGATCGGATGCCGTCGGGTAGCTCACGCTTTCGTTGAAGCCGTCCGTCGTATCAGTGTTGGCGCCGATGACCGTGTACGTGTTGGCGCATTGGTCCGCCGAGTGAGTGAGCGTCACGATGGTCGAGCCCGTCGCGCCGCTCACCCCAGTCACCGTGCCGAGCGAGGTCGGGATCGCGTACTTGGCCGCCAGGAGCGCGCTGTTGATGCCGCTCGCTTGGTAGGGCTTGTTGAACGTCACCTCGATCAGGCGCAGGCCGAGCGAGCGCGCGCTGACGACGCGGAACTGCTCGTTGCCGGCGAAGGTCGCGTCTTTGGGCGGGCGCAAGAACACGGTCGTGGCGACGGCGTCGACGATGCCGTTGGCGGCCGGCGCCGTGTCGTCGGTCTTCACCGTCAGCCGATAGTTGCAGCTCTTCTGTGTGTTCGTCGTCAGGGTGAAGGTCGTCGGGCTGTTCTGCACGATCGGCGTGCCGGTGGCCCAGGCGATCGCCGGCGCGGTGCCGTGGCAGGCTTGCGACGGCGCCGTGTCGATGAGCTGCGGATAGTTGTTGTAGTTGAGCGCGCTGTTGATGCCCGCCGCACCGCCGGCCACCGACACCGCCTGCGAGAAGGTGACCTGCACGGTGGTCGTGCTCGTCGACACCGCCGAGAGCACGTACGGATGCACGATGCCGGTGATCGTCACCGGCGTCGTCGGCGCCGAATTGGCGACAGCGGCGAGGTCCCAGATTTGGTTCGCGACGGCTTGGAGCTGATCGTTGTAGAGGTCGCCGGTCGAGAACGCGCTGATCACCTTCAGCGTGAGGTTGCCGTTGCAGCCGTTGATGTCGAGCGCGTTCGTGTTCGTCACTTGCGCGGCGGAGCCGGCAGCGACGTCGTTATACGCGAGGTCGGCTGACGACAGAATGTTCGAGCAGGCGCCGCTGCTCGCCGTGCTCACGTTCTCCGAGAAGGTGATGGCGATGTCGTCGAGGCCGCTCTCGCCGATCGCGCTCATGATGATCGGGCGCGCCTTGTCGGCCGGCGTGAAGCCCGGCACTTGGCTCACTGGCACGCCGCCGGAGATGAGGCCCGGCGTGGCGGTCGTCGAGAGCTGAGGCGTGGCGCCGGTGTCCGGCGTCGCTTTGGGCGTGAAGCGCAGGTAGATCGTGTTGTCGTCCGCGGTGTCGGTGATGCCGGCCGGGATTGACGTGCCGTAGGCGATCGTCACGTTGGAGTACGTGGCGATCGACCATTGGGCTTGCGCGCCGCCGCCGTTCGCCGCCCAGCCCGGGAAGGTGTTGTCGGTGACCGGATCCGAGAAGACGACGCGCATGAGATCGATTTGGCCGTCTTGGTTCGTGTCGAGCGTCTCGGCCGCGGTGACCGTGACGGTGCGATCGTTGTCGTAGATGTTCAGCGTGTACGTGGTCTGCGCGCCGAGCGTGACGGCGGCCGGGCTCGTCCCCGCGCCGAGCGTGAGGATCGCGGTCTCGAAGTAGTCGGGCGCGCCGCCTTCGGTGATCGTGTCCTCGGGCGCCGCGATGTTCAAGGTCGCCGTCGCGCTCGTCGAGCCCGCTGGCACGGTGAACGATGCGCCCGGGGCGATCGCGTAGTCGGTCACGTTCGTCGCGGTGCCGGAGAGCGTGAACGGCACGGTGATCGGCATGCCGGTGGCGCTGCTGCCGTTCAAGTTGAGCGCGACGCCGATGATCGCGGTGCCGTTCGGCAGGCCGGTGAGACAAATCACGCCGGCGCCATCCGGATCCGCACCTTCACAGATGCTGCTGCCGGCGAAGGAGAAGGCGACCGACGGTGGGTTCTCGTCGTCGGCAATGGTGCCCGTCGCGCGCACGCAGCCGGCGCCGCAGCTCGTGCCGCTCGGCGTCGCGTTGGTGACGGCCGAGACGTCCCCGAACACCGTCTCGTTGAGCTCGTAGATCGTGTCGCCGACGATCGGCACGTTGACGATGGTCGACGTGCTGCCGGCCGCGATGGTGATGCCGGTCGCGCCGACCGCGCCGTAGTCGCCCGGCGTCGAGGCGGTGCCGCCGGCGTTCGTCTGGAACGTGGCGGTGACGTTCACGCCGGCCGCGGCGCTCAGCGTGACCGTGAACGGCATGTTCGTGTTGCCTCCGGTCGAGCCTTCCGTGAAGCCGGTTGGCGCGCTGACGGTGAGCGTCGGCTGCGTATCGTCGTTGGTGATCGTGCCCTGCGCTTGCACGCAGCCGGCGCCGCAGCTCGTGCCG
Organism: Deltaproteobacteria bacterium; assembly: GCA_020848545.1. Lineage (GTDB taxonomy): Bacteria > Myxococcota > JADLHZ01 > JADLHZ01 > JADLHZ01 > JADLHZ01. Next base: position 77,403 of record JADLHZ010000065.1, on the reverse strand, counting down.
GCGAGGGTGGCGTTCGACGGGTTCGTGAGCTGCACGAAGAAGGTCTCGTTCGCTTCGAACAAGGTCTCGCCGGTCACCGCGACGGTCACCGGCTGCGTCGTCGTCAAAGACGGGAAGGTGAGCGTCTGCAAGCCCTGCGCGGTGAAGTCGAGGTTCGCCGCCGAGCTCGCCGTGCCGTCGGCGGTTTGGAACTGCACGGTCACCGTCTTGCCGCTCTGTGCGCTCAAGGTGACCGTGAAGTTGAAGCTCGTCGTGCCGGGGCCGTTGCCTTCGTTCGGGCTGATGTTGGCGATCGTCAGAGTCGGCACGGGATCGTTGTCGTTGATCGTACCGATGCCTTGCGCATCGAAGATCGTCGCGTTCGTCGGCAGCGTGAGATCGGCGGTGAACGTCTCGTTGTCTTCGTTCAAGAGATCCGAGAGCACGGTGACGGTGAAGGTGTTCGACGTGCTTCCCGCGCCGATGTTGAGCACGGTCGCGGTGCGCGTGGTGTAGTCGGTGCCGGCGATCGCGGTGCCGCTGCCCGGCGTCGTCTGATAGGTGACGCTCACCGGGAAGCTCGATTGCTGGAGCGTCGCGCAGTTGCTGCCCTTCAACGTCAACGACACGGTGAAGGTCATCGTCGGGTTCGCCGCCGGATCGCCTTCGCCGACGCTCGTATTGTTGATGCAGATCTCCGGCGGATCGTCGTCGTCGGTGATCGTCGCGGTGCCGCGCACGCAGCCGGCGCCGCAGCTCGTGCCGCTCGGCGTGGCATTCGCGACGTTCGACACGTTGACGAAGAAGTCTTCGTTGTTCTCGTCGATGGTGTCGCCGTTGACGGTGATGTTGACGGTCTTCGTCGTTTGGCCCGGCGTCCAGGTCAGCGTCGTGGTGCCGACGCCGACGTAGTCCGCGGGCGCCGCCGTCTGCGCCGTGCCGTTGACCGTGAGGTAATCGGCAGTGACCGTGAGCGCGCTCGCCGCCGAGAGCTGCACAGTGAACGCTGCGGTTTGCGTGCCGCTGTTGCCTTCCGGGTTCAGGGTCACGCTGGTGATCGTCAAGGTCGGCGGGTTGTCGTCATCGTTGATCGTGCCGTTGATCGTGCTGGTGCCGAGGCCGGCCCCGACGTTGGCGCTCAGGGTGCCGGTGATCGTCTCGTTCACTTCGTCGACGGTGTCGCCGTTGACGAGGACGATGAAGGTCTTCGTCAGATCGCCCGGGAGGAAGGAGAGACCGCCGCTGTTGCTCGTGTAGTCGGGCGTGCCCGGCGTCGCGCTTCCGGTCGCGGTCGCGGTGCCGTCGCTCGTCGCGTAGTTGACGCTGACGTTTCTGCCGCTCGCTTGCGAGAGCGTGACGGTGAAGGTCATGTTGACGGTGCCGGCGTTGCCTTCGGTGACCGGCATCACCGAGATCGACAGCGTGCTGTTGTTGTCGTCGTTTTGGATCGTGCCGGTGACGCTGCCGGCGCTGATGCTCGCGCCGACCGGAGCGGAGAGATCGACGTTGAAGCTCTCGTTGTTCTCGTCGACGTTGTCGCTCGTGATCGGCACGGTGAACTGCTGCGTCAGCGCGCCGCCCGGCGTGAACGAGGCGGTGCCCGTACGCGTCGTGTAGTCCGGCGTGCCTGGCGTGGCGCTGCCGGCGTTGACGGCGCTGCCGTCGCTCGTCGCGTAGTTGACGCTGACGTTTCTGCCAGTCGGCTGCGAGAGAGTAATCGTGAAGGTCATGCCGGTCGGGCCGGACGCGCCTTCCAACTGACTGACCGCCGCGATCGACAGCGTCGCGTTGTTGTCGTCGTTTTGGATCGTGCCGATCGCGCGCACACAGCCCGCGCCGCAGCTCGTGCCGCTGACCGTCGCGCCGACGGCGCCGCTGATGTCGGCGTTGAAGGTCTCGTCGTTCTCGTCGACGGCGTCGCTCGTGATCGGCACGGTGAAGGTCTGCGTCGTCACGCCCGGCGCGAAGCTGAGGCCGCCGTTCGTCGTCGAATAGTCTGGCGTGCCCGGCGTCGCGGAGCCGGTGTTGACCGCGGTGCCGTTCGAAGTCGTGTGGTTGACGGTGACGGTTCGGCCGCTCGCCGGCGCCAGCGTGACGGTGAAGGTCATGCCGGTTGGGCCAGCGGCGCCTTCTTGCTGCGTCACTGGGGCGATCGTCAGCACGCTGTTGTTGTCGTCGTTTTGGATCGTGCCCGTCGCGCGGACGCAGCCGGCGCCGCAGCTCGTGCCGGTGACGCCGGCGTTCGTCGCGCCGCTGATGTCGGCGAAGTACGTCTCGTCGTTCTCGTCGACGGCGTCGGCGGTGATCGGCACGGTAAACGTTTGCGTGAGGACGCCGGGGTTGAAGGTGAGGCTGCCGCCTTGCGTCGCATAGTCCGGCGTGCCGACGCCAGCGGTTACCGCGGTCGCGGTGTTGTTGTTCGTCGTGAAGTTGACGGTGACCGTGCGCGCGCTCGCCTGCGAGAGCGTGACGGTGAAGGTCATGCCGGTCGGGCCCGAGGCGCCTTCGAGCTGACTCACGTCGGCGATCGACAGGTTCGAGTTATTGTCGTCGTTCGTGATCGTGCCGAGGCCGAGCGCGTCGGCGATCGTGGCGTTCACTGGCAGCGTGAGGTCGACGTTGAAGGTCTCGTCGTTCTCGTCGAAGCTGTCGCCGTTGACGGTGACGACGACGTTGACCGTGGTCGAGCCCGCCGGGATGTTGAACACGGTCGGCGCGATCGGCACGATATCGACGGGACCGATCACGCACGGGCCCACGCTGCACGTCGTGTTGTTCGACGTCGCCGCGGTGAAGCTCGTGTTGAGCCCGCTGATCGCGCTCTGCGTGACGATGAACGTGCGCGGGCCGGTCGTGCCAGTGGCGCCTTCTGCGCCGCTCACGTCGTTGATGACGAGCGAGGGGACCGCGTCGTTGTCTGTGATCGTGCCCTGGCCGGAGTTGTCGCTGACGGTGCCGATGGTCGGCGCCGTGCAACCGGCGATCGCGTCGGCGCCGCTGAAGCCGGCGGCCGTGCACAAGCGCGCGAAGAAGGTCTCTGGGTTCTCGTAGAACAGATCACCGTTCACCGTGACGGTGAACTGCTGCGTCAGCGATCCGCCTGGCGAGAACGTGAGGTCCGTCGCGCCGCTCGCCGAAATCGGCACGTAGTCGGCGGTGAACGGCGCGCTCGGGGCCGAGAGCGCCGTGCCGGCCGAGGTCGCGTAGCGCACGACGATCGGCTGGCCGCTCGGCGCGTTCATCGTGACGGTGAAGGTGGCGGCCACGGTGCCGGCGTTCGGCTCGGTGACCGTGACGTCATCGATGCTGAGCGACGGCGCCGTGTCGTTGTCGGTGATCGTGACGGTGCCGTTCGTCGGCGCGGCGCAGCCGGCATCGGGGATGCCGGCGCCGGTGCAGGCGTTGGTTGGTGCCGCGCAACCGACGATCGGGGTATCGGTGCCGGTGCACAGCCGCACTTGGAAGTTTTCTGAGGCTTCGTTCAAGTTGTCGTTGTTGACGGCGACCGTCACCGGCATCGACGTGACGCCAGGCGCGAAGGTCAGCAGCGTCGGCGCGCCGATGGCGGTGAAGTCGACGGGCGGCGTGCTCGACTGCGCGGTGCCGTCGACGGTGTAGTACATGACGCTGACGCTGCGGCCGCTCGCGGAGTCGAGCGTGACGTTCACGGTCGCGTTGCCCACAGTCTCGGCGACGGTCGGCGACGCGGCGGTGACGATGACGACGCGGTCGTCGTCGGTGATCGTGGCGGTCGAGATCGTGTCCGTCGGCGCCAGCTGCGCGTTCGTCGGCGTGCCGAGCGTGACGATGATCGTTTCGTTGTTCTCGTCTGTGTTGTCGCTGACGATCGGGATTTGGATGGTGAAGGTGCAGGTGTCCGCGACGCAGACCACAGGAACGCTGGAATTTGCGAAGCCTTGCGGGCTCGAGGTCGTCACCGAGTAGTCCGCTGGGTTCACTGCCGTGCCGCCGGTGACACTAAACGGGATCGTGGTCGGCTGCGCGGTGGCGCCGACTTGCTGAACAGCGAGCGTCAACGTGCCGGCGCCTTCGCCGATGCTCGGTGTCACGCTCGCGGCCTGGAAGCTCACGACCGGAAGGCTCGTGACGATGTCCGTCAGGTTCGAGCTCGGTGCGCCGAGCGTCGCGCCGACGGGGCTGGCGCCGAGTGTGAGCGTGACGCTCGCTCCGTTCGGAGCGCCTGTCGTCGTCAGCTGAACGTTCGTCGAGGTCGACCCCGCCGGAAGGCTCAGCGGGCTCGCCGGCGAAAGCGAGAAGTGCACGCCTTGGGTCGCGCCGGACGCGCTGACGCTGTAGGCCTCGCTCACGTTCACTTCCGACGCGGTGTTGAGCGTCACTGGGATGTTGATCGTGCTCGATCCGCTGATCTGCTGCCCGGCCGCCGCGAACTGGATCGTCGGCTTCGGATCGGTCGTGTCGGTGATCGTGCCAGTGCCGGTCAGCGTGCCGACGGTGTAGTTGCCGCCGCCGGAGAGCACGACGGTGAACGTCTGGTTTCGGTTGAATCCACCCGCCGTCTCATCGACGCCGTTGCCTTCGTAGGTGAGATCGCCGCTGACGACCACGGTGATCGTCTGGCTCGGCGCCGGATCGCCCGGGTTGCCGGCGGGGAAGGTGATCGTGCCGTTCTGCGCCGCGTAGTCGTTGCTCGCGAGCGCCGTGCCGTCTTGGGTCGTGAAGTTGACCGTGACGTCCTTGCCGCTCGCGGCCGTGAGCGACACGGTGAAGACGAAGTTGCTGGTGCCGGCGTCGCCCTCTGCTTGCGTGACGCTCGTGATATTCAGCGTCGGCGGGTTGTCGTCGTCGGTGATCGTGCCGGTGCCGAGGCCGTTGTTGATCGTCAAGTTCGTGGGGTTGGACAGCGTGACGATGAAGGTCTCGTTGTCCTCGTCGGTGTTGTCGCCGTTGACCACGACCGTGATCGTCTTCTGCGTGCGCTGCAGCACGATCGGGTCGTTCGGGTCGAAGGTCAGCGTGCCGCTCGTGCCGACGTAGTCCGAGCCCTGCATCGCCGTGCCGCTCGAGGTCGCGTACTGCACGCTCGTCATGCGGCCGCTGCCCGGCGAGACCGTCACGGTGAAGGTCATCGGCCCCGTCGTGCCGGTGGCCCCTTCATTCGCCGACGACGTGAGCTGAATGTTCACCTGCGGCGGGTTGTCGTCGTCGTTGATCGTGCCGAGGCCGGTCGTGTCGCCCGCCGTGGCGCCGGCGAGCGTGTTCAGCGCGACCGTGAACGCTTCGTTGTTCTCGTCCACCGTATCGCCCGCGATCTGCACGGTCACCGTCGTGCTCAGCAGGCCTTCGGCGATCGTCACGCCGGTCATGTTGATCGTCGTGTAGTCGCCGGGCGCCGCCGCGATGAAGTCGGGCGTCGTGCCGTCGGCGCTCACCGCGTTGAAGGTCACGTCGCGGCCGCTCAGCGTCGACAGGCTCACCGTGAAGACGGCGTTCACCGTGCCGGCGTCGCCCTCGGTCACCGTCACGTCGTCGATGCTGATCGTCGGCGCCGCGTCGTCGTCGAGGATCGTGACCGTCGCGTTGCCGTCGAGGATCGTCGCGTTGCCCGGCACCGAGAGGTTGACGGCGAAGGTCTCGTTCACTTCGTCGAGCGCGTCGCCGCGGACCGGGACGTCGATGGTCTGCGTGGTGGTGCCCGGCGGGAACGTCAGCGTGCTCGTCGTCGTGGTGTAGTCGCTGGTCGAGAGCGCGTTGCCGTTCGCGGTCGTGTAGTTGACGGTGACGGTCTTGCCGCTCTGCGCCGACAGCGTGACGACGACCTGCGCGTTCGTGTTGCCGCCGCTCGAGCCTTCGCTGAAGTTCGGCAGATCGGCGATCGAGATGGTCGGCTCGAGATCGTCGTCAGTGATGGTGCCGACGCCGCGGCCGTCGGCGATCGTGGCGTTGGTCTCGCCCGAGAGGTCGACGAAGAGTTGCTCGTCGATTTCGTCGATCGCATCGCCGCGCATCGCGACGATGACGTGGCACGGTGCGACGGCGCAGCCGGTCGCCGAGTTCGCCGTCGGCACGGTCGAGCCCGGCGCGAAGGTGAGGGTGCCGCCGACCGAGTTGTAGTCGAGGCCGGCGAGCGCGGTGTCGTCGCTCGTCGTGTACGCGACGGTGACGGTCTTGCCGCTCGCGATCGACAACGTCACGTTCAGCTGCAGCGGGCCGGTCGTGCCGGTGAGGCCTTCGGCGCCGCTGTTGTCGGCGATCGTCAAGGTCGGCGGGTCGTCGTCGTCGATGATCGTGCCGATGCCGGTCGCCACGCCGAGCGCGACGTTCACCGGGTTCGAGAGCGTGACGTTGAAGGTCTCGTCGACCTCGTCGTTCGGATCATCATTGCGCACGATCGTCACGTTGACGGTGGTCGAGCCCGCCGGGATCGTGGCCAGGCCGTTGACGACCGCCACGTAGTCGGTGCCGGCCGCCGCGTTGCCGCCGCCGGTGTCGTAGCGGACGCTCACACTCTGGCCGCTCATCGCGCTCAAGGTGAGCGTGAAGGTGAGCGGACCGGTGGCGCCGCTCGCGCCTTCGACGCCGCTCACGTTGTTGATGCTGATGCTCGGCGTCGCGTCGTCGTCGGTGATCGTGACGGTGGCGCTGTCGTCGGCGACGGTCGAGTTCCCGGGGATCTGCGTGCAGCCCGGGATCGGATCGTTCAGCCCCTTGCACAAACGGACCAAGAAGGTCTCGTTCGCCTCGTCGAGCACGTCACCGAAGATCGGCACGGTCACTTGTTGGGTCGTCGTCCCGGGCGCGAAGGTGACGAGGGTCTCGGTGACGGCGGTGTAGTCGTTCGCCGCCGTCGTCGCGACGCCGTCTTGGGTCACATAATAGACGGTGACGTTCTTGCCGCTCTGTGCGCTCAAGGTGACCGTGAGCTGCGCGTTCGTCGGCGCGCCGCTCGAGCCTTCGGGGTCGAAGGTGAGGTCGGTGATCGACAGCGTCGGCTCAGCGTCGTCGTCGGTGATGTTGCCGTCGCCTTGCAGATCGCCTGCGCTCAGGTTCACGAGGTTCGAGAGATCGACGAAGTAGCGCTCGGCGAACTCGTCGAGCAGGTCGCCGCGCACGGGGACGTCGATGGTGCCGGTCAAGCTGCCTGCCGGGATGGTCAGCGTGCCCGAGACCGCATTGTAGTCCTGGCCCGCGAGCGCGGACTCGTCGGCGGTGGTCCAGTCGACGCTCACGCTGCGGCCGCTCGCCGTCGACAAGGTGACCGTGAACTGCGCGGTCGTCGTGCCGGCGTTGCCTTCGGGGTTCGTCGTCACGTCGTTGATGCTGACGCTCGGCGGGTTGTCGTCGTCGGTGATCGTGCCGAGCGCGGTGTTGGCGCCGACGGTCGCGCTTTGCGGAGCCGTCGTGCATCCAGCCACGGCCGTCGCGCCGCTGAAGCCCGGGGCGGTACAAAGATAGATGCTGAACTGCTCGTTGTTCTCGTCGAGATCATCTCCGATCACGGTGATCTGCGCGGTTTGCATGGTGACGCCGGCGTTGAACGTGAGCGTGCCGGTGCCGAGCGCGTAGTCGGTGCCCTGCGTCGCGCTGCCGCCGACCGTCACGTACTGCACTTGCACTTGCTGGCCGCTCTGCGTCGAGAGCGTGACGGTGAAGTCGATGGGACCGGTGGTGCCGGTCGCGCCTTCGGCGCCGCTCGCCGCGCTGATGCTCAGGCTCGGCGGCGGATCGTCGTCGGTGATCGTGCCGACGCCGCAGCCGACGCCGCAGGTGCCGGCGTTCAGCGCGATCGGTGTGCCGATCGGCGGCGGGATGCTCGACGGGGCCGAGAGCTGCAGGCGGAAGGTCTCGACCGCTTCGTCGAGCGAGTCGTTGGTGATGGTGATCGGCACCGGCTTCGAGACTTCACCCGCGGCGAAGGTGACGACGCCGGTCGCGACATCGTAGTCGCTGCCGGCGAGCGCTTGTTGGTCGACCGTCGTGTAGCTGACGCTGATTGGGAAGCTCGCTGCGCGCGAGAGCGTGACGGTGAAGCTCTTCGTGGCGCCGTCGGTCTCGGCGAAGTTCGGCACGTCGTTGACGCTGATCGCCGGCGGCGCTTCGTTCTCGGTGATGGTGCCGTCGCTCGCTGGCGTGGCGATGCTGGCGTTCGTCGGGTTCGAGAGCGCGAGCGTGATCGTCTCGGGCAGCTCGTAGGTCGTGTCGTCCAGCAGCGCGACGGTGACGGGGCGGCTCGTCTGTCCCGGCAAGAAGGTGACGGTGGTGCTCGTCGCCGTGTAGTCCTGGCCGGCGACCGCGGTGCCGTCTTGCGTGGTCACATCGACGGTCACCGTCTTCGCGCTGGCCACGTCGAGCGTCAGCGTGAAAGTCATCGGCGTCGCGTTCTCGGCGCGGGTCGGCGCGTCAGCGCTGATCTGCGGTGGGTTGTCGTTGTCGGTGATCGTCCCGGTGCCGGTGCCGCCGGTCGGCCCGATCGCCACACCCGTCGCGCCGGTCGCGCCCGAGAGCGTGAAGGTGAAGGTCTCGTCGTCTTCGTCGTTCGTATCGTCGTTGATCGGCACGTTGACGGTGAGCGAGCTCGTCAGCGCGGGGAAGGGGAGCGTGCCGCTCGTCGCGCTGAAGTCAATCGGGAAGGGCGCCACGACGACCGAGCGCGCGCTGCCGTCGCTCGTCGCGTAGTTGACCGAGAGCGGCACTTGGCTCTGGCGCGAGAGCTGGATCGTGAAGACGGCGTTGCCGGCGCCTTCGCCGACCGTCACGTCGCCGACCGTGAACACCGGCGGCGCGTCGTCGTCGTTGACGGTGATCGTGCCGTTGCCCGTACCGCCGACGATGCCCGGTGGGCCCGCGGCGTTCGAGAGCACGAGGGTGAAGGCTTCCTGGGTCTCGAAGATGTTGTTGTCGACGAGCGGGATCGTGATCGTCTTTTGGAAGTCGAAGATCGTGAAGGTGAGCGGGCCGCCCGTCGTCACGTAGTCGCTCGCCGCCGTCGCGGTGCCTGGCACCGTGTTGTAGTCGACGGTCAGATCGACGAGGTGGCTGCCGGTCAGGCTGATCGTCACGTCGACGTCGCCGTCGTTCTCGCTCGCGGTGACGTTGCTGACGGTCAGCGTCGGAGCGCCGTCGACGTCGAGGATCGTCACGATGCCCGGCGTGCGCGCGATGACGCCGCCGCTCGGCGCGCTGATCCCGAAGTTGAAGGTCTCGGCCGGCTCCGAGCCCGGCGTGTCGTAGACGACCGGCACGCCGATCGCTTTGACCGCCTCGAAGGGATCAAAGGTGATCGTGCCGCTCGTGCTCGCGTAGTCGGCCGGCGCGGTGGCGGTGCCGTTGCTCGTCGCGAAGCTCGCGCTGGTCGTTGCGTTGTCGCGGCCGGCGCGGACGACCGTCACACAGGCGAGGCCCCAGTCTTCGAGGGCGAAGCCGTCTTCTGCGCTCAACGCGGGCGGATCGCTCGCCATCGCCGGATCGTTGTCGATGATGCGGACGCGCGCGCGGTTTCTGCTGATCGTCGCGCCGCCGGTCGCGTTCGTCAGGTTCAGGAAGAACACGTTGTTGGCGCTGGCGGCGGCGTCGTCGATGATCGGAATCGACACGACCTTCGTCGCCTCGCCGATGCCGAAGACGAGCGTCTGCGCGTCCGGCACGTAGTGCACGTTGGCGAGCGCCGAGCCGTTGCTCGTGTTGTAGTCGACGTTGACGCTGGCGGCGAGCGAGCCGCCGCGCACGATCGTCAGCTTGGCGGTGCCGCCGGCTTCGCCGATCGTCAGGTCTTGCACGCTGAAGCTCGAGCTCGGGGCGCCGTTGTCCAAGATGGTGCCGACGAAGCATTGCCCCGGCTGCACGCGGCCGGCGTTCGGGTTGAACAAGCTCAAGAAGAAGAAGCGATCGCGATCGACCGAGAGCGGGCCGGGGATGTTGACGGTCTGCGTGCGGATGCCCGGCAAGAAGGTGACCGTTCCGGGTCCGCCGAGCGCGGTGAAGTGCGTGCCGGCGAGGGCGGTGCCGTTCGTCGTGTTGTATTGCACGGTGACGGTCTCTTGGCTGATCGTCGCCATCGACACCGTGAAGGTGACCGAGCCATCGACCTCGCGCGCGTACGGGCTGTCTGCGGTGATCATCGGCTTCGGATCATCGTCGAAGATGGTGCCGATGCCGCTGGCCGTCCCGACGTTCGCGTTGGCGACCAGGCTCAGATCGAGCGTGAAGGTCTCGGTCGCCTCGGGAATGACGTTGTTGACGATCGGGACGGTCAACGGCAGAGAGGTGGTCGCTGCCGCGGTGACCGTGCAGACGCCGCCCGTCATCGTGGCTTGCGCCGGCGCGAGGACGACGAGGCCGGAGACGCCGGCGTAGTCCGAGCCGTTGTTCGCGCTCGCGTCGGCCGTGGAATACTGCGCCGTGACGTAGCGGCCGCTCGCAACGTTGAGCGAAATCGTGAACGCGGCGCTGACCGTGCTCGCCGGTGGCGGGTTCTGCTCCGTCGCGCTCTGGTTGTTCACGCTCAAGATCGGCATCGCGTCGTTGTCGTTGATCGCGCCGATGCCGAACACGACGCTCGGCGTGCGGCCGCCGAACTGCTCGCCGGTCGAGACCGCGTGCAGATCGAGCAAGTTGGCGTGCACCGGGTTCGTCAGGTTCACGACGAACGCCTCGAGATCTTCGTTGAGCGCGTCCTCGGTGATGCCGACGACGATCTGCTTGGTGGTCTCGCCCGGCGCGAAGGTGAGACTGCCGCTCGTGTGCGTGTAGTCGAGGCAGTTGGCGGTGTTCGGCGCGGTCGCGAAGTCGACGGTGACGACCTGGCCGCTTGGCTCCGACAACGTGACGGTGAACGTCGCCGTGCCGTCGTCCTCATCGATGGGGACGTCCTGGATGACGAGCACCGGGACGAGATCGTTATCGGCGATGGTGATCGTGTGCGCGTTGTTCGCGGTGCCGGCCTTGACGCCGCCTCCGTCCTGCAAGGTGAGAACGATCGTCTCGGCGTCGTTGCCGTCGGGTTCGTTGAGCGCGTCGTCGATGAGCGTGAGCTGCACGCTGCCCGTGAGGCTGCCCGCTGGGATGGTGATCGTCATGGCGGCGGCGTTGTAGTCGGCGCCGGCGGCGGCGGTGCCGCTCAGCGTGAACGGCACGACGATGTCGGCCTGCGATGGCGCGTCGAGCGTGACGATGACGAGCACGGTGCCGCTGCTCTCGCTCACGCGCTGCTCGGTGATCGAGAAGGTGGCGGTCGGCGCGTCGCAGATCGGGTACGCGCGCGTCTCGGTGGCGGTGCAGCCGAGGTTGTCCTCGACCGTCAAGCGCACGCCGAAGGTGCCGACGGCCGGGAAGACGCGCGGGCCGGGATCGGCTTCGCTCGCGTCGACGGTGCCGTCGCCGTCGAAGTCCCAGCTGTACTTGCTCAGCGTCTGGCCGGCGCCGGCGAAGCTCGCGTTGGCGTTGAAGTCGAGCGCGCCGCCGGCGCAGACGGTGTGGCGATCGCTCTCGATGACAGCGCCCGGCGGCTGCGCCACGGTGACCGTGACGCCGCTCGGGATCGAGTGGCCTTGGCCGTCGTCGATGGTGAGCACGTAGTTGTAGACGCCGGGCTGAGTCGTGACGAAGGTCGGGCGGGCCGCGCTCGCATCCGAGAGGAAGATGCTCGGCTCCCAGGTGTACGTGATGTCCGTGTAGTCGAGCGCGCCGAGCGTCAGGGCTTGGCCCGGGCACACCGTGACCTCGGGCGCGCCGGCGCCGGCGCGATACGCGTTCGCGCGCTCACCGAGATCGGCGTCGCCGGTGCCGCCGTCGTCGCCTCCGATGATTTGTTTTCCGCAGCGGCACGCTGGCGCTGCGAACACACTCGACAGCGACAAGAAGACAACCAACCAACGGGCAGCGCTCATACCCCACGCCTTTTTCTGATCGAACACCCACGACTCCGCCCGCAGCCCTATCGTTTGGCCGCGAATTTCCGTTCACTCATCGTTCACAAACGCACGCCTGCGTGCACTTCGTGACGTTCGTTAAGAATACCGTGAACCCATGGGCTCACCATGTTTCAGGCAGTGTTCTTGCGGTGTTTTGGCGTCGATGTAGGTGCGCTGAGAACGGCGTTTTGCCGTTTCGCCAGTATTTTGCGCGCTCGCGATCTATTTCGCGATCGTGATCAGCGGCGACGGCTGCGTGGCCGGCGCCACGCTCATCTGAAAGAGCTGGTAAAGCAGGCTGAACACCTTCTTGTTCCACTGATAGCCCTGCTCCGGCGCGAGCGCGTAGATCTTGCCGTCGAGCGCGACGTGGAGGTCCGAGCCGCTCGGCGCGCCCGTCGCCTCGAGGATGTCGAGCGTGTGCGTCGGATTCTCGCTGATCGCCTTGGTGCGCGGATCCGGCGCCACGTCGTACTCGGGCTCGGCGGCGATGTCGCGGCCCAAGAACGTGAGTACGTTCATGAAGCTGCGCAGGCGGATCACGCCGTGGATCGGATATTCTCCGCCCGGATGATCGGCGCGCACATCGACCAAGATCTCGCTCGCGGCGAGGCGGCGCGCTTCTTCTTGCAACGCGATCCGCGCGTCTGCCGCCAACGTCTCCGGATCGTAGTTGCAAACGATGACGCGGCCGACGACGCGCGCGTTCACGCGGTAGACCTGCTTGTCTGGGTCGTAGGTGAGCGAAGGATCGTCGGCGACCGCGTGCAGATCTTCGCTCGCGCCGGCCGGGATCGTGCGCGGCAGCTGCATCGCCAGCGCGTCGACGTGCAGCGCGTGGCGATCTTGGATCGACGACAGGTGCGCGACCAGGCGGCGAAAGAGCGTGTAGCCCTCCTTGTTCGCGGGGCGGTTGTCGGCGGCGATCGTCTTGTCACCTTCCCTCACCGCGATCTGCTCGGTCATCAGGCGCAGCAGCGCGTCGACGTCGTAGCCTTGGCGGAGGAGCATCGTCACCTTGCGCTCGTCGAAGGGCGTGAGCAGGCGCTGCGTGAACTCGTCGCCTTGCATCGGCGTGATCGTGATCGTCGGGTTCTCGCCGGTGCTGCCGCCGATCGAGGGCATCGGCAGCCAGCCGAAGTCGCCCGTCGCCGCCGGGCCGACGCCGGCGTTGAAGCGGAAGTCGTAGGTGGCGGCGATGCTCGACACGGTGGTGAAGTGCGTCGGCAGATCGCGATGCGCGCGCGCGATGTTCAAGAGGAGGAGCTTCGAGATCAGGTGGACGGTCGTCCTGTCGTAGGCCATGACCGCGCTGTCGAGCGCCGTCGCGGAGCTCGCCGCGCAGCCGGAGAGGACGATCGAGAACAATAGCGCACGCCGCATCCGCGAGATCTCGGGCGCGCGCGTGGATCCGTCAAGTTTCGGGCAGCCACACGGCGTAGCTTCCGCCCTTGACGGCGAGCCGCGCTTTGCCGCTCGCGTCGCTCGTCGCGGTGGCGCCGGAGATCGCGTCCTTCAGATGCGCGTTCGGAAAGGGCGTGACCACGTCGCCGGCAAAGTCGCCGCTCGCGTCGTTCAGGAGCAGCGTGAGGCCGCCGACCCCGGCGTCTCCCTCGCGCGAGTAGACATAGAGGTCCGGCGCCGTCTCGCTGTGCTCGCGCTCTTTGCCGCGCGCGTGCGTGTTGCGCAGGGCGATCAACGTCTTCAGCTCGTCCTTGTGCGCCGCGTAGTCTCTATAGAACACGCTCGGCACGCCGCCCTGTCGCAGCAAGATGTACGCGTAGGCCGAGAGCGTGAAGCGCTCGACCGGCGAATACAAGCCGCCCGCCTTCACCGTGTCGTGGTTGTCGACGAAGGTGACGCTGAGCTCGGGCCGCGCGGCGGTGAAGCCGGCGTTCTTCAAGCGGCGCAGATCGAAGCCGCCGTTCTTCTGGCTCATCTCGGAGAAGAGATAGTGCAGCGGCACGTCGAAGAGCTTGGTCTTTGCGGCGGTCCTTTGTGCGTAGTCCTTCAAGTGATCGAGGTTGCCGAGCCAAGCCTCGCTGACCGCGAAGCGCTCGCCCTTCACTTCCGCGAGCCAGCGCGTGATGAACGGCGTCGAGATGTGCTTCGTGGCGTCCAGGCGATAGCCGTCGAGCGCGAGCACTTCGGTGATCCACTTGCCCCAGGCGACGAGCTCGTCTTGCACAAGGGGATCGGCGTAGCGGATCTCGCAGCCGAGCAAGTTGTCCCACGCGTCGCCGCCGTAATAGGGCTGAAAGTCCCACGCCGCCCACTGCTTCCAGCCGGACTGCTCGCAGCCGTTGAAGCGCGCGCTGTTCCACTGAAAGTTGGAAAGCGCGCCGGCGCGGCCCGCGTGATCGAAGCGGCTCCAGACCTTGGTCGACTTGCCGTTGATGACGACGCTCTCGGTGCCGTCGGCGCCCATCATGTGGTTCATGACGATGTCGGCGTAGACCGCGATCTTTTGGGCGTGCAGCGCAAGGACGGCGGCATCGAGCTCTTGGCGCGTGCCGTAGCGCGTGCGCGTCGTGCCCTTCTGCTGGAACTCACCGAGGTCGTAGCGATCGTAGACTCCGTAGCCCACGTCGTTGACGCCGGCGCCTCCTTTGTAGGGCGGCGGCAGCCACAGAGCGCCGAAGCCCGCGGCGGCGAAGTCTTTGGCTTCACCGGCGAGGACGGTCCACCAGGGGGGATCTTTCGGAACGTCCCAGTAGAAGGCTTGAAGGATCACATCGCGCGCCGGTGACGCTACGGTTGTCACCGGTGTCTCCGTCTGTATTGGCGTTTCCGTCGCTGTTGACGTCGCCGTAGCCGTAGCCGATCCTTGCGGTTCACTCGGCTCGGAAGGCGCAGAGGGTGCCGGCGGCGGCGCTCCGCACGCGATCAAGAAGAAGACTGCAACGGCGTACCGCACGACGCGGCAACCGAGCACGATCGCTCACGAGGGACAAGGAAATTCGGCGACGGCGACGTCAACGGCGACGGGTGAATGAGCGTCAATGCGTCGAACCCAGCGACTGCAGCGTATTGTGCAATTCATCCGGAACGAAGGTGCTCAACACGCGCTTCACCAGCGTCGTCGGGGCCGGCGCGCGCTGACCTTGCGGCGTCGGATCGTTGCTCGTCGCCATCAACATCGCCGCTGACTGCCGGCCGTTGCCGACGCCGATGCTGACGCCTGGTGCCGTCGGCAAGCCGGCGCCGACGTCCTTCGACGTATCTGCCGAGCTCGTCGTCACGCCCATCTGCGCGCCGAAGCTGACGGCGCCCGCCGCGGAGTTGAAGTCGATCGCCGGCCGTCCGGTCTCGAAGTCGAGCGCGTAGAGGCGGCCGCTACCCGACGGGCTGTCGCACGTCTGCGTCGCGTTCGCGGCCGCGCTCTGGCAGGCGCCGGTCGGCGTGTAGGTCGTGAAGTACACGACCTTGTTCGAGACATGTGCGGCGTTGTTTACCTTCTCACCGGGTCGCAGCATCAAGTACCAACCGTAGGTGTTCGGATCGTCCGCGTTGTTCAGCGGCTGCGCCCGCACCTCGCCGAACGCCGCCGGCGTGTTCAGCGGGAACAAGTCGTCCTCGTTGTTCGGCTGCGCGGCGACGCGCCGGCCCAAGGTCGAGCCGATGAGGTCGGCGCGGATCTTGAGCGCGTAGAGGCGGTTGACGTGCGTGCCGCTGTTGTACGGCGCGCGGCCGCAGCTCACGTCGACGAGCCCCGGATCGAGCGCGACGCCGGAGCTGTGCGCCAGCGCCGGGTTGCCGATGAGGTCGCGATCGCCGGTGCCGACGTACACCCAGACGTCGCGGCCGTTGCGCCCGTAGGACGCGGCCACCATCGAGTACATGCCGCGATACGGATACTCGGCGAGCTGCACGGTGTTGTCGGCGTTCGGCAGCGCGCCATATGGGGCGGTCGTCGCCGTCGACGCCGCCGTCGTGAAGACGCGCTTGCCGCTCCACTGTGCGAGGCCGCCGCTCAAGACGCCAGGCTGCGAGAAGTCGAAGAGCCACACTTGCCCGCCGGTGTCGACGCCGATGCCGTAGGTGACAGTATCGCTCGCAGCGGGATAGCCGAGGCCGCCGAAGGTCGCGGCGAAGCTGTAGCGCATCGCTTGGTGCTCGGCGTCGACGTTGCTGTACTCGAACTTCCAGAGCAGCGTGCCGTCGTTGGCGTCGAGCATGTACACGCCGCGGCCGGCGATCTGATTGCGCGAGAAGCCGCCGTTCACCAGCACGACGAAGCGGCGATATTGGTCGGCGGGCGTGCCGAGATTGCCGTCGGCGTCGAACATCACAGGGAAGATCGGCGCCGGGTTCGAGAAGACGTCCGACCAGCTGAGCCCCGGCGGCTCGGCGCGCTGGTTGAGCCCTGGACCGATGACGGTCGGGAACTGCCAGAGAAACTCCGGGCTTGCAGGGTTGGTGACATCGAGCGCGGTGAAGCGGTTCCCGCCGTCGCGATCGCCCGTCACGTAGATCGTCTTCCACAGATTCGCGAGTGAAGGATCCTGCAGGTTGCCGAGGGTGCCGCGTTGGGTGCCAGAGCCGGTGTATGCGTCGCGTATCTGCGCCGAGCCGTCGTTCGAATACTGGTACTGGCGGGCGATCGTGCACGGCGTCCCGGCATCGTTCGGGCAGCTGAGCGCACCGCCGAGCTTCGGCAGATGGTGCGGCGGGACGAAGGCCCAGAGCTCCTCGCCGGTGCCCTTCGAGTAGACGATCGGCGGCGTCGCGTTTTGCGCGCTGCCGGCGTCGAAGGCGTGCAGCATTCCGTCGTTGGCGCCGGCGACCACGACGCGTTTTCGGCCCTTGGTCGCGGCGAAGAAGTCCTCGTAGTTTTTGTAGGTGTTGTCGTCGAGGTACTCGCCGGTTTGGATCACGAGGCCTGGCGTCGAGTGGTAGATGTCGCCGAGCACCCACCAACCCTTCTTTTGTCCGAGCGTCGACAGCGAGCGCTCGACCGGCGTGGTGTAAGTGACGGTGTTGACGGTGACCGTGCCGGCGCCGACGGTGCCGCCGCCGACGAGATCGAGCATGTCGAAGCCGCGAAAGTACTTGATGACCTTCGGCGCCGCGAACGGCATCGCCGCGCCGATCAAGGGCGCGAGCACACCGGCGTTCGTCACTGTGAAATTATCCGGCACCGAGCCGCCGGTACCGACGAGCGGATTGAGCTTGGTCAAGATCTTCCGTGCCCGCGCGCTCGTCTCGTCCGGGCGGCGGACGCAGCCCGACACGTTGAGGTTGAAAGGATCTTCCGGCACGGTGGCGCCGCGTGTGTTGTCGACGTCGCCGGCGAGGCAGAGCGCCGCGTCCCAAAACGGCCTCCCGAGCAAGTTACCTTCGGTGTCGAACGCGACCGGCGCGTTGTTCGCATCGACGACGAACACCTCTTGCTTGTTCGCTGCGCTGCCGGTCGGAAACTGCGCGTTCTCGGTCACCTCGTCGAAGAGATTGAAGCTGTAGACGTGGCCCTCCCAAAGCGGGCCAGAGGTGAACGGCTTGAACACGGCCATGTTGGCGTTGTTCTCGCCTTGGGCGCGCGTCGACTGCAGCGTTGGCGACGTGAACGAGCGCGCGCGCTGATCGATCTCGAAGACGATCGTGGCGAGGGCGTCGCGCAGCTGTTGCCGGTTGCGCGCTGGAAAGCACTTGCCGTTACCCGCTTGTGCCGCGCGCTCGAGCACGCCGGCGCACTTGTTCGCATCGGTCGGATCAGTGAGGCCGAAGCTGACGGTGTAGGTGATGATGTTCTGCACGCCGGCCGTCGCGGTGTCGAGGTCCGTGTTGTACATGTATCGGGCGACCGCTGGCAGGATGTAGCCCTGCGGATCGCTGACGCCGCTCGCCAGCGACAGTCCGGCGGTCGTGTCGGAGGTCGGCAGACCGTCGGTGATCAAAATGGCGAAGTTCGTCTGACACGAGAGACACATCGGCGGCGACGCGTTGTCTTGCGCGATCACTTGATCGGTGCGGTAAGTGCACGGGCGCGGCGGATTGCCGTTCGCGAAGTAGCAACCGATGTCGTCGAGCGTCTCGCCGAGCGGCGTGTTCGTGTTGAAGGGCATCGTGTTGATGATGCCGATCATCGCGTTGCGGCTGGTCGTGAACGCCGCGTCGCAGCTGGCGTCGAGGCAGAGCTGATTGCACACCGGGCCCATGCGCTTGCGCACCGAGCCACCGTCGCCGCCGTTGTTGCCGTTGTAGGCGAAGAGGCCGACGCGCTGGTGCGAGAGCGTCGGCGTGTTGTTCGCGTCGACCAAGATGTCCTTGACGGCGCGGCGTCCGCCGACGAACTTCGGCGGATAGAGGCGCAAGAGGTTGCCGCTCATGCGCGGGATCGACACGGTGGCCAAGGCGGGCTGTTGGCAGCGTCTGACGCCGCCGACGGTTGCGCAGGTGTTGCCGGCGCCGCAGTCGGCGTTGAGGTTACACTCTTGGCACTTCACGCCGCTGCCTTGGTTCGAGCAGAGCCCGCAATCGCAAGTTGCGCCGACCGCGCAACCGCCGCCAACATCGGTGAGCAGCGGGTTCGTGGTGCAGGCCCGCGGCACCGGCGCGCAAAGGCCCGAGGGATCGCCCGAGCCTTGGCAGCCGGCGACGTCATAGTAGTAGCCGTACTTCGTCATCGAGTAGACGCAGCGCGCGCGCTGAGCGCAGTTGGTCGTGATGCCGCTGCAGTACGTCGCCGCGTCGGCGCTCGTGCTGCCCCAGTTGTCCTTCTGGTAGATCCGGGTCGCGGGATACAGAGCGGGAAAGTCCGGGTCGGGCAGCGGATAGGCCGTGTTCTTGTTGTAGCCCAGGCTGTCCATGAACGTGCTGCGGCACAACGACACGGCCGCGCCGACAGCGCCGAGCGTCGGATCGAGGTTGATCTCGTTGCGCAACGCGCGGTCGGTGTTGCCGAAGCAAACGCCGGTCGAGAACTCGGTGCAGGGCAGGTTGTCCATCGAGCCCGAGTTGTCGAGCATCCACATGATGTTCGGCGGCGCCGGCTTCGCAGAGAACGCGTCACGATCATCGGCGCGCACCGGGCTCGCGACGTGGAGCGCGCAGGCCAGCGCGAACGCGCTCGAGAGAATCTTGTGTAAGGTGTGGCGCATGGTCGACTCCTTCACTTCGTTCACCAACGGGATCACTGGCTGACGCCATAGAGGATCGTCTTCTCGGCTTCCGACGTCTGGCCATTCGGCCCGCTGCACGTCGTCACGTAGCGATAAGGCTCGCGGCGCAGGCCGGCGGCGCCGCGCGGGAAGTTGATCACGTTCGCCCCGACCGCCGCGCCAGCCGCCAGATCCGGCGCCTGCGTCTTGTCGAGCTTCCCGGCGCCGGATGTGTACGTGCCTCCAGTCGGGTAGTGGCCGGGCGCCGCCGAATAGTTCGCGTCGAGCGAGACCGCCGTCGGCGCTCCGCTCGGCAGCTGCGCGATGCTCGCGTCCGCGCCCGCCATCGCGCACGCCTGCAGTTGCTTCTGCTTGCGCACCTGGCCGGCGAGATCGGCTTCGCCGCCCGACAGGGTGAGGATCGCGGCGCCGCCGACGCTGAGCGCGACGAGGGCGATGACGACGACTCCGAGAATGTATCCACGTTCTTTCATGGCTTCCCTCACAGGACCTTGTTCGAGAGGTGCAGGTAGACCTCGGGCTCGGCGGTGTCGCGGTTGTCGAAGATGATGACCTGGCGCAGCAGGCGGCGGACATATTCGTCGGGGACTTGCGGCGGCGCGTGATCCTCGACGACGAGCGGCAGGTTCGTCGTGTTCGGCTGCGACTTCGCGCGCGCGACCAAGCTGATGCGCACGCCCTTGACGGCGCGCCAGCGATCGATCGGGCGCAGGAAGTTCGGATCGGTCGCGAGCGTCGGGTGGTCGACCGCGTCTGCTTCGGTGACGACGCCGTCGCGATCTCTGTCGACCAGGTAGGCCACTTGCAGATCCTCGATGTCGCTCGCGATCGGCACCTGGTCCTTCGCGTCGATGATGCCGTCGACCGGATCTTGATCGACGTCCTCCTCGAGCACGAGCAGCGGATGCGTCGGATCCGTCGCCGAGCAGACGACGCGCAGGCGTGTGGTGACCACGCCGTAGACTTCGCTCGTCGGGGTCGTCGGAGCTTGCGGGGCAGGAGGAGGCGGCAGGTACATCGACTCGGCCGCCGTGATCGTGATCGTTTGCGCCGTGATCGGGCGCGGCGCTGCCGTCCGCACGAGGCCGTAGTTGCCGATGCTGCCGAAGAGGAAGAGGCGGACGCCCTGGCGCCACGGCCGATCGGCGGTCATCTCCGGCGGATCGTCGAAGGTGATCGAGGCGCCGGCGTTGCCGGTCAGCGTCCAGCGACCGCGCGGATCGCGGGCGAAGACCTCGAGCACGTCGGTGCCCGGGCACGTCTCCATCGGCCCAGGAGTCGTCACGTTGTTGACGCTGCCGGTGACGCCGATCGCCCAATCGCCGGGCAAGCCGAAGCCGGTCGGCTGCACGCGCTTCGTCACTTCCATCATCGCCGCACGCACGAGCATCTGGGCGTTGCTGACCCGTTCTTGCCGGTTCTGACCCTCGATCTGGCCGGTCATCAGCGCGAACACGCCCATCGCCACGATCGACGCGATCGCGGAGCTCACCATCAGCTCGAGCACCGTGAAGCCCCGCTGTCCACGCGCGCGCATCATTGCACCTTCGCCTTCAAGACGGTGACGCCGGCCTCGCGCCAATCCGCGCTCTCGCCGTCGCGAAAGCGGACCATGACGCGGATGCGTTTGCAGTCGGGACCGCTGATCGTCGGGTTCATCTCTTCGTCCGAGATCATCCAATAGCGTTGGAACTGCTCGCCGCTGTTCAGCGCGACGACGGTGCCGCCGACGGTGAGCCCCTCGGAGGTGGTCGCACCCTCGGCGGTGTCGGGCGTCGCTGCGCTCGGCGTGGAAAAGGGAAAGGGCTGGTTCATCGCCGGCGGGTTGTTGCCGCCGTTGCTGTCGGCGATCAGCGGGTCGTCGAAATCGAGCGCGAGCAACGCTTGGGCGCGCTCGTCCGCGAACATCATCGCCTGCGTCATGTGACCGCCGAAGCGGTTGACGCGGATCGACTCGAGCTGCAAGCGCATGACGCCGGTGGCGCCGATGAAGAAGATCACCATCGAGATCAACGCCTCGAGCAGCGTGAAGCCGCGCTCGTTGCGCCGCGATGTCTCGCTCAATGCCATACCCGCACCTCACCCGTCAGACCCATGACGGTAATCGTGTACATCTCCGCTGCGCTCGGCGTCGGCCAACTGGCCGCGATGCTCACCGTGACGCTGCCGTAGGGCGCGCCGTTCGTCAGCGTCAGTGAGCCGTCGCTCTTGAACAAGATGGCGCCGTTGCCGCCAGCGCAAAAAGAGCAGCCGGCGGTGCGCGGGATCGCGGTATACGGGCGATACATCGTCAGGATGCCCGCTGACCCGAGCCCGGCGCCGCCGATGCCGATGTCTTTTCCGATCTCGGCGATGCGTACCGGTGAGAAGCCCGCCGGATAACCAGCGCCGGTGTCGATCATCGGCGTCGTGATGTTGTTGAAGTTGTACGCCGCGGTCGTCCCGTTCGGGCAACGCACGAGCGCCGCGCGCGTGTTGGCGGCGCTGCCGTCGCGGATAATCAGCGCGAACGGCCGGTTCTCCTGCATCGCCATGCTGCGGGCCATCCGCATCAGACCGGCGATGTCCGTCGTCGCACCCTTGTTGCGGATGTTGAGCAGCATGCGATTGATGTTCGGACCGGCGAGCGAGGCGAGGACGCCGATGACGCCGAGCACGACCGCGAGCTCGATCAACGTAAAGCCCCGCATGTGCTGACCTTGCCCAGACTGCATACGCGTTGAATCGTTACGCAACATCAGTGCCACCGCCTCAGCTCGCATTAATCGTGGCTCCTCGCGCTTTCGCAAAATTGTGGCCCGCAAAGCTTGCGGGGTCGCGAATATAGCAGTGCGCGCCGGACCTACGCGCACCTACAGACGCCCGCTGAGCGAGAGCCCGAAGATCTTCGCCCCGGACGGCGCCGGCGCGATGATCGGCTCGAAGCGCAGCGACTTCGCCGCGTCGTCGAGCGCGAGGCGATGCGGATCGTAGAGGAAGAGGTAGAGGCTCGTGGCGAGCAGCGCGGCCGACGCGGCGGTGGCGATGAAGGCGCCGGCGTAGAGCCCGAGGGTGCGACTCGCCGCGGCGTCGAGCTCGCGTTGGGTGACGAGCAAGAGATCCATCGCGTCATACGTCCGCTTGCTCTCGAAGGTGCCCCAGAAGAGCAGCGCCGCGCCGACGCCGGCGACGACGGCGCCGCCGAGCGTGGCATAAGCGCCGATGCGACGCGCTGCCGAGCGCTCTTCCAAAGTCTTCAACGCCACGAGATCGACGCGAAGCCGCGTCGTTTGTCCGCGGGCGATGGTGATCTCTTGGTCCCACGGCGCATGCTCGCCGCTCTCGACGTGCAGCCGATGGCGGCCGCCGTCTTTGATCGGCACCGGCGTGAGCGGCATGACGCCGATCAGCCCTTCGTCGAGGAACACGCGCGCGCCGGCGACTTGATCGTAGAGCTGGAGGCGGCCGGATTCGGCGAGCAGGGCTCGCACCAACGGCTCGGCGGCGGCCGCGAGCGCGTCGACGTTCTTCGCTTCCTGCGTCGTACGATTGACGACGATGCCGCTCGCGTGATCGAGGAGCTGCGCTGTCACGAGCAGCTTCGCGCCGAGCTTGCCGATGCTCCCAGCGACGACGTAGCGCGCGTTCAGCAGCCCGGCCACCTGGTCGCTCGCGCGCGCGTCGTAGCCGCCAAGCAGCTGCTTGCGTTCTTCGAGGGAGATCAGCGCCGCGACGTCTTTGCTGCTCACCGTCTCGAGGCCCGCGCGCGCGAGCTCAGCGGCGACGAGCTGGGTGAACGCCAGTGCGGCGGACGCATCGACCTCGACGGCGACGAAGTCGAGCACGGCCACGCGCTTCGATTCGGCGGGGCTGGCGGCGACAAAGGCGCAGAGCAGCGCGATCACGGCGTCACCTCGTCGGCGCCGCGATCGATCGCCGTTCCGGCGGGCCGGTCGTCGCCGTCGATGTCCCGCGCCGGCGCGTCGCGATCGAAGGCGCCGCTGTCGATGCAGGGTGAGCCGGCCAAAAGATGCGCATCGCCGGTGGCGGGATCTTTGAGTAGGCAATCGCCGCGCACGTTCGCTTCGCCCAGCTGATCGGAGGCGCCGTATTCACCGAGGCCGCCGCCGAGGTGGCCGTCGTGGAGGACGTTGACGTCGGCCGTGGGGTCGAGATCCTGGCCGTCCGAGATGACGGGGATGTTCGGATCGACCGTGTTGTTCTTGAAAGTGACGAAGAGGTCCGGAGAGCCCGCGTTCCAAACGAGGCGGTAGAGCGTCGTGAAGTAGTTGTTCACGAAGGCGAGCCGAGATGTGCCACCGCCGCCAAGGAACAGCGCGAGCCCGAGGCAGGCTTCGTCCTTCGGGTTGATGGTATGCGGCATGGCGCCGCCGCCGATGTCGGGGAGGCAGCCAGGGACCGCCGCCGCGGCATTGCCGATGAAGGTGTTGTTGACGAAGGTCGCGTTCGTCACGTTCGTCGCATGCACCATCAAGTTGCCATCGGAGCGTCGGGTCCCATCTCCCGGTTGTCCTTCGGTCGGCCCCCAGTTGCTGGCGAAGCCCTTGAACCAAAAGACGTTCGCCGTCGCGAGCACGATCGGCGCCGGCACGCCGACGTTGCCGTTATCGCGGATCTCGACGGCGTAAGCCTTCTTGTGCTCGGCGCCGGCGTCGACCTCGAAGCGGCTGCGATCGACGACGACGTGAGAAGGGCCATGGGCGAAGAGGAGGTAGTTGTATTTGACGGCCGATGATTGGCCGTTTCGCACGTCGTTCTTCGATCGGATCGTCACGCCGTGTAGCTCGACGTCGAACGATCCGCCGACATAGACGCCTTCGTTGTTGCCGGTGCGCCCCATGACGATCGTGCTGTCGATGATGCGCACGGCGCGCGGCGTCGTGTTGATCGAGACGACGCGCGAGAGATCTCCGGCGTCACCGCCCGCCGCGTTGACGTCGAGGTAAGAGCGGTCGACGACGACGCTGCAGCCGGCGCAGTAGAGCGCGCCGATCTCGTTGCCCATCGTGCCAGTCTTCGCCTCGAGCGGCATCTGGCCGGTGGTGCCAAGGATGTGCAGGTGGCGCAGCACGATCGGCGTGTCGTTCGGCGCCGGGATGAGGACGGCGAAGCGCTCGCTCTCGCTGGCGGCGATCACGCTCGGCTGCGCCGTCACGCCGCACGCCCATCCGTTTGCCGGATCGCAGCGGCCGATGATGGTCACCGGCGAGTCCATGGCGAGCCGTTGATAGTATCCCGGGGCGACGAGCACCGGCTTCAGCTCGGTCTTCGCCTTGCCGTAACCGAGCATCACTTGCTTGAACGGCTTCGCGCGCGTGCCGTCGCAGTCGCTCGTGCAGCCGGCGTTCGCGTCGACGAAGATCGCCGTCGAATCGCCGGGCTCGATCGGCGCTGTCGCTTCGGCGCTGTGACTGAGGGCGCCGTCGCTCACCGTCAGGCGCACGACCAGCGGCTTCGAGAGATCCGCCGGGACGACGATCGACGGCTGCGCCACGGTCGCGCTCGGCGAGAACACGAGCGCCGGATGCGACGGGCTCGTCCAGGTGTACGAGAGCGTTTGCGCCTCGGGATCCGACGACGCGCTGCCGTCGATGGCGATCGTGGCGCCGGCGATCGCTTGGCCAACCGGCGCGACGACGGCGGTCGGGCCCGCGTTCGTGCTGACGCGGAGTTGCACCGTGGCGGCGGCGCTGTCGAAGCGGCCGTCCGAGACGACGAGCGAGAACACGAGGCTCTGGGCGCGCTCGGGCGCCGTGAAGCTCACGGTCGCTGCGCCCGGATCGTCGAGCACGACGAGGTCGCCGCTCGCTTGCGTCCAGCGAAAGGTGAGCGGTCGCTCCTCCGGATCGGCGCTCGTGCTGCCATCGAGGATCACTGTGGTGAGCGGTCCGACGAGCGCGCCTGGGGCGACGGCGATCGCGGCGCTCGGCGGGAGGTTCTCTTGCGCGCGGCGGTCGAGCTTCAGGCACGCCGTCGCGAGGAGAGGCATCAAAAGGACAGTCAACCGCACGAGGGAAGGATAGCCTCCGCGCCCATGAGGACAACTTTCGCGTCTCACGGCGGCGCTAGAAGCTGAGCAACCCGCGGGTCGAGCACGCTCCCGCGCCGGGATCGTTCGTTCCTTCGTAGAGGATGAGCGGAACCTGATCGGCCGCGAAGCAGAACCCGCCGCCTCCGAAGGTGTTCGAGTTGCAGCCGCCTGGGCAACTGGAGGCGCTGTAGGTCGAGGCACTGATCGTGCTCGCGATGGTCGTCGTCGTCGGCCGTGCATCGCGCAAGATGTAGCCGTCGCTGCAGACGAAGCTGTTGTTGCCGTTTTCGCCGCCGGTGCCGAGATCGACGCGGATGTCCGTGCTCGTGTCGATGCGGATGTGCGAGAAGGTCGAGGCCGCCGACGCCACCGCCATCGTCGCGTTGCGCAGCGTCAGCTGGCCGGGCGAGCGCATGAACACGCCGCCGTTCGGGTTCTCCGAGATCTGCGCCCCAGTGTTGACGTTGATCAGCGTCCGCGAGCCGATCGTCCCTTGCAGCAAGATGCCGACGCACTCCGTTTCGAACGAGCAGAGGTCGTCGTTGAGCACGATGCGGCTGCCGTTCGCGATCGTCACCGGACCGACGGTCGAGTTGCCGTCGCCTTCGATGAGGATACCGATTGTCTGATCTTGGATGACGACGTTGTCCAAGTAAACCGCCGAGGTCGAGCGGTTGAGGATGCCGATGCCCGGGCTCGCGATCTCGCCGTTGTTTTGCACGAAGCTCGAGTACATCTGCACCGAGGTCATCTTGCCAAACGGAAGATTGTTGTTGATGCCGATGCGCATGGCGACGCTCGAGCACTCCTCGACGTCGAGGTCGCGCAGCACCACGCTGGCCGCGTCGTCGAGCTCGAGGCACGCGTAGTTCGGGCTGCCGGTGTTGCGCTTGCCGCGGATCGGGCTCTTCGTCGCGGCGCCGGTGCCGCCGGTTGCGCCGCGCAGTTGCAGCGCCGCGCTCCCGGCCGCGAAGACGCCGTTGTAGCCGTTGCGCGAGATTGTGCCCTTGGCGAAAGGCGCGGCGGCGCCGGGCAGCGGCATGTCGATGGTCGCGTTCGTGCTGCCGGTGAGCCAGAGGCCGCTGCCGTTGTCATCGGCGACGAGGCCGGTGACCGTCAGGTTCCCGATGATCGATGCGCTGAGGCCGATGCCACTATTCAAGGTCACGGAAGTCTTGGTGAAGCTTCCGTTCATCGTGCCGTAGAGCGCGATGCCGTCGCCGGTGTTGCCGTCGGCGACGATGTCGTTGAGCGTGACCGTGCCGCCGGTCTTGTTCGCGTGCAGGCCGTCGCCAGTGTTCGCTTGCATCACGAGGCGGCTGAAGCTCGCGTCGCCGTTGCCCTGCAGCGAGACGGCGCAGGCCGTGCTCTCGCCAACGAAGAGCTCATCGCTTTGCAGCGGACCCCCGAGCGCGAGGACCCCGATCGTGAACTGCTCCACCGCGATGAGATTGATCGTCGCCGCGCCGCTGGTGATGAACGCGGCGACGTTGCCGCCGGGGCTGATCAACGACGCCAGCGCACCATCGCCTCTGATCGTGACCCCGGCAGGCACGTTCGCCGTGCCCGTGGCACCGCAGGCGCTGCTGCTGAGCGCCGCGCCGAGCCCGACTGTGTGATTGGCGATCGCGGCCGGAGCCAGCAAGATTGTATCGCCCGATGCGGCCACCGACAGGGCGTGGTTGATGGTGGCGAAGGGTGCCAGCGTCGAGCCGATCGCGCTGTCGCTTCCGGGCGCCGCGGCGGCCGCCGGTGTGACTTTGATCGGGGTGACCGTGATGACGCTGCTCTGCGAAAGCACGCCGGTCGGGTGGCTGAGCAGCAACGACTTCGCGCCGGGCGTCGCGCCGTGCGGGATCATGAAGTCGATTGCGAGCGTCGTCTCGGTGCGGCTCGCGCTGTCGATGGCGCCGGCGCTTCCATCGCTCAGCATCGCTGCGCTCACCGCGCCGAGCCCGGTGCCGGTGACGTTGACGCGAACGGCGACATTGCGCGGCGCCGCGCCGAGACCTTGCGGCACCGTGGCGGCAGGGCTCGCGACGACGGCGGTCGTCAGGCTCGGCGGCGCTCCGCAGGTGCTCGCCGTGCGTGCGCCGCAGAGCAGTGGCGACGTGCAAGCGCAGATGAGAGTGGTGCCGCAGTTGTCGTCGGCGGTGCCGCAGAAAAGCGCGCCGACTTCGGCGCAAGTGCGTGGCGTGCACGTCATTTGCGTGTTGCCCGTAGCCCCGGTCGGCCCGGTGTTCTCGCCGGTGCCGTCGGTCGTGTTGTCGACGCCGTCGATGTTCGTGCGGCCGACGCAGAGCGCCGGGTTCTCGCTCGGGCAATGCTGCTGCACCTGCGTGAAGTTGACGCAGCCCGTGAGGCCGATGACGGCGAGGAAGTAGCGCACTCTTACCGAGCTTACCTCACTTCATGCGCTTTTGGATCAGCGCGTTCGCGCCCTTCGGGTCCTGCTTACATTCGAGCAGCGCACGCAGGATCAGCGGCGCCACGATCGTCGCGTCCGACTCGATCACGAACATCGGCGTTGTTTCAGTGAGCTTGTCCCAAGTGATCTTCTCGTTCGGCGTGGCCCCCGAGTAGCTGCCGTAGGAGGTCGTCGAGTCCGAGATCTGGCAGAAGTACGCCCACGGCTTCACCGGCTCCTGCAGGTCGTACTTGATCGACGGCACGACGCAGATCGGGAAGTCACCGGCGATGCCGCCGCCGATTTGGAAGAAGCCGACGCCTGGGCCGCCCGAGAGCTCTTTGTACTGATCGTAGAACGCGGCCATGTACTCGATGCCCGACTTGCTGATCGACGCGCTCACGTCGCCGTGCTTGACGTACGAAGTGAAGACGTTGCCGAAGGTCGAGTCTTCGTAGCCAGGCACCACGATCGGTAGCTTGGCCTTCGCCGCAGCGAGCAGCCAGCACTCGTCTGGATTGCCTTCGTGGATCTTCGGATCGATCTTCTGGATGAGCTCGTAGAAGTACTCGTGCCAGAAGCGGCGCTTGTTCTCGGCCGACGCGTTCTTCCACA
This sequence comes from Deltaproteobacteria bacterium, assembly GCA_020848545.1. Lineage (GTDB taxonomy): Bacteria > Myxococcota > JADLHZ01 > JADLHZ01 > JADLHZ01 > JADLHZ01. Next base: position 49,362 of record JADLHZ010000065.1, on the reverse strand, counting down.
TCGGCACGATGTCCTTCTCGACGGCGCGAAACGCTTCGTCTTCCGGGATGCTCGTGTCTGTCACACGGCGCATCCGGTCGTTCAGGATCTTCGTGTCGTCCTGCTTCGTCAGGTAGCGGTATTCGGGAAAATCCTTGTAGCCGTGGTGCGCGACCAGGCGGAACAACGACTCCTCGAGGTTCGCGCCGGTCACGCTCATCCCGTGGATCAGGCCGGCGCGGATCGCGGGCGCGAGCGTGATGCCGAGTTGCGCCGACGACATGGCGCCGGCCACGGCCCAGAACATCTTGCCGCCGTTCTCGACGTGCGCCCAGTACGCGAGCAGCGCGTCGCGCGTGGCCCGCGAGTTGAAGTTCTTGTAGTTCGTCAGCACGAAGTCGAGGATCGGAAGGTCGCTCATCGTGCGCGCGCGCTAGCATGGCGCGGGAAGCAGAGTCACGAGGCGATGAGCTGCTTGGCCGCGCTCAGCGCCTCTTCGCTGCCCGCGAGCGCCAGGAGATCACCCGCTTCGACGATGAAGTCGCCGGCGGGCACCAGGGTGCTCTTGTCGCCGCGGATGACGGCGAGCACCGTCGCGCCCGTCACCGATCGCAGGTTGATGCTCGCGAGATCGCGGCCAACCATCGCGCTCGTCGCCGTGACGCGCATGGGCACCGGGTTGCCGAGGCCCGGCAGCACCGAGTGCAGCCGGTCGAGGTCCTTGTTCTGCTCTGGCCTGTGCCGCTGCTTCGCCAGCGTCGCGACGACGATCTCGGCGCCGGCGCGCACGTGATCGTGCAGGCTCGTCGTGCGCCGCCAGAACAAGATGCCGAGGCCGGCGAGCGCGCCAAGCAAGAGCACGACGCCGACGAAGGGCGGCAAGAAGGGCTGCGTCACCGCGAGCAAGGGCAGGCCGACGATCATGACGATCGCGAGCTGCAGCGCCACGATGAGCACGCGCCGCGGCGTCATCGCGAAGTCGACCTTGCCTTCGGCGCCATGCGGCAGCGCTTGCGTGGCGAGGGCGAGGCCCAAGAAGCGGGCGCAGCGGGCGATGCCGATGAAGAAAGGGATCGTCAGCAGCGTAAACGCCCCGACGATCAGCCACTTCGCGTAGGGCGCCGGGATCGCCGTCTTCACCGCGAGCACGCGCTCGATCTTTCGCCATTGCGTGGAGCCGACGGCGACCACGATCATGACGACGGCCGCGTCGAAGACGAGCAGCTTCACGACGCGCCGGATGCGGCCCCACACGTCCGTTCGTCGCGGCGCCGCCCGCAGCGCTTCGAGCCAGTGGCCATAGAGCGTGACGAAGGTCTGCAGCCGCTCGGGCAGCGCCGAATCGAGCTTGCTCGCGGCGGTCGCCGAGAAGCGGATGAGCCACGGTGTCGTGAGCGTGGTCAGCGCCGACACCGCCACGATCGTTGGATAGAGCTCCGGCGGCGCCGTGTGCGTCGCGATGCCGAGACCGGCGATGATGAACGAGAACTCGCCGATCTGCGCCAGGCTCATGCCCGCTTTGACGCTGGTGGCGATGCCGTGGCCGGTGAGGAACGCGCCGAGCGAAGCGCCGATCGTCTTGCCGAAGAGCACGATGAGCGCGAACACCGCCACGTAGGCGCCGTTCTCGAGCACGAGGCGCGGATCGATCATCATGCCGACCGACACGAAGAAGATCGCCGCGAACACGTCGCGCACCGGGATCACCAGGTGCTCGACGGTCTTCTGCACGCCCGACTCGGCGATCAGCATCCCGGCGAGGAACGCCCCGAGCGCGACCGAATAGCCGAGCGTATGCGCCGCCAGCGCGAGCGCGAAGCACAGGCCGATTCCGGCGACGAGCGTCGTCTCGGGGCGGCCGAAGGCGACGATGCGGCGAAAGAGCCGCGGCACGATCGCCAAACCGACGACGATCGTGACGACGAGGAACGCGCTCAGCTTGAGGGCGATGCTGCCGATTTGGTCCAGGTCGACTCGGCCGCCGACCGAGAGCGTGGTCAGGAAGGTGAGCAGCACGATGGCGATGAGATCCTCTACGATGAGCACGCCGAACACGAGCTCCGAGAGCTTCGCCTCCACCTTGTTCTCGGCGTACGCCTTGGCGATGATCGTCGTCGACGAGATGGCCACGCAGGCGCCAGCGTAGAGACACTCGCGCGTCGACCAGTCGAGCGCGCGGCCGACGGCGAAGCCGAGCGAAAACACGATGCTCGCTTCGATCAAGGCGGCGGCGCCGGCGCGCGGCGCGACTTGCACCAGCTTCTTCAGCTCGAACTCGAGGCCGAGGGCGAACATGACCAAGATGACGCCGAGCTCGGACAAGGTTTGGATCATCTTGGCGTCGGCGACGAGCGGCACCGGCAAGTGCGGACCGACGATGACCCCGGCGAGCATGTAGCCGAGCACCACGGGCTGCTTCAGCGTCTGAAACAGCACCGTCGTGATCGCGGCGACCCCGAGGACCATCGCGAGATTCTGCAGGAACGCGTTCGCGTGCATCGTGCTTGGCCATGTGATCAATAACACAGAGAGGAGGCGGCACCATCTTCGCGTGATCACCCGCACGCGCCGCGCGTGAGGTGTCTCACGCAAAGCTGCCGCCTGTGCGGGAAGTCACGTCAAAAATCGACCGGTTCGTGCGACGTCTCACAAAATTAAACGCGATCGCGTTGTAGCTTTTCCAATATGAACGACCTCGACCGGTTCCGCCGCCAACACGAAGAGCTCGCCCAGAAGATGACCGAGATCGAACGCACCTCGCTGGCCCTGCCGAACGCGCTCGTCGCCGGCAAGTGCGCCCGTTTGCTCGCCAAGATGTCTGGCCTGCTGCAAGTGCACCTGGTGATGGAGGAGGCGTTCTTCTACGCGCGCGCCGACCGCTTCGACAACCCGGCGGTGCGCGCCATCTGCAAGCGCTTCCAGGGCGAGATCGACATGTTTCGTCCGAGCTTCAAGGCGTTCGTCGAGCAATACAGTGTCGCGTCGGCGATCGAGAAGAACGTCGCCCAGTTCCAGGGCGACCTCTTGCGCCACTTCGATTGGCTGCGCCGCCGCGATGGTCGTGAGGAGCGCGAGCTGTATCAGAGCGTCGAGACGGCGACGAAGAAGCGGCCGACGAGCTCTCTGCTCGCCGTCTGAAGTCTAGGCGGCCACCTTCGCGCCGTCGATCAGCCGGTGCTCGCGAAACCAAGCATGGGTGTCGGTTAGCGTGGCGACGAGCGGCCGCGGTGAGAAACCCAAGCGGCGCTTGGCGTGTTCGGCGCTGACTTTGCCCGCGAAGCGCATCGCTGCGAGCGCGTCGTTCGTGAACAACGGTTCTTTCAGTGTGATGCGACCGTAGGCCGTGGTGAACAGCGCGCCGATCCCCGCGAGCGCGAGCGGCGCCACGAACCTTGGCGCTCTGACGGCGCTGATCGTCTGCCAAAGCGCGGCCATGTCGCGCATCGAGCAGTGGCCGCCGCCGAAGATGAAGTGCTCGCCCTTGTCGCCTTGCTCGCCGGCGCGCACGAGGCCTTCGACCACGTCGCGCACGTCGACCCAGTCGAAGCCGCCGGCGACGAGCGCCGGCATCTCGCGTTTGCTGAGCGCGAGCAGGAAGCGCCCCATGCGCGAAGGCCCGAAGTCGTTCGGACCGATGATGCCGGTCGGGTGGCAGACGACGGCGTCGAGGCCGCGGTCGATGGACTCCTGCAGCGCGCGCTCGCCCTCGGCCTTGCTGCGGTCGTAGGCCGGGTGGTGCGCGGCGAGCGATCGTGGGCTGGCTTCGTCGACGACGCCGTCGAGGTCCGCGAGCGCGAAGGCGTGAATGCTGCTGCAGTGGACGAAGCGGCGGACACCCTGAGCCCGCGCGGCTTCGGCGGCGTTGCGCACGCCTTCGACGTTGATCGCGCGGACGCGGCCGCGTTGTTCGCCGATGATCGAGATGCACGCGGCCAGGTGATAGACGACGTCGGCTCCGGTGAACGCCGCGTCGAGTGAGGCGCGGTCGCGCACATCACCTTTGACGATCTCGACGTCGAGGCCTGCGAGCGCGCGCGTCTCGTTGTGCACGACGGCCCGGACGCGGTGCCCCGCCGCGAGCAAATGACGAACGAGGTTTGCGCCGACGTGACCCGTGGCGCCCGTGACGACGATCATGCGGCGGCGATGGCACGGGAGCCGGCCGGCGCGCAACGGACGACCGCTCGTGAATCGAAAAGGGACCGGGGAGAGAGCCGAAAAGGGACCGGGGAGGGTTAGCGGACCGCGGCGGTCGTGAGCGTCGCCTCTTCCGGCTTGGCGTCGACTGGCGGCGCGGACGTCTCGATCGCCGCCGTCTTTGCCGGCGGTGGCAGGCGGCGCGGTGGCACGACGAAGGGCGGGGGCAGCGGACACTGCGTGCACGGGCCGCGCATCGGCACCGTCAAGCTGCGCCCGAGGCGGAGAAAGGTGTTGCGCATGCCGTTCGCGCGCTGAATCAGGCCGACCGAGCTGTTGTAGCGGCGCGCGATGTGGCCGAGCGTGTCGCCGCTTCGCACGCGGTGCGAGATTTTGTTCTCGTCGGGGCGCTTGGCGAGGATCGGCTGCACCCGGCGGCCGAGCTCCTGCGAGCGCGGCGCGAAGAAGCGCACGTGAAAGTGGTCGCGGTGACGGCGCGCGTGCTGCAGGACCGACGCGCTGCCAGCGTTGAACAGCCCGTCGAGCCACGCCTTGTCCTCGCCCTGCGCGAGCGCGTGAGCATAGAGGACGCTTTGAATGCGGTGGTCGACCAAGATCACCTGCACGTCGGACTGCGTGACGAGCGCGCGGATCAGCGCCCAGTTGCGCGCCGGATCGATGAGGTCCTCGCGCTTGCGCGGCAGACCACCGGGGCCGATGTCGCCCTTGTAGAAGAAGCCGAGATCGACGTCGCGGCCCGATTGATGGCTCTTGTGCGGCCGCACGTAGCCGCCGTCCTTCTTGCCGATGTGGTTAATCCGCAGCGGCACCGAGTCCGGGAACTGCTCGTGCACTGCGCGCGCCGCGAGCGAGAGATAATCGATTGTCTCCTGCGTGCCCCACGCGTACTCGGGGACGACGAGATCCCACGCCTCCTCGCGCGGCATCTTCACGGCACCGATCACCCGGCCGGATTCGGCGAAGCCGACCGAGATCGAGCCGAGCGACGCGAGATCTTCGCAGAAGCGCTTCGACAGCTCCATGTCCGAGATGTCGGTCGTGTAGCGGAGCGTGTCGTCGGCGGGGGTTCCAGCGCCCGGGATCGCTTCGGCTTCGGGATCGACGGCGCCCGGGACGTCGGCTTCCTCTTCGTCGTCGCCGTCCGTGTCGCTGTCCTCGGCGTCGAGCGCCGCATCGATCGCAGGCGCCGAAGCGGGTTGTGAAGCGGGTTGTTCAGCGTGGGCGGACCCCGCCGAGGCGAGCACATATAATAGACAAGCGATCAGCACGGCACGATTCATCAAGCGACTACTCCTCGCGCATGAACCAGAAGGATTCCGGCGTTGCCCTTCGGCGTCAAACATTTTTCCGGTGATGACAGTGGCCACGCGACTCTCCGATGACAAACCGAAGCCGCGGGGAAAAATGCCACGCCCTCCGAAGCTGTTTTCGGTCGTTCTGCCGCGTAGTTGCTAATCGAGGAAGTCGACCGCGCAGGGGGTCTCTTTGCCGCCCCGCACGAGGAAGACCTGGGAGCGTTCGCCGTACTTCGGATGGCTGAACTTCAACGTGTGCTTGCCGGCGGGCAGCGAAAATACAGCGGAAAACTGCTTCTTTCCCTGAGCGACGCCGTCGACGGTCACTTCGGCCCATTGCGCAAACGAGCACTTCACGGTGCCGCTCTTCGGGGCCGCGGTCGGGGGAGGTTCGGGCGTGGTTGGAACCTCGGGCGCGGCTTCCGGCGTTGGTGGCGTCGGGGGGAGATCGATGATCTCGGCCGGAACCACGGGCGCGACGGCCGCCGGAGCCTTGCTCGGCGCATGCGGCGTGATCAGCGCCACTGCGGTCGCCAGCAGGAGGATCGCAGGGAGCGCCCACAGCCACGGCCCGCGCCGGCGCGTGGTCTTCGCCGTGGGCGCAGCCGCCGGTCGCGTGGCGATCGTCGTCGCGTTTGCGTTCGTTCCGCGCGCCGCGAAGTCGAGGAGCGCTGATGGCGCGGCGCCGAGCTTCTTCGCCGCGGCGTCCATCTCGCGCTTTGCCGCCGGTGCGTCGGGCCGTTCGTTCGGCTCGAACGCCATCAGGTGCTCAACCGCGAGGATCGTCTCGTCCGAGAGCCCGCGCGCGACGTCGCCGAGCAACTTGCGATCGTCGCCGGCGATCGCGCGCAGCGTGTCGATGATGCTCGCCTTCTTGTACGGCTGCTCCCCGCTCAGCAAATAGAAGAGCGTCGACCCGAGGGAGAAGAGATCGCTCTTTGGGCTCAGCGCGCCGCCGGTGATCTGCTCCGGTGACAGGTACGCGGTGGTGCCGACGAGCTGGGTGTCGAGGCCGCCGGCCAGCGTCTTTCCCATCGCGTCGGAGGTCGCGCGCGCGAGGCCGAAGTCGAGCACGATCACGCGGCCGTCGGTGCACAGAAAGAGGTTCGCCGGCTTGATGTCGCGATGCACCACGCTCTGCGCATGCGCGGCGACGAGCGCCGAGAGCACGCGCGCGGCGATGAGCACGCCGACTTTCTCGGGCAAAGGGCCGTTCGCAGCGACGTGGTCCTCGAGGTTCATCCCTTCGAGCAGCTCGGTGACGATGTAGGGCGTGCCGGCGTCGAGCTGCCCGTACTCGATGAGGCGCAGGATGCTCGGGTGATCGAGGGCGATGAGCGCCTTGAGCTCGCGACGAAACCAGGCGCGCTGCAGCGCTTGCTCCTTGTCGTCTTCGGGTACGAGCAGCTCTTTCAACGCCACGCGCTTGCCGGTGCGCTCGTCTTTGGCGGCGAAGACGCGGCCCATGCCGCCGGCGCCGAGCTCACGCTCGAGGCGATAGCGCCCGTCGATCAGCTCGTTCATCCCTCAGTTCGACTACCGCGAGTGCCCTTTGCTTGCTAAGAAATAGTATGGTTCGCGCGCTCGTCGGCTTGTGCATAGTGCTCGCAGCGTCCAGCGCCGCCGCCGCCGAGCAGCGCACGAACCCCGCGCGCGAGCGGGCGCACGAGCAGGCGGCGAAGCACTTCAAGAAGGGCGAGTTCAAGCGCGCCGCCGAAGCGTTCGACAAGGAGCTCGCGTTGCTCTTCGATGCCGAGCGAGGCACGCCCATCGAGCTCGCCGCGCGTGAGAAGCTGGTGCTCGCGCTGTACGCGGCCGGGGATGCCGAACGCGCGTACAAAGAGTACCAAGCGCTCGTCGCCGTCTTCGCCGAGCACCGCTTCGACGAAGACAGCGTGCTCCCCGACACCGCGAGAGATCTCGAGGCGCACGTCACGCGCAAAGCGATCGTGGTCGCGCCGGTGTCCTTGCCCGCGAGCGAGCCGGCGTCGCAGCCGCGCGTCCTCGTGGAAGCGCCGAAGCCCGAAGCCAAGCGATGGCATTGGTACTATCTCGCGCCGCTCGGCATCGGTCAGTACCTCGCGGGCTCGCCCGTCCGCGGCACGATCTTCTTGGTGTTGCAGGCCGGCTTGATCGCGACGAACATCGTGACGGCGGTGATGCTCGGATCGCTCCTGAACAAAGACGGCACGTCGCCGGATCCCGCGCGCGCGACCATGCTCCAGATCGCGATGAACGTGGGCTTCTTCGGCGCCATCGGCTCGGGCGTCGCCGGGCTCGTCGACGGCGCGTTCTTCGAGCCGTAAAGTCGTTAGGCTACTGCGGGCAGGGCGGCATCGCCGGCGATCGCGCGAAGACGAAGCGGTCGACCTTGACACCGGGTTGCGCCACCCGATCGGTCGACGACGAAAAGAAGTTCACCGCTGGGTTCGCCGCGCCGCTCGCGCCGTAGTCGTCGTAGTCGCGCGTCGCCGGGGCCGGGAAGCCATCGACGCCGACACCCTGGCCCGCGAGCGCGCTCGCGTCGACGCAGACGTCGGTGGCATTGAACGGGCGATTCAGCGAGTTGTTCGGCACGCCGGCCAGGTGGAGGTTGATCGGAAAGCCGCTGACGCGCGACTCCGACACGGTGATGCTGCCGATCGGCGAGCGGTAGGCGATCCCGGCTGGCCGCTGCGCGAGCGCGGCGGGGGTCTGGGCGTAGGCCTCATTCGTTGCGACGAGGTGCGCGATCGTGGCGACGAGGGTGTTGTCGATCGCCACCCCGTGGACTTCTCGAGTCTGCACGCGGATGCGCACCGTCGGATCTGCGTCGCAGGCGATCGTCGGGCCGCCGGCCAGCGTGCTGCCGATCTGTAGGAAGCCCTTGTCGTCCCGGATGGCCGCGTTGTTGAACACGCCGAAGCTGAGGCCGGTCGAGGGCGTGACGGTGATGTCGGTGCCGCAGACGGCCGCCTGCGATCCCAAGGTGCTGTTCGTGAGCGCGACGCCGGCGACGGTGCCGCCGCTCGTCGTGCCGACGGTGATTGTATTGCGCACACCGTTGTCGGCTGCCAGGATCACGCGCGCATCGTTGGCGAGCGAAACGCCCACGCGGCAGCCGCTGATCGTGTTGCCAAGGATCATGATGAAGCCTGGGGTGGCGCCTTGCTCCGCACTCGGGATGAACAGGCAGGTCATGGTCGACGAGCCGCCCTGCAGCGTGTTGCGGACGAGCTGCGCGTAGGCGGCGCCGAAGATCGTTGCGCTCGATTGCGCGCCGGTCACGATGTTGCGCTCGAAGCGCGGCGCGCTCGGATAGCGAGCCCCGAAGGCCGCGATGCCGAAGTCCTGCGCGCCGGTGCCGGCGACCTCGAGATCGCTGACGCGCGCGTTTGTCAGATAGCTGATGACGCCACCGACCTTGGCGGTGCAGCCGGGCGGCGTCGTCACCGGCGTCTGCAGGCGCAAGTCGCGAATGGTCGGCGCGTCGGCGTCGCTCGGCGCGCCCTTACTCGCGTCGCCTTGCGCGTAGATGGCCGGACACAGAGCCACCGGCGTTCCGGGATCGACGTCCGACTTCGGATCCTGCTGCGTATACGGCCCGCTGCCGCTGATGATCGATTCGAGTGCGCCACTGGCGTTGCGTTGGCCGCGCAGCGTATGGCGCGGCGGCACGATGATCGGAAACGACTCGCCGCTGGCTTCGGAGTAGGTGCCGGCACCGGCGTGCACGATGAGCGGCGTCGCGCTCGACGCCGCCATCAGCGCGGCGCCGATCGTCGCATACGGCCGCGCGCTGGCGCCGTCGGCGATCGCCGCGTTCGCCCCGGGCTGCACGAAGAGCACCCCCGGCGTGCCGATGACGAAGGCGGTCGTCCCGTTGCCGTTGCTACGAAAGACGCTCGCCGTCACCGAGATCTCCTCGTCGGGGGCCAGCGCGTCGAGGCGCACGTTGTTCGTCGGCGCTGCAAGCTCGAGCACGGTCTGGCCGTAGCTCAGCACCGTCCGCGCGAAGTCGCCGCTCACGGTCCACGTGAGGTCGAGCTTCGTGCGATCGGCGAGCACCGGCTTGGCGGTGATCGCGGTGATCGCAGGCAGAGCGAGCTCGACGCTGACCGCGTGCACCTCCGGCTCGGTCGCGCGCCCGAGGCTGTCACGCGCGACGAAGGTCAACGTATGGACGCGGTCCTCGCCGGGGGGAGGAGACCACGGGATCTCGACGATGTTCGCATCGGCGACGGCGACCTCCGCGAGCAAGGTGTCAGCGTCGTAAACGCTGATCGTGGCGGTGAGCGAAGCGTGCATCGAGACGCGCGCTGCCAAGATGTACCTGCCGTCGGCGCCGAGCTCTTTGACCGCGATCACCGATGGCAGGAGCTCGACGATCAGCGCGATCGGCGGCGGATCGATCTTGGCGAAACGGACGCAGCTAGTGAGCAGCGTCAGCACCACGACGGTGACGAAGCGAGCGCGCATGAACAGAACGAGTATAGCGGCCACGGCTCTGCTACGCTCCTTCCATGGCGGACGAGAAGAACGATTGGCGCAGCAAGCTCGGCGAGAAGAAGCCGCGCGGCGTGAGCCCCGACGTCGCGCGCAAGATCTTGGATCTGAACCCCAAGCTTCGCGAAGAGGGCAAGGACACGGCCTGGATGGTCGGGCAGTCGGCGAGCGCGCAGCAGGGGAACAAGGCAGCGCTCGCGCCCTCGCCGAGCGCATCGCCGCCGGACTCGCAGAAAGCGTTCGCCGCGCAGCAAGCCGCGCTCGACAAAGACGACGCGCGCATCGACACGGAGATCAAGCGCTTGCAAGAAGAGAAGGCGGCGAACAAGCGGCGCACGCTCGACGAGCTCATCGCTTGGCTCTTCGAGAACGACCCCGAGCTGCGATCGCCGATGACGCAGCAGACGATGAGCGAGACGAAGGCGTTCCTCGATCGCATCGGCTTCTCGATGAAGGTGTATTCGGACGCCAAGAAGAAGCGTTAGCGCGTCCGATAAGGGCCCATCTCCTTCGTTGCTTGGTCGCTGCGCTGCTCGGCGTACGGGAAGTACGCCTGCGCTGCTCTCTCGGTCGCGCCTCGGATATGAACCCTTCTCGAACGCGCGGCCTGCGAGGGTCTTGCGCGCGTCAGCTCTTCGCGCCCGAGGCCTGCTTCAACGTCCAATCGAGCTTCATGACCAACGCGCGCGCTCGGATGCCAGCCGGGTGCTTCGCCCTCGCATCGAGCGCGATGCATTTGCCGAACGCGTGCACGGCGGCGTTGTAGTCGAAGAGCTCGAGCGAGAGCTCGCCGAAGACGCACCAGAGATCCACCTTCGCCGCGTCGAGGCGCAGCGCACGGCTTACGGCGCGCCGCGCGGCTTCGTATTGATGCGCTTCCGCCAAGCAGACGCCGAGCGCGCCCCAGTAGTCGGCGCGGCGCGGGGCGCCAGCCAAAGCATGCCGCAGCGCTTCGGCGGCCAAGGCATGCTCGCCTCGCGCTCGCAGCAGCATCGCGTGATGGGCGAAGCCGGCCGCTTGCGCTGGCGACCAAGGACGGTGAATCTGCGCGGCAATCGGCAGCGGTTTGGTCTGCGTCATGGTGGCCCTCACTTCAGGTTCGCGATCATCGAGCTCGAGGCTTCCGAGATCTTCTTTAGGATGTTCGAGCACGTGGTGAACGCCCGCGTGTACCGCTCCATCGCCATTTGCAGCTTGAGCTGCAGCGACTCGCCGAGATCGCCAGCCGAGTCCTTCTCGTTCTCCCAGCGCTCGATGCTCGTCGACAGCTCGGCGAGCGAGATCTCTCGCACGTTTTGCCGCTGCGTCTGCGAGGTCGAGTGATCGATCGGCTGCTTCAACGCGTCGGCGGCGGCGCGCACGTCGGCGCTCGGCTCCATGACCGGGCCCGGTTCGTGCGGCTCGCTCGCGTACGTGCCCGTTGCGTTCTCGTATTCGGTGATGATGTCGCGCTGCGTGTTGCTGTCTGGATCGGTCAGCGGTACGTCTGAGGTGTACTTCGTACCCGTCCCGATCGCGCGCAGCTGCGCGGCCGCCGCATCCAGCGCCTCAGGGTCCACGTACTTGGCCGTGTCGTCTTCGCGCTCGAGCCCGCCGGCGGTCGACGTGACGAGAACGTCGGTCGAGCCTTGGTCGCCGTCGTCTTGCGAGACCTCGTAGTAGTAGTCTCCGTTTTCGTCTTTCGGCAGGCCGACGATGCTCGGCGGCCACTCGCCGGTCATCTCGTAGATGTGATGCTGAAACGCCAATTGATACTTCTGATCCATGCGCTGCGGCTCGCGTGGCAGTTGCCCCTGCCGCTCCGTGTTCCAATTCGCGACTTGCGCCGACCACGCGTCATGGTCGGCCTGGTACAGCGGATCCACGAATTCGTTGTAGGACTCGCGCTGTGATCCTTGGGCTTTGCTCTTGTCGGTGATGTCGGTCGTCGCCAACGGATCGCTGACTTGCTCGCCGCGCGCCTCCTGCTCGGCGGCGATGTCGGACGGCGTGAGCCCTTCGGCCTTCGCCGCATCGAGGTTCATCGCCACTTCTTGCATGCGCGTGTTGACGTACTCGCGCGCCTTTTCGCGCTGCGCCGGATCGGTGATGCCGTTGATGATCTCGGCGAGCTTCTTCTCGGCGTCTTCGCGCTTTTGCCCGGCTTCGAACGACGACGTGCCTTCGGCGATGCAGTGCTGCTCGAGCAACACGGCCTGCGTCAGCTCGGCGATCGCACCGTCGAGCTCGGCTTGCGGGGACCCGCCGTCGCCGAGATAGTCGTGGCCGATGTTGAAGGCTTTCTCTCGCAGCTTGTCGAGCTGCTGTTCCGGTGTGAGTGGCGGGCCGGTCTTCTCCTTCGTCGTCATTGGCCCGGATGCTTGTGGACCGCGGGCTTTCGCAGGCGGATCCAAACGCGTGCGCTCGGCGGCAAAGTAGGCGGCGATCTTCGCCGTTTGGGCGTCGTGGTCACCGCCGACTTCGAGCTTCACCCCTTCGGCGATGAAGCGATGAATGTCGTTGCCGTAGAGGTTGCGCTGCGCCGGCGACATCGCCATGAAGTAGTCGCGCAACGCGAGCGCTTCGCCCATGCCCAAGCCGTAGGTCTGCGCGATCGCTTCGACGCTGACGAGCGGCGCTTCCTTAGCCAAGAACGTGGCCGCGGCAGCGCTCTGGCCCGCCTTACCGGCGTCGAGGTTCGGTCCGCTCGCGCTCTGCAGCCAGGTTTCGAAGTCGTCGCCGAAGAACGCCGTGCGCTCGCTCGCCGGCAGCGCGCTGAAGGCCGCATAGAGCGCATCGATCTGTTCGCCGGTGACGCCGTACTTGGCCGCCTGCTGCGCGGTTGTCACCTTGGGATCGTGCGCGGTGAGATAAGGCCCGGCGATCGCGCTCTGGGCAGCGTCCGGTGCGCCACTGAGCCCGACGCCGCCTGCGCTCGCAGAGGTGAGCAGCCAAACGTGAAAGTCGCCGCCGAACTTGGCGCGCTCGGGGCCGGGCAGCGCGCACCACACGCGTTGCAGCCGGCTCACTTCGTCAGGCGTGAGCTTCAGCTTTTCGGCGAGGTCGCAGATCTCCGGCGAAAATTCGGCGGCGCCGCCGGGCGGAAACACCGCTTCGTTCGGCGACACGTCCACGTCGGCGATCGCGCCGGGGAGCTCGTCGTTTCCGGGCGAGCTGATATCGCCGCTCACGATGCAGAGCTTCTGCGCGACGGCGAATTGATCGAAGGAAACGACCGCCCGATCGATGAAGCGGGGATCGTCCTTCGGCAAGTTGCAGCGCTCGTCGTAGAGCCCACGCAACTTCGCCGTCAGGGCCGCCGATTGCGCTTTCGCTTCGGTGACGAACTTGCGCATCGTGGCGCGGCGTTTGTTGTTCGCGTCCGCTTGGTTCAAGATCTCCTTGAGATCTTTTTCGTTGTCGCGCGCGATCTCCATCATGATGATCTGCGCGAGGAGGATCGGGTCGGCGTTCGCCCAGTCGATGCTGCCGCCGAGCGTGCCCATGAGGCCTTCGAGCTTCACGAGCTCGGGGCCAGGGATCTCGATGTCTTGCCAGGGCTCGCCCGGCTTCGCAGCGCCCGGCCCTGGCCGCCACTTGCTCAGCAGGTCGCGCGTTTGTTCGGCCACCTTGGCGAGCGTTTGCTGCTGTGTCTTGCTCAGCCCGCCGATCGCGATCTGGCCGGCGGTGACCGGGCCGCTCACCGCGACGTCGCGCGCGAGATCACGCCCGAGGTCGAGCCCTTGCGGCGCGCGCTTGCCTTCTGGCTTCGTCGGCGTCTCGTTGCCGAAGAGGCGCATGCTCGAGGCCTCGTCCGCGACGAGCAGCGAAGCAAATGCCTTGGCGTCCACGATCGTCGGCACCGGCCGTTCGAGGCGCGGAAAGTCTGCTTGCAGGAACTCCCCCGCTTGGCCCTCGGGCAAGCCGGCGGCGAGCGTCTTCACCAGCGCCTGCAAGGTCGCTTTCGCGTCCTCGGTGAGCACCGTCGCGGTGCCGCCGACAGCGCCGATGATCGCCGTGCTCGAGCCGACTGGCGCGCCCGCTGGCGACCCCTGCGTCTTCACCAACACATCGCGCGCGGCCTTGTCGCCGGCGATCTTCGCCATCGCGTCTGACGTCTTCGCTTCCGTTTTGGCGGCGCCTTGCTCGGCGGGGGTTTGTTGAACGGTGCTTCGCGGCGGGGTATTCGTGATCGAAGCCATGTGGATGTAGTACCCCGACGTCGAGGCTTTGGCTAAGGTAAGGGGCGAACATGCTCGGCTACTTCTTCCGCTGGCGCGCCGCGAGGCAGCCCTTTCCCGAGGCTTGGCGCGAGATCTTGCGGATGAACGTGCCGTTCTATCCGCGCCTCGACGCCGCGGCGCGCGAGCGCTTCGAGACGAAGCTCAAGATCTTCGCGCGGACGAAGCACTTCATTCCGACCAAAGACATGGCGATCGATGACACCGTGGTCGTCACGATCTCTGCCGCCGCCGCGCGCCTCGTGATGAACTTGCCGGGCGAGCACTATCAAAGGCTGACCGAGATCGTGGTGTACAAGTCGCACTATCAGCACAAAGAGCAGGGAGGCACCGTGGTCTTCGGCGAAGCGCATACCTGGGGCACCGTCGTCTTGTCTTACGACGCCGTCATCGCCGGCTTGAAGAACAAAGACGATGGCCACAACACCGGCATGCACGAGTTCGCGCACGTGCTCGACATCGTCGACGGCCAGTTCGACGGCACGCCGGTGCTCGATGAAATCGCCGCCTATCAGCCGTGGGCGAAGACCATGGGCAAGGCGTTCTTCGCGTTGCGAGACAAGAGCGAGCGGCGCGCGGTGCTCAGGCGTTATGGTGCGACGAACGAGGCGGAGTTCTTCGCCGTCGCCACCGAGGCGTTCTTCGAGAAGCCACGGCAGATGCAGAAGCGGCACCAGGAGCTCTACGACGTGCTCGTGGCGTATTACCGCATCGATCCGGCTGCCGAGGCGGAACCTTGAACACCTCTTGCGCTCCGTTCGCGAACGGCTAGAGTCGTGGCCGTGAACAAACTACTCGCCATCCTGACCCTCCTCTTCCCCCTCTCGACGCTCGCCGCGCCGGCGGCCGCTCCGGCGCCTGCGAAGAAAGCCGAAGCGAAGGCTGAAGTGAAAGCCGAAGATCCGCAGCAGATCGCCGAGAAGTATTTGGCCGCGCTCGCTGATCCGAAGAAGGCGCAGGGCAAGGACTACTTGCTCGGCGGCGTCTCGCTCGATGCGAAGGCGGCGGCGGTGACCAGCCCGAAGATCGTCTCGAAGCAAGAGCCGCGCAGCGAAGAAGGTCAGCTCGGCGATCTGCAGAGCGCCGTCGACGCGTTGGACAAAGCGGGCCTGCAGCTGCTCGGCGAAGGCGCAGCGCTCGGCGGCGCCGGCGATCCCGCGAAGGAAGTGAACGTCGACCACGCGCGCAAGATGGCCGAGAAGACGAAGCAGCTGCGCCAGGAGCTGATCACGAAGTATCCGGTGTTCGCTGACGTCATCCGCGCCAACAAAATGATCTATTGGCATCCGAAGAACCCGGCGCGGATGATCTTGCAGAAGGCCGACAAGACCGGCGCGTACAAAGTCGAGTACGTGGCGTTCACCGTCGAGTCGAAGGACTCGGTTAAAGACAAGCCACGCCAGTGGCCGTTGCGCGTCGTCCGGATCAAGACCGACGCGACGGACAGCGGATGGAAAGTGCTGCCGGCGTCGAGCTGGGACCCGGAATAAAACGCCGATCTTGGCGCAACTGCTTCGTTGCTTGGTCGCTCCGCTGCTCGACGTAGCTCCGCCCCGCCTGCGCTGCTCACTCGGTCGCGCCTTTGCACCAACCTCGACGTTTTCTTACATCGGCGCGAAGGGTTTGATCCGACCAGCGATCCGGATTTCCGACTCGCCTGCACACTTGCGCGCTTGGTTCGCGTTGGCCAGAACCGCGCGCATGACAAATGTCGGCGCAGCGCTTCCTCGGCACGCGCTCGAGGAGAAGCTCTACAAAGAGTACCTGCCCGACTACATCGGCGGCGGTTTGAACGCCGTGCGCCCGTACTTCGGCACCATGTGGTTCCAATCGAACTGGGGCTACGAAGAGTCGAAGCACTCCCTCGTGCTCATGGAATACCTGATGCGCAGCAAGAAGCGCACGCCTGAGCAGATGTTCGACTTGCAGCAGAAGACCTTCGCGAAGCGCTGGACGACGCCGTTTCAGTCCTGCCGGCAGATGACGATCTACGGCTGCTTCCAAGAGATGGCGACCTTCTTCATCTACTGCCGCCAGCGCGAAGTCGCCAAAGAGCGCGAGAACGATCACTGCCTCTGGCAGATCTACGACTTCATCGGCCGAGACGAGATCGCCCACACGCGCTTCTATCAAGGCGTCGTCAAGGTGCTGCTCGGCGAAGATCGCGACGGCACGATCAAAGACATCGCGCACGTCGCGAAGAACTTCCGCATGCCGGGCGAAGATCTCATCGAGGACTACGACAGCCGCATCAACGTCATGCGCGAGATGGGCGACATCGATCGCAATATGTTCCTGCAAAAAGTCTACTTCCCGGTGCTGAAGCAGCTCGGCGTCACCCGGGCGGAGCTCGTGCGGGTGTCACGCGCCGCGCGCGCCGAGCCCGAGACTGCCGTCGCGTGATCGGCTATCCTAGTTTCGATGGTCTTCTCTCCGCGCCGCGCGGTCTACGCCGTGCTCACGTCACTCTCGTTGTCGGCGTGCTTCGGGCTGCCGCCGAGGTTCTCGACGGCATCGGCGTGCACGACCCAAGCGCAGTGCGCAGTCGGGCAAGTGTGCTCCGCGGCGACGGGCGTGTGCGTTCCCGCGGATCAGGAGCAGGGCACCTTCGACGTCACCGGCTTCGACGGCGACGCGGCAGCGCTCGACTCTAACGGCTTTCATCGCATCGAGCACGGTCTCATCCTCAGTGGCGCCGGCCTCGACGGCGTAGCGTCGGTGCAATACTTCGACGCCGCCGGCACCGCGCTCGGCGTCGCCGTCATCGCGGAAAAAGCCGCCAGCTTCGTGCGCGTGTCGTTGTCTGCCGAGGTCGAAGCCGCGGCCAGCGCAGCGCCCTTCGAGCTGCACCTGCGCGTCGCGCACGTCACGCTCGGCGCGATCGATCGCGTGGCGACCGTGCAGCGCGGCCCGCGAGGCCCCCGCGGTCCGACCGGGCCGACTGGCGCGGTGTCTGGCACCGGCTTCGTCGAAGCCGCCGGAAGTAGCATCGGCCTCGGCGTCGGCTCCTGCACGAACGGCCAGATCTTGCGTGTCACCGGCGGCGCGTGGACCTGCAGCAGCGACTCCGGCACGACGAGCGCGCAGGTCACCAGCATCATCGCAGGGCCCGCGGTGACGGTGACGCAGAACGGCACCACGTGGACCGTGGGGCTGAAGGAGCAGACCGTCGCCGACGAGGCGAACGCCGTGGCGCCGGCCGTACACTCGCACTTCGGCCAAGTCTTCAGCGGCCCGAGCGCGTCGACCGGCCCGAGCGCGATGGCGGCGCTGCAAGTCGTCAACAACGGCACCGGCGTTGGCATCGAAGGCAGAAATGACGTCGGACAAACGGGCTCCGCGAACTACGCGGCGGTGCTCGGCGAGTTCGTCCCCGCGGCCAACAACGGCATCGGCGTCGTCGGCCGCAGCCAGTCGGCGCAGAATGGCGTCGGCGTTCAGGGGCACGCCCGTGGCGACTTCTCGAAGGGCGTCGGGGCCTGGGCGCAGGTAAACAACGCCTTCATGGTGACCGTCGCGGGCGAAGCGAACTCGCTCGCCACGGTGGGCGTCGAAGCGTCGAACACGGCTGGCGGCGTGGCGTTGCGAACGATTGGTCGATCGAACCTGATGACCGGCGCCACACGCGGTGTTGCGCTGCCGTTGCGGTGGCGCGTCGCCACGGTCGAGTCGACGTCGAGCTACATCGGCTGCGATGTCGGCGTCGACGACGCGTATATGCGGCAGCTCCCGCCCGGTGAATGGATCGCGATCGGCGGCGGCTGCTACGGCACGGCGATCACGATGTCGGCGCCAGTGGCGAGCGCGGCCGACTGCACGAGTGGGACGCTGAGCGACGGCGTCGACGCGGCGACCGACGTGATGGGTACGGGCTACAAAGCGTACCGCGGTTACTGCTGCAAGTCGGCGACGCTGGTCCGTGCCGAGGCGACTTGTCTGAGGGTCCGATGACGCGCGCGTGGCTCACCCTCGCTGTTCTTGGCGCGATCGTGTGCGTTGGCGGCTGTCGCACCGCGCCCGTCACGCCGCGGGTCGAGCCGATTGCGCCGATCGCCGCCGCGCAAACCTCGCCGATCGAAGGAATGCCTGGCGCACAGGGGCCGAGCGGCGGCACGCGTGCGTATCAAGGCAGCGATTACGTCGGCGCGGCGAGCGGCGTGTTGAGCCTCGTCGTGCCATCAGCGTGTGACGACGGCGACGTCTTGAAGGTCGTGGGCAGCGCGCTCGCGTGCGGCGCCGAGGAGACGAGCGTCGATTCGCTCTTCGCGATGAGCGGCCTTTCGCGCAACGTGAGCACCGGCGACGTCACCGTCAGCGCGCTCCTCGGCAGCGGTGCAGGGCAATTCAGCCCCGGCGATCACCGGCACTTCGGGCAAACGTTCAGCGGCAGCAGCAGCAACCCGGGGCTCGTCGTCGACGTGCGCGGCAGCGGTCCACGCGGCATCGGCGTTCGCTCGCGCACGCCGGCGACCTTCGATGGCAACGGCTATCTGATGGCGCCGGGCGCCGCGGTCTTCGGCGACAACACCGCGGCGAACGGGGGCGTTGGTGTTTACGGCGACGCCTCGATCGGCGCGAGCGGCGGCGACAGCTACGGCGTCGGCGTGCAGGGCTACGCCGAAGGCACGAACGCGCGCGGCGTGGTCGGCGAAGCGGCAGGCACGGGCGGCGCCGGCGTTCGCGGTGTTGCGACGCAGGTTCAAGCCGCCGGCGTGCGCGCGGAGCACCAAGCGTTCGCCGGCGCGTTGCGCGTCGAAGGCAAAGTCGACTTCAGCGCCGGCGGCGTGATCTTGCCGTTACAGACGCGCACGCAGCAGTCTGGTCCGGGCGCCGCCGGCAGCCGCGCGCCCTTCGCCGATTGCGGTGTCGGCTTCTTCGTCGTCTCTGGCGGCTGCCGCTCCGACGGCACCATGACCGACTCGTACATGGCGGACACTCAGACCGAGTGCACGAACGGCACGCAGCCCGCGGCCTCCATGCGCGATGCGTCGGGCGTGAACGTGACCTCGGGCTTCGGCGGCTTCTGCTGCCGCTTCACCAGCGCGACGATCGCCACCGCGGTTGCGATTTGTCTGAGGGTGAACTGATGCGCGGCGTCGTGGCGATCGTTCTCTGCTTGGCCGCTTGTCGCGTCGCGCCGGCGATCGATGCCGAGCGTGATCCGCAGAGGAACGCGAGCGCGCAAACGGTCGCGCCGGTGCTCGTGGGCGCGCGCGGTGACACCGGACCCGACGGACCGCCGAGCAGCAAGAGCGCCGGCGCGTTCGTCGCGATCGACGCGGCGAGCGGCGCGGTCGCGTTGAGCGCTGGCACGTGCAGTAGCGGCCAGCTCCTGCAGGCGAGCGGTGGCGCCTGGACGTGCGTGAATGACGCGGGCAGTGGCGGCAGCGGCGTGCATCGCGTGATCGGCGGGCCCGGCGTGTCTGTTTCGACGATCACGACGAGCGTCGTGCTCAGCGGCGAGGCGACCGGCACCGGTGTCGACTTCGCGGCCGGTCCGCACGGCCACTTCGGCGACAAGTGGCAGTTCACGTCGGTCGTTGCGGGCACCGGGCTGCAGGTCGAGAACGACACCGCGGCGCCGACCGATCTCGGCGCGCTCGGCGCGGGCGTCATCGGCACCGCGGCGGCGGCGGGCAGCGGCGGCGCCGGCGTGCGCGGGCTCGGCTACGGGACGAACACCGGTCGCGGCATCATCGGCACCTCCGCTTCGGCGACGCGGGCGATCGGAGTCTACGGTATCGCCGGCGGCACGAACGGCGTCGGTGTCTATGGTGAGACCGATGGCACCGACGCAGCCTCTGCCGGCGTGATCGGCGAGGTCGCCGCGACGGCGCCTTCGAGCTGGGCCGTGCTTGCGCGCAATCCGTACGTCGGTGGCGTCGGCTTGCGCACCTCGGGCGGCAGCGCTGTCTTCGATCAGGCGCGCGCGATCACGCTGCCGATCGGCGCGAAGGGCGGCACCGGCTCCACGGCCTATTGCGGCACTGGCGAAGTGGCGATCTCGGGCTCGTGCCTCGCGGGTGGCGCGATGTCGTTCGGGTGCCTGTCGAGCGATGTCTGCTGCGCTGCGAACACCGGATGTCACACGCCAGACTACGATGCGACGCCGCCCGATCGTTACTACTGCTCGAGTGGCATCGCCTACGTCATTTGCTTGAAGACGAACTGAGTCGTTACGCGATCGCCCGGTCGTACACGTAGTGCGTCTTGTAGAGCTGGCCGCCCATCGCCTTGATCACGTTGTTGATGCCGACGTTGTCGTCGAGCGTCCAAGAGAGCTCGGCCTCTTCGTAGCCCGCCGCCACGCAGCGCTCGAACACTTCTTGGCAGAGCGCGATCGCCAGGCCGCCGCCGGCGCGGATGCCGCGAAAGTCCGGGTGCACACCGAGCAGCGTCAGGCGGCAGCGCTTCGGCCGCTTCACCTTCGTGTTCCACAGCAAGCTCACCCAGCCGAACGGAAACATCTTGCCGCGCAGCGGGCGGATGACTTCGTTGATGTTCGGCACCGTCAGCGCCATGCCCGCGGGCTTGCCCTCGTACTCGGCGATCAAGATGATCCTGGGATCGATGATGAGCTTCAGATCTTCTGCGGCCTTCTTCATCTCCGGCTCGGTGAGCGGCACGAAGCCCCAGTTGTCTTTCCATGCAGCGTTGAAGATGCCGAGGCCGGTGCGCAATTCGACCTCGAAGTTCTTCATGTCGATCGGGCGCACTTTGATCTTCGGGTTCGAGCGCGCGCGGTCGCCGATGCGCTTGGCTGACTCCGGCACCACGTACTCTTTGCGGTAGCGCCACGAGTACAGCTCTTTCACTTTGTGAAAGCCGGCGCCTTCGACGAGCGTCTTGTAGTAAGGGATGTTGTACGCGGTGAGGAACATCGGGATCTCGTCGTAGGCGTCGACCTGCACGCCGCACTCTTCGTTGATGTTCATCGTGTACGGGCCGCGCATGATCTTCATGCCCTTCGCCTTCAGCCACGCTTCGGCCGTGTCGAAGAGGATCTTCGCGACGCGCGCGTCGTCGATCGCGTCGAAGTTGCCGTAGAAGCCGGCGCCGTCGTTGTGGATGCGGGTGTGCTCGTGATCGATCTGCGCCGAGATGCGGCCGACGATCGTCTCATTGCCTTGGGCATCTTTGCGAACGCAGAGGAAGAAGGCGGCGTCGGCGTGTTGGAAGAACGGGTTCTTCTTCCGATCGAACGCCATCTGCCGTTCGAGATCGAGCGGCGACACCCACGCCGAGTCCTTCGGATAGATCGTGCGCGGGAAGGCGATGAATTGCTTCAAGCGCTTCTTATCGGTGGTCGCGACCTCGACGATCGAGAGCGTGGCGGCATCGACTTCGGCGGAGGACAGCGCGAGCGCGGCGTTCGTAGTCATGGCGCCGCTCACTAGATACGACGGTGACGAAGGTAAAGGGTCTCGTGCCGAAATCAGCTTGACCGATCCGCTCGCGAATCGATACACACGCCGTCCTCTAAGTACCGGAAAATGCAGTTAAAACCGACCGGTCGGATGGGGTGGAGCAACATGAAATTTTTCGTCACGGGTGGCAACGGATTCATCGGCTCGGTCGTCGTTCGCACGCTCATCGAGCAAGGACATGCGGTCCGCTGCTTGATGCGCGAGACGAGCAAGGCCGATCGCATCGCCGACTTGCCCTTCGAACGCGCGACGGGCGACGTGCGCGATTACGACTCGCTCGTGCGCGGCATCAACGGCTGCGACGGCGTGTTGCACCTCGCGTCGTTGAGCTCGTGGGACGACATCCACTCGCCGGAGATGAAGGCGGTCGTGCTCGACGGCACCGACAACGTGCTGAAGGCGGCGGCGGCGAACGGGAACAAGAAGGTCGTGTTCGTGTCGAGCACGCTCGCCGTCAACGCGTCGCAAGAGCCTGAGGTGTTCAACGAGGGCGCACAGTTCGACGTCGATCTCAGTGAGCTCGCGTACTCGCGCTACAAGATCGAAGCAGAGAAGCTGTGCATCGCCGCGGTCGAGCGCGGGCAGCCCGTGGTCATCGTGAACCCGGCCGAAGTCTACGGCCCGCACGACACCGGCATGATCACCGCGAAGAACTTGATCGACTTTGCCAAGAGCTGGCCCGTGCTCGTGTGCAAAGGCGGCACGGCCGTCGTCTACGTCGAAGACGTGGCGCGCGGGATCGTGGCGGCGTTCGAGAAGGGCAAGAGCGGCGAGCGATACATTCTCGGCGGCGACAACCTGACGATCAAAGAGCTCGCCGATCTCACCAACGACATCCTCGGCAAGAAGAAGTGGACGCTCACCTTCCCGAACGGCTTCATCAAAGGCCTGACGAAGGTGGCGACGAGCGTGAAGATGCCGCTGCCGTACAACCCGAACGTGATCCCGTACGCGACGAAGTATTGGTTCGTCGACAACAAGAAGGCCAAGGAGGAGCTCGGCGTGCGCTTCCGTCCGGCGCGCGAGTGTTTGAAGCCGACGCTCGAGTGGTTGAAGGAAGCGGGACACATTTGAAGCTGTCAGTCGTCAGCCTTCAGTGCCGAGAGCTGAAAAGATACCGACCGGGAGGTTTTACATTAAATGTATTTCTCCCTTGCGATGACAGTTTAGCCTGGTAAATCCGCCCACCAATGATGAGCTCTGATCCACATGCTGGCCGAGGTTTGCGCCTGGGTGACAAAACGCCTGTGAGCTTCGTCCGCGCGATCGATCGCCTGCGCACGGCGAGCGGCGGCTTCACCTTCCTGCACGCAGACGGCAGCGAGCACACCTTGAGCTATCCCGAGATCGCCGAAGAAGCGGCGCGGCGGGCGGCCGTGCTGAAGGCGCGCGGCGTACGGCAGGGCGATCGCATCGCCCTCGTGTTGCCGGATCCGCAGGACTTCGTGCTCTCGTTCCTCGGCGTCGTCTACGCCGGCGCGGTCGCGGTGCCGATGTATCCGCCGCTCTCGCTCGGCAAGCTCGATCAATACTTGGACAGCTCGGCGCGCGTCGTCAGCGCGGCCGGCGCGAAGCTGCTCGTGACGTCGAAGCAGGTCGAGACGATCTTGTGGCCGGTGCTGCAGAAGGCGCCCGGCTTGCGCGATCTGTACACCGTCGAGAAGTGGAACGAAGCGGCCGCGTCGGCTGCGCCGGCGGCTGCGCCTGCGGTGAGCATGCAGGACCTCGTGTTCTTGCAGTTCACCAGCGGCTCGACCGCCGATCCGAAGGGCGTGCGCGTCACGCATCAAAGCTTGTTCGACAATTGCTGCGCGCTGCTCTCGGCGATCGACTGCGATCCGGCGATCGACATGGGTGTCAGCTGGCTGCCGCTCTACCACGACATGGGCCTCATCGGCTTCGTGCTCGGGCCGCTCATCTTCAAGATCAGCTGCACCTTCATCCCGACCGTCAGCTTCATCAAACGGCCGGCGCTGTGGCTCGACACCGTGTCTCGGAAAAAAGGCACGATCACCTTCGCGCCGAACTTTGCGTACGCGCTCGTCGAGAAGCGCGCGACGCCCGAGCAGCTCGCGAAGTGGGACCTGTCGAGCGTACGGGTGGCCGGCTGCGGCGCCGAGCCCATCCAGGCCGAGACGATCGCGCGCTTCACCGAAAAATTCGCGACGGCGAAGTTCCCGGCGCACGCGCTGATGCCGGCGTACGGGATGGCCGAAGCGACGCTCGCGGTCGCCTTCAATCCGGTGACGAAGCCCTTCGTCGTCGACGTGATCGACAAGGCGGCGTACCGCGATCACAAGATCGCCAAACCCGTGAAAGACGGCGCCGGTCTGTCGATCGTGTCCTGCGGCTACACCTTCGCCGGGCATGCGCTGCGCATCGTCGACGATCACGGCAAGACGCTCGGCGAACGTGAGGTCGGGGAGATCATCATGGCCGGCCCCTCGCTCGCCGATGGTTACCACGAGCGCGCGGACGCGACGGCGCAGGCGTTTCGCCGCGGCGCCGACGGCACGACGTGGCTCTACACCGGCGACCTCGGCTACCTGGTGAACGGCGAGCTCTTCATCTGCGGGCGCAAGAAAGACCTGATCATCATCAAGGGCCGAAACTACGTGCCGCAGGCGATCGAGTGGACGCTCGAGCAAGTCGACGGCGTGCGCAAAGGCAACGTCGTCGCGTTCGCGGTGCAAGACGACTCCAGCGAGAGCGCGGTCGTCGTGCTCGAGGCGCGCAAGAATCCGCCGCCGACGATCGCGGCCGACGTGCGCCGCTTGCTCAACGAGCAGTACGCGATCGTGCCGAAGGACGTCGTCGTGCTCGCGCCGGGCCAGCTGCCGAAGACCTCGAGCGGCAAGCTGCAGCGGCAGAAGACCAAGACCATGTACCAAGCCGGCACCTTGTTGGTGCAGGGCTCTCGCGCGTTCGGCAGCTCCGCTTCGAAGGTGGAGCTGGCGTCGCATTTGTTCCGTTCGTTGCGCGTGAAGGTTCGTCACCGCATCAAGCAAATCGTTTCTGCGAACCATTGATCACCATTGGGAGAATCTCAGATGAGCGCTTTGAGCCAAGAATTGAACGTCCTCTTCGTCGATGCCATCCGCCAAGTTTCGGGCAAGAACATCGGCAACGTCGCCGCCGAACAGCGCATCGCCGAGCTCGGCCTCGACTCGGTCAGCGTGATGGAGATGGTCGGCACGATCGAAGAGAAGCTCGGCGTGCAGCTTTCGGATGACGAGCTGACGAAGATCAACACCTTCGGCGACCTCGCGGCGCTGCTCGGCAAGCTGACGACGAAGGCGGCGTAAACTTCCGGCGACGGCGACGGCGACGGCAACGTCAACGTCAACGGCGACGAACGGATGGGCGCGTCTCGTGACATCGCGGTCGTGGGAATGGCGTGTCGTTTCCCCGACGCGCCGGACCTCGTCACCTTCTGGCGGAACCAGCTCGCGCGGCGCGTGAGCTTTCGCCAGATCGACGATTCGCGCTGGACGCACTCGCACTTCTATTCGGCGCAGGCGCGCGACGCCGATCGCACCTACGCCGAGCGCGGCGCGTTCATCGACGATCCGCACGCGTTTGCGTCGCGGCACTTCGGCATCCCGCCGCGGCGCGCCGAGGTGATGGATCCGCAGCAGCGGCTCTTCCTCGAGACGGCGGAGCAAGCGCTGGCCGACGCCGGGCTGCTCGTGCGTCCTTATGATCGCGCGCGCACCGGCGTGTTCGTCGGCGCCAGCGTGAACGAGCACAAAGATCTCGCGTCGGCCCGGATTCGCGCGGAGCAGCTCGGGCACGCCGAGCTCGGCGACGCGACGGCCGACGGGCTCGCGTTGGCGGGCCGCGTGGCGTCGATGCGGGCGTTTTCGATCGCCGGCAATCTGTTGAACCTCATCGCCGCGACCGTGGCGCAGACCTTCGATCTCAACGGACCGGCGTTCGCGATGGATGCGGCGTGCGCGTCGGCGTTGGTCGCGATCAACCAGGCGGTGAACCACTTGCGCACGTTGCCGGACGCGGCCGCGGGTGAGGCGGCTCCGGTGGCGATCGCCGGTGGCGTCTACCTGAACCTGACGCCCGACAACTTGATCGGCTTCTCGCGCATCGGCGCCATCTCGCGCTCGGACTGCCGGCCCTTCGACAAGGACGCGAGCGGCTTCGTCATGGGCGAAGGCGTGGGCGTCGTCATCTTGAAGCGCTTGAGCGATGCGCTGCGCGACGGCGATCGCATCTACGCGGTCGTGAAGGGCGTGGCGCAGAACAGCGACGGTCGCGGCGAAGGCCCGATGACGCCGCGGATCGAAGGCCAGCGCTTGCTCCTGCGCCAAGGCGTGCGCGATGCCGGCGTGCCGATCGAGTCGGTCGAATACGTCGAGTGCCATGGCACGGCGACGGCGGTCGGCGATCAGACGGAGCTTCGCGCGCTGGCCGAGCTCTACGCCGGCGTGGCGACGAAGCCGCGGATCGGATCGGTCAAGGCGAACATCGGTCACACGATGAGCGCGGCCGGCGTCGCTGGGTTCTTGCGCGCGGCGTTGAGCGTGCACCACGGCGTGCTGCCGCCGCAGGCGAATTTTTCGGAAGTGCACGAAGCGCTGCGTGTATCGGCGGACGGCTTTGCGATCGCGACCGAGGTCGGGGCGTTTCGCACAGCGGCGCGACGCGCGACGGTGAGCTCGTTCGGGTTCGGCGGTACGAACGCTTTCAGCGTGCTCGAGGCGGCGCCCGTGACGGCGCCAGCCGCTTCGCGCTTCGATCGCTTCGTGCTCAGCGCGCCGACGCCGGCGTTGCTCGCGACCTACGCGTCCGAGCTGCGCGCCGTCGTTGAAGCAGGTGCCGATGTGGCTGCTGTGGCGTGGACGCAGACCTGCGAACGGCCGGTCGATCGTTACGTGGCGATGTTCAGGGCGAAGACTTCGGCGGAGCTCCTTCTGCGGATCGATGCGCTCTTGCGCGTGCTCGCGGATCCGCCGGCGCAATTTGTCGCGGTCGGCGACATGCAAGTGGGACCGCGGCCGGCCGCGTTGCAGATCGTGACGTCGAGTGTTGGCGCGCGGGCGACGTTGCCGAACGTGCCGCACGAGCGCGAGAAGTATTGGATCGTGGGTGAGACGAAGAACGCGCCGGTCTCGGTGCGCGTCGAAGCAGTGAAGGAACAGGAAGAAGACATGACGACGAAGCATCCGCTCCAGGCCGTGTTCGAGCAGCAGTTGAAGGCGATGGAAGCGCACGGCCGGATGCTGCAGGAGCAGATGAAGGCGCAGACGGACGCGATGATGGCGGTGTTGGGGGCGGGTTCGGGTGCGGGGAAACGACCGGCCACCGCCACGCCCACGACGCCGGCCACGAGCGACGACCACCTGCCACCTGCCAAGACGCCGTCCACGGTGACGATCACGACACCCACCAAGCAGAATGTTTCGGCCACGGTGGTCGACCTCGTCGCGAAGGTCAGCGCGTTTCCGAAAGCTTCGATCACGCTCGAGCAAAACCTGTCGAAAGATCTCGGCTTCGACTCGTTGATGATGGTCGAGCTCGCCAACGGCTTGCGCGATCAGCTCGGCGCCGAAGTGAGCCGCGAGGTGTGGGCGAGCTTGCCGAGCGTCGGACAGTTGATCGACGCGGTCGCGAACGCTCAGCCGACCGCGAAGGTGGAGACGGCAGCAGCGCCGACGGCGTTGCGCCGCTTCGAGCCGCGCCTCATCGACGCGCCGCTCGTCGAGGTGAAGCGCGCGCCGCTCGCGTGGCGGATCGTCGCTGACGATGCGGCGGCAGACAAAGCGCTCGGCGCCGCGTTCGTGGAGGCTGGCGACGCGTTGGGTGCGAGCGCGCTCGCGTTCGTGGCGACGCAACGTCTGGACTTGGCGGCCTTGAAGCGTGCGTTGACGACGCAAGCGCAGCCGAGCTTCGTGCTCGTCGTCGAAGCCACTGGCGACTCCGGCGCCGGCGCCGCGCTCGCGAGCCTGCGCCACGAATGGCCGAAGACGCCGATCGCGCACGTCGCGATGCCTCGCTTCGACGCGGCGCGTGCCGTCAAAGAGACGTTCGCCGCCGCCGGCGACGCGATCTACGCCGGCGATCGCCGGCAGACGCGCGCGTTCGCGGAAGTGAACGGCGGCAAAGGCTACGCGATCTCGGCGAACGACGTGGTTCTCGTGACGGGCGGCGCGTCCGGCGTTGGCCTCGAGCTCGCGCGCGCAGCGAAGAAGCGTGGCGCGAAGGTCGTGCTCGTCGGCCGCAAGCCGGCGATAGACGTGCAGGCGATCGTCAGAGAGCTCGGCGCCGAGTACGTCAGCGCCGACGTCACCGATCCGGCCGCGGTCGAAGCGCTCGCCGAGCAGCATCCGACCGTGCTCGTGCACGCAGCGGGCATCAGCGCCGACGTGGCGACGGTGAAGTTAGACGACGCTGCGCTCGATCGCGTCCTGCGCACGAAGGCCACGTCGCTCGCCCACTTGCTCTCGGCGCTCACCAGCCTGCGCGCCGTCGTCGCCACGTCTTCGTGGAGCGGCTACTTCGGAAACGCCGGACAATTCGCCTACGCGGCTGCGAACGCGCGCATGGACGCCGTGCTCGATGCCTGGGCGAAGACACACACGAGCGCAGTCGCGCAGAGCGTCGCCTATCCGCCGTGGAAAGACACCGGGCTCGCCAAGTCGATCCCTGCCGCGCTTTGGCCGGAGCTGCAGCGCCGCGGCATCGCCGCCGTCGACCCGCTCGCCGCCGCTGAAGAGACGTGGGACGGCCTCGCGAGGACCGGCTCGGGGGCGTACCTCGTCGGTCACGCGCTGCCGGCCTTCGCTGCGATGGTCGGCGATCCGGCCCGCGCGCTGACGCTCGCGTCGCATCCGTACGTGAAGGATCACACCGTCAAAGGCGCTCCGCTCCTGCCCTTCGCGAGCGCGCTCGATTGGTTCGGCGAAGCGATGGGCGTTCCGCTGCACCTAGAAGACGTGCGCGTCGAGGCCGGGCTGCCGTTGCCGGCGCAGGCCACGCTGCGTGCGAAAGACGGCGCCCTCACGATCTTGAGCAAGGGCGCGCCCGCGTTCAGCGCGAAGGAGAGCAACGCTCCGGCGTCGCTTCCGGTCGAGCCGCCGGCGGTCATTTGGCGCGCCACGCTCCCGCTCGCGCTCGACGACTTCTACGCGCGCCACATCTTTCACGGCCCGTCGCTGCGCGGCATAGAGCGCGTGGTGCGCGTGGCCGACACGGCGATCGAAGGCGTGGTCCGCACGTCGACGCCCGAGAGCCTCGGCGTGGTCGGTCAAAGGGCGTGGCACGCTGATCCGCTCGCGATCGATTCGAGCTTCCAGCTCGCCGTGTATTGGGCGCAGGCGACACAGGGCAAAGCCGCGTTGCCGGTGTCGATCGGCGAATGCGCGATCCTGGCGCCGTTCAGCGCGCCGGCGATCCGCGTGCGGCTCGATCTGTCGAGCATCACGGAGCACGAGCTCGTCGGAACGATTCGCTACTACGACGGCAAGAAGCTCGTCGGCTTCATGCGCGACGTGAAGGCGAAGCTGCTCGATCCGAAGACGATCGGCGTCGAGGCGTTCGCGGCAGAAGCGCCCGCGGCCGCGCCGCAGAACGACGCGGTCGAGATCGCCGAAGAGCACTACAAGTTCGACGCGCTCCCCGCCTACCAAGAGCTCAAGCAACGTCTCGAGATGGCCGAGGTCGCCGGCGTAAAGAACCCGTACTTCACGCTGCACGAGCGGGTGACGAACAACACGAGCGTCATCGGCGGCCGCGAAGTGCTGAATTACTCGAGCTACAACTACGTCGGCTTGAGCGGGCACCCTGAGGTCTCCGCCGCCGCGAAGGCCGCGATCGATCGCTACGGCACTTCAGTCAGCGCATCGCGCGTGGCCTCGGGCGAGAAGCCGCTGCACCGCGAGCTCGAAGCGGCGATCGCCAGGATGGTCGGCGCCGAAGACGCGATCGTGATGGTCGGTGGCCATGGCACGAACGTCGGCACCGTTGGCCACTTGCTCGGGCCGGGCGATCTCATCCTGCACGACGCGCTGATCCACGACAGCGTCTTGCAAGGAGCGAAGCTGAGCGGCGCGCAACGGCGCCCGTTTCCGCACAACGATCCGGCCGCCCTTGAGCGCATGCTCGCGGTGATGCGCTCGTCATACAAGCGCGTGCTCATCGTCATCGAAGGCGTCTACAGCATGGACGGCGACATCCCGGACCTCGCCGCGTTCGTGCGCCTGCGCAACACCTATAAATGTTGGTTGATGGTCGACGAGGCGCACTCGCTCGGCGTCATCGGCAAGACCGGCCGCGGCGCCGGCGAGCACGCGGGCATCGACACGCGGCAAGTCGACTTGTGGATGGGCACGTTGTCGAAGTCGCTGTCGAGCTGCGGCGGCTATATCGCGGGCAGCAAGGCGCTCGTCGAGTACCTGAAGTACACGAGCCCGGGCTTCGTCTATTCGGTGGGCATCTCGCCGCCGAACGCCGCGAGCGCGCTCGCGTCGATCCAAGTATTGGAGCGCGAGCCCGAGCGCGTTCAGAAACTGCACGACAACGCCCGTCACTTCCTGACGCTCGCGCGCGCCGCCGGACTCGACACCGGCCACAGCCAGGGCTCGGCGGTGTTGCCGGTGATCGTCGGCAACTCGTTCGTCGCCATCAAGCTCGCCGAGCGCCTGCTCGCCGCCGGCATCAACGTCAATCCGATCATCTATCCGGCGGTCGAGGACAACGCGGCGCGCCTGCGCTTCTTCATCACCTCCGAGCACACCGCCGAGCAGATCGCTTTCACCGTCGAGACGGTGGCGCGCATCTTGGGCGAGCTGCGCCGCGAGTTTCAGCTCGACGAAGCCTCGGCGAGCTGAGTGCACCGTCAGCGAGATACTGCATCCGACAAATGACTACTTCGACGCCCGCGCGCGTTCGAAAAGGCGCAATGACGTTTCTTGCACTTCGCGAGTGACCATCTGGCCGGGATCGAGCGATAACGGGGCGTGCGATCTACCTTGTTCATCGCCGTGCTTCTCATCGCGGCGCCCGTGCTTGCCCACGAAGGCTACGTCGCCGCGATCAGCCGGTTGACCTACGACCTCTCACGCATGCCCGACGGCTATGCGCTGCGCGTCGCTCGCGCCGATCTCGCGCTGCGCACGAAGAAGAAGGATCTCGTCAGGGAAGATCTCGCGTGGCTGCTGGCGCGGCCGATCGATCGCGGCGAGGTCGCGGCGCTGGTCGGCGGCCTCTTTGCTGTCCTCGACGATCGCGACACGGCGCTCGCGTATCTGCAGCTCGCGGTCGAGCTGGACCCGACGCGCTCCGAGACCTTTCGGCAGCGCGCGCACATGCTGGCCGAGACATCGCCGGCGGAGAGCGCGCGCGACTTCGGCACGGCGGCGATGCTCAGCGCGTCGCCCGACATTTGGTACGAGTGCGCGGATCATTGCCGAAAGCACCCGAGCGTGTGCGACGCTGCCGAGTGGTACCTGCTCGGCTACGCGGCGACGGCGGCGCCGGCGCTCGAGCTGTCGGCGGTGCAAACGTTCATCGCGCGCGGCGACCTTCTTCTCGCGCGCCCGATCGTGGAACGGGCGCTCGCAGCGCGGCCGAGCTCGCGCTTGTGGGCTGAGCTGCGCGCCAAGATCGAGGCAGGTGCGCGATGAGGCTGTTCGCGTGCGTCGCCGTGATCGCCTTCGCCGGGCCGGCGGCGGCGCAAACCCTCGATCGTTATCCCTATGTGCAGCAGACGACGCCGACGAGCGCGATCATCGTCTGGCGCACGACGTCGCCGGCGACCGGAAAGCTCGAGGTCGGGACCGATCCGCAGATGTTGACGACGGTGCTCAACGACGCGAGCGCAGCGCAGCACGCGGTGAAGGTGACCGGCCTTTATCCCGGCACGCGCTACTTCTACGCCGTCGGCACGTCGACGACGCGCCTTGCCGGCGGCGACTTTCGCCACACGTTTACGACGCCGCCGGTCACCGGCACGCCTAGCAAGCTGCGCTTTTGGATCCTCGGCGATTCCGGCTCCGGCGCCACCGTGCAGGTCGAAGCGCGCGACGCCTTCACGCGCTACACGGGCCGCCGCCCGCCGGACGCGTTCCTGCACATGGGCGACATGGCGTACAACTCCGGCACAGACGGCGAGTTCACCTCGCGCTTCTTCGACGCGTACCGCGACATCCTGCGCGGGCTCGTCACCTGGCCGACGATGGGCAACCACGAGGGCGTCTCGTCGAGCTCCGCGAGCCAGACCGGTCCGTACTACGCGGGCTACGTCTTGCCGAAGCAAGCCGAGGCCGGCGGTGTCGCATCGTCGACGGAGGCTTACTACTCCTTCGACGTCGGCAACGTGCACTTCATCGTGCTCGACTC
Source organism: Deltaproteobacteria bacterium (assembly GCA_020848545.1). Lineage (GTDB taxonomy): Bacteria > Myxococcota > JADLHZ01 > JADLHZ01 > JADLHZ01 > JADLHZ01. The sequence continues at coordinate 17,445 of JADLHZ010000065.1, read as the reverse complement.
GCACGAGACCTCGCGCGCGGACAACGCACCGATGGCGAACTGGCTGCGCCTCGATCTCGACACCACGACGCAGAAGTGGATCGTCGCCTACTTCCATCACCCGCCCTACACGAAGGGCTCGCACGACTCGGATACCGAGGGGCAGCTCATCGACATGCATGAGATCTTCGTGCCGATCATGGAGGCACGCGGCGTCGATCTCGTGCTCTCGGGACACTCGCACATCTACGAGCGCTCGTTCTTGGTCGACAACGCGATAGAGACGCCCTCCATCGCCACCGGCAAGATCAAGGACGCGAGCTCCGGCCGCGCCGACACCACGGGTCCGTACAAGAAGAACGCGGCGCGCACCGCGCATGACGGCGCGGTCTACGTCGTGGCGGGTCACGGCGGCGCGTCGATCTCGGGGCCGGCGAACCACCCGCTCATGTACTTCAGCGAGAAGCTCTACGGCTCGTGCGTGCTCGACGTAGAGGGCGACACGCTCACGGTGACCAACGTGCGTCGAGACGACGTGCTCTCCGATCACTTCTCGATCGTCAAAGGCACCGCGCTGCTCGTGACGGCGCCGAACGGTAAAGAGACGCTGCAGCCGGCGGCGCAGGTGGCGGTGAAGTGGGCGACCGGCGGCACCATCGCGCAGGTGAAGCTCGAGTACTCGATCGACGGCGGCGCGCATTGGCGACCGATCGCGACCGTGGCGAACACCGGCACGTACAACTGGACGGTGCCGAACGCCGAGACGGGCGAGGGCCTCGTGCGCGTGTCGAGCGCCACGAACGCCGCCATCGCCGATGAGAGCGACGTGCTCTTCGAGATCGGCAGCAGCAAGCGCGCGACGCTCGTCGCCGCGAACGCCGTGTGGAAGTACTCGGACACCGGAGCGGCGCACGGCGTTGGGTTCGCTGCGGCCGCATTCAATGACGCCGCGTGGCCGTCGGGCCCGGCCGAGCTCGGTTACAACGAGGGCGACGAAGCGACCGTGATCGATGGTTCGCCGATGCAGCCCTCGTACTATTTTCGCCGTCACTTCGACGTCTCCGGCGCGCTCGCGGCGGCGAAGCTCTGGGTGCGCTACGACGACGGCGTCGCCGTGTGGGTGAACGGCATGCTCGCGTACGAGTCGCGTGTCGATGACGGCCTCGCGCACGCGACCTTCGCGAGCAGCGGATCGCTGGCGAACGAAGAGCAAGAGGCGTGGATCGATCCCAGATATTTTCGCGAGGGCGACAACGTCGTCGCGGCGATGGTGAAGGAAGTGTCGGGCTCGCAGAAGATCTCGTTCGCGCTCGCGATCGACGCGATCTACGCGACGGTCGACGCGCCTAGCGGATCGACGGGGAGCACCGGCAGCACCGGCACGACGGGCGGCACCGGCGCGAGCGGGGGCACCGGCGCGAGCGGGGGCACCGGCGCGAGCGGGGATCCCGATCCTGAACTGGACCCGGATCCGACACCTGGCCCGAGCGGAGGCGTCAGCGGCCGCACTGGTGCTTCGGGGCCCACCGGCCCAACGGGATGCGGGTGCGGTCATGGCGGCGTCGACGCGTCCTTGATCGCCGCGGCAGCGCTCTTGCTCTTGCGACGCGCGCGAAAAGCATGAATTGACAGAAGTTCGCGGCTGCGCTCTGTGCGGCCGCATGCGCGTACAAGTCTCGCTCCCAGGTCCTCGCGACGTCGGCACCCCTGAAGATCGCCTCGCCCGCCAAGCCTTCCTCGACAAGGGCATCCCGCGGCCCGAGGAGACGCACGGAGATCAGCTCGAGGCGCTCGCCGCGAAGATGCGCACCGGCAGCAACGGCATGAGCGTGCAGTTCAGCGGCGGCTACTACGTCGACATCCCGGAGCCGCTGATGAAGCAGCTCGTCGACAAGACGATCGGCAGCCACGCGAGCGAGCACCTGGCGCGCTCGATGGACGCGCCGACGGCGCCGCAGAAGCCGAAGCCGGTCGACCGCACGCCGGCGCCGGCCAAGGCGCACGAGCTCGACGACGTGGCGTTGTCGACGACGACCCCGTTGGTGATGGTCGGCGCCAACCCCGAGAAGGGCGTCTATCACTTGGAGGCGCCTCACCAAGGCACCGTGATGAAGGGCAGCCCGCACGCGACCGCCACCGGCAGCAGCTACGTCGCCAAGCATACGACGTGCGGTTACGTCGCGAGCTACTGCGCGAGCCAATTGTTCCGCGTGCTGAGCGAGAACCCGAAGGCGTCGCTCGAGACGATCGACAAGGCGGTGAAGGGCGGCGACCCGGCGGCCTACGCGCGCGCGGCCACGAAGCACACGGGCGATCTCAGCGGCTACGGCGGCGGTAACGATCCGGTCGAGGGCCAGCTCGCGCTCGACGACATCCGCAACGTGATCACCAAGAGCGATCCGAAGGCAGCGCCGATGCTCCTGCTCTCGGACGGTAACCTCGAGAGGAACAGCGGCGCCGAGATCCGCGTCGTATCGGCGCAGGGCGAAGCGCGCGCGCATTGGCGCGTTCCGTTCGAGTCGGTGCAAGAGGCGATGACGGCGGTGCAAAGCGGACGGCAGCCGTTCGCGCTCTTCGTCATGCTCGACAAGATGCCGGACTCCGCGCACTACGTGACGGTCGCCGTGCGCATGGGCAGCGACGGCAAGCTCGAGACGATCGTGCTCGACAGCTTGAACACCCAGAACGACCAGTGGCTGTTGAAGGGCGGGCGCCCGGAGACGACGGTGCAATGGCTGCACAGCCACCTGCGGCCCGCCGTCGCGCTGCCGGCGCAGTGCACGCTCGGACAGGAAGACTTCGACACGAGCGCGCCGGACAACGTGCCGCTGCTCTGGGCCGACGGCGTCGTGTTCGCGCCAAAAGCGCTGCGCGACGAATTTGGAACCCTCAGCCGCAACCGCGAGTCCGGATCGTTCCCGTCCTTGCCCTCTGTAGAGCCGCCGGTGCCGGTCGAGATGATGCGCCTCGTGACGGAGCATTGCGCGGCGAACCCGCAAGCGAAGCTCTTCGCGCTGGCGACGGCGCTGCTCGGCGGCGAGGCGGCGATGAAGGCGATGCACGGAAAGTTCTTCTCCGACGTCGACCTCACGGCGAGCGCCGGCGAGATCAAGCGGCTCGCGAGCCTCATCGCCGCGGCACGCTCGGCGCCGATCGTCGAGCCCGACGCGGTCGGCGAGGCCGGCGCTTGCGACGGCGACCTGGTGATCGAGGCCTTCAGCAAGCGTGACGGCGTCGTCGACGCGCACGCGTTCGTCGACTTCATGGTGCGCGGCACGCTCGTGAAGATCTTCTCGGCGTCGATGCCGAGCGTCGACTACGCCGCTGCGCGCGAGCTGATGACGGCCCTGAAGCCCCCGCTGCCGAGCAACGTGGGTCCGCTGATAGCCGCCGCGAAGAGCATGGCCAGCGGGCTCGAAATGGAGGTCGCGCAGCTCCGCACCGAGGCCGATGCGGCCGCGACGAAGTCGGGCCCGATGGCCGCGCGCCAGGCGAAGCAGAAGCGGGCCGCCGCCGCCGAGAAGGAAGAGACGCTGACGGCGCTGCGGGGTCGCGCCGACGAGCTCGATCGCATGCCGAAGACCGGCCCTGCGTCGGTGGCGTTGCGCGAGCCCCTGCTGGCCCTGCAGATCGCCGCGGCGGTGCAAAACGCGTCGATGCAGCGCGCGATCCTGCAGGAGTTCGTCGGCACCTTCGGCACGCGGCCCGAGCGCGAAGAGCTGAAGGATCTGATGGAAGTGCTCGTCTACCGCGGCGCCACGCTCGAAGGGTTGATCCACTTGGTGACGAGCGACCGCGCTGCTGCGGCAAGGAGGCTCGAGCTCGCGCCGGCAGCGAGCTGGCAGCAGATCTTCGCCCGCCTCGAAACGCTCACACGCGGCCGCCCGTCCGACGCGATCGCGGCGATGTTCCCGTAGCCACTGTTCAGAAGTTGGACAGAAAATAGGTCCCTGGGACCTTTTTCAGTTCACCGGATACGCGGTCCAGCTTTCGGTCCAGTCGACGGTGCCGATGGCGCCGATGTACTTGGCGCTCGCGTCGAAGAAGCCGCTCGACGCGTCCGGCGTGCGGGCGTTCGTCGGCAAGAGCACGCTCGAGCTCGACTGCGGCTTGAAGCCCGGTTGGACCAGGTTCGTCGGCGCCGTGAGCAGCGGATCGTCGCTGACCAAGTTGTGGCGCGTGACGTCGGTGAAGAACGCGCCTTCGTTGAAGCCGCCGTCGTCGTCATCTTCCGGCTTGACGACGACGTCGTCCCACGCGCCTTGGAAGCCGTTGTTGAAGAAGCACGAGCTCTCGATGGTCAGCGCGCCCGCGTTCATTTGCGCGACCGTCGCGGCGTCGCGGATGTCGACCGGAAAGTCGGTGAAGCTCAGGAAGATCGTGTTGTAGATCTCGCCGGCGGTGCCGCGCCGAAGGAGCGCGCCGGTCTGCGTCTTGCCCGCGGTCTTTGGCGCCTTCGCGCTGCCCGAGAGCGTGGCGTTGTAGATGATCGGGTGCGAGCGGGGCAGGGCGTCGAGCGCTTTTCCGTTGTTGTCGGCCTCGATGCCGTTGTCGCCGACGACGCCGTTCTGCTGCACGATCATGAACTGCACCATGCCGGTCCAGCCGTAGTCCCAGTCGAGGCCGTCGTCGTCGGCTTGCGTGAGCACGAGGTGCTTGGCGTTTACCGTGCCGCCGAAGAATTCGATCGCGTCGTCTTGGCCCATGTGGCTCTGCACGAAGTCGATGGTCGTCTTGTTGCCACAGCCGCCGACGGTGATGCCATTGAGCTCGTTGTCTTTGGCGAGCTCGAAGCCGGCGAACTCGACGCGGACGTAGCGCAGCGTGCCGCAGTCGTGCGTGGCGTCGGTGCCGCCGTAGCTCGTCCTGCCCTCGGCGGCGGGGAAGCCTTCGATCTTCTCGGTGCCGCCCGTCACGTTGATGGGCGCCTTGCCGAGCAGGACCACGCCGCCCCAGTCGCCCGGCTCGCGCTCGCCTTCGGCGCGGCAGCTGGTGAAGACGATCGGCTCGTCTTTGGTGCCGGACGCGATAAGGCGGGCGGACGAAGTGACGACGAGCGAAGAGCCGACGGTTTGTCCTTCGACGCGCGTGCCCGGCTCGATCGTCAGGGTGGCGCCCTCGATGAAGATGTGATCCTCGAGCCGATACACTTTGTCTTTGGTCCACGTGGTGTCTTGCGTGATCGTCTCGAAGACTTCGACGATCTTGGCGGTGTCCAGAGCGGCGCACGCCGGATCGGCGCGGCTCGACAGCGTGGGCTTCGCGGTGGTCTTGCCACAAGCGGCGACGAGCACGAGCAACGGTAGAAGCTTCTTCATGATGGTTCCCTCCAGGGTTGTTGTCACAGCTGCCACTGCAGCGAAGCGAAGAGGTTGAAGCCGGGCTGATACGACTGAACGATCAGCGGGCCTTGGCGCAGCGAGATGCGCTGATACGCGATGTTTTGCGCGGTGACTTTGACGACGAGCTGCTCGGCGAAGCGCTGGCTGAACGCGAAGTCCAAGCGGTGAAAGGGCTGCTCGTACACGTCGGGCAAGCGATCGACGCCGACCTCGACGATGCGCGGGCCGTAGACGTTGTAGAGCAGCGCCACCTCGGTGCCCGTCTTCTCATATGAGTAGCCGATGGACGCGTTCGCGACATACGGCGACTGACCCTGCAGCGGCCTTGCGGAGCTCGTTTGCGCCGCCGTCGAGCTGCCGAGCTGCACGCGCGAGAACATCAGGCTGAAGTTCGCGGCGACGTAGAACGGCTGCAGGTAGATCGAGAGGAAGCCGAGGCCGGTGCGCGCTTCGAGCTCGGCGCCGGCGAGGTGGGCGCCGTCGGCGTTGGCGAAGGTGAGATCGCCTTGTGCGGCGTTGGCGATCACGCGCTCGATCGGCTGCGAGAAGTACTTGTAGAAGCCCGAGGCGGCGAGGATCACGCCCTCCATCGGGAACCACTCCCAGCGCACGTCGACGTTGTGGATGTGCGTGACGTTGAGCGCCGGGTTTCCCGACAACGCGCGGCGGCGCACGTAGTCGAAGTAGATGAAAGGCGCGAGCTCGCGAAAACGCGGGCGTGACACCGTGTAGCCGTACGCCGCGCGCAGCTGCATGCCGTTCTTGAAAGCGTACGAAAGGTTCAACGCGGGCATGACGTCGGCGTCCAAGCGATCGGTGCCGGCCGGGAGCGCGCCGGGCGTGCGCAGCGTGGCGTTCGGCGTCAGCGTCTGCCGCGCGAGCTCCACGCGCACGCCGGCGTTGATGCGGAAGGGATCGAGGCGCGTGACGTCGATGTTCGCGTAGACGCCGCCGACGAAGAGCGCGGCGTCGTACGCGTCGCCGGGCAGCGTGCGCTCTTCCATGCGCACGACGCCTCCCACGTTGTCCGCGGCGCTGATCTCTTCGGCTGTTCCTTGCAGCACGGACGGATCATCGCCGATGAACACGAAGCGGAAGCGTCGCGCCGAGAACGCGCGCACGTTCGCGTTGAAGCGCGCGCCGACTTTGAGGACGAGCGGCTGAAACGGCAGCGTCAGCTCGACGTTCTCGTTCGTCGCGTGCTCGCCGAGCGTGGAGAACAAGCGCTCGAGGCTGCCCGGCTGGATGCGCAGGCGGCGCGTGCCGTCGTCGAGCACGTTGTACGACGTGTCACGCGTGTCGGGCTCGTCGCGCGCGGTGTAGGCGTAGGTGGCGAACCAGCCGAGCGAGCGCGCCTTGCCGTCCTCGGTGCGCGAGAAGCGGTGCATACCGCGAATCTGCGTGAAACTGAGCGTGCGCGTGATGAAGCGCAGGCGCGTGTCGGAGATGCCGAGGCCGTCGTTCTCGTTGTAGCCCTCGGCCGTCTGCACGCTCGCTTCGGCGCCGTGCGAGAGCATCTGGAACAGGTTGAGCTCGTGGTCGGCGCCGAGCTCGAGCCCGAGGTTCACCAACGCGCCGAGGGCGGCTTGCTCAGTCGCGGTCTCGTTCTTCACCTGCTCTCGGTAAGTGAGCGCTTCGTCGTCGATGCGTATGGAGGCGACGTCGGCGCGCTGAATCTGATCGTTGTGCGCGTAGCGGAGCGCCACCGTGTAGCCGAGGCGGTTCTTCCCGAGCGTCTGTGTGTCGCCGTAGGTCGCCGTGATGCCGAGTGCGAGAAGACCGAGGCGGGCTCTCGGCGTCCACACGTTCCTGAAGCTCTTCGCGATCTCGTTCTGCTCGGCGCTACTGACGTTGCCCGCGATCACCGTGCGATCGCGCGGCACGCTTTGCGGCAGCGCGCGGCGCCCGTTGTCGAAGCCGAGGCCGTCGAGCGTGGCGCCGGGCGTGCCGTTGAAGCGGCGGAAGGTGGCCTCGGTGTTGTACTCGGTCTGCAGGCGCAGGCGCAGCTCGCGCTTCTCTGGATACGCGTTCGTCTCGATCTGCAAGGTGCCACCGGAGAAAGCCCCTGGGAGCTCCGGCGAATAAGTCTTCAGCACCGTCATGTTCGCGAGCAGCGTCGTCGGGAAGAGATCGAGCGGCACCGCTTGCTCGTCGGGCTCTGGGCTCGGAAGGTCTGCGTTGTTGAGCAGCGTCGTGCTGTACCTGCCGCCGAGGCCGCGGACGACGACGTACTTGCCTTCGGTCACCGTCGCCGACACGACGCGCTTCATCGCTTCGGACGCGCTGTTGTCAGGCGTGCGCTGGATCTCCTGCGCCGAGATCGCGTCGCTGACGACGGCGGCCTTTTGGCGCTCGACGATGACGGCCTTCTGACTGCGGCGATCGGCCTTGGCGACCACGACCACTTCTTCGACGGCGTCTTGGTCGGTCGTAAGCGCGACGTTCAAGGTGCGCGGCTTGCCAGGCGTGACGACGACGTCGCCGAATTTCTGTGCTTTGTAGAGCTCGTAGTACACGCGCAGCTCATAGCGACCGGCGGGCAGCGTGAGCTCGAAGTTGCCGTCGACGTCGGTGAGGGCGCTCGGCGTGGAACCGTCGGGCGTGCCGGCGGTGACTTTCACCGTCGCTTCGATCAAGCCCTCCTTCGTCTTCTTGTCCGTGACGCGACCTTTGATCACGCCGGTCGCGGGTTGCGACGCAGCGACGCTGGCCGGCTGCGACGCAGGTTCAGTGGTCGGCTGTGCGTAAGCGATCGTCGAAGTCAGCCAGAGCGACGCGAGCGCGAGGTGTTTGTGCACGCTGCATCAATCGCAGCGCTGCGTTCGCTTCATGTGCCTCGTTTGTGACGATTCTGAGACGCGTGAACGATACCCCTGCTCATGCTCGTCGACCTGCTCGTGCTCGTTGCCGTGCACGGGCACGGTTGCGTTCCCGTGCCCGAGCAGGAGCACGAGCACGCATCCGAGCACGAGCAGGGAGATCGTAAACGTGTTTTCTGAGACTCAGCGCTCGGTGAGCACAGCGACCGTCGCGCCGCTCGACTTGGCGCGATCCAACGCGGCCACCGCTTCGCCGTAGGTGACGAGCGGCTCGGCGCCGAAGAAGACGATGCGATCGCTGCGGCCGGCGGTGACGCGCGTGAGCTCCTGCGCGATCGCGTCGAGCGCGATCGGCGCCTTGTTCAGCTCGACCGCGCCGCCGTTCTTCACCATGAGCACGATGGGCACTTCGTTCGCGGCGGCCGGCGGTGCGGTGTCCTTTGCCTTCTCCGGCACGCGCACGCTCATTTGCTTCACGAGCAGCGGCGTCACGACCATGAAGATGATCAACAAGACGAGCACGACGTCGACGAGCGGCGTCACGTTCATCGACGGCGTCACGGCGGCGCCGCGGCGGCCTTTCTTTGCGGTGCCGGTGGAGACTGCGAACGCCATTAGCCGCGCTCCTTCGCGCGACTGGTCTTTTGAACGACTTGCAGCGACGCACTCTCGAAGCCCTGATCCTGCACCGTCTTGAACACAGCCATCGTGCGTTCGTACAGCGCGCGTTCGTCGGCTTTGATCACGATGCGCGCCGGCGTTCCGGAAGACTTCAAGGTCTTGAGCCGCTCGCCGAGCACCGCGTCGGTGACCGATTCATCCTCGAAGTAGATCTCGCCTCCGGCGGTCACGCTCAACGTCGTCGGCGTGATCTTCACGCTCGTCTTTTGATCGACCGCCTGCGCTTTTGGCAGCGTCACGGTCTTTCCCGGCTCCATCTTCGGCGTGACGACCATGAAGATGATGAGCAAGACGAGCACGACGTCGACGAGCGGCGTGACGTTGATGTCTGGCGTGACAGACGTTCTACGCCGCACGCGACGCCCCGCCTTCCGTCCACACGACTTCGATCGCAGTGTGCTCCAAGTGATCCAAGAGCTCGCCGCGGCTGCGCTCGAGCTCGAGCACGATCTTGTCCGCGCGCGCGGTCAGCAAGTTGAAGGCGAGCACCGACGGAATCGCCACGAGCAAGCCGAGCGCCGTGACGACGAGCGCCTCGGAGATGCCGGCCGAGACGACGCCGAGACCGCCCGAGCCTTCTTTGGCGATCGATTGGAACGACGCGATGATGCCGACGACCGTGCCGAGCAGGCCGACGAAGGGCGCGACGGATCCGACCGATGCGAGCACCGAGTGACCACGCTTCAAGTCGCTGGCCACGGCGTCGAGCTTGCGCTCACAGTCGCGGCGCACGCGCTCGACGAGCGGGAGCTTTCCGGGCGTCATGCGCGCTTGCAGGAAGAAGCGCATCGTCTCCGCGACGAGCCACGCGAAGGGGCTCGCCTTGTGCTTCTCGGCGTGGCTCAGAAGATCGTTGTAGCCGTTCTTGGCGAGCATCACGCCGGCGTCGGCGCTGAAGATCTTCGTCACCCGCGCCGCGCGGCGATAGCTCCAGAGCCGCTCCATGAAGATGCTCAAGGAGGCGACCGCCATCAGCAGCAAGGTGCCGACGATCCCGCGTGAAAAGCCGTCCATCTCACCGAATATCTTCAATATATCCATGGTCAACCTCGCAAGCGAAAGGGGATTTTGACGATGCGAAAGACGGCCGTGGCTTGGCCGTCGACGAGCGCAGGGGAGTAGTGCCAGGTCCTCACTGCGGCGAGCGCGGCGGCGACGAAGGGCTCATCGCCTTTCATCACTTGCACGCGCGCGACACGGCCGTCTTCACCGACGACGATCTTCAAGATGACGAGCGCTTCGCTGTCTTTGCCCATGCTCAGGGCTTGCTCGGGAAACGCTGGGGCGACATTGCCGGCGTCGGCGACGGGCGGTGTCGCGTTCTCTGGCAGGTTGATCGGCTCGCGCACTTTCGGCGGTGGTGCCGGCGGCGCGTCAGCGGGTGGCGGCGCGGTTTGCGTCTCGACCGCGACGGGCGGCGCCGGATCCGACACGGTCGGCGGCGCGTCCGGAATGGCGAGCGGTATCGTCTGCATCGTCGCCTGAATTGGCCGCAGCGAGCGCGGCTTGTTCTGCGGTGGTGGCGGCGCGGCTTCTTGCGGCGGCGTCTGCCGCGGCGGCGCGCGGAAGATGACCTCGAGCTTCTGCTGCACGACTTCGGACTGCGCGGCGGCGCCGGCCAAGAAGATGAACGCGATGACGCCGCCGTAGATGCCGACCGAGACGAGCGTCGTCGTCAGCGTGCGTCCGCGAGAACCTTCGAGCGAGGGCGCTTGGAAGAGTGTGCTCACGCGATCATAGCTACTCGCGCGGCGTTTCGTTCAGGCGAACGTTGTGTGACGAATGCGTGGCGGGGCTTACTTCACGCTCAGAGAAAACGCGCCTTCAACTCTGGCGAGGGTAGGCGGCACGCGTCTTTGCGGCCGAACCAGCGGTACCTATGGCGAGCGATGAAGCGATACACGACGTCGCGCAGCGGCCGCGGCACCACGATGAATGCGTAGAACAACGGCCAGGCGCCGCGCAGCTTGCGCGCGATGCGCAGCGCCGCGGTCGAGTGTGCGTAGCGCTTGCCTCCTTCGATCAGCACGACGCTCTCCGGATCGCCGCTGAATGTCTCGCCGAGCGCTTTGGCTGTTTCCGACTGCAGCGCCGCGAAGCGAAAGTATCCGTCGCGATCGCGGTCGATGATGAAGTTGACGCTCGCGTTGCACAGGTTGCAGACGCCGTCGAAGAGCACGATCGCCTTTGGCTCGAGCGTTGCCATTTTGAGCTCACTCTAGCATGCAGGGCGCGGAGTTCGCATGCCCGCGCCGGAAAAACGCTCAACGATCCCCTGGTTCCTGATCATCACCAGCGTCGCCGCCTTGCTCGCCGGCGTGCCGATCCTCGCTGCCATCATTCGCGAGATCGAGCCCGGCCGGCAGAAGTCGCCCGACGCGATGGCGCTCGAACGCGGCCCCGAGATCCCCGAGAAGGGCACCTTCATCACCGCACACTGTTCCGAGCCGTGCCGCCTCGGCACCTACGTGAAGCTGATCGCGGGTCGTACCGAAAGGACGGCGTACCTCGCGGCCTACGCCGAGAACGCCGCGCACGATCGCGTTTGGTATTTTCCGAGCGTCTCCGGCGCGATGCCCGAGGTGCTCCCGCGCGCGGGCGTCGAGGTGCTGTCGCAGGCCATCAGGCTCTCCGACGAGCACAAATCCGAGCGCGAGTGGAAGCTGCACCTCTTGCTCGTGGATCGACCGATGACCCGCGCCGCGCTCGCGACGCCGGACAAAGCACGCGTCGTCACCGAGACGGAGCTCACGCTGCAGCTCGGCGAGGGGACGCGCTGAGCGAGATCACGCCAGCGCGCTCTTCACCACGCGTTTCTCACGACAAACGCGAAGGTGACGACGATGAGCAGCATGCACACGAACGCGGCGGCCTTGAAGTACTTCTCGCGATACCAAGGCCGCGACTCCTTGCCGAAGAGGAAGCCGATCCCGATGCCGGCAGCGAGGCCGCCCATGTGCGCGGCTTGGTTCGTGCCGATCGCGTAGTAGAAGATCGCGCTGTAGATGATCGTACGCCACAGAAACTGCTGAAAGCGCGGATCCTTCTTGCTGAGAAAATCACCGAGCAAGAGGCCCTGCACGCCGAACACCGCGCCGCTCGCGCCAGCCGTCAGGTAGTCCTTCTGCCCGTACCACCACTCGCTGACGGCGAAGCCGATGATGCCGGTGACCACGAAGCTGACGAAGAAGCGCGGCCACTTGATCGAAGGTTCGAGCGCGCGGGCGAAGTCGTAGAGCGCCCACATGTTCATCAGAAGGTGCGCCGCGCCCATGTGCAAGAAGCAGCTCGCGAGCAGGCGCCACGGCTCGTGCGCGTCGGTCGACAGCGCGCCGAGCCGATCGAGCACGCTGCCGCTGATGCCGCGGAAGAAGAGGAAGCTCATCGGCGACGGCGGCGTCTTTGCCGTCGCGACCGTCATCGCCACCTCGACGAAGAACATGATGACGCAGGCGCCGGCGATGAGGTTGGTCGCCACCAGGCCGTTGCTGTTCAGGATCTTCATCGCCTCGGTCACCCACTGCGGGCCGAGGAACTGGTTGCAGTAGATGCAGCGCGGCTCGTCTTTCGCCGTGTAGCGCTTGCAGTAGGGGCAAATGCGTCCGCCGAGTGCCATTTGTCCGCGTCGGCTAGCACGAGCCGGTCCTGCAGGCGACGGCCGACGAGAGAGCACGGCGATAACTGCGGGCGTGCGATGGCTGGTCGTCTTCTTGTGCGCTTGCACGTCGCCGCTCGCGGTGCGCGACGGGTTCATCCGCGATGCGGACGGCGGCGCTGTCATCCTCCGCGGCGTCAACGTCTCGCCCTCGCACAAGCGCGCGCCGTTTCTCGATCGCGAGGTCGACTACGGCTTCGTGCGCGACGCGCTCGGCATGAACAGCGTGCGCTTCCTGGTCGAATGGCAGGCGATCGCGCCGGCGCGCGGCGAGATCGATCAGGCGTACTTGGACGCCGTCGCCGCCGAGGTCGAGCGCGCGACGCGGGCTGAGCTCTACGTCATCGTCGACATGCACCAAGATCTCTTCGGTGGCGGCTTCGCCGGCGGCAACGGCGCGCCACGCTGGGCCTGCGCCGAGGATCGCTACCTCGCGTTCGTGCCGCGCGCGCCGTGGATGCTTGGCTACGCGGACGAAAACGTGATCGCGTGCTTCGACGCTTTTTGGCGCGACCCGGCGCTGCAGGACGAGTACGCGCGCGCATGGGCCGCTGTTGCCCGCACGCTCGTGAAGAACCCGCGCGTCGTCGGCTTCGATCCGATGAACGAGCCGCACTGGGGCGCGTTCGAGCTCGACGCGTTCGAAGCGCGCGTGCTTCCGAAGCTCTACGCGCGCGTCATCGCTGCCGTCCGCGCGCAGGCCCCGAGTTGGATCGCGTTCGTCGAGCCGGCGTCGAGCAGAAACCTCGGGGTCGCGACGGCGCTTCCTTCGTTCTCCGAAGCGAACGTCGTCTACGCGCCACACCTCTATGACGCGGGCGCCGAGCAGGGGAGCGGCTTCTCGGACGATCGCCGGGCAGCGCTCACGGCGAACGCCGTCGCCCTCGCCGAGGAAGCTCGCGCGCGCGGCCTCGCTTTGTGGATCGGCGAGTACGGAGGCCAGCCGAAGCATGCAGGAATCACCGCATACATGGACGCGGTCTACGACGCGCTCTCGCCGGCGTGCATCGGCGCTGGGTATTGGGCGCTCGGCAAAGACGACGCGTACAGTATCTTCGATCGCGACGGCGTTCCGAAGGACACGCTGCTCGACGCGATCGTGCGGCCGTACCCGGAGCGCGTCGCGGGAACGCCGCGCTCGTGCGCCTACGATGAAGCGACGCGCACCTTCACGCTCGAGACCTCAGGCGGCGCCGGTGAGACCGTCATCAGCGTGCCGGCGCGGGTCTATCCGGACGGCGTCACGTGCGAGGGTTGCGTGGTGAAGAACGGCCGCGCGCATGTTCCGGGATCGCGGACGACCATTCACATCGGTGCGCCGTAGCGTCGTGACCGCGCGCGTGGCGTGCCGTGAATCGCGACCGAGTGGTGACGCTTCTCCTGACGCCGCCGTCAACCCGGCTTGTCACTCAGGCCGATCGCGTTGCCCGTGACGACAAAGATGCATGTGCGAATTCAAATGGAAGCCTACCTTGCGTCTCGGCGGCAGTGGCTACGTTGGCGATGAGGGACGTCCGCCGGACTACGTGGGGTCGCTCGACGCGGGCATCTCGGGCGCCGGGCTGAGCTGCGGCATCGATCGCTGGGGTTTGACCGGCGCTGCCTTCGACTTGATGCCGAGCCTTTCGATCGGCGGCTTGTTCGCGAACGACGACTACGCGGTCAAAGACACCGTCTACGGCGGCGCCGGCTTTCGGGCGAGCGGCGGATTTCACATCTTCGGCATGAGCTTCGGCGCCTACACCGGGCTCGACTTGTTGAGCAGCGGTTTGCGTGTCCCGATCGGCGGCGGCGTTGGCTTCACCTTCCCCGACGTCGGCCGCTTCATGGTGAACTTCGATACTTCGTTCAATCCGTCGGTGTGGTCCGAAGACGTGAGGACGAGCATCGGAATCGGTGGCTCGCTGAGCTGGACCGCGACCGAGTTCGAGTGATCAGCGCTTGGTGACGACGACTTCGTACGGCATGTCCGATTGCACCTGCCACACCATGCGCTTGCCGCCGCCGAGGTTTTCGGTGCCTTCGTAGGGCGCGTACGAATCGCAGCGATAGCCGGGGTCGTCATAGCCGTTGCAGATCGACGTGTAGCCGCCGCTGCCAGTGGGCGTGACCGAGGCGGTGAAGGTCGCGGACTTCGTGCCCGGGTTCGCGAAGAAGAAATAGGTCTTCTGGCTCGCCGCGGCGCTCGCTTTGACGCCTTCCTTCAATACGATCCACTTCGCCTTCTCGTCGAAGCTCGAGAGCGCGACGCAGTTGTCGTGCACGCAAAGGACGCTCTTCGTGATGCCGTCCTTCGTCTTGTAGATCGCCATCGGGCAGTCGCCTTCGGGCAGCGGCTCGGCCTCGTTGCACGTTTGCAAGCACTGGGTCCCGTAGTAGGCGCCGTTGCCGTTCGAGCAGATGTTCGACGCGCAGTCGGCGTTCTCTTTGCACGTCTCGAACATGCCGAGCTTCGGGCAATCGTCGTCCATGCTCGCGCGGATCGTCGTAGGATTCTGGCAGCAGCCGTCGCCGTGCTTGTTGCCGAGGATCTTCGTCTTGACGCACTCGGCGCGGCAGGTGTCGGGCTCCGTGATGTCGATCGTGCAGCCGTCGCCGTCGTCGCAGGTCTCCTGCGTCGGGCACTTGCCGGCGCCGTCGGGGATGCCTTTGTCGCACGTCTCGCTGCTGTTGATGACGCCGTCGCCGCAGACGCCGCTCGCTTGGACGCGCGCGCCGATGGGGTACGTGCACTTCGCTGCGGCGCACTCGAGGCCGGGAACGCAGTCGGCGGCGACGGCGCAGACCTGGCCGATATCGCTCTTCGGCACGCAGGCCACGGCGAGCAGCGAAAGAACGAACGCGCGCTTCACTTCAAGTCCACCACGAGATCATCGGGGAGGTTCGCGGTCTTCTTCACGAGCCGCCCCGCGATCAACGCGCTGATCTCGTAGCGGCCCTTCTTGACCGGCACCATCACCCTCGGGCCGCGGCCGATGAGCGTGCCGTCGACGAGCACCGGCACGTCTTTGGGAGCATTCACCGTGATGAATGATCCCGTGTACTTCGCGAACGACGGCAAATAGAGCGCGGCCATGTCGGCGCGGATGGCGAAGTTCACGAGGTTCGCGCCGCTCAACTGCGCCGTGACCACGCCGAGCACGCGGCCTTGCGCATCGAACACCGGTCCGCCCGAGTTGCCGGAGTTGATCGGGATCTGCGTCTGAAACACGGCGGCGTCTTTCACCGAGTAGTTGTTGGTGATGATGCCGGTGTTGAAGGTCCAGATGCCGCCCATGCCGTGGCCGATGGCGCCGACGAGGTTGCCGATGCGCACTTGCTCGGGCGTGCCGAGCTCCAAGGGCTTCGCTTCCGGCTCGTCGACGCGGATCAACGCGAGGTCGACCTCTTTGGTCGCGCGCTCGATGACCTTGCCGTTCAAGCGCTTGCCGGCGAGCGTGACGACCGTGACGCGCGTCGTGTCTCTGACGACGTGCGCGTTCGTGAGGATCAAGCCCCACTTCGTCACGAAGAAGCCCGAGCCGATGCTGCGCTTGTCTTCTTCGGGCGCCCCGCTCGCTTGCTGGCCTTCGTTCAGGATGAAGACGACGCTCGGGGCCACCTTCTCGAAGAGCGCTTGCTGTTCGTTCGCGAGCTGCGCCCAGACGGACGCATCGGCGGCCAAGGCAGCGGCGAAGACGAAGCCCAACATCAGAACGATCCTCCCCACTGGAAGCCGACGCCGTTCGGCGTGATGCCCACGCTCGGCACGTCGAAGCTCACGCGGGTGCCGGCCTCGGCCCGCTCGCGCAACTTCGAGTTGTGCGCGTCGACGAGCTCGCGGCCTTCAGCGGCGGTGATCGGGTGCGTCTTCAGCGCGATGGCAGCGATGATGAACGAGAGGCCCGCGGCCATCGCCGTCGGACCGACGATGAGCAGCGGCAGCGCCGGGCTTGGCGCGTAGCTGTAGTCGGCGCACATATAGTAGTTGCCGGGCGCGATGTAGCGCAGGCAGGCGCCGCGGATCGGCATCGGCGAGATCAGCGAGCCGAAGACGGTCATCAACACGCCGGCCGGCACGACGATCGCGCCGGTGATGCCGAGGCCGAGCTTCGTCGCCTTCCTCGACTTGTACTTGTCCGCGAGGTCCGGCCGCTCGACGCGGTTGTAGAACTCGATCGGATCAACGGGCTTTCCGTATTTTCCGGCGAGCACCGGCCGCCACTTCTGCGACACGCGGCCGTCGCGATCTTTGTACTGGCCGTCGAACCAGAGGAACTCGCTGTCGTAGCCCTCGTTGCCGATCGCGTGCTGCGCGCCCTTGGCACCGTCGCCGGCCTTGATCGCGTTGCTGATCGCGACCGCGGCCTTGGTCTCGCCGTCGAGCGTGTGTTGCTTCGTCGCCAGCGCCTTGCCTGCCTCGATCGTGAACGCGCTCTGCAGCGTGCCTTGCACGTCGTACACGGTGATCATCGCGGTGCCGGCGTCGGCGAACACGCGGCTGACGAGCACGAGATCGATCGGCAGCTTGCTGCACTTCTTGACGATCGCTTCGTCGTCGAGCGCGGTGAACTTGCCGAGCGCGGCGCTCGACACGACGACGCGCGTCTTCTTCGTCTCTTTGAGCTTCGCTTCGAGCAGCGACGTGACCGTCTTGAGATCGGGGCTCTCCTCGCCGCTCGCGACGATGACGATGCGCAGCTTGTCGCCGCTGAGATAGGAAGCCAGGGCGTCGGTCGAGACGCCGCTCGCCCAGTCGACGGAGAGCAGGACGGAAAGCAAAAGTGTGGTCATGACGGCCGCGGCGCTTACGAGAGTGCGCCCCGATTAGGCAAGGACATTCGTCGTAAGATGCCCGCCAAAGTACTAGTCCTTCGACCGCATGAAGATTGCTCGTAGGCGTTGACGTCGCCGTCGCCGTCGCCGGGTTGGGGTGGTGATGAGCTGAAAATTTGGCGGATGTTCGATGCTGTGGGCGTTTTGCTTGCAT
>JADLHZ010000064.1 GCA_020848545.1 Deltaproteobacteria bacterium | reverse complement strand
GTCTTCGCAAACCCACGACAGACGAAGCCGAACTTGTTTTCAAGGCATTTCTGCTATCCAACGTAAATATTTTGTTACACTGGAACCGATTATGAGTGACGGAGTCACGAATAATCGGGGCTAGCCGGGCAGCGAAAGGATCAACTTGGCCAAGGTGAAGTACGTCACGATCCCGACAACGTCGACCAAGGACGCGATGAAGGGCGTCGACGACACGGCCGGATCGAAGCCGGCCCGGCGCAAAAGCAGGGGCAACGCCGCGCCGATGGCCGCGCCGATCGACACGACCATGACGAGCGTGAGGCCGATGGTCAGGGCGATGAGCGCGCCTTGGCCCAGAAACAGCGCGCGGATGAAGCCGACCGAGCCGAGGAAGAGCCCGAGCGCGAGGCCGGTGCCTGCTTCGCGGATGATCATCTGGATCGCGCGCGCGCGGGTGAGCTCGCCCATCGTCAACGAGCGGATGACGAGCGTCGCGGACTGCGATCCCGAGTTGCCGCCCGAGCTGACGATCAGCGGCACGAAGAAGGTGAGCGCGATCGCGCCCTGCAACGCGCCTTGGAAGTGCTCGAGCGCGTTCGTCGTGAACAGCTCGCCGACGAAGAGCAGGATCAGCCACGCCGCGCGCTTCTTCACCAGCGAGAAGAACGGCGTCTCGAAGTACGACTGCTCGATGGGCTGCATGGCGCCCATGCGCTGGATGTCTTCGGTGCGCTGCTCTTTGACGACGTCGAGCACGTCGTCGATGGTGACGATGCCGAGCAAGCGGCCATAAGTGTCGACGACCGGCAGCGAGAGCAAGTCGTACTTCGAGATGATCTCGGCGACTTCGCTCTGCGGCGCGTCGTAGCGCACCGTGATGATCTGCGAGGTCATGATGTCGGAGCAGACGAGCGAGCCGTTCGCCATCAGGACGTCGCGCAGCGACATGACGCCGGTGAGCTTGCCCGAGTCGCTGTCGACGACGAAGAGCGTGTAGATCATCTCCTGCTCACCGGCGAGACGACGCACGAGCGCGAGCGTTTGATCGACGGTGTAGGTCTCCGGCACCTTCAGGAACTCGGTGGTCATCAGACCGCCGGCGGTGTCGGGCGCGTAGTTCAAGAGCGCGCGGACTTCGCGGACAATATTGCGATCGATCGTGGCGAGCAGCGCTTCGCGCGTCTCGGCCGGCAGCTCTTGGAGGAAGTCCGTCCGATCGTCCGGGCTCATCCACTCGATGAGCTTCGCCGCGCGACCGCTCGGCAGCGCCGGGATGATGCGCATGCGCTCGTGGCGCTCGAGCACCTCGAACACGCTGGTCAACAGATCGATCGGCAGCGCCGTGACGAACGCCTTCGCCTCGTCTTCGTTCAGGCGCCGGTAGACCTCGGCGACGTCTACGGGATGGAAATCTTCGAGCGACTCCGCCAGCTCACCGGGGCTTTCGGTGAGCACTTCACGAATTTCAGGGAGGACGAGGTCGGCGGGCTGCATCGGCTTACGCGCGTTCGACGATCATGGCGACGGCTTCGCCGCCCCCGATGCACAAGGTGGCGAGGCCGCGCTTCAAGCCGCGCGCTTCCAACGCGTGGAGCAAGGTGACGAGCACGCGCGCGCCGCTCGCGCCGATCGGATGGCCGAGGGCGACGGCGCCGCCGTTGACGTCGGTGCGCGAGAGGTCGAGCTTCGCCCTCTGCGCGACCGCGAGCGACACCACCGAGAACGCTTGGTTCACCTCGAAGAGATCGATGTCGTCGAGCTTCAGGCCGGTCTTCGCCAGCACGTTTTGGATCGCGACCGCCGGCGCTGTCGTGAACAGCTCGGGCGCCTGCGCAGCGTTCGCGTAGCCGACGATGGTGGCGAGCGGCTTTCGGCCCGTGCGCTTCGCTTCCTCATCGCTCATGACGACGACCGCGGCGCCGCCGTCGTTCAGGCTCGACGCGTTGCCGGCGGTGATCGTGCCGTCTTTTTGGAACGCGGCCTTCAGCGACGGCAGCTTCCCGACGTCGCCGGCGAACGGCTCTTCGTCTTGCTTGACGATCGTCGTCGGCCCTTTCTTGCTCTCGATCTCGACGGCGACGATCTCTTTGTCGAAGCGTCCTTCTTTGATCGCGGCCTGCGCGCGCCTGTACGACTCGGCGGCAAACTCGTCTTGCTGCTCGCGGCTGATCCCGCACTCTTTGGCGCAGCGCTCGCCGGCGTCGCCCATGTGGAAGTTGTTGTAGACGTCCCACAGGCCGTCCTTGATGATGCCGTCGATGATCTGGCCGTGGCCCAGGCGATAGCCGGTCCGCGCGCGGTCGAGCAGGTAGGGCACGTTCGACATCGACTCCATGCCGCCCGCGACGACGACTTTGTTGTCGCCGGTGAGCACCGTCTGCGCCGCGGTGATGATCGCCTTCAAGCCGCTGCCGCACACCTTGTTGATCGTGGTCGCCGGCACCGTGTTCGGTACGCCAGCGAAGATCATCGCTTGGCGCGCCGGCGCTTGCCCGACGCCCGCTTGCAGCACGCAGCCCATGAACACTTCTTGGACTTCGCTCGCCGAGAGATCGGCGCGGCGCAGGGCCTCTTTGATGCTCAACGCGCCGAGATCGGGCGCGCTCTTTGGCGCGAGGCCTCCTTGGAATTTTCCGATCGGCGTACGCGCGGCGCTGACGATGACGGCTTTCGGCATGGGCGACTCCTCGGGCGTTGGATGCCGCTAACGTAGTCACCGATTTGTGCCAAGCGCCAAGGTGGACATTTTCCGGCCCCTCTGTGTACATCGCCGCCCGATGCGAGCTCCTTCGACCGTCCGGCTCTTCGCTGTGTTCGCGCTGATTTCAGCGCTCGCGGCCTGCGGCAAAGCGAAGTACCCCGCCTGCGAAGGCGACGACGACTGCAAAGAGAAGAGCGAGGTCTGCGTCGACAAGCGCTGCGTCGAATGTAGCAGCGATACGGCTTGCGTGACCAAGCTCGGCGCCGGCGCCACCTGCGTTCAGAACGCCTGCCGCTTGGTGAAGGCCGAGTGCCAACAAGACACCGACTGCCAGGGCGGCAAGAAGTGCGACGCGAACAAGAAGTGCATCGACGGCCGCGTCGCCTGCAGCAGCGACGGCGAGTGCGGCAAGAGCGAAGAGTGCTTCGGCGGGTTCTGCCGCGAGCGGCGCATCGCCGAGAACGTGTCGGCGCAGTGTCGCGATGTGGCGAACCCGAGCCGCCTCGCGCTGCAGAGCGTGTCCTTCGACCTCGACGCGGCGGAGATCCGCGAGGATTCGAAGGCGACGCTCGAGCGGAACGCCAAGTGCTTGAAGGAAGCGCCCGAGCAGAAGGTGACGCTCGAAGGGCACTGCGACGAGCGCGGGACGGTCGAGTACAACCTGAGCCTCGGCGAGCACCGGAGCCAATCCGTCGCCAAGTACCTGGAGCGCCTCGGCGTGGACAAAAAGCGGATGCGCGTGTTGTCCAAGGGGAAAGCGGAGCCGGTGTGCAACCAAGCGAGCGACGAATGCTATTCGAAGAACCGCCGCGTCGACTTCAAATGAAGCGCGCTCTTCTCGCGTTGGCCGTGTGCGCGCTCCCAGGCTGCTTGCTGCAGTCCGAGGGCGAGCTGATGCAGGCCGACATCAAGGCGCTGAGGAAGCAGCTCGACGCGGTGAAGGCGGGCGTCGACGAAGATCGCGAGGCGCTGCGGGCGGCGATCGTGCGCGCCGAAAAGAAGACCCTCGAAGTCCATGAGGCGTTGGAGCAGCTCAACAGCAGCGCTCGGCGTACGGACGCCGACCTCGGCATCCAGCTCGATGCGCTGCAAAAGACCGTGCAAGAGCTCACCGGCAAGCTCGAAGAGCTGAACTTCAAGCTCGCGCAGATCGAGCGTGCCGAGAAGAGCGGCAACACGCCGGTCGCGAGCGAAGTGAAGCCGATGGAGCTCGACCCGACGCCGCCCGAGCCGAAGCAGCCGTTGCCGAGCGACAAGAAGGCGGCGGCCGAGCTCGTCGTGCGCATGTTGCAAGCGCGTGAGACGCCCAAGCGCGAAGAGGGCAAGCGGCTCGCCGCCGACGCGTTGGCGCGGTGGCCGAAGGACGAGGGGACGACGGACGTCATTCGCCTCGCGCTCGGCGATCGCCTGGCGGACGAGAAGCAGTTTCAAAAGGCCGTCGTCGAGTACAAGAAGGTGCTCGACGTGTTCCCGAAGGGCGTGCGGGCGGACTCGGCGATGTACAAGATCGCCCAGGCGTTCACCCTGATGGGCTACCACGAGGACGCCAAGGTGTTCTTCGAGGAGCTCCTGCGGCGCTATCCGAAGTCGGAGCTGACGAAGGACACGAAGGCCAGGCTCGTCGAGCTCGAGAAGGCGAAAAAAGACAAGCGCGACAAGAAGAAATAATCGCGGCGATGATTTCCAAGCTTCACCAAATGGTAAAAAACGCGAAACGGCGGCGGGCCGGCGGCGATAACGCTCGCGATGGCCGTTCCTCCTGTCACCGCCGGTTCGCCGCCCCCTGCTGAAGCCCAAGGCGACAGTCGCGCTGAGAGCGACGCGCTGATTCGTCAATCGATTTCCCTCGGCGCCGAAGCGGAGCGGAAGCTCTCGGCCGCCATCGGCAAGCGCGCCTTCGACGCCGTCCGCAGCGCGACCATCGTCGATCCGTCGAACGTCGCCGCCTGGCGCGCGCTCGGCAATGCGATCCTCGCCGTCGACGCACGCTTCCTGCGCTCGGCCGCGATCAGCGCCGTCTCGGGCGGCAAGAAGGACGCCTTCGTCCGCGACATCGAGCGCGCGATCCGCGGCGTGCGCCAATACGATCCGTCGAACACCGCCCTCGTCGATCGCCTCTCCTCCGCCCTCGCCCGCACCCGCTGAACGAGATCCTCTCCAAACCCTGGCCTTGGCCTAAACCCTGGCCCAAGACCGTGGCCCTGAACGAAAGCCTTGGCCGCGCTCGCGAGCCTGGCCCTGACCCTGGACTTTGCCATCCGGTCCTCCGTCGCGTT
>JADLHZ010000063.1 GCA_020848545.1 Deltaproteobacteria bacterium | reverse complement strand
GTCTTCGCAAACCCACGACAGACGAAGCCGAACTTGTTTTCAAGGCATTTCTGCTATCCAACGTAAATATTTTGTTACACTGGAACCGATTATGAGTGACGGAGTCACGAATAATCGGGGCTAGCCGTGGCCGTCGCCGTGGCCGATCAAGTTCTCCCCGACCGCTTCGCTCCCAGATACGCATGCGAGATGATCGTGCCGAGCTCGCCGTCGATGACCAAGCGGCCGAGGGTGTCTGCCACCGCGAGCTCCTCGGGGAGCGCGCCCCGCAACGGCTCCGGCGCCGGAGGCGCGGCGTCGTCGTCCGGGATCTTCGAGATGTCGCCGTGCACCAGCCGAATGACGCTCAACGTTTCTTTGCCGAGCTTCTCGTTCACCTGCCGGCGCAGGTCGTCGACCATGAACGAGAGCTGCTGCCGCCACGATGCCGAGTCGACCGCGACCGTGAGCTCGCTGCCCTTCAGCTTGAACGCCTTGGCGTGCTTCCTCGTCGCTTCGCCGATCACCGCGTGAAAGGTCTGAAACACGCGCGTCTGAAACACCTTCGAGGTCATGCGCCGCGCGGTGAGGAAGTTGTCGACGACGGACCCCGCGTGCGTGAGTACGCGCCTTCGCGGCCGGACAGGCGTGTCCGATTGTCGCGCTGCGTCGTACGGCTGCCGCGGCCGCTGGTTTCCGTCGTTCATCGCTCAGCGCCGTTTAGCGCATCGCTCGTGTCTCGCAAAGCGTTTCGAGCGCAGGAGGCATGCGCGCACAACGTGGGAGGCCCTCACTTTGCTTGTGTCCCCGCTTGCTCTCCACTCGGCTTCCATCTAGAACGCCGGGCCCTGGGGAACCGGCAGCCTGACGTCATGTGGAGGATTCGTAGAATGAAGAAAGACTATTTCGTGATCACGCGCATCACTGCGCTCGCCGCCATGGCGTTTGCGCTGTCGGCCTGTCCGCCCCCGCCGACGACCGTCAACGAGACGAAGTGCGAAGCCGACATCGACTGCGAGACCGGCCTCATCTGCGTCTCGAACGTCTGCAAAGAGTATCTCTCGTGCAATCTGAAGCAGAACGGTTGCCAAGGTTCCTGCGATGACACCGCGGCCGTCGGCAAGAAGTGCGCGACGAGCGGCAACTGCAAGACCGGCCAAGTGTGCTTGGACGGCGCCTGCGCAGAGAGGACCCCGTGCGCTGGCGACGAGTTCGGCCGCGAGACGGAGGTCGCGTGCGAGTGCAAGAAGCTCGGCTGCCGCGTCGCCAACGACTGTAGTCCCGGCCAGCAGTGCTACGACTCGGTGTGCAAGGAGCCCGAGAGCGTCGCGGCCGACACTTGCGAAATCATGAACGACCAGCTCGTCTTCGCGCTGAACCCGGCGGCGCTCGCCACGGCCGGCCCGGCGATCAAGATCAACGCGGTCGGCTTCAAGAGCGGCGTCGTCGTTCCGTACCTGCGCGCGAACTCGGTCGCTGCGGCGACGACGATGCGCTTCGAGGTCGCGCCCGGCACGACCGACAGCATTCGCGTGAAGGCGAACGCGGTCGCGGGCAGTGAGCTCATCACCGCGTCGTTCGGCGGCGTTACCTGTACGCGCAGCTTCACCGTTGCGCGCGCGCCGACGGTCGCTGAGTCGCGCGTCGTGCTCTTCCAAAACGGCGTCAGCGGCCAGGCGAGCCCGATCAGCGGCCTCACCGCCGCCGACATCAAGCTCTTCAACGCCGCTGGCGACGTCTCCGCGACGGCCACGGTCGCTGAAGATCCGGCGGCCTCCGGCATCTATTATGTGACCCACCCGGGTGGCTTCACCGCGGCCGGTGTGCACGTCGCGCCAGCGACCGCACCCTACGGCGCCACGACCTACTACTTCGGCGCCGGCGGCACGACCTTCGACGTCGCCATCCCGCTCGAGAAGCTCGACGAGACGACGGGCTTCGGTGGCCGGCCGTCGTTCACCGCCTTCGACAAAGAGTTCAGCACCTTGACCAAGGCCGAGATTCAAGGCGCGTTCGCCGGTGGCAGCTTGC
Organism: Deltaproteobacteria bacterium; assembly: GCA_020848545.1. Taxonomy (GTDB): domain Bacteria; phylum Myxococcota; class JADLHZ01; order JADLHZ01; family JADLHZ01; genus JADLHZ01. The sequence goes on along the minus strand of JADLHZ010000063.1, from coordinate 35,846 downwards.
CGCTCTCGTCGCTCTTGAACTTCAGCCTCGATCTCTTCGCGGGCGACACTGCGCGCCGCACCCTCGGCACCGAGGTGCTCTCGAGCGGCGGCGGCAACTGCGCCGTCGCGGCGACGAACGCCACGGGCAACGCGCCGCTTCCGCGCGCGCTCTACGCCAGCTTGAACGGCGGCAAGATCGGCCCGAACTGCGACGGCGTCGCGGTGCGCGCGGTCCCCGGCCGCCGCGTCGCGTGGAGCGTCGGCACCAAGGTCCCGCTGGCGAAGGCCACCGGTCTCGTCGGCTTGTTCCCGACCGGCAGCAGCACCTCGGCGTCGATCGACATCGGCAAGGTGATCACCTCGGTCTTGCCGCTCTTCGACAACTTGGCCATCGGCATCGACGGCTTCGGCAGCGCGAGCTTCCTCGCGCGCAAGCCCTTCGCTGACTGGGCAGCGTATCGCGAGAAAGACGCGAGCGGCATGCAGAGCGACAACAAGTTCTCGTTCGCCACCATCTCGCCGGCGCGGCGCTTGAAGTTCAAGGCGAACTTCGCCAATCCAGGCATTGCGGCCGACTTCTATCCGGGCGCGGCCGCCACCGAGAAGCTCAACGGCATGGTCGCGCTCGTCGCGGCGGTGTCGCCGGCGTACGGCCTCGTTCCGCTCGGCTTCGGCGCGGGCATCGACGCCGACAACGACGGCGCCTTCGATACGCTGAGCGCCGATCCGCAGTTCGGCAGCAACGTCATCCACACGCGCTTCGCCGCGACGCCGACCGAGCTCGCAGACAATGAGATCATCGGCGTGGCGGTGGCGGCGAACTTCACCGACCTCACGCGCTCGACGCCGAACTCGTCGGCCGTGCGCGTGAAGGGCGTCGTTGCGCGCAACGCCGCGAACGGCATCGGCTGGGCGGCGAGCTCGCCCACCTTGCCGGCGATGAGCACGGCAGTCCAAGGCGTCAACTTCCTGACGGCCACTTACGCGCGCACGCTTCCAGTCGCGGCGGTGCCGGGCAAGATCACCTTGCCGACGATGGGCCCGGTCGGCAGCGTCGTCGCCGATCTCGTCTTTGTCCGCGTGTCGCGCGATACGATCTCGCGGCCGTGGAACGTGCTCGTCAAGCCGAGCGCGATCGGCACGACCATCGTGTTGCCGACCGCCGGCGTCGAAGGCACGTCGAACATCGTCTCCGACGTGACGCCGAACGGCCTCACGCTCGCGGCGACCGCGCTGAAGTTCTCGGGTGGCCTCGACTTCCAAACGGGCCTCTCGGCGACGACGGGCAAAGATCTGAACCAATTGGCGTCGGAAGTTTCGAGCTTCGCGCTCTACTACGTCGCGACGACGCGCCAGTAAGAGGAAACGCAAACGATAAGATGGGGCCAGGGACCTTTGCAAAGAGGCTCCCTGGCCTCATTTTTTTGGCACCCTCGGAGACGATCATGCTCACCCTCAGCCAACGCCCAGAACCCGGCTTCACGCCGCTCGGCGCCTTTCCCGCCGATCACTTGTCGCGCACGCAGGAGGCCGCCGCCGCGCTGAAGGGACGGCGCCATCCCCGCTACGGCTTCTTGGACGCCGGCACCGACCAGGAAGAGATCGCGCGCATCGCGACGATGGCGAAGGCGCTCGTCGCGGATGATCTGCTCGTGCTCGGCATCGGCGGCTCGGCGCTCGGCACCGTGGCGTTCATGCACGCGACGAACGCGAAGAAGCGCGATCGGGTGCACGTGCTCGAGAGCCCGGACCCTGTGCACTTGTCGGCGGTGCTCGCGCGTCTCGATCCCGCGAAGACGGCGGTGAACATCGTGTCGAAGTCGGGGACGACGCTCGAGACCTTGTCGCAGTGGTCGGTGATCGAGAGCTGGCTGCATGCGACGAAGGTGTTCGACAAGCAGCGCATCGTCGTCACGACAGATCCAAAGAGCGGGCCCTTGCGCGCGCACGCGACAGAGAAGGGCTACGCGACGCTGCCGGTGCCGGAGATGATCGGCGGGCGCTACTCTGTGTTCACGCCGGTCGGCTTGCTGCCGCTCGCGTGGGCCGGCGTCGATCTCGAAGGCATCGCGGCCGGCGTTCAAAAGGGCGCCGAGCGCTTCGATCTTGCGGCGAAGCTCGCGTCGACGCTGGTGCACAGCCAGCTCGGCGAAGGGCGATCGATGGTCGTCGTGTGGCCTTACGGCGAACGCTTGCAGGCGATCGGCCGCTGGTTTCAGCAGCTCTGGGCCGAGTCGCTCGGTAAGGCCACGCACTTGGACGGCACGCGCGCGCACGTCGGCAACACGCCGGTCGCGTGTGTGGGGCCGAACGATCAGCACTCGCTCCTGCAGCTCTTCGCCGACGGGCCGAAGGACAAGCACTACCTCTTCCTCGCGGCGAAGAGCGTGCCGGCGACCCTACACGTCGAGCGGCCGATCCCGGGCAGTGAGTTCCTCACAGGCAAGAGCTTGCAAGACATCCTGCTCGCCGAGGCGCGGGCCACCTTCGCCGCGCTGGCCTCGCAGGGGCACCCGTGCAGCTTCCTCATGATCGACGACATGAGCGCCACCGCCGTCGCCGATCTCTTCGTGCAGCTGATGTCGGCGACCGTCATCGGTGCCGCGCTTTATTCGGTCGATCCCTTCGATCAGCCCGCGGTCGAGCTCGGCAAGCGCATCGCGCTCGGGCTCCTCGGCCACGAAAAGCACCGCGCCGAAGCTGACGCCATGGCGCGTTATCTCCCGTAGCCAGGCGCTGCGATGCGGAAACGACCTTTTATCGCATCGCCTGGCTAACTTCATTTTGGGCGACCGAGTCGCCCGTGCTGCGCACGAGCCGGCGCATGGCTCAGCCCGCGGAAATCTGTGATCTCGATCGCAAAAAACGGGGCGCCGGCGCGCTCTGCGGTTAAAATTTCGTTCGTGAACAGTGAGAAGACCGAGCGCACCGCGGTCACGGTGGTCGAAAGGCCGCCAGACTCCGCCGTCAACAGCAAAGCGTGCCTCGTCTTGATCTACGGCGGCGAGCTCGGCAAGCGCTTCACCCTGGAGCCGCCGGCCGGCATCAGCATCGCCGGTTCGACGCCGTTGAAGACCTTGAACGTCGGCCGGTCGAGCGGCTGCGAGATCCAGCTCGACGAGGAGTCGGTCTCGCGCAAGCACGCGAGCTTCCTCGTGCACATGGACGGCCGCGTCGTCGCGCGCGATCACGGCTCGACGAACGGCACCTACGTCAACGACCGCCAGATCAAGGGCGACTTCGAGCTGCGTGACGGTGACCTCGTGAAGATCGGGCGCACGATCTTCAAGTACCTGACGAGCATGAACATCGAGGCGCAGTACCACGAAGAGATCTATCGGCTGACGACGACCGACGGCCTCACCGGCGTCTACAACAAGCGCTTCTTCATCGAGACCCTCGAGCGCGAGATGGGCCGTTGTTATCGCTACCAGCGCCCGCTCTCGTTGATCATGATCGACATCGACCACTTCAAGAAGATCAACGATCAGCACGGCCACCTCGCCGGCGACACGATCTTGAAGCAGGTGGCGGTGTTGATCGCTGCCCACGTTCGCCGCGAGGACATCTTCGCGCGCTACGGCGGCGAGGAGTTCGGCTTGATCCTGCCCGAGGTCGAAGGCGACGGCGCCATGCAGCTCGCGGAAAAACTACGCGGGCTCGTGGAAGCGGCGCCGCTCGCATGGGATGGCAACGCCATTCCGGTGACGATCAGCCTCGGCGTCTCGCCGCTGCCCGAAGACAACGCCACGCCGGAGGAGTTCATCCAGCGCGCCGACGCGTGCCTCTATCGCGCGAAGAACGCCGGGCGGAACCAGTGCGTGCTCGCCGACGCCGAGCCGTTGAGGAAGCAGCAGACGAAGCCGGAGAAGGCCTAGGGACCTGGGACCCGTCCAGAACCGGTGGCGGCCGTCGTCTCGCTCGCACCCGTCTTGCACGGTCAGTGAAAGGGTCCCTGGTCCCGCGTGTTCCCAGGACCTGGGACCCGTCCAGAACCGGTGGCGGCCGTCGTCTCGCTCGCACCCGTCTTGCACGGTCAGTGAAAGGGTCCCTGGTCCTCCGCGCCCACCTAATACCCGCGCGCGACCAGATCCAGTCCGATGTCCTCGTAGAACTTCCGGTAGTCGAAGCCGTGCACGAGGCCGAACACCTGGCCGACCTCGGTGATGTGATCGGCGTGCATCGTGCCCTTGAAGTTGCCCCACATGCCGCTCTCGATCGTCACCATGCCGTCCGAGTCTCTGCCGTCAGCGACTTCGAGCACCGCCCACGGCGCCACGAGGTACGCCGAGATGGGGTTGCCGGTCTTGACGCCGAAGGGATCGGCGATGCCGACGTACGACTGATAGTAGACGCCGGCGACGTCTGGCACCGTCGGGTTGAAGGTGTTCAGCATGTACTCTTCGCTCATCGCCTTCACCGCGCCCCAATCGAAGCCGAGCTGACGCAGCAGAAAGTCGATCGCCTGATCGATCGGCCCCGGGATCAACGCGAGCGCCACGTCGGCGAGGCGGCTGCCGTGGTGCGGGCCGGCGATCGACGTGTAGCTCGCGACCTGGCCGGCCATGCCGAGGCGGCTGATCATGTAGCGCGCGTCGATCGTGCCTTGGCTGTGCGCGATGATGTTCACCTTGCCGCTCGTCCACGATTGGATCTGCTGCTTCAGCTGCTGCGCGCGCGCCGGCGGCGTGGCCAAAGGGTTCAGCGACGCGACGTAGGTGTCGAAGCCGAGCGCTTGCAGGCGATCCTCGATGCCGTAGAAGTAGTCGTAGCCCAAGATCGAATCGAAGCCGCCCATTCCGTGCACGAACACGATCGGATACTTCGACGCCGGCACCGCGCCGGACCACGTGAGCTTCACGACGCTCGGCGCGGACGCCGTGCCTTGGTGATTCACGCTCTTCACTGCGAAGATCGCCGTCGCGTTCGGCAGCGCTTCGACGCCGATCGCAAACGCACCAGACGCGTCGGCGAACGCTTCGGCGATCGGCGCGCCGTTCCGCTCGACAACGACGCGCATGCCTGGCGCGCTCTGGCCGCGGATCGTGTTCGCGATCTTGCCCGTGGTCTTCGGCTGGCTCGGATCGATCGCTGGGATCGGCGGCAGCGCTGCGATCATCGTCGGGCGCACTTTCAGATTCAGCGGCGCGCTCTCGATGCCTGACGCGCTCCGGGCGACGACGACGAGCTCGCTCTCGGCGGCTTGCTTCAGGGTCACGCTCAACGAAAACGCGCCGCTCCCATCGGCCGCGCTAGTCATCTCGGCCACGCCGCCGCTGACGACGATCGCGGCCTTCGCCGTCGTCGTGCCGTCGAGCGTCGCCACGAGCCCGTCGACGCGCGGATCGGCGAGCACCAGCGCCGGCGCGTCCTTCGATTGCGCGAGGAAGTGCGCCACGTCCGGCGACCGATGCACGACGACGCGGCGGTTCAGCGCGTGCGCGTCGGCGATCTGACCTTCCAAGTGCGCGCTCAAGGTGTTCGTGCGATCCGCCGCCAACGCGACGTAGGTTTGGTAACGGCCGGCGTCGCTCGCCTGCGTCAGCACCTTCGAGGCGCCGCCGCGGATCTCGACGTTCGCCGATGGCGGTGCGTTGCCCGTCACGACGATCGCGCTCTCACGGCTCTCGGCCGGCAAAGGATCGATCGTGACCGCGGGACTACAAGCGATGAAGACGAGGAGCGGAGCAGCGAGCGCGGCGCGAACGAGCATGCGGAACTCCTGCGAAAGGGAGCTCACGCTCGCCGAGCGCCGAGGGCGGTGCAAGGATTGTCTGCGAAAAAATCGTGGCGCATTGCGTTATCGAGACCGGAGGTGCGCGTGTCACATCGGCCGCGCATAGCCCGGAAAAAGCCATGCAGCTTTGCCTCTTCGGTGAAGAACCGATCATGAAAGTGAACGACAAGCGCACGTCGCAAAAGCTCGACCCATCGGACCACGCACCGCTGACGCGAGCGCCACAAGCGGTACCCGCGCTGATCGCGATCGCGTTGCCGCCAGCGCTCGCCGCGGTGTTCGAGCGCGCGCCCGACCGGCCGGCGCCGGCGCCGCAGCAAGCGTTGACGGAGATCGTATCGCTCGCCGACGTTTCCGCGGCGCTCACCACGCACGTCTTGCCGCTCGTCACGATCGTCGAAGAGGGGCCGAAGCCGCCGCAGGGGATGAAACCCGCGAGCGCCGGGTCCGTCGTCGATGAGCAACCGCTCGAGCGCGGCGCGCCGTTCGGACAAGTGCTGCGGCAAGTGAGCAACGATCTGCGCGCAGAGAACACCAGCGCCGCCATCAAAGACAGCATCCACGAGATGCTCGTGCTGACGACGGCGCTGACTCCGCCGGTCGAGGTCATGACGAACACGCCCCTGAAGCCCTCGCCGGTCGTCGCCCGCAAAGTGGCGGAGTTGTTGAAAGCGCAGGGCGACCTGCTCACCGGCAAACGCCAAGGCGCGCCGCAAGCGTTTGAAGAGATCGAGGTGATCGAAGGGACGAGGGCGATGCTCTCCGGCTTCGATTTCTCGACGATGGACGTCGAAACGATGGCGATGATCGTCATGTTCCAAGCGAGCGACGACGCGAACCAAGATCTGCGCGAGATGCTGAAGCAGATGAAGAGCACGAAGGACAAGAAAGACGCGATGCGCGCGCGCATGAACGCGATGAAGGACATGCAGGCGAAGGCGGACCAGCAGCTGCGCAGCGAGTACAATCGCCGCCAACGCCTCGCGAAGGATGATCCGGACTATGTCCCGCCGAGCATCACCTTCGATCAGTTCAAGCTCGACCAGAAGCTGAGCTTCAACCACGACGACGAAGGCGGCATCAGCGGCACCACCCTCGGCGACGGCATCGAATATCCACCGCAATCCGACGCGACGGAGAACACCAACGGCGGCGCCGACGCAAACGAAACAGGCACGCCGCCGACGCCGCCGGCGAACGATTGGACCGGCATCCCGGACGACGTGAAGGCCGCCGCCCTCATTTACAACTTGCCCGCCGACGTGGCGCGTGAAGCGATGGCCATCTACGACGCGCTGTCCGGAAGCGGCATGCTGGCGGCGATGTTCGGCGGCAACACGCCGAGCTTCAAAGACTTCGTCGCGCGTCAGGCCGAGGTGCGGGTCGAGATCAGCGTTGCCGGAACGAGGATCTCTTTGACCGGTCAGCCGGGCCAGACCATCGACGTCCCGGGGCTCGGCCCGTTCACCCTGCCTGACGGCCCCGGCACCCTCGTCATCGGCGGCGACACACAGAAGAACATCAACATGTTCGTCGCGCAGCTGAAGGACATTCAGGCGACGTACTTGAACAAAGACTGGGTGATGCAACAGCTCGTCGGGAATCCACCGTCGACCGGCGGCCAATTTCAGAACGTCATGCTCACCGCGATGCTCGCGAATTTCGAGGACGGAGAGGTGGACGTCTCGGTGCGCGTCAAGCTCGAGCGCCTGCGCGACGGCCAGAAGAAGATCTACGACACGCTCAAGAACGCCGCGCTGAACCTCTTCGGCGATCAATTCGGCGCCGAGCTGTCGCACAAGGAGAATGAGCTCGCGACGAAGTGGAAGGAGTCATTGAAGAATAGCTACGCCGACTGGAACGGCAGCGTCCGGGCCGGGTTTCCCAGCGACTGGTCGCAGATCATCGGCAAGTCCGGGTTCAGCTACCAGATGGGCAACAATACCTTCGTAGCGAAGTTCCCCGACTACCTGAAGGCGCTGGTACCGCTCTTACAATCGACGGGTATGACGCCACGCGAGCTGCTCGGCGTCATCGACACCGATCACGAAGATCGCGTGCTCGGCCACAAGACGATCGATCGCTTCAAGGAGGAGACGCTGCGCAAGGAGTACGAGTACCTCGATCGAAACCCGAAGAGCGCGGGGACGATCGGCGACGTGAAGGTGGCGATCGACGCTGCCCTGGCGAAGCTCAAAGCGTGGCGGAAGCCGCAGCGCTTCGACGTGGCGATGACCGTCATCCACTTCGATTTGGCCCAGGCGGCGCGCCTGCAGCACGAGCCGGAAAACGAAACGCGCGACGAGCGCGCCAGTAAGCGCGACAGCGCGGGCGAGGGACAGAGCACCGGGACCTTCGCGGACATCGAGCGGATGATCCAAGAACAGAAGGACAAGCTCGATTCGGTCAGCGAAGTCGGCGAGCAGCAGCAGCTGCGCCTGCAGATGTACATGGATGCCGTCACCGGCATTCACGCGACCCTGTCGAACCTGTTCAAGAAGCTGAGCGACACCGCCGGTGGAATCGTCGCGAACCTGAAATGAATGTTCGGTCTGGCGCGGGGCCGCACGCGAAAATCCATGCAGCTTTCCGTCTTGCGTGAAGACTTGAAAAGAAGGACGAAGCCTCCATGCAAGTCAACGACAAGCGGCCGTCTCAGCGTGCCAAGTCTGACGAGGAGCAAAAGCTCGACCAGGCGGGAAAAGCGCCGAAGGTGCAAACGCCGCTGACGCAAGGGCCGATCGCCACGCCGACGCCGACGATGCCGGCCGGCGTGTTTGAAAACGCGCAACAACGCCCGCCGGCGCAGCGGCAGCAAGTGACGCCCGAGCTCGCCCCGGCGGTCGACGTCGCCGCCGCGATCGCCACGCACGTCTTGCCGCTCGTCGCCGACGTCGAGGGCGGACTGAAGCCGCCGCCCGGGATGAAGGCTGCGGCCGCCGGCGCCGTCACCGACGAACATCCGTTCGAGCAAGGCGTTCCGTTCGGGCACGTGCTGCGGCAAGTGACGAGCGATCTGCGCGCGATGAACGCGAAGGAAGGCCTCTTCGAGAGCGTGCGCGAGATGGTCGTGCTCACGGCTGCGCTGACGCCGCCGGCCCAGATCATCGCCAAGGCACCGCAAGCACCGCCAGTCGTGCTCACAAAAGTCGCCGAGCTCATGAAATCGACGGGCGACATCCTCACCGGCAAACGCCAAGGCGCGCCGCAAGCGTTCGAAGAGATCGTGATCCCGGGGCCTGACGTCGTCGCGATGGAGCAGGGCATGCTCTCTGGCTTCGACTTCTCGTCGATGGACGTCGAGACGATGGCGATGATCGTCATGTTCCAAGCGAGCGACGACGCCAATCAAGATCTGCGCGACATGCTCAAGCAGATGAGCGACACGAAGCAAAAGAAGGACATGATCCGCGCGCACATGAACAAGATGAAGGACATCCAGGAGAAGGCCGACCAACAGCTGCGCAGCGAGTACAACCGCCGCCAGCGTCTGCCGAAAGATGATCCCGACTACATTCCGCCAAGCGTGACCTTCGACCAGTTCAAGCTCGATGAGCGGCTCAACTTCGAGCACGACGGTGACGGCGGCTTGAACGGCACATCGCTCGCCGGCGGCGTCGAGTATGGGGGCGGGGAAACGGAGACGACCACCGGCGGACCAAACGAAAGCGGTGGCACAAACGAGAGCGGCGAGACGACCAACACCGGCGGCGCGCCGCCGCTGACGGAAGAGCAGAAGCGGCTCGCCGAAGCCTGGCAGCTCAAGCCGGCCGTCGTCGTCCAGATGCAGGCGCTCTACGAGCTGTTGAAGAGTTTGTTTCCAAACATGGCGCTCGTTGCCAACAGCTTCGCCTCCTTCTTGTGGAACCCAAAGCTGCCGCCCGAGATCGCCCCGTACGACGACGGAACCATGCTGGCGAGCGGCGGTGGCGGCGATTACAGCGCCCGCAACGCCGGGATCGTCGAGGCCTACATCACGCGGGTGCAGGCGCAGTTGAAGCCCGACGTGATCATCGACCGCTTGAAAGAGATGTACTACCAGGACCTGACGCTCGATATGTTCGTCAACGGCATCGAGCACAACTCGACGAACGAAGACTCGAAGCGCGGCATCGCGAAGTTGAAGGCCGAGCTCGAGGCGCGGCGGGCGAAGTTCGACCAGCTCGCGAGCGTCGGCGGAATGCTCGGCGGCTCCGAGTTCACGAAGCAGCTGGCGGAGATGAAGTTCGACACTCATCAAGCGTTCGAAGCCGACATCAAGGCGAACTGGCTGGAAGGCGGCCGCATTGGCAAGATGAGCGGCGACACTGCGGCGAAGCTCGCCGATCTGCTCGTCGACGGCCACGGCGACCCAGGAATCTTCGGGCTCAACAGCGAGCTTCAAGGCGTCTCAAAGGCGTACAAAGCGCTCGCCACGGTCGTCAGAAACTTGGGACTCCAGAACAACGAGCTGAAAAACCTCCTGCACACGAACGGCGACGACAAGAAGAAGCTCAAGCGCTACTTGGAAGACACCGCCGCCGAGCTCGGGGGCAGCCGGGAAGGGGTGCTCGAACGCCAGCGCCGAGAAGCGCGCGAAGCGCATCAGCTCAGTCCGTCGCCGGGGTCGCTCGCCGCGCTGACGAAAGCCTTCAACGACGTGATCGCGGCGCTGCATGCGCCGGCGAACGCGACGTTGAAGGCGGCGCTCTTCACGGCGACCGCCGCCTTGTCGGCGCGGCAAACGAGCGACGAAGCCGCCGCAAAGCGCATCAGCAAGGAAGAGAAGGACGTCTCCGACGTCGAGAAGGATGAGCCCCGCACGCGGGGGCCGCGCGATACCGAAGGGAAGGACACCAAAGGCGACACCGACGACGACAAAGAAGGGACGAAGACCGAGACGGACACGACGACTTCGGATCAGCAAACGGAGACGAACAACACGGGATCGGGCGCGGGAGCGGATGACGACCGCGCCGGTCTGCGCGGCAGCACTGGCACCTTCGCCGAGATCGAGCGCATGATCCAAGCCGAGAAGGACAAGCTCGACTCGATCAGCGAAGTCGGCGAGCAGCAGCAGCTCCGCTTACAGATGTACATGGACGCCGTGACCGGCATTCACGCCACGCTGTCGAACATGTTCAAAAAGTTCAGCGACACGGCCGGCGGAATCGTGGCAAACCTCAAGTAATGGACAGCGCCTCCGTCGAGCGCGGCCTGGTCAGCCTGGGCCGCAGCTACCTACAAGCGGGCGACGCGAAGGCCGCGCTCGCGACCTTTCGCTACGCGCAGCAGAAGCTCGGCAACCGGCCGGCGATGGATCGCTGGCTCGGCGCCGCCGCGCAGCAGTGCGAGGAAGACGACGAGGCGATCGCCGCCTACGAGCGCGCGCTCGTGACCGCTCCGGACGATCTCGAGGTGACGGTGAACCTCGCCGAGCTCTACTTGAATCGCTTGGTCATCGATCGCGCGGCGAAGCTGCTCGAAAAAGCGCTCGCCCTCGATCCGAAGATCGCGCACCCGGCCGGCATGCGTGCGCGCATCTTGATCATGAAGGCGAAGAAACAGGCGGGCACATGACCGACAAGAAAGACGACGACCCGGTCGACTGGAACAACCTCGCCGCCGAAGACGAGCAGCGCTTGGGCGTCAGCAAAGACGTCCTGCGCAAGCTCATGCAAATGAACCCGAACCTTCGCGGCGGGAGGAGCACCGAAGACCTCATGCGCCAGGTGAAGACGACGATGAAGGACGCGCCGTCGCAGAAGCCCGCGTCGGTGGGCGTCGCGAGCGGCAAGCCACCGCCGCCCAAAAGCGCCGTCCAATCGCCGCAGCAAAAGGGGGGCGGCGACATCTTGGACGCCGTCGTCGCCGCGCGCGCCGACTTCGAGCATCAGATGAAGCGCTTCGACGCCGAGCAAAAGCGCATCCAGGACGAGCGCGCGGCGTATCAGCAAAAGACGCTGTTGAAGCTCATCGACGAGTGCCTCGCGGTCGACCCAGGCCTCACCTCGCCAAAGTCGCAGTACGTGCTGCAGCAGGAGAAGGCGTTCTTGGATAAGCTCGGGTTTTCGATGCAGAAGCTGGTTGAACGCCAAAAGCAACGCCGCTAGCGACACCCGGTGCGTTCCGGCGCAACGGCACGGCGCCGGAAGCCGATAAGTTGGCATGCGCGTTCCTCCATCCACCGCTCAGCAAGCCGCCAAGGTCCAGTTCAGCAACATCTCGCAGTTCAAAGAGAACCCGAAGGTCGCCGCCACGCTCAAAGAGATGGAGAAGCAGACCAAGAAGGACGAAGCGGGCTACGTCATCTTCCTTCCCGAGGTCGGCCAGGGCTACAAGGTCGCCGCCTTCGAGTACGGCTCGGGTTTCAGCAAAGAGATGAACCTCGACGCGCTGCCGGCAGGGCAAGCGACGATCCGCGGCACGATCTGCATCAACGTCTCCGGTCACAACGGTCAAAAGGACGCCAGAGATTGGGCGAAGACCAACACCTACTCCGTCCGCATCGTGCTTCCGAACGGCAAGGAGTTCGAGAAGAACGGCATCGCGCGCTCGAAGCCGAACGGCGAAGAGTGGGCGACCGCGATCCCGGTCGAGTTCCCGGCGATGAAGGGCACGACGACGATCGAAGCGTGGGCCGACGGCTCCGCCGGCGTCGCGGGCTACGTCGAAGGCCGCCAATACCTCGTCCACTCCAGCGACGATCCAAAGAAGTACGACTTCAGCCGTCCGCAGCATCCTTCGCAGCGCGACGACACGGCGGATAATCCTACGTAAAATCGCGATACGGGCCCGTCTGCTGCGTTGCTTCCTCGTTCCGCTGCTCAGCGAAGCTCCGCTACGCCTGCGCTGCTCACTTCGTCGCGCCTTGCATACGAACCCGTCTCACGATTTTCCGTGAGTAGAACCGGGTGTCGTCCGCGAACGCCTCAACGTGCGTGGACTATCAGTCCTTCCCGAATTGCTTCTTGAGCTCGTCCCACGCCTTGCCGGCCGAGTCGCTGAGATCGTTGCCGAGCTCACGCAGGAACATGACCAACGGATCCTTCGATTCGGCGTACGCCTTTTGGTACGTCTTCGCGCCGTCCTTGAACTCGCTGTAGATGCTCGCCTTCGGATCATCGTCGCGCTTCGGGTAGTCGCCGCTCAGGATCTTCTTGTACTCCGGCCCCTCGGCGAAGCGGCGCAGCTCGAGGACGCGCAGCGCGCTCAACGGATGCCCGCGGCCGAGCAAGTTCATCAGCTTGATCACGCTGTCGAGCACGTTGCCGCCGGCCTCGTACTCTTCGGCCTGCTTGATGAACTCGTCGACGTTCGTCTGCGTGGCGCTGGTGCCGCCGGCCATCTTCATCAGCGTGTTGTAGGCGACGTCCTTGTCTTGCACGACGAGCAGGCCGGCGCGGTCACACGACACCTCGCTCTTTCTGTGCCACTCGGTGAGCGCCGCGAGCACCGCGAACATGGCGACGCCGCCAAACGGGATGCCGAACGAGTTGATGCCGATGCGCATCAGGATCGCGAGCATCGTCTTGTAGAGCACATGGTCGGACAGGATGTGCCCGAGCTCGTGGCCCAAGATGAAGCGCACTTCCTCTTCGTTCATCAGCTGCACGGTGCCCGAGTTCAGCGTGATGAACGGCTTGTCGACGCCGACGGCGCCGGCGTTCACGAAGGGCGTCTGCGAGATGTAGAGCTCGGGCCGCTCCTTCATGTCGAGCGTCTCGAGCGCCTCTTCGTACACCTTGTTGATCAGCGGATACTGCTTCGGCCCCACGCGCACGGCGCTGCCCAAGAACAGGTAGCGCAGGCTGCGCTCGCCGATGAGGCCGATGAGCTTGCGCAGCACGATGTCGAAGCCCGGCACTTTGCGCAGGCTGGCGAGCGCCGCGCGATCGGCTGGGTGCTCGAACGCGCGCGAGCTGATGCCGGGAAAAGTGATGCGTTTACCGCCGGTCGTTGCCGGCACATTCGCTTCGGGACCCATGGATCGTGACATGCTGCGCTCCCTCCAGGCTGAGCACCTAAGCAGAGCTCGGCCTCGGGCGCCAGCATGACGCGCGCGCCGCCTAGCAAAGAGCTCAGCAGGCGCCGGTGAAAAATTAGAAAATTCAGACCTCCGCGGATACGCTCCCACCCGTACGAGATTGTCCTCCGAGATGAGGCGCTGCTGCTGTGAAGACTGCCTTGCGAGGTGAGCGTCCGGCTTCAACCCGCGACAGTAATCGTCCATTCGCGGTCCTCTATCTCGCCGCAGCTTTCGCGCTCATCGCCGGCGGATGCCGCGGATGTGTGCCGCGGGGACCTGCCGGTCAGACGGACGAACAGAGCGAGGCCTGTAAGAACATCACGTGCAACACCGGCTTTGCGTGCTTCGAAGGCACTTGCCTGTGGGGCGGCGGCGGCGACGATGGATCGACCCAAGGCAGCGGCAAGACGCCGTGCAATCCGAATTCCCAGGGCGGCGAGTGCGGCACGCCTGCGCGCGAATGCCAAGGCGGCATCTGCTTCGTCGACGGTGAAGAGATGCCGGCGTGCGGCCCCGCGACGAACGGGTTTTGTCCCGATCGCCAAGCGTGCGTCGGCGGTGCCTGCACGCCGATCCCGGCCGACCAAGCGTGCGGTGCATCGCACCCGAGCGGCCTCTGCCCCGGCGGCGAGAGCTGCATCGGCGGCAGCTGCTATCGCGACGACGGCACGCTCTTCTGCGGACCGTCGAGCTTCGGCGGCTACTGCACCGGCAGCCAAGTCTGTAGCGGCGGCACCTGCGTTCCGGTGACGGCGCCGCTCTGCGCCCCCGCGACGCCGGCCGGCAACTGCCCGTCGTGGCAAGTGTGCGTGCAGGGCGCTTGCTTTGGCCCGGCCCCGCCCGACGCGTGCTCGCCGCCGAACCCGACCGGCCGCTGCCCGGCGGATTCCGTGTGCATCGCCGGCACCTGCACGCCGATTGGCGACAATAATGTGTGCGGCCCGAACCGCCCGAACGGCCTTTGCCCGGCGGGGTCTGCGTGCCAAGCGGGCGACTGCATCGATTTGACGCCGTTGAACCAGTGCTCGCCGGACTTGCCGACGGGCCTGTGCGGCAACGGCGAAGTCTGCCGCGACGGCCAGTGCGTGCCGACGTCGTGCGAGAACGGCGGCCTGCTCTGCCCGCAAGATCGCGTCTGCACGAGCTTCATGTGCGTCCAGATGCCGTGCGATCCCGTGCACCCGACCGGCGTCTGCAGCAACGCGGCGCTCATTTGCGATCGCGGCGCCTGCGTCACGCCCACCTGCTCAGAGAACGTGCCGAACGGCAGTTGCCCGCTCGGCCAGTTCTGCAGCGCCGGCACCTGCGCGCCGATCACCTGCAGCGTCGACGAGCCGAACGGCACCTGTCCGAACGGCGAGCGCTGCATCAGCGGCAGCTGTCGTCTCTCCGGCTGCCGCGATCAGGCGGATCCCGCGGCGTTCTGCGCACCGGACGAGTGCGACACCGTCCTCGACGTGTGCATGCGTCCGCGCTGCGGTGCGAACCCACCGTTTGCGCCGGACGGCCGCTGCACGACCCCGGGCGAGGTGTGCATCAGCGGCGTTTGCGACACACCGGCGTGCGGGCCGCTCTATCCCGGCGGCGAATGTCCGTCCGGCCAAGGCTGCGCGACGACGCCGAGCGGCGTCACGTGCATCGCGCTGCCGTGCACGCTCGCGAACCAGACGGGACCGTGCGCGAGCGGATCCGGGCGCATCTGCTGCAACGGATCGAACGAAGCGCCGGGCGGTCAGCTCGCGTGCAATCCGTCTTTGCACGGCCAGTGCGTGCGCAAGAACTGCGGCCCCGACGCGGGTGACGCTGGGCTCACGTCGCCGCAAGGCCAGTGCGCGCCGGGCTTCACCTGCGTGTCCGAGGTCTGCACCGTGGTGCCATGCGGCGCCGGCCGCCCGACCTCGCCGTGCCCCGAGTTTTCGCCGGGCGTCATCGCCGACATCTGCGTGGCCAACGTCCCCGCCGGCCCAGACGGCGCGTGCATCGCCGTGTGCGACGACGCGACCGGCCCGCGCGGCGCCGCGCACTTGACCGGCGCGTGCCCGGGCGGCTTCGTCTGCGTCAGCGGCCAGTGCTCGCCGGCGTGCAAGATCGGCGCGGGCGCTTGCGCGTTCAACGATCTCAACTGCCGCGACTCGGACTGCGACGGCAGGAGCGACGCCGCCGAAGGCGCGCAGGACAACGACGACACGGGGGGCAGCACGGTCCCGCCGAATCCGGGCGACGGCGTGCTCGACACCGACTCGACGGACACCGACGGCGATCTCATCCCAGACGCGCTCGATCCCGACAACGACGGCGACGGCCTTTTCGATCGCTTGGAGATCGCGACCTGCGGCAATCCGCAGTCGAAGGACTCGGACTCGGACGGCATCGAAGACGGCGTCGAAGCGCGCGTCAACAGCGCGAACATGGGCGACCCGGTGTCGATCCCGGTGAACACCGACAACGACAAGGTCGTCGGCGGCCCGTGCGATGGGAACCCGAAGTTCGACTACATCGACCCCGACTCCGACAACGACATGATCAATGACGCCTGCGAAGGGCGGCTGAACCCGAACTGTTCGACCGGCACCGTCACGACGATCGCCGGGCTCGTCGACACCGATCTCGACGGCAACCCGGACTACCGCGATCTCGACTCGGACGACGACGGCGTGCCGGACAACGTCGAAACGCGCGTGCGGCCGTGGCGCCCGGCGACCGACGGCGGCAACGTCAATCCGCTCGTCCCGGCGAACCACGACAACGGCGTCGTCGGTCCGCTCGTCGCCGACACGATCCCAGACTACCGCGACCCAGACTCGGACGGCGACGGCGTCAACGACAGCGACGAGGATGTCGACGGCGACGGCGTCGTCGACTGCTCGATCGACAACATGGGCAACCGCGTGCCGGACCTGCGGCCGTCGCCGCCGGCCGCTTCGTGCACGCAGTCGCTCATTGGCGGCATCATGACGCCGCCGGGCTTCGACGACGGCGCCGGCCACTATTGGAACCCCGGCTGCGACTCCGGCGCGCCCGGGCAGAAGTGCTACTTCGCCGAGACCTCGCGCACGCACCCGGACAGCGATCTCGACGGCACGAACGATCAATCGGACGGCCTCTTCGTGGCGTGCTCGGCGGCGAACTTGAAGCCGGTGAACATCTTCACCTCGCAGCCCGCTGACTACGAGATCGCGCTCGAGCAGAGCTTCGGCGTGACCCGCCAGCTGCGCCGCAACAACGACACGGTCGGGCTCTTGATCAACGACAACGTCTACGACGCCGGCATGAACGTCCTGATGACCGGCTCGAACGGGGTCGCCGGCTTCATCTTGCAGAAACGTCCGGCGAACGCCGCGATCATGACCGACAACGGCAACACGGACGTCACCCAGAAGCTGATCAACAAGGCGGTGGCGCAAGAAGTCGCCGATCGCAACGCGTGGCGCGCGGCGAGCAGCGGTACGCAGCTCACCTTGGCGGCGAACGGCTTCACCCTCATCCTGACGCGCAGCTTCGCGAGCGCCGACGGCGTCGGCCCGCCGGGCATGCAGACGCACTTCGGCGTCGTCGTCTCGCGCTACCGCATTCGCACGAGCGCCGATCGCTGGAACAGCGTGATGCGCGATCGCATCGTCAAGGTGCTCGACGGCACCGTCACCGGCTTCCCTACCGAGGCGAGCCTGTCGAACAACGCCGAGGGCGGCTTGCTCGTGCGCGACTTCATCCTCGAGGTGCAGACGCTCTACCGCTTCGACACGGCGACGAGCGGCACCGTCGATCCGACGATGGAGAACGGCAGCGTGATCATCGTCGGCGCCATCGTCGCGACCGGCAACGACGATCTCGAGCGCTCGTTCTCGTACGTGCCGGCCTGCGGCGACGTCGACAGCGACACGCAGGGCGAGTGCGACGCACGCGATGGCTGCGGTTGGCGGACGTCGTGCAAGGATCGCGCGGGTTACTGCGACACCTTCACCGCGGCCGGAGCCGGCGGCACCTGCGTTTCGGGCTCGAGCGGCCGCTGCAAGTGGGACGCGCTCAACAGCAAGTGCAAAGAGAATCGGCCGTACCAACTGCCGGTGTTTTTCGCCGACAACATCACCGACGGCAGCGCGGTCACCCAGTACGGTGACGGCCTGGCGACCGCGTGCGAGACCTTCACGCAGAAGATCGCCAAGTTCGACTTCCTGTGGACGATCGACGACTCGGGCTCGATGGGCAGCGAGATCACCGAGGTGAAGAACGGCGCCCAGGCCTTCGCGAGCTTGGTCGACGCCTCGGAGTCGGACTATCGCTTGGCGAGCATCGCGACCGACGAGAGCATCGCCGGCTGGGATCCGAACCTCGGCGACGCGCGCCAGGTCGACATCGGCATCAACGGTGCGCTGCCGGCCACCTGGACGGGCGGCGCACCGACCGCCGGCGCGACCAACCACTTCACCGGCAAGATTCAAGGCGAGTGCGTTGGCCCGGCCACCGTCGACCGCACGACCAACGCGTGTAACGCTGTCTCGTACTTCCAGACACGCTTGCCGCCCGACTCGAACGGCTCCGGCCGCGAGTTCTCGATGCAAGCGACGATGTGGCAGCTCTACCGGGCCGGCGCCAGCGACAAGTGCTCGACCATCGGCACCGATCCCGTCGCGTGCGCGGCGACGACCGGCTGCGCCTTCTTCTCCGGGACGTGCATGGAGAGCCGCTGCGACGTCGGCACCGACGCAGTCTCGTGCGACGGCCGCGAGATCTGCGAGCTCAACAAAGCGAGCGCCGCGATCTGCGGCCAGCTCCCGGGCTGCACCTATCACGCAGCCGCCACCGACTGCGTGACGAACATCTGCTTCACGAAGAACGCGACGACCTGCCCGATGACCGCGGGTTGCACGTGGACCGGCAGCTACTGCAACGACGCCGTCACGATGCCGCAAGATCAACCGGAGCCGAACGCGTGCGAGTGGAGCCCGTCGTATCAGCGCTGCTTGCCGCGCATGCCGTTTCCGTGCGCGGGCTTGGGCGGCGCCTGCGGCACCTTCAGCGGCGTCTGCACCGGCGCCTGCGCGTCGAAGCCGGAGAACTACGAAGGCTGCTATCGCATCGCGCCCGGAAGCTGCACCTCGCTGCTCGCCCCGGGCTGCGAAGTCGTCGGCGGCGTGTGCCGGCCGCAGCTCGGCAAGCGCCTGAGCCTCTGCCACAGCGTCACGACCTTGGCGGCGTGTAACGCGATGGGCTCGATCGCGGGCGAGGCGATCTGCGCTTGGGACGCCGGCTCGAGCACGTGCAAGCCATCACCCTTCCGCAGCTTCCGCGACGATCAAACGGTCGGCCGCGTGCTCGTGGCGGTGACCGACGAAGAAGAGTGCTTCAACAAGGATCGCGATCTCGACGGCGGCTGCGAGTGGCTCGGCTACAACCAAGGCATCCTCGACTACGATCCAGCGACGGCGGGCGGTGCGCTGCGTCGCGCGCGCATGCAGAGCTACCTCCGCTTCATGCAGGCGCGCGGCATCACCGTCTTCGCGATCACCGGCGACAAAGCGGACGAAGCGCTCGGGGCCGGCGTCGGCAACGGCGGCTGCAACGACTCCGGCAACCAGGCCGATCCGAACAACACGATCATCAACGTGGCCGAAGGCACCGGCGGCGGGTGGGGCACGATCTGCCCGTCGAGCTTGCGGCCGACGATCGACTCGATCGTGCTGCAGGTGCTCGGGCAAGCGTCGCCCTACCGCTTGTCGGGCCCGGGCCAGCCGATCAGCGCGACGATCAAGGTCGCGGTCGAAGTGTGCAAGACGCCGGGCACCTATCCGAACTGCGACGCCGCCGGCACCGAGATGAAGGAAGTGACGCGCTCGCGCGAGAACGGCTTCGACTACAACGCCACCTTCAAGTCGATCGTCTTCTACGGCACCGCGCGGCCGAAGAACAACGGCGACATCATCGTCTCGTATCGTTACTGGGTCGACGAGACGCCGGGCGGCTCGCCGGCGTGCCCGTGCGCCCAAGGCCTGGCGCCGCCGCCTCCTGGCAACACGTGCCAGTGCGCCACGCCGGGCGACGTCTGCGCGATCAATTACGCCGACTTCTGTGCCGCGGCGAGCCAAGGCACTTGCGAGACGCCGCAGGTCTCCTCGCTCCTCAACTGCCATTGGAACAACGGTCCGCCCGCGCGCTGCGAGCACGAGTGTATGACCCTGTTCAGCGAGCTCGGCTGCGAGGGCAACCCGGACTGCTTCTGGAACGAGGCGCTCTCACGCTGCGAGATCGACTACTGCGCCGAGGCGCGCAACCCGAGCGACTGCGACGACGTCGCCGGTTGCACCTGGAACTGTCCGCTCGCCAACGGCTGCCCGGTGTCCGGCAACCCGCCGATCGGCGTCGGCGGCCGCTGCGTGCCAACCGGCCAGTGCGACACCGACCCAACCTGCGGCGGTTGCCCGAACGGCGGCGTCTGTAATCCGCAGACCGGCATCTGCACCTGCCAAGCGGATTGCGACGGCGCCTGCGGCGCGGGCGAGATTTGCGACGTCGCCGACACGAGCGGCGGCCAGTGCGGCACCTGCAAGTGCCCGCAGTGCCCGACGGGCGGCTGTCCGTCCGGCACCTACTGCGATCCGCTCGGCACGACCTGCGGCGCCTGCGCGTGCGATCAAACGTGCCGGAGCTGCACCGGCCCCGGCTGCTCGCCGACGGGTTGCACCGGCACCTACGTCTGCAGCCAGAGTGGCGCGACGTGCGGCTCGTGCGTGCCCCCGCCGTGCCAAGACAACAACGATTGCCCGTTCGGCCAACAGTGCGTCTCCGGCACCTGCGTGTGCGACGCGAGCTGCGGTGGCGCGACGCCGCCATGCCCGCAGGGCTCGGTCTGCGACAACATGGATCCGACCTCGCTCACCTGTGGCCAATGCAAGTGCGACACGGCTTGCGGGATCGGCAAAGCGTGCAGCGGCGCGCCGGGCTCGTGCGGGCCGAACCAGCAGTGCGTCGGCGGCTTCTGCAGCAGCTGTCAGAACGGCACCGTCTGCGATCAAACGCCGACCTCGTGTAAGTGCGGCACGTGCCGGACGCCGTCGACTTGTACGCCTTCGTCTTGTCCTCCGGGCCAAGTGTGCGATGCGTGCGTTGGCAGCTGTGTCATCGACCCGACTTGCGGTGGCTGCGACTTCGGCTCGACCTGCGATCCGTCGACCGGCCAGTGTATCTCGACGAACTGCCCGGTCCAGGCGGCGCCGGGCTATCAGGCGACCCCGGCGACTTCACCCTATTGCACCGCGCAGAACTTGAACTGCTGCTTCGGTAAGGAAGGCATCTCGCCCTACGACGCCGACTTCGACGGCTACATGGATTGCAACTCTGACTGTGGCCGGACGCTCGACTGGTGCAGCGGCATGCCGAGCTCCAACCCCTGCGACATGAACGACTACGATCCGAATGTGCACTGAGCGCATACACAGCCTGCGTTGGATCGCGGCGGCGGCGCTGATTCTGGCGTTGCACGGTTGTCGTCCGCGCCAAGAGGGCGACGCGAAGTACACGGGAAAAGGCGGCGCGAGCGGCCCGACGTCGACGACCGGCGCCACCGGGTTGACCGGCCTCACGGCAGGCACGGGTCCGGCGCTGACCCTCGGCGAGTGCGTGTGCGTGACGCAGCCCTCCGATCTCGATGGCGACTGCGAGCCCGACAATGTCGAAGACACGAATGGCAACGGCAGCTACGACGGCGGCACCGACTTTTGCGATCTGCACGATCCGGACACCGACAGCGATGGCATCTTGGACGGCTGCGAGGATCGCGATCACGACGGCGCCGTCGGCAGCTTCCCGCCGGAGTCGAGCCCCACCGACGACGACAGCGACAGCGACGGCATCCCGGACGGCGTCGAGGACACCAACAAGAACGGCGTCGCCGATCTCGGCGAAGCGAGCGCCGCGCGCATGGACGACGACGACGACGGCATCCCGGACGGCGTCGAAGATCGCAATCAGAACGGCATCTGGGATTGCCCCGAAGATCCGCTCGGGCCGCCGTGCGAGACGAAGCCTTCCGCGCTCGACAGCGACGGCGACGGCCTCTCGGACACCGTCGAGCTGAAGATCTACGAGTCGGATCCGGCGGACTTCGCGTTCTACGGCTTCGCCGGAAAAGACGGCGTGCCGGGAAACGCCGACGATCAGACGTATCCGTGGAAGGTCGACTCGGACAACGACGGCCTCTCGGACGGCATCGAAGACAAGAACGCCGACGGCCTCGTCGGCAGCCGCGAGACGAACCCGCGCGAGTCGGACTCCGACGACGACGGCCTCAAAGACGGCATCGAAGACATCAACCGCGACGGCAACTACGACGCCGTCACCGAGACCGATCCGAGCCGCATCGACACCGACGACGATGGCATCCCGGACGGCGTCGAGGACTCGGGCGGTTGCTTGACCACGAACGCGAACCCGCCGGCCTGCAGCGGCATGCCGAACAGCGGCACCATCCGCTGCATCTGCGGCTTCTGGCGCGACGGCCGCCGCCAGCCCTTCGAGAGCGATCCGAGGAAGCGCGACACCGACGGCGACGGCTTGAACGACGGCGTCGAGGATAGAAACGGCGACGGCATCTGCCAACTGCCGCCGGCGCGCGACATCCCGCGCGCGTCCGACGAGAGCTGCGCCTTCGACAACGACAGCGACGGCGATCTCTTGCTCGACGGCGCCGAAGACAAGAACGGCAATGGCCTCATCGACGCTGCGCTCGACGAGACCGACGCGCGCCGCGCCGATCCCGACAACGACTGCCTGCTGGATCCCTTCGAGCAGACGACCGGCACCGATCCCTTCCGCCCGGACAGCGACGAAGACGGCTTGCCCGACGGCGTCGAGACCGACGTCCGCCTGCGCTTCGATCCGGCGACGCAGGAGTGCGTGCCGCTCGCGTGCGGACCGCTGCCGCAATACCTGACCGCGACCTGCACCGATCCGGTCGTGCGCGACAGCGACGGCGACGGCTACGTCGACGGCTTCGAGACGATCAACGGCGTCGACACGGGAGAGGACGAGAACGCCGACGGCTGCAAAGGGCCGCAGGAGTCGAACCCTTGCGTGCCCGACGCGATCCTTCCGCCGGTCATCGGCGATCCGACGTCCGCCGTCTGCACGCTCGGGATGGACGCCTGCACCGCCCGCGACGTGAGGAAGTGCGACACCTGCGCGGTCAGCGTGGCGCCGGCGAACTTCTGCGGCGGTGACGGCAACGACTGCTCGAACGACGTCGACGCGTGTCGAGAAGACGCGCCGTGCAAGCGTGCGCGCAAAGTGGGCCAAGCCCTGATCTGCGCCGAGGGCAACATCCGCCCGGTGATCCTCGTGCGCTCGGAGCCGAACGACTACAACGTCGCGCTCGTCGCGCAGCGCGGCCCGTCAGGGGTGCCGATCCCGCTCTACGAGTTTGGCGAGTCGACGTACCAAGGCACGCCGATCGGCCACGTGTTCCAAAGCTTGCCGGCGGCGCCCGGGCCCGAAGCGATCCGCAGCGTGTTCGGCGGCATCATGCGCTTGGGCACCGTGCAGCTGGGATCGCCCGAGGTCATCATGGATGACCCGCGCGTGCTCGTCGTCGACGGCACCAGCACCGGGCCGGTGGCGGCGAGCAGCGGCCTGTTGCCGAGCGACCTCGCCGCCGACGCCGCGTTGCGCTTGGCTGCCCGGCTCTCACCCGTCGGCTTCTTGCTCACGCGCACCGCCGGCGGCAACGTCGTCGGGCACGATGACGAAGTCGTCACGGGCAACCCAGCAGGCACCGTGGTGCGCCGCGCGACCGATCGCTACCTCGTGCGCCGAAGCGACGGCACGCCAGTCGAGAGCGCGCTCGTGTCGCGGCTCGTCGGCAGCGCGCTCATCGGCGGCAACAACTTCGTCAACGACTTGGCGCTGCCGAGCGCGTACTTCAAGGGCCCGGTCGCCGAGCTGCGCATTTCATTCTACAAGCGTCTCGTGAAGGAGCGCGTGTTCACGCCCTCCGGCTCCACGCTCGAGACGATCGCCGAGTACGGCGCGATCTGGGCGATCACGGCGCTTGATCAGAACTGCGCGGCGCTCAGCGGCGATCAACGCGCCGACTGCAAGGAGCGCAACGAGATCGCGACGACGCCGATGGACGATCTCGCCAACGGCACGGCGCTCTCGCGCTACCAAGCCGGGGTCGGGCGCGGCTGCGATCCTTTCGATCCGCGCACCGCGAAGGCGGACTTCCTCGTCGTCATCGACGACTCGGCGTCGATGCAGAAGAACATCATCGCGATTCAGCAAGGCGGTCGCGACATCGCCTTCAAGCTGCGCAACAACTCGGAGAACCTCGACTGGCGCATCGGCATGACCACGAGCAACATGGGCGGCGGCCGCGACACGCCGCCGGTGCAAAACGCGCTGCTCGACGCCTACGTGCCCTACGCGTCGACGAGCGGCGACGACTATCCGAAGCTCGTCCCCGCCGCGCCGCCGACCGACGCCGACGCGTTCGCCGCCTATCAGCACACGGCGTACGACAACTTCGGCGATGTGCAAGCCTGCGAGTACTCGGACACCTATAGCCCGACGAACCCGCTGAAGTCGCCGTACTGCTGCGCGTTCAGCACCAACAACAACATGGCGAACCCGCTGACGTACCTGACGGCGTGCTGCTCGTTGCCGGCGGGCACCCCGGTGCCGGCGCCGTACACCGGCGGCAACAACTTCGCCGGCGGCGACGACTTCGACACGGGCGATCTCAACAGCGCGAACTTCGGCACCAACTTCGAAGGCAACGACACCTTGCGCTGCTACGACTTTCCGCGCTTCGCCGAGGTCGGCATGGCCGGCTGGGGCACGACCGTGCCGCGCTATCCGACGAGCGGCATGAACCCGACGCAGGCGCAGCGCATGCGTCACTTCAACGACTATCTCTGCGGCAAGGTGCTCGACAGCGCGCCGCTGCCGCCGTTCACGCCCCCGGACCGCGGGCCGATCGAGCTCTGGGGCACGCGCGGCTTCCTCTGGCCTCCGGGCTTCTCTGGCGTGGACCTGCAGAACCCGCGGCGCGACGGCGCCAACCTGCTCGTCCGAAACGCCGACATGCTCGTCGTGCAGATGAACCGCGACTGCACGGGCGACGAGCTGCCCGGCTCGAACTTCGTGTGGTCGCCGCGTGCGCGCAACGGATCGGGCGTCGAGAGCATGATGCAAGCGGCGAAGCGCGCCGTCGAGCGGGCGACCGCGCCAGGCCGAACGGGCACGCGGACGACGTTGCGCCCCGATGCGCCGCTCATCACCATCTTCCTGTCCGACGAAGAGGACTTCGGCACGAAGTTCAGAAACGACACCTCGACGCGCGACGAGACGCCGCTGCCACCCGCGCGCTGCAGTTTGAACGGCGACGCCGGCTGCACCAGCAACTACTGCGAGACGTGCTTCGCGAACGCGCTCGATCGCGCCGCCGAAGTCGCGCCGATCGCGAGCTACAGCATCCCGGCGGCGCGCCGCTACATCGAGCAAGGCAAGCTCCTGCGCGAAGACAAGGTGAACGGCAGCTACTGCGTCGCACCGGTGACGCCGGTGGGCGATCCGATGCCGGACGCCGACGTGCTCTTGCAATGTCCGGCGCCGAACGGCATCGCCGACACGCCGTTCTGCTCGGCCGGCCCCACCTCGAGCCGCCGCTTCGACGGCTTCTACACGGCCGCGTATACCGGCAACGAAAACGGCGCGAGCGCCACCGAGCAGACGATGGGCCCGAACCGCGTGCCGCCGGACTGGCTCAACTACACGCTGACCGGCATGGCGGCGACCGGCGTCAACTGCGGCTGCGGCGGCGACTGCCAGCCGTGCATGCGCTACTTGCGCGAGCGCCAGTACGTCGACTTCTTCACCGGCATGTGCAGCCCGACCGACGTCATCACGCCGACGGCGCCGGTGCCGAACGATGACCCGCGGCGCTATCCGCGGCCGGCGGCCACGCTCGGCGTCGGCAACCTCGTCTTGCCGCTCGGGCCGGTCTACGCGATCACCCGCCAGCAAGGGCAGCAAGGCGGCTCGCCCGGCGCCTGCGGCTCGACGCACCCTGGCGGCGACGGCCTCGCCTTGCGTGATCTCGCGCTCGCATCGGGCGGCGCCTTCGCCAACATCTGTCCCGCGCCCGGCATGAACGATCCTAGCTACGCCGACTTCCTCGAGCAGATCATCGTCGAAGCGCAGGGCATCGGCTCGCCCTATCGCCTGCGCGGCGCGCCGATCTCGTCGACCTTGCGCGTCGCCGTGATGGACAAGAGCGGCAAGCTGCGCCTGTTGAAGCGATCGACGCAGAGCGGCTTCGACTACAACGCGTCGACGAACACCATCGCGTTCTTCGCCAAGGACGCGATGGATCTGTCGAACCAAGTGACGCAGAACAGAGACGCCGTCGTCTACGTGTCGTACCGCGTGTGGAAGCGGCCGTGCGAAAACGACTGCGCGATCGGCGACGCGTGCGCGATCTGTACGTGCTCGACGGCGCGGCCCGAGTGCTGCACGGCGACGCCGCGCTTCGAGTGCCAGCCGCCGTCGTGTCCGACCTGTCCGCCGTGCCAAGTGTGCGACTTCACGACGAGCACGTGCCGGCCGGCGAGCGCGTGCGACGGCAGCTGCGCGCTCTGCTCGACGACGGCGCAAGGACCGAAGTGCCAGCCGTGCCCCGACCACACCGTGGCGGTGAAGATGCCTTGCGTCGGCACGCAGTGCCCGGTGCCGCCGCTCACCGTGTGCATCACCGATCAGGGCGTCACGAACAACGGCACCGCGTGCGCCGTCACCGCCGATCCCGACGACTGCTGCGGCGATCAGAAGCAATGCGCGACGGGCAAGATCTGCGTGAGCTTCCCGTGCAGCGGCGAGAGCTGCCTGCCGACGGCGAAGTGCGTGGCACCGCAGCCGAGCGGCGAGCCGCAGCCGTGTTGGTGCGGTGGCAAGTGTCCGCCGGATCCGGGCGATCCGGCGCCGTGCCCGATTGGGACGATCTGCGCGCCGATCCCGTGCCAAGGCGAGAGCTGTCTGCCGCGCTTCGACTGCATCTCGGACAACCTCGGCTCGTCCGGCACCTGCGAAGCGCCGCCCGAGTGCAGCTGCCCCGGCGGCGTCTGCGGCGACTGCCCGGTGTGCTCGTTCTGTAACGCAAGCCGCCAGTGTCAGCCGTTGTGCCCGCCGGGCGTCAGCATCGCCGAGTGCGGCACCGACGCGTCGCTGCGCACACCGGCGCTCGCGTGTTGCCCCGCCGGCGAGACCTTCGATCCGAGCACGGGCAGCTGCGTGTCCGGCGGCATCCCGTGCAATCCGGCGTGTCCGCAAGACTTCTTCTGCGATCCGAATTCGGGTCGCTGCATACCGAGAGGCGGGTAGAAGATGTACCGTTCACTCGTCGCTTCCTTATTCATCGTTGCCGCGTGCGGGCCACCATCGGCGAACAACAACAATAACGGCACCGGCACGACTGGCACGACCGGCGAGACGAGCACCGGCCCGACAGGCCCCGTCGGACCGACCGAGATGATCGCGATGCCGACGACGATCAGCAAGACCCTCGACGGCAACGGCGGCGAGGTGAAGCTCGGCAGCAGCGGCGCCACCTTGCCGCCGGGAGCGTTGACCGCGAGCACACTCATCACCGTGCGCCAAACCGACGACACGATCCCCGGCTACAAGCTGTTCTCGAAAGTGTGGGCGTTCGAGCCCGAGGGCCTCGTGTTTTCGTCGCCGCTCATCGTCGAGATCGAGCTCACCGGCGACGCCACGAACGGCAAGTTCTACTGGTCGCGTTTGAACGATCCGAACACCTTCGACGAGGTCGACGGACTGCTCCTCGGCACCACCTTCACGGCGACCGTCGATCACTTCAGCCGCGGCTTCGTCGGCGACTTGCTTCCGGTCGTCCTCGTGCTCAATCCGCCGGCCGCGCCAAGCGGGCTCACCGCGCACCCGGGTGACACCGAGGTCGACCTCACCTGGGCGCCGGTCGCCGGTGCGACACTATATAAAGTCTTGCGCTCGTCGACGCCGGGCGGTCCGTACACGGCGCTCACGCAGGTGACGTCGCCTTCGTACACGCACGGCGGGCTCACGAACGGCACCGCCCAGTATTACATCGTCAAGGGCAACAACGCCGACGGCGATGGCCCGGCGTCGCTCGAAGCGACCGCCACGCCGCAGCAGATCGAGCCGCCGCAGAATCCCGGTATCACTGCCGCGAGCGGCAGCCTGACGATCACCTGGCAGCCGCCCCCGCATGCGTCGACGAACACGAGCTACAAAGTCTACAAGGACGGCAACCTGACGAGCGTGACGCCGGTGCCGCTCACGGTCCTCAACTTTCAAGACACGAGCGGCATCGTCAACGGCGTGAATCACTTCTATGAAGTGACGTCGCTGAACCCGGCGAAGACCTTCGAGTCGGGGCCGTCGGCGATCGTCTCGGGCTTCGCGTACAAGGTGCCGAGCGGCTTCTCGGTGACCGGCCCGACAGGCACGACGAGCGCGACGGGCCCCTCGGGTTGCCGCTACAACATCAATTGGGCCGCGAACGCCGACGGCATGCACCACTTCGCGGTCGCGGTGCGCATCACCGGCGGCGACTTCATCAATCAGCCGGACGTGCTCGAGGCGACGCACGCGATCCAGTGCGCGCTCCGCTACGGCAGCGGTCAGGTGAACGACGCGACCATCGCGGTGCGCGCTTGTTACGATGCGACGCCGTCGATCTGCGGCGGGGTCGAGGCGCTGTTCCCCGTGGTGTTCGACAACGCGTGCAGCGGCGCGCTCGCGTGTCCGCCACCATGAGGACCGGACTGAGGACGAGGAGTAGGGCCATGGGCAGGCAAATAAAGCTCTCGGGCTTTTTGTTCGCGGCCGCGCTCGCAACGGCTTCGCCTGCCTTTGCGGGCGCCAACATCGTCGAGGAGTTCGAGCCCAACGGGCCGACCGGCCTCACCGGCACGACCGGCGCGACAGGTGCGCCCGGGCTCTCGGCACCCGTGCAAATGATCCAAGGCACGAAGGGCGTCGTTCGCGGCTCGCTCTACGATCGCGGCGAGTACGACATCGATTGCTTCGGCGTATCGGGCGTGACCGGCGACGTGCTCTACGCCGCAGTGTCGACGAGCTACAGCCCGACCGGCTTCGACAACCCGCAGCTCTCGTTCTACGGCCCGAACGGCACGACGCTCATCGAGAACGACAACGACGACGGCATCTTCGGTGACAACGGCGCGGTGCTCGCAGGATCCACGGTGACGGCGACAGGGACGCACTACCTCTGCGTCGGTCACGGCACGGCGTCCGGCGCCATGGTCCTCGACTACGAGCTCTACTGGCAGATGCAGAGCGGCGCGCAGACGAGTGAGACCGAGAACAACGACGCCTCGCCGGGAAATACGATCGCATCTGGCGGCGCTTGGGTCAGCGGCGTGCTCGGCGGCGCCGGCAACCAGAACGACGCGACCGACTTCTTCAGCATCGCGCTCAGCGCTGGCGACACGGTGTTCATCGCTGTCGACTCCGGGCCCGACGGCAGCGCGTTCACGCCGCAGATCGACATTCAGGGCATCACGCCGATCGGCGCGGGCGGCGCCGTCGTCTGGGACACTGGGCCCGGCGGCGCGAACAGCGGCGCCGACGCGGCCGCGTTCTTCCTGACGATGCAGAACGCCGGCACGCTCGTCTTCGCCGTGGTCGCGGGCGCCGCCAACGCGAGCAACGTCTACGGACTGAGCGTCTCGGTGTTTCCGCACACGAACCCGAGCGGCGGCACGATCACGTGCACGGGCGTCACCGGCACGACCGGCTTGTCTGGCGCGATCGGCCCCTCGGGCGGCATCTTCGCCGAGCACAGCGTGACGATCCCGAACATCGGCCGCGTCGTCGACGTCGACTTGCGCGTCGACGTGCAGCACGATCGCATCGATCAACTGGAGCTCGCGTTGATCCCGCCCGGCGGCAACACCGGCGCGACCACGCCCGCGTTCGGCTTCTTCGGCGACCTCGGCGGCAACACCAACGACACGATCGCCGCGCGCTTCGACGACGAGGCCGCGTTGCCGATCGAAGCCTACGACGGCGAGCTGTGGGTCGACACCGCGCTGCCGCTGAGCTTCAAGCCCCAGCGGCCGGCGCGCCTCTCGTGGCTCGACGGCCTCGACGCGCAGGGCACCTGGACCCTGCGCCTGTTCGACGACGCTGGCAACAGCGGCAGTAGCAACAACGGCACGTTCAACTCGTGGTCGCTCTACGTGTGCGCGATGACCGACGCGGTGCTTTCGTGCCCGGAAGGAACGATCGCCCAGGTGTTCAACGCGGGCTTCGAGGGCGGCGTCGACTCGTTTGCCTCGAGCGGCGACTGGGTGCGCGCGAGCGGTGCCACGCCGATGGTCGGCGAGCCGCTCGCCGCCTGCGCGACGGGCTCCGGGTGCTTCGAGACGACGCTCGCCGGCAACTACAGCAACAACCAAAGCGCGAACCTCGATCGCGTGCTGAACCTCGTCGGTTTCTTGCCGCCAGTGCGCATCGAGTGGCGGCAGCAGTACCACATGGCCGGCGGCGACGCGCTCTCCGCGAACGTCGTGCAAACGTCGTCTCCGAGCACGATCTTGCAGCGGCTGTGGCAGTGGAGCGACGGCACCATGGAGTATGCGTACGGCGTTGGCACGGTCACCGGACCCGTCGACGTCGGTTACTCGAAGCAAGTACACGACATCTCGACCTACGCCGGCCAGAGCGTCACGCTGCGCTTCAACCTGACGTCCGACGGCGGCGCGACGGCCGACGGCTGGGCGATCGACGACGTGATCCTGAGCGCGTGTCGTCCCGACGTCGACGTCAGCGTCAGCTACAGCGGCCCGGCGAGCGCGAACGCCGGCCAGCAGATCGTGATCACGATCGGCGTGACGAACCCGGCGATCTTTCAGGTGCAAGCGGCCACGCTCGTCTTCAATTTGCCGGCCGAGATCACCTTCAACAGCGCGATGGTGCCGGCGAGCTCGGGCTTCAGCTGCAGCGGGACGACGACGATCACGTGCACCGGCGGAAATCTCGCCTCCGGGTTGAACAACTTCGCTTTCACCGTGACGGTCGACGCGGGCGCCCTGACCGGCGCGCACGGATTTACCGGTACCTACTCGAACAGCGTCGCCACGCAGACGACGAACACCGGGCCTGACGTCGCCACGGGCAGCGTCAACGTGATCGCGGCGGCGAGCGCCAACCTCGGGGTCACCATCGCCAACGTCGGCGCGATCACGCCGGGCGCGAGCGTGAGCTACACCGTGACGGCTTCGAGCGCGGGCCCAGACCCGATCACGAACGGCACCGTGACGGCGACCTTGCCGGGCTCGTTCAGCGCCGTGTCGTGGACTTGCGCGACCGGCGGTGGCGGTGGCGTATGCGGCGCAGCGAGCGGCAGCGGTAACCTCAACGACGCCGGCGTAGACCTGCCGAGCGGCGGCAGCGTCGTCTATACGGTGAGCGGCACGCTCGGCGCGGGTACAACGGGCGCGGTCGTGGTCAACGCCACCGTGCAACCCTCGGGCGGCACGATTGATCCGAACATGACGAACAACACGGCGAGCGACTCGGATCCGGCTGTTCCGCAAGCGAACGTCTCCGTCACGTACACCGACGGTCAAACGATGGTGCTGCCGGGCGCGATGCTCACCTATGTGCTGACCGTGACGAACGCCGGTCCGAGCGACGCGCCGGTGGTCAACGTCATCAACACCGTGCCGGCGGGCGGTCTCACGAACGTGACGTGGACCTGCGCTCCGGGCGGAGCGTCGACCTGCGCGGCGAGCGGCAACGGTGCGATCTCCGACGCGGCGTCGGTGCGCGCCGGCACGAGCGTCGTCTACACCGTGCTCGCGACTGTCGGGCCGATGCCGGCGAGCCCGGTGACGAGCAGCGCGTCGATCTCCTCAGCGACCGACACGACGCCGGGCAATAACTCGGTGATGGACTCGGACACCGTCGTCGTCGTGGGGCCCACGGGCCCGACCGGTCCGGCGAGCGGCTATGATCTCGCGGCGAAGCTGACGATCACGCCGGCGCAGCCGATCGCCGGCGCCACGATCGTTTACAGCATCGAGGTCACGAACCACGGCCCGGATCCGGCGCCGAGCGCGGTCGTCGTGCTGACCATTCCGGCCGCGGTCACCTTGAAGAAGCTGCCGCCGACCTGCGTCGCCAATGGCGCCACCGTCACTTGTACGCTCGCCGACATCGCGGCCGGTGAGACGCGCCTGCTCGCCGTCATCGGCGTCGTCGATCCGGCCGGCGCCGTCGGCGTCGATCTCACGGCGAGCGTCAGCACGAACGGCGCAGACACCGCGGGCAGCAACGACTCGGCGACCGGGTTTGCGTCGATCAACGCCGTACCGGTGCCAACAGAGGGTGGCGACGGCGAAGGCGGCGAGGGTTCTGGCGGCGTCACCGGCGCGACCGGCGCGAGCAACAACGGCGACGGCAGCCGCGGCGGCGCGCGACGCGGCTGCATCTGTAGCGATTCTGGGGGCGATTCTGGGGGCGATTCTGGGGTCTCCGACGCGGGCGACCTCGCTCTCTGGCTGCTCGTCGCCGCCGTCCTCCTCCGAAAGCGCCGCTCCCCGGTCCCTTTTCGCTGAACGCTCCCCGGTCCCTTTTCGTTCTGCTCCCCGGTCCCTTTTCGTGGGTCAGAAGCGGCCGGCCACGCCGAGGGAAGCGCCGCCAGGGAGCGCGGAGACGGTGGGGGCGACGGTCGGCTGCGCGTTCTTCTCGGCCATGCGCATCGGCGAGAACGCGAGCGCGTCGATGAAGCCGATGATGCCGACGGCGATCAGCGAGAACGCAGCCACGTCTTGCGCGATCTGCATGGCGAAAGCGCGCTGCGGATCGAGGTACGTCGTCGTCTTCACACCGGCGACCACGACCTTCTCGGACTCGCGCACCCAGTACAGCGTGACCATCGTCGCGGCGAGCGCAGCGTCGAGCACGAAGAAGGTCACGCCCGCGGCGTAGTCGCCGATGGCCATTTGCCCAAGTCCGAACGGGATCAGCGTGACCGCGCGAAACGCCGGGCGCGCGATCGGCGCCGACGCGGTGGCGCCGGGATCGAGCGGCGGCGTCTCGGGGGGCGGCGTCGTCTCCGGTCGCGTCTCCGGCGGCGTGTCGGGTACGACAGGCACCACGTTCAACGCTGCCTTCTTCGCGTCGAACCAGCGTAATTTCACGTCGTCGAAGAACTGCGCGAGCTCGGGCGTCACCTTCTTGCGATCGATGTCGGCCTCGGCGTCGAGATCGAAGAGCTCGCGGAGCTGCGTCTCAGCCGGCCCCTTGCGCCCGAGGTAGAAGCTCGCGAACGCCGACAGCTCGAGCAGGCGCCGGCGTTGCAGCGGGCTCAGGCGCGCGGGTCCCTTCAACAGCCGGCTCGCGCGCGCGATCGCGTCTTCGAACTCGGTGTCGTCGTAAGCGCTCTCGACGGCGGCGAGCTCTTTGGTGAGCGGCGCTTGCGGGGCGGCGAGCGCGAGAAGGACGCAGAGCAACATCTGCTCCGAGTGTGACACGCGCGACGAGCGCCCTCAAGCGAGACCTCGTGCGAGCGCGCGCGAGGGACCCTACGGATTCGCCAGGTCGACCTTCAGCTTCGTGTCGTCGCCGCTCTTGACGGTGATCTCTTTGGTCAGCGGCGGGTAGTCTGGGTTGACGAAGCGCAGCTTGTGCTTGCCCGGCGTGAGCGATGCTTCGCGGTAGGACGGTGTTTGCCCGACTTGCAGCCCGTCGATGTAAACGTACGCCCACGGCTTGGCGATGATGCGCACAGTGCCCGGGTCTTCCACCTTGGCTTTTGGTACGAGCTTCTTCGCCGGCTCCTCGATCGGATCCTTCACCACTGGCACGACCGGCGGCTTCTCGATCGGCGGTGTCGGCAACACCGGTTGCTCGGGAGGCGGGAGATCCGGCGGCGGGTCGGGTGGCGTCACCTTGCCCCGGGTGTCCGGCGGCAGCGGCGGCGGTGGCTTCGGCCGCAGAAAGAACACCGCAGAAACGCCCAGCCCCAAGATGATCGCGATGCCGATGACGAGCGTCCACATCTGCGAGCGCTGCGGCGGCACCGGCGTAGACGTGGTGTTGCCGATCGTCACGCCGAGGGTCGCGATCTGCGTGTGATCGCCATGGCCCGCGCCAGGCGCCGTGAGCTCGTCGCGCAGCTCGGCGAGGTTCACCGTCACCGTGTGGCTCGTGCCGCTCCCGGTGACCTCGTCCCAATTCGGCGGCTTTCCCTGCGCCACCTTCGTGATCAGCGTCTTCGACGCGCGATCGAGATCTTCGATCGCCGTCACCGAGGTGACGCGCGCTTTGTCCGTCGTCAGGCCGCTGAGCAAGTTCTTCAGCGCGCGCCGCGGATCGACATGGCCGCCTTCGCTCAACACGACGAGGAGCTCGTCGCTGACGATGCTCGCGTTCGCGTAGCGCTTCGTGACGTCGGCTTGCAGGAGGCCTTTGATGATCCGGCCGAGCCGCGAGTCCGCGATCCCCTGGGGTAGTGGTCGCGGCGAGCCGGTGCTGATGCGCTTCAAAACGCCGAGGACGCTCTCTTCGC
Source organism: Deltaproteobacteria bacterium (assembly GCA_020848545.1). GTDB lineage: Bacteria > Myxococcota > JADLHZ01 > JADLHZ01 > JADLHZ01 > JADLHZ01. Next base: position 1,533 of record JADLHZ010000063.1, on the reverse strand, counting down.
CGAAGGCGTGTTGGCCGGTCACCAAGAAGTGCAAGAGCGCGCCGAGCGAGAAGAGATCCGACGGCGGACCGATGATGGCGTCGGCCAGGATCTGCTCGGGGGACATGTAGAGCGGCGAGCCGAGCAGCTTCGTGTTCTTGCCAGCCAGGGTATCGCCGCCGAAGAAGCCGACAGCGATGCCGAAGTCGCAGAGCACGATGCGGCCGTTCGGCTCCAAGAACACGTTCTCCGGCTTCAAGTCGCGGTGGACGATGCCTTGAGCGTGCGCATGCTCGAGCGCCAGGCAGATCTCGTGCGCGGCAGCGGCGGCGGCGATCGGCTCGAGCGGCCGGCTGGTGCGGTTGATGAGGTCGAGCAGCGTCTCGCCGTGGAGGCGCTCCATGACGAGGTAAGGCCACTCGGCGTCGGGATCGGAGAAGTCCACGAGCTCGACGATGTTTGGGTGCTTCAAGCGCGCGCAGGACTTCATCTCGCGGCGAAAGCGCATCTGCACGCCCTCGTCGGCCGCCATGTCGGGCTGCAGCGCCTTGATCGCCACCTCGCGCCCGAGCTTCGGATCGTTGGCGAGGTAGACGACGCCGTGCGCGCCCTCGCCGATCTTGCCGACGAGCTGATAGCGGCCGAGCCGCATGGGTTGGGACGTCGGCGCTTGCATCGACCCGGCCTAGGGGAACACCGGCGCGAGCGCGTCGCGGCCGCCGGGATAGCCGGCAAAGAGCGCGGCGATCGCAGCGCGGCGGTTTTGATCGTTGCCGGGGTCGGCCAGATCTTGCTCGAGCTCAGTCGCGAGATCGACCGCGAGCAGCGCCGGATCGAGCTCGTGATCGCCGAGCGATTGCTCACCTGGACGCAGCGGCTTCGCGCGCGCGCCGCTGCCGAAGAGCGGGTGCTTGCGCAGCGACGCGATCAACGCGAGCCCGGAGATGACCGAGCCCGTCACCGGCGCGTTTTGCATCGGCGCCGAAGTGAGCCCGCCGCCCTCGAAGCCGTCGTGCGCGGCCGGCGCCTGCGTGCCCGGCGTCGCCTGCGTTTCCTTTGTCGCTTGGGTGGCGGAGGTCTCGCCGGCGACCGGGACGTGCGTTTGCGGGCCGGGACCCTTAATCGTCGTCATAGGAAGAGGATACCTGACCCCGGGCGCTTTTTGCGAGTGGTTCTGACCGCTACACCCGCAGTCCGGGGATCTCCGCCGAGATCTCGCCGAGCGCGCTGAACGCAGACGCCCCGGCGACCGCCTTCATCGCCGTGAGCGACACCGACGCTGGGTGCGATCCCGTCGCGACGATGTGCGTGCCGAGCTGGATGCCGAGGCTCTTTCCTCCGACGACGAGCGCGACCATGCCTTCGCTCGTGTGCGGCGGCCGCTCGCCGATGATCGACGAGCCGGACTTGCTCGTGTTGCCCATGCCGGCCTCCCATGAATAGGCTCCCGGTCAAGCACCGAGTGCCGATTCGATTTCTCCCCCTCCGCACCATGCGAAGGATGGACTCGTTAACCTCCCATTCGAGCTCTGACGCCCATCATTCCGGTCCAAT
>JADLHZ010000062.1 GCA_020848545.1 Deltaproteobacteria bacterium | reverse complement strand
GCGAGCGACCAGATCCAAGCCAAGCGCGAGGCCGAGCACGTCGAAGGTTGCCTGCACGACATGGAGCATGGCTTCTCGTCGCTGCTCTCCGAGGCGTTGACGATGATCGAGCACGGCTTCGCGCCGTGCGTCATCACGTACAAGCTGCGGCGCGGCCTAAATCAGCCCGACGAATTCAAGAGCAAGTTTTCCGATGGGCGCTTCGGATGGCGATCGATCGAGCTGCGCGCGCAGGAGAGCTTGGAGCGCTGGGAATTCGATCCCGAGACGCGCAAGCTCGTCGCGATGTGGCAGTACGACCAATACGCGCCGCGCGCGAAGAGCTGCCGCATTCCCGTCGAGCGCCTGATCAACTTTCGCACCGAGAGCACGAAGAACAATCCCGAAGGCCGCGCGTTCTTCCGCAACTGCGTCGTGCCGTACTTGCGCTTGAAGCACACCGAGACGATGGAGGCAATCGGCATCGACCGCGAGCTGACGGGCTTGCCCATCATGGAAGTGCCGCTAAAGATCCTCATTGCGAACACGACCGACGCGCAGGCAATCGCGATCCGCACGTCGCTAGAGAAGCAGCTCTCGTCGCTCAAGCGCCACGAGCGCGAATACTTGCTCATGCCTGCGAAGACGCTGCCCGACGGGCAACCGAGCGGCTACGACTTCCGCTTGCAGCAATCGCCGGGCGCGCAGAAGCTCGACGTCGTCGCGATCAAGAACAGCTTCAAAACCGACATCTTCCAAGCGTGCCTCGCGCAGTTTTTGCAGCTCGGGCAGAGCGCATCGGGCGGCGGCTCGCGCGCGTTGTCGAGTGATCAAACAGATCTCTTCACGCTGACGATGTACTCGCTGCTCGACTCGATCCGCGAGTCGCTTCAGCTCGCGATCGATCGGCTCTGTCGGCTCAACTTGCTAGAGCCCGACATGTACCCGCAGATCGAATTCGGCGACGTCGACACGCCCGACCTTGCGAAGATCGGCGCGTACCTGACGGCGCTCAACAACAGCGGCTCGCTCGTCCCCGACGAAGAGCTACGCAAGCACCTGTACAAGATCGCGGGCTTCCCGTTCCAAGGCGAAGACGCCAAGGTCGTGCCGGCCGAGCACCTCGCGACGGCGGCGATGGGCGACGGCAAGTTGCCGATCGGCGACGGAGACAGCGGCGCTGGTGAGGATGAGATCGAGTTGCTCAACGGCGCGCAGCTCGCGTCGCTCGTGCAAGTCGTCGACGCGATGGCCGCGGGCACGCTGCCAAAGGAAAGCGCCGCGACGATCTTGCAGGCCACGCTCGGCGTCAACCCGGGCACGGTCGAGCGCATCCTCGGGCCTGTCGCGCAGAAGCTTCTAACCGACGGCCCTATCGCTCCGCAGGGGCAATGGGGCGGGCGCCCCGGCGCGCCGCAAGGCAAACCAGGCCAACCTCAGCAGGGCGCGCCGCGCGTCGTGCAGCCACACGAGTTAGGCGACCCGACGACGCAGGGCGAAGGGCCGGGCGGCATCAAGCTCGCCGACCAGATCGTCGACGAGACCAAGAAGCCCGAGGCCGAGTAGCGTGGCCGCGTTCGTCGCGCTCAACGTCAAGAAGGCGCGAGCGATCGGGCCGTCGCCGTCGCTCGTCGCGCGCATGAAGAGCATGCTCGCCGCCGCGCTCGTCGACGACCTCTCGCCCGAGAGCTGGAGCGCGGTCGCACGCGCGTTGAAGTACGGCAGCACGCAGCTCGTCGAGGACCTCATCGTCGGCACGGGCGAGTCGCTGACCCGCGCGTGGGGCGAGCGCTTCGTCGCCGCTGTGCGTGACGCCTACGAGCACGCCGCGAACACCGAGCTAGCGCGCGTCAAGAGCGGCGTGCGCATCTTTCTCTCGAAGGCGGCGCCCGATCGCTTGATGGAGCGCGGCGAGGCGATGCGCGCAGAGCGCAAGCCCGGCAAGACGAATCGCTTCACTGGCGTGCCTCACTCGGACGAATTCATCCGGCGACAAGCGGCGTCGCTCGTCGTGCGTGTGAGCCGCGACCAGCGCCAAGCGATCCGCGAGTCGTTGCTCGCGCGCTACTCGAAGGAGCGCCGGCCCGAGACGCTCGTGCGCGACCTCAAGCAAACGATCGGCCTCGACCCGCGGCGCGCCAAGGCGCTGCGCAACTTCGAGGACCAACTCCGCGCGAGCGGCTCGAAGAACGTCGTCACCCAGGTCGAGCGCTACAGGAAAGAGCTGCTTCAGAATCGCGCCGAGACGATCGCGCGCACCGAGAGTGCCGTTGTTGAAGGGCAAGCAAAGTTCGAGGCGTGGAACATTGCCGTCGATGAAGGCGCAGTGCCCGTCGATGCCGAGATGGAGTGGGTTTCAAGCGCCGACGCTTGCGGTGCTTGTGCGTTTCTCGATGGCGAGCGCGTTCCTGTAGGCGATGCTTTTCCTTCAAGCATCGGTCCGGCGTTGCCGCCTCTTCACCCGAATTGCGGATGCACACTTGTGCTGCGGAGCTTCTGATGAGCGGTGATTTCGACGAGAGCAAGCACCCGCGCGCCGATGACGGCAAGTTCGGCGAAGGCGGGGGCAGTAGCGACGTGAAAGTCGTCTCTGGCAGTGGCAAGGACGTCTCAACGCCGTCAGAGCCGAAGGAGCCACCGAAAGAAGCGCCGAAGGCGTTCGTGCCGTCGAAAGAATTCCACTACGCCGGCCCACAGTCGCCGCGCGTGCTCTTCGTCATCGTCGACGAGCAGACGCCGACGCCCGTCGAGCGTGTGCGCGGCGAGGCGCTCGTCGGCGACGACGCGCTCCGCTTCGAGAAGCGCTACCTCGCGCCGCTCGGCATGCGCCGCGACGACGTCGGCGTCGCTTGGATGGCGAAGGGCGAGGAGGAGTCGCTCGTCGAGGCCGTAGGCGTATTGTGCCCAGAAGGCGTCGTGTGCCTCGGCGGTGCACTCGTATCCGAGACGCTGCGCGGTTTCCTCTCGCTGCCGCGCTTCGCCCGCGTGCGCGACGTCTACAAGGCGAGCCACGAAGAAGAGATTCAAAGAAAACTAAAAGCGCTGCGCAAAAATATTGACGCGCGTGCCGCTCTTCTGAGACCGTCCGTTCGTCCACTCCCGAAGGCCGCACGGCCGCAGGACGGAGCCGGAATAGAGAACGCTTCGATGGTCGCCCGGCTCTACAAGGCCGACGCACCCGAGCGAGTCGTCTACGGCGTCGTGCTCGACCCTTACGCGGTCGACCTCCAAGGGGACTGGGTCCCACCACGAGAGATCCGAGACACGGCCTGGAGCTTCGTTGCGAAGCACGGCTACTCGTCGAATCGCCACGTCGCGATCGCCGAGGACACGCACGTCGTCGAGAGCTTCGTCGAGCCCTACCCGTCCGACACGGACGAGCAGCGCGCGATGCAGAACCTTCCGCACCGGGCTTATCGGCGCAAGTTCGGCAACGAGACGATCCACTCAGGCGCATGGGCCATCGCGATGAAGCTGTCGCCCGAGCTGTGGGCGCAATACCAGCGCGGCGAGCTGAACGCGTTCTCAATCGAGGGTTTCGGCACGCGCGTCCCGATGGACGACGCGAGCAGCGAGATGCCTCAGGTGACTTTCGTGGACGTGGAGCGAGTGATTTAATTTCGGGTGACGCCAAGGCGCACCCGACGAGGTGCCGGTGGCCAAGGCGACGAAATTGACGAAGCTCGACACGCGCGGCGTTGCGATCGTCGACCGCGGCGCCAACGGGAAGCGCATCGCGCTCGCGAAGGCGTCGACCGACGGCAAGACCTTCGAGCAAGCGCTGCTCGACGCCATCATCAAGGGCGACATGCCGCTCGACGACAAGGCCGTCGAGGATATGGGCATGCGCGCGGGGCTCGACGCTCAGGCGATCGAGACCTTCAAGGCGGTGCTCAAGCTCGCCAACGTGTACGCCGATAACGCGGCGTTTAACGCGTTGCTCAAGCAGCGCTTCACGCAAGGGCCGCAGGCCGGAGAGACGGCGCAGCCGGGCGCGCAAGCGCAAGGTGCGCCGGGACAAGCGCCAGGGGCGCCGGGCGCCCCGCAGCCGGGCGCGCAGCCGCCGATGCCGGGGCAACAGCCGGGGCAAAAGCCAGGCGCCTTGCCGGGCGACGGTAGCGAGATGCCGATGGACGATGAGGCAGCCGCGCAAGCGGAGCTGGAAGCGGCCGAAGCCGAAGTGGCAGGTGCCGGCGGCGAAGAGGGCGCAGAGCCCGCGGCCGAAGACGACGAAGAGGAAGAGCAGGGCGATGCTTCGGGCGGTCAGCCGCCGAAGAAAAAGAAGCCGCCCTTTTTCAAATCAGCAACGGCGACGACCGCCGAAGGAGACGACGCGATGACCGAGAAAGAGATTCAGGAAGCGATCGCGAAGGCGACCACGGCGGCCGTCGAGCAAGTGAAGAAGGAAGCCGCCGACCAAGTCGCCGTCATGAAGAAGGCGAACGACGACCTCGTCGCCCTCACCAAGGCGCAGGAGACGGCGTTGAAGGCGAACGAAGTCGCCGTCAAGAAAATGCAGGACGACGCGAAGCTCGCGGCGTGGGTCGCCAAGGCCGACAAAGAGCTGAAGGCCATCCCGGTCGAGACCGCCGAGACGCTCGGCCAGCAACTCTTCGACCTCGAAGTGGTCAAGCCCGAGCTGGCGCAGAAGCACTTCGAGACGCTCAAGAAAGCGGCCGAGACCGTGCGCGCTTCGGGCTTGTTCTCGCCGAGCGGCTTCTCCAGCCAAGCGCCGATCGCCGCGCCGGGCAGCGCCGCGGCCGAGATCGAGAAGCTCGCGGCCGACATCGTCAGCAAGTCGACGGTCGTCGGTGAGAGCGCCGAGATCGCCCGCGCGCGGGCCGAGGTCGCGATCGCGAAGAGCCATCCGGGTCTCTACAAGCGCTACTGCGACGAGCAGGAAAAGGCGTCGAAGCGTTCGTAAGATCGGCAATCGAGATCGGCAACATCAACGTTTGAATCGCGCGCGCTGCGCGCGGGGAGAGAAAGAAAATGGGCTATGATATCCTCAGCGCGTCCGACCTGCGCACCGTCCCGGCGGGCGCCGACCTCAGCACGCATCAGCACAAGTTCGTCAACCTCGACACCAACGGCCGCGCGTTTCTCTCTGCGACCGCCGGCGCGCGCTGCTTCGGCGTGTTGCAGAACACGCCCGACGCGCAGGGTAAGGCGGCGACGATCGCCGTCAAGGGCGTCTCGAAGGTGAAAGCCGAGGGCCCGATCAGCAAGGGCAACATGGTCGTCGCGTCGACGGCCGGTCTCGCGATCACGTCTTCGACGACCGCGCATCACCGCGTCGGTCGCGCGATGGAAGCCGCGACGTTGCTCGGCGACTTGATCGCCGTCGAGCTGGTGCCGCTCGGTCCCGAAGTTCCGTAAGCAAGCGCGCCGCAGGGCGCATGAACGTTTGTTTGAAATTTCACTGACGCCCCGCGGGCGAAAGGAACGAGAGAATGAAGCCTACCCAGTCCGATCTCCACGTCAATCGCCCCCTGACGAACATCAGCGTCCTGACCGTTCAGGACGAGAAAGAATTCGTCGCGGGCAAGGTGCTCAAGAACATCCCCGTCGAGAAGCAAAGCGACAAGTACTTCGTGTACAACGACGGCGACTTCAACCGGAACACGATGGCGCTGCGCAGCGACGGCGCGCCCGTGGCCGACGACGGCTGGGCGCTGTCGACCGACGAATTCTACTGCGACGTGTTCGCGCTCGGTCACCCCGTGACCGATCTGCGACGCGCCAACACCGACGAGCCGCTCGACGAAGACGCCGACGCGGCCAAGTTCCTCACGCACAAGGCGCTGCTCAAGCGTGAGGCCGACTTCGTTTCGACCTTCTTCACGACCGGCGTGTGGACCGGCGGCGCCGACACCGTCTCGTGCGGCTTGTCGGGCAACGACGTCACGGTCAACACGGCCTGGGACAACGCCTCGGGCGTGCCGATCAAGTGCATCAAGGAGCAGATCGCTGCCAACAAGGCGCTGACCGGCTTCCGCGCGAACACGCTCGTGCTGCCCGAGGAAGTCTGGAACGCGCTCCAAGAAAGCGCCGACTTCCTCGCGCGTATCACCGGCGGCTCGACCAGCCAGAACCCGGCGGTGCTCATGCCGCAGATGCTCGCGTCGATCCTCAGCATCGACAACGTTTACATCGCCGGCGCGATCCAGAACACCGCGAAGGAAGGCCAGACGGCTACCAACGCGTTCTTCTTCGCCGACGCGGCGTTGCTCTGCTACGTGCCGCCTTCGCCCGGCATTCGCACGCCGGCGTGCGGCTACACGTACTCGTGGAAGCGCTACGGCACGGGCGCCTACGGCGGCCGCATCAAGAAGTACCGCGACGAGCGCATCGCAGGCGATCGCATCGAGATCGAGGACGCCTACGACATGAAGGTCGTCAACGCCAAGATGGGCGTCTTCTTCACCAACGTCATGACTTAAGTCGGCTGACGCCGGCAGAGAGTGAGATCCGCGATGCTCGTAGCAGGACGACAAATCAACGTAGAGCGCGACGGCAAGCTCGTCGCGCTCGCGCCGGGCGAGCCGGTGCCGGAGGCGGCGACCTGGGATCACCAGGTGCTCGTCAACTGCATGAAGGTCGGCCAGATCCTCAGCGTCGAGAAGGCAACGCCCGAAGCCGTCGCGCAAGCGAAGGCAAGCGTCGACGCGCAGCGCGCGCGTCGTGTCGCGGCGCCGAAGGCCGAGTCGAAGCCGAAGTCGACGTCGAAGATGCCGAAGGCGCCGAAGAAGATCTCGACGTCGAGCGCACCGAAAAACGCGGCCTAAGCTGCCGAGGAGAGCGTGATCCGTCGTGACTTGGACTTACACCAACACGCTCTTGACCGATCGCGACAAGATCCGATTCGAGATCCAAGACACCGACACGAACGATCAGCTCTTCTCGGATGAGGAGATCGCTGCGCGCTTGACGGCGCTCGGCTCCGTGTCGGCGACGGTGCTCGACCTCGCCAAGAAGCTCCTCATGAAGTTCGCGCGCCTCGTCGACGTCACCGTCGGCAAGGTCTCCGAGAGCAACTCGCAGCGCTACCAGGCGTACAAAGATATCGTCGCGCGGCTCGAAGCCGAGGGCGCGGCGTATGCGCTGCCGAGCTTCGGCGGCGTCAACGTCGACGCCAACGAGACGCTCGACGAAGACGAGACGCTCGTGCAGCCCGGCGCCAAGCGCGGCGACATCGACAACGTCGCCGACGGCAACGGCTTCGGGGGCGGGCAATGAGCACCAAGAGCTACAGCGGCCCGCGCGCCAAGGGCGG
>JADLHZ010000061.1 GCA_020848545.1 Deltaproteobacteria bacterium | reverse complement strand
CTTAGAAGATCTGGCGCTGCTCGGCGATGGCGTGCACGACCACTTCGAGCGACGAGCCCTTGTAGACGTTGCCGAAGCTGCCTTTGTCGAGCTCATCGATCACGATCTCGACGCCGCGGCGAATCGAGCGGAAGTTCTTCAGGCGCTCCTGCCAGAGGAACCAGGTGCTGTAGGTGCTGCCGCCGTCTTCGCGCCAGCGTTCGATCAACCGTTGGACGAGCTCAGTGCTCATGGCGAGGCAGCGTGCCTCAATCCCGCGCCACGCGGCAACGTTGCGTGAGTCAGCGGGAACGTGGCGGCGTTCAACGTGCGGTGGACGAGCTCACTCGTAAATGTGACCGCCGACGGCTGAGGCCAGGAGGACCTTGACGACGACGGCGATGAGGACGCCGAGCAGGACCCCCAGCAGGATCGCGAACCCGGGAGCGATGCGCCGAGCGGGCGCCTCCTTGCGAGTTAGAGTTAGCGGTCTCACCACTTGCAACCTCGTCCTTGAGCTCCGACGCACGAGGTCCTGCTCGTGTTCTACGGTGCGGGCGCATCCACCTCGGGAACCTCAGCCCGCGTCGGCTCAGCGACAGGGGCGGGAGCGATCGCGCTCGCAGCGCAGATGACGGCCGTGAGCAGCAGAGCTCGAAACGCGAGGCTGGTGAGCATAGGCTCCTCCCCGCTGGCAGAGTGCAAGCCGACGTCCAACGTGGCGTGAACGTTGCAGCGGAGCTGCTGAGGGCTTTCTCGACGTGCGAAAGACAGACACCGAAACCCAACCGGTTACAGGCGCGCTGCGCAGTGTGACCTTGACGGTCACGCTGGGAGCGATGCTCGCGTGCGCGAGCGCGCCGAAGCGGCCGACGCTCTTGGAGGCAGCACCAGGCGACGAGCTGGCCGAGCTCTCCGGGCTGGTCGACGTAGACCCCGACGCCGACGTCGTCGATGTTCGCCTCGTGCGCGAGCTGTCGCGTCCTGCGCTGATTCGAGCGCGCGCTGGCGACGCTGTCGTACTGCGGGTCGCGGCGACGCCTCCGAGGACGCTGAGCTTGGATGGTGCCGCGGCTTCGGTGTTTTCACCGACGAGCGATGCGAGCGTCTGGCTCGTGATGCCGCAGCGTCCCGGCGTCTTTGCTCTGCGCGCAGCAACTGCCCAGACGACTTCCGTCGAAGCGTTCGTCGCGGTATCGCCGCGCGAGGCAAGCGTGAAAGAGCGCGTGCTGTTTCTCGACGATCGGGCCGATGCGGCCGAGCGCATCGACGGGCTCGGGAACGTCTTGCTCATGAACGGCGCGGTCCGTCCCACGTTGACCGTGGCGAGTGGGTCGGTGGAGCGCTGGCACGTCGCGAACATCGCAACGGCGCGCAAGTTCATCCTCGTGCTGCCTGGCCACGGCATGGCCCATGTCAGCGGGACGGAGATGGCTGAGGTCGAGCTGCGACCCGGAGATTCCGTCACGATCGATGTGCGGCTCGACGGGCCTCCATCGACGACTGTCGATCTGGCAACGCTCGACGGCGATGGAACCGGGAGCGGCGAGGCGTATCCGGTGTTGCGCGTGTACTATTCAGCGGCCGGTGCCGCGACAAAGAGTGATGGGGCTCAATGAACAGCAAGACCCGGGTTTGGACGTTGGTGGTTGCTTTGGGTTTTCACGGCGCTGCGAACGCGCACCCTGGACATGACAACGAGCCGCGCCAGCGTCCGGACCGGGCGCCGCGCGAGGCGCCAGCGGCCAAGGAGACGAGCGAGCGCGCGTCGTCGTTCGGCGGTGGCGGTGCCGAAGCCCCGTCACTCGGCGCGCCTGTCAATGCGCGCAGAGGCGCTCGCGCCGCGCACGGCGGCGTGCTCGTGCCCACCGCGCGTGGATACGTGGAGTTGCTCATCGACCCAGCGGGGAGCGTCTCCGTTTGGTGGCTGGATGCGCGCGGTGCTGTGACGAAGCCGCCGACGCGTGCGCTCGCCACACTCGTGGTGAGCGGCAAGCCGCTGCCGTTGACGCTCGCCGCAAATGGAGATCGATGCGCGGGGAACGTGAAAGCGGGCACGCGGGCGAGCGCGCTTCTCGTGCAAGCGGAAGGTGCGGACAGAACGACGACGGTGCGTGCTCGGCTGCCGCAGCTTGCCGACTGAGGCGCGTCTATTCGTCGCCGACGAGGTGATCGATCAGGTGCTCGACGCTGAAGGCGTCCTGGCAGGCCTCTTGACACGCCGGTCCTGCGTCTTGGGGGCCGGCGTCGGTGCTTTCGGTGTCGTCCGAGCCGCACGCCGCGACGACGAGGACCATTGCGGTCGCAGCGAGCAGGACGATCTGTCTGGTGTTCGACTTGCAGGCGAATCGTAACAGCGAGCGAGCTGGACGCACGTCCATCGAGTGTGACCCACCGGGTAACGCTGTGACGCGGATGTCGAATCCTCGTCGATTGCCGAAGCCGAACCTGCGGGGCAAGGGTCGAGGCAATGACGAACGTCCCAGCACAGGGCGGGCATCGCACAGATCTGCTGCCGGACATGGCGCGTGTCGTCGGCCGCTTGACCGCGGATCACAACAGCCGCGCGTTGGACCGCACCCTCGTTGCTGTTGGCTACGTTCCGGCAAGCCGCGCGTTCCTCCAAGACCACGTGACGCGCATTGGTGCCGAGGCCGCCGACGCCGCCGCGGAGCTCGAACAGGCCGCTCGCGATGACGAAGCGCCGCCGCGCGGGGTGGCGTTGGTGAGCTGCGGCCTGGACCGAATGGCGGTGCGCATGAGCGAAATCGTCGAGGGCGAGCCGCGGACCCGTGCTGAGCCCTACGAGCGAGCGCCGCCACCGCCGAGTGAGCAGCGCTACCGTATGGCG
>JADLHZ010000060.1 GCA_020848545.1 Deltaproteobacteria bacterium | reverse complement strand
GACCCAGCCAGTTTTCCAGCCGCTCCACGCCTGATCTGCCAACCGCGTAGCGCCGCTTTTCCAAGCACCCCCAGGTGGACCAGCTTCACCCGAACTGAGGTGGACCTGAACAGGCGAGCCTTGACACGAGCTCGGCAGCACAGATCTCGCGCAGCGGGCAGATACTTCGCTGTGTCATCTCGTGACCAGCAACTCCGCTCGCTCGCACCCGCCTTGCCAGGGGACGGCACCCCCGGTCTCCGGAGCAGAAGGTCGTGGGTTCGAATCCCGCCGGGCGTACCACTTTTGCCGCGGTATTTGCGCCTTTCTTGGAGTGCGCATTTGGGAAATCCCGCCTGTGCCATGAATGTGGCGGAATCGGATGGGCGAGAACGCGCCGCCCCTCGCACCTTTCCAGTCGCCGACAGGTCGACTTGCGGCGCTCGGGCATCTCGATGCGGATGTCGATGACATTGGGGCCGACAGCTCGGCCTTCTTCGCTCGTGCGGCCTGGTTGACAGAGCCCCACCTACGCAGCACTTTGGAGCGAAACCAGATTCACGGGCATCCCATGTGCTCGCATGCACTTACAGCCATTCCGGCCCGGTCTGGGTTGGTTACGAGCGTCAACCAACATCCGAGCAAGTCGTGACCTCGAATTGCGGCGCGCGGGGCGCCAGCGTACTTTTATTAGTGACGTTGTGCTTTCTTTGGCGTTGGCTTGCTACAAAAGAAACAGGCGCATTTCCACAATTCGATTGACGCCCAAAAGCGCGCAGCTAGCCGTCTGCGGAATTGGCGGCGGAGCGCGCACTTCGCGCTGTTTCGTGACGCCAACGTCGCTCTCGCCGCTCGGCAGAAAGCGCAACGTTGCAAGTGAGTCTCCAATCCACCGAAGGCACGAACGCCCTCGAAAACGCCGTTGGTCACGCGCTCCAAATCAAGCGCGTGCCCATTTCCTCCCTCGCTCTCGATCCCGCCAACGCTCGGTTGCATCCCGCGAACAACCTCGACGCAATCCGCTCGAGCCTCTCGCGCTTCGGCCAGGTCGAACCACTTGTCGTGCTGCACTCGACAGGCCGCCTCATCGGCGGCAATGGTCGGTTGGTTGCGATGAAAGCTCTCGGATGGACCGAGTGCGACATCGTCGAACTTGACCTCTCGGATATCGAGGCGACAGCGCTCGGCATCGCGTTGAATCGAACGGCCGAGCTCGCCGAGTGGGACAACGCGGCGCTCGCGCAGTTGCTCGGCACGCTGCGCAGTGCAGATGCTGTCGAAGGCATCGGCTTCGAACTCGCCGACATCGACGCGCTGATCAGCGAAGTTGAACTCGCTTCGCGTCCGTGCGGCGAAGATCCCGGTCCGCAAGAGCCGCCGATCAAGCCGACGACGCGCACGGGCGACCTGTGGTTGCTCGGAGATCACCGATTGCTGTGCGGCGACTCGACCAACGCGGACGACGTCGAGCGCGTGATGGACGGCGCGAGAGCATCGCTTCTCGCCACCGATCCGCCGTATCTCGTCGACTACCAGGGGGGCAATCATCCGCAGTCGTTCGCGAACAAGCCCCTGGTGAAGGACAAGCACTGGGACGACTACGTCGACCCCGAAACGAGCGTCGACTTCTTCGCCGGGTTCTTGCGCGTCGCACTCCCGCACTGCATCGAACGCGTGCCGATCTACCAGTGGCACGCGACGCGACGTCAGGCGCTCGTCGAAAGCGCGTGGAAACAAAACGGCCTGCTCGTGCACCAAACGCTCGTCTGGGTGAAGGAGCGCAGGGTGCTCACGCGCTCGCACTACATGTGGCAGCACGAGCCGTGCTTTTACGGCTGGATCGAGGGCAACATGCCCGAGCCCGATCGTCGCCCGCCGCCGAACGAATCCACCGTGTGGCAGATCGATCAGATCGGCCAACAAGACGGCATCCATCCGACCCAAAAACCGCTCAAGATCTTCGAACGCCCGATTCGGTTTCACACGCGCGCGGGAGAGATCGTGTTCGAACCGTTTTCTGGTTCGGGCACGCAGATCATCGCGGCCGAGCGGCTGCATCGTCGCTGCCACGCGATCGAGCTGAGCCCGGCTTTCGTCGATGCGGCGGTGCGGCGCTGGGAGTTGTTGAGCGGACGAGCGGCGGTGCTCGAAGAGACGCGCAGGACGTTTGCGGAAATGGCAGCCGAGCGAGGTGCAGCATGAAACGAAAGATCCCCGAAGAAGCGTTTGCGTACTACGCCGCGCTCGGCCGTCGCCGCAGTTTCCAAGCGATCGCCGAGCGATATGGAGTCACGCGACAGGCCGTCTCAAAACGCGCGTACCGAGAGTGTTGGGACATTCAAGTCGCACGACTCGATGAGGCCGCGCAGGCGATCACGAAGGAAGATCTGCTCCGCCTGCGCTGCGATACCTACGAACGGCACACCAAGATGTGGACTGCCGTGCAGGGCAAGGCTCTCGAAGCCTTGCGCGACAAGCCGTTCCGCCACGGACTCGACGCGGTTCGAGCGCTCGAGACGGCAAACGTCGTGTTGGCCTCGTCGCTGTTCATGCAGGAGTCGGCGCGATTGTCGCTCGCGGCTGTGACCGGCGAGAACATCAAAAAGGCGATGAACGACGATGCGTCGGGCGTCGACTCGCTCACCGACAACCAGCTCCTGCGGCGAGCGGCCGAATTCGAGGCGGCTCTCGAGCGAGTCCGCGCAGCCAAGTCGCGCCCGCCTGGAGCCAACGCATGAGGCACGGTTGAGGTCACGCGCAGGACT
>JADLHZ010000059.1 GCA_020848545.1 Deltaproteobacteria bacterium | reverse complement strand
GCATTGAAGTTCGCCTCGAGCAATGAGCTCGAAACGGTTTTCGTCTCGCCTCGAACATCGCCTTGTTCGGCGACGGCGACGTCAACGGCGACGACTACGGGCAATCTTTACGCGGTCGCGGCACTAGTCCCGCCAGATCACTTTCCACGGGTGCTGCTTCAGATCCCGGAGCATCTCCTTGAGATCGTCGTAGATGTCTTCATCCGACAGCAACGCGCCGACGCTGCCTTCGCCGCGGCGCATTTTCTTCGTCAGGACCTTGGCGTCGTCGGTGACGGCGACCGCGTTCGTGCTGATCGTCTCGAGGTTCGCCATCGTCCGCTTCAAGCGATCCTTGTCGGCGTCGAGCGCGGCGTTCACCGACGCGAGCGCTTTCTCCGCCTCGCTCATCGCGCGCTTGGTCTTGTCGCTCATCTGCGGCAGCTCGGCCTTCACGGCGGTGACGATCTCTTGCAGGTTCTTCACCGTCGCCCGCAATTCTTCGGCGGAGCCGAGGCCGGCGTTCAGCTTCTCGGTGATCGCTTTGCCCTCCTTCGACATCGCGGCGAGGTTGTCGATGCTCTCGGTGATCGCGCCGCGCTTTTGCTTCAAGAGGTCGTCGATGTTCGACGTCAGGCCGGTTGCCGCCTTGGCCAAGTTCTCGAGCAAGCCGCGGTTCTCCGAGAGCAACGAGCTGAACGCGCCGAGGACGGCGTTCATGCGCGCGATCAACAGGTCGGTGCGGGCGGTGTCGACGCCGCGCAAGGTCGTGCCAGCGGCGATGGGCGCGCCGGCGCGGTCGCCTGGCACGGCTTCCAAGTATTGCTCGCCGAGGATCCCGGCGGTGCTGATGAAGAACTCGGTGCCTTCCGGGATCGCGTCCTTCGCCTTTTCGTCGATGAGCACGCTGAGGCGGGTCTGCAGGCGCTCGCTGCCCTGCTGCGGCTTGCTGCCGATGAACTCGATGCTCTCGACGCGGCCGATCTGCACGCCCGAGATCTTCACCGGCGCGCCCGGGGCGATGGTGCCGGAGAACTTGAAGTCGACGAAGATCTGGTACTGTTTGGCGAAGTGAAAGTCGCCGATGAGCAGCACGAAGCCGACGAGCACGGCGATCGCGGCGAGCACCACCAACCCAACGCGCAATTCTAGGGCGCGCTCATCCATTTGTCAGATCATCCATGGGCGCGGCGGACACTGCCAGCCACGGAGCGAAGCGTCAATTACTTCATCCACTCGTAGTAGCGGTAACCTGTGTCGGTCTTTTGCGCGCTTTGTTCGGCGCCGACGCGGGTCAAGGCGAATTCGTTCTTCGGCGCGCGCAGACTCTCGGCCGGCTGCAAGAGCGACCCAGGCGTCGTGCTGTCTTCGCTCTTCGGCCCGGAGTGCAAGCGCTCGTAGTCCTTCACGCTGAGCGCGACGCGGCGGCCGCCGTCCTGCTCGTTCTTCAGGTCGGTGGCGGCGTGCGGGATGTACGCGTGCGCCGGATCGACGAAGGTGCCGCTGAACACGCGGGCCGAAGCGCCGCTGCCGTACGAGAGCAAAGCGATGCGTTGACCGGCGAGCGACGCCCGGTTCTCGGTGCTCTCGAGCAAGCTCGCGAGCGCCAAGTACAATGAGCCCGAGTAGATGTTGCCGATCTTGCGCGAGAGCGTGAGCGACGGCTCGATCGTCGTCGCGAAGAAGTGGCGGAAGAACGCGCTGTCGGCGAGCTGCTTCTCGTAGGCCTTCCTGGCCTTCGGATCCTTGTCGATGTTCGTGTCGGTGATCAGCGGCACCTCGCGCACGATCTCGTCCTTGATGCGCGAGTCCTTGCGCCAAGCGTCGCCCAAGATGCGCAGCGCGGCGTACTCGGCCATGCGCGGGAACGGCACGTGGAAGAGCAAGTGCGACGCGAGCTCGTCGATGCGCGCGCCGGGCTTGTTGAACGCCGCGCGTGCGCGCTCCAAGTAGCGATCGGCGGCGAGCGTCATGCAGTCCAAATAGACGTCGATCGAGTACTTACCGTCGACGACCGCGGTCTGCAGGCCGTTCGGGCGGAAGAAGTCGCGCTCGTCACGGGTGACGGTGGCGGCGGTCTTCGGATCGATCGCGAGGAGGCGCGGGTTCTCGCAGACGAGCATGGCGACGGCGCCGGCGCCTTGGGTGTACTCGCCGGCGGTGAGCAGGGGATACTTCGACACGTCCGTCGCGATGACGAGCGCGTAAGGCTTCGTGTGCTCTTCGGCGCGGAACATATTGACGGCCGCCTCGAGCGCGTAGGTGGCGCCGATGCAGGCGAATTGGAATTGCGGCGCGCCGACGTCCGGCATCTGCACGTTGAAGCGGCGCTCGATCATGCCGAGCACGTAGGCGGCGATCGACTTCGATTGATCGACGGTCGTCTCGGTGCCGACGGCGACGTAGCCGATGTCTTTCGGATCGATGCCGGCGTTCTGGATCGCTTTGACCGCGGCCATGGCGGCGAGGGTCGCGCTGTCTTCGTGCGCGTCCGGCACGGCCATGTGCTCGACGCCGACGCCTTTTTTCACCTTGCCGACGAGCTGCGCGACGTCTCCCTCGGAGAACGTCGCGGCGCGCGCCTGCGCCCACTCGCCCGAGAGGTCCACGTAGAGCCGTGGAACGTGCACTGCGATGGCATCGATGCCGACACTTTTCTTCGAATCTTGCTTGAGGTGACCCATGACCGACAACTGTCGCTCAATCGCATTTAGGATGCAACGCGTCAGTCGAAAGATGACCGTTTAGTCATTGGTTAAGCATTTAACCATTTGGTCAACAGGGGTGTTGAAGCCAACTCCTAAGCCGCGCGGTCGCTCAACAGCTCACTGAGGGTCACGAAGGACAACCCGCGCGCTTTCGCCTCGGCGACCAGCGGGCCGATCAACGCCGCCGCGGGCTGTCCGGGCCGATCATGAATCACCAAGATGCCGCCGGGGACGAGGCCGGGACGCAGCCGCTTCAGCGCGCGGCCGACCGAGACCCGCACCGGGCCGCCGTCCCGCGCGGTCGCCGTCCAATGCACGAGCCGCATGCCGAGGCTCTTGGCGGCGCGGCCGACCGGCGGGCTGACGATGCCGGCGACGGCGCGCGCATAGCGGCGTGACGCGTGGCTCGCACCGAGCGCCGCGAGCAAGGCGTCGGCGCGCAAGAGCTCCTCGCGGGCGAAGATCTCGCCACGCACGGCGAAGCGGCGCGAGTGCGAGAAGGTGTGGTTGCAGAGCTCGTGGCCTTCGCCGAGCGCGCGCTTCGCCAGCGCCGGCGCCGCTTCCAGCCGCGCACCGATGCAGAAGAACGTGGCCGGCACGCCGTGCGTCTTCAGCGCGTCCAAGAGCTCTGCGCTCGCCGCGCTCGGACCGTCGTCGATCGTCAGCGCAATCTTCGCCACCGGGACCGCGCGCCAGATCGCCATGAGCCGCGGCACGGTGCGGGTCGCGGTGATGGCGATGCTCGCGCACAGGGCGGCGCCGAGGAACCAAAAGCCGATGAGGAGAGAGTAAGAGAGGAGCACTGCGCGCTTACTTTGGCGTCTTCTTCCGCATGCTGGCGCCCATCAGCGTGCCACGCTTGAGCGACGCCTGCGCCTGCGACGCGCTCGGGTTCTCGCTGGCTTCCGTGGCCTTCGCGGCGGCCTTCTGACGTTTGTGTTGCTGGGCCTCGCCGAGCTCGCGCAGCTTGTGATCGAGGCCGATGCGGGCGAGCTCGACGAGCTGCTGCGAGAGCGCTTCCAAGCCGGACTTCCTCACGCGCGCGGCGGCGACGACCAGATGGACGAAGAGGTTGGTGTCCTCGATGTACTCGTTCTTCAGGCTCTTTTGCACGGTGTGCAGCTCGGGATCTGGCAGCACGAAGCGATCCTTGTGCATCTTCGCCATGTCCATGATCGTCGCCACGTAGGTGTGGAGCGCGGCGGGCTGTTCGGACGGTTCCGGCATGCGCCTCGGAGTCTAGCGCCAACTCGGGTGCGCCGCAAACGCCGGCGATTTCGATTTGCTTGCCTGACGCGTCGTGTTAGCCGGACACGCGATGTTTTCCGCACCGGTCGACTCGCCGCAGCCGAAACCGCAAAACGTGGGAGCACTGCGCGCACAAGTCAGCCGCCGGCTCGGGCGTTACGCGCTCGACGGGGTGCTCGGCGAAGGGGCGATGGGCCGCGTCTATTTGGCGTCGGATCCGAAGCTCGACCGGCAAGTGGCGATCAAGGTGATGGCGCAGGATTACGCCACGCTTCCGGGCGCCGTCGAACGCTTCGAACGCGAAGCGCGCGCGATCGCCAAGCTGCGGCATCCGAACATCGTCGAGATCTTCGATCACGCGGAGAGCGAGCGCGAAGGCTTGTACCTCGTGATGGAGCGGCTCGTCGGCTTGAACCTGCTCGAGGTCGTCGAGCAGCACGGCGCTGTCACCGAAGGCGTCGCCGCGAGCCTGATGTCGGAAGTGTGCCGCGCGCTCGAGCATGCGCATGGTTGGGGCGTCATTCACCGTGACTTGAAGCCGGCGAACATCATCGCCGAGATGAACGGCCGCGTCGTCCTGACCGACTTCGGCTTGGTGAAGGCGTTCGCCGCGAAGAATCCGCTGCACGTCGCGCCGTGGGAGTCGACGCGCGTCATGGGCACGCCGGGCTTCATGGCGCCAGAGCAGATGCTCGGCGCCACGCTCGGTCCCGCGGCGGATCTATTTGCGCTCGGCGTCCTTTATTACAACCTGCTGACGGCGCACATGCCGTTTCTGTCGCAGAGTCCGATTGAGCTCGTGAAGCTGATGCAGCGTGGAGCGTATCCGGATCCGCGCGAATACGTGCGCGAGATCTCGCCCGTGTCCGTGGACCTCATCCGCGCGTGTCTGCAAGCGAAGCCGCAGGATCGACCGGCGAGCGCAGGAGCCGTGCGCGACCGTTTGCAGCTCGTCTTGCGCGAGTGCCAGCTCATCGACCCGCGCGACGTCGTCGCCCGCTACCTGCGTGAGCCGCGGACCGAGGCGCGATCGATCCGCCAGCGGCAAGTGGCGCACCTGCGCGATCGGCTGAAGTCGGAGGCGGCGGATCGCGATCCGCGCGTTCGCCGCGCGATCTTGAAGCGGATTGCGCACTTGGAGCACAAGACGCGGGCGCCGGCTCGGCTGTGCCGCGAGCGCCGGGCGGATCAACTGCGGGCGAAGAAGCAGCGGCGGTGGACGTTGATCGTCGGGGCGATGACGGCGTTGGCGGCGGGCGTGGGGCTTGGTTTGTTGGTCGATATTCTGCGCTAGCCTCGGCCACGTTCACGGCGACGAATCAGCGCTTCAGTTCGCTGGCCAGGCGATCCAGCGTCACCGGATCGTTCCTGATGCTCATGTGGTCGCCGGCGATCGGCTTCATGACGCCGGTCTTCGGATTCTGAAACACATCGACCAGCGCCTCAGTACGCTTGGCGTCGTCGTCCGAGATCCGCCCGCTGTCGACCTCTGCTTGCACCGCCGCGATCGCCTCGGCGAAGCGTGAGTCGCGCTTCAGCATGTTGCACCAGTTGCGGACGCGCGGATCGCTCGGCTCGATGCGGTACAAGAGGAAGTTGATGACCGCGAGGCGATCGTCTTCGTCCATGTCTTCGAGCGAACGCTCGGGGTCGCGCGCGTCTTCCTTCTGCGTCGCCGAGATCGTTTGCTCCTGCACGCCGGGCAGCGCTGTCGCGAAGAGCTTCTCGAGCGTTTCGCTGACGGCGCGCATCTCCCAGGCCGCGTTCTTGCCGATGAGGAAGAACACCGCGTGGACGATGCCGTAGATGATCGGCCCGGCGACCGGCACGTTGATCCAGAAGGTGCCGTAGCCTTGCCACGGCGTATCGAGTGAGCGGACGCGCACTTCGGGAAAGCCCCCGCGCGGGTGGCGCAGGTTCTTGCAGTCGTCCTTCAGCCAGTTCGGATCTTCGAGCGAGCTCAACGCCGCGCGGGCCACGATTCCGCCGAACGAGTGCGCCACGATGTCGAGGCCTTTGCTCTGGGGATACGCCGCGTTCAGCTTCTTGAGCTGGATGGCCAAGCTGCGGCCGCTCTTCTGCGCCGCCGAGCAGTGGTCGTCGTAGAAGTAGAAGTAGACTTGGCGGCCTTCTTTCACGAAGCGATCGGCGATGTCCTTCATGTGCCCGGGGAAGCCGGCCATGCCGTGGACGAGCACGATGGGCTCCTTCGTCGGATCGTAAGTTCCGCCGTACTGCACGAGCTTCGGGCCGTCCTTGGTCATCGCTGCTTCCGCCGCGTCATTCAGCTCGATCTCCGTCAGCGCGACGTCGAAGGGCGGCTTCGCGGACTTCATCTCGCCCGAGTAGGCCGTCGGCGCTGCGGCCATTTTGTCGATCGCGGCGGGCGGCGCCGGCGGTGCGGTGGGCGTCTGCGCGAGCGCGAGTTGGCGCAGAAAAATGCGTTGGGCTGCGGTGATGCTCATGTCGGCGTTATCGTCGGTGGCTCCGGACACATGGCAAAGCTGGCGCGCATCAGAAGGCGGTTGTCGCGCGCTCGTTTTCGCAACAAACAGGGTCGTTGTCCGATAATGCGCGCCCCAATGCTGTCTTCGGTGCCGCCCCTGGGCCTTCGTCTGCTCTTCGCTACGTCGCTGCTTCTGATGGCGACCGGCGCGGCTACGTGCTCGAAGACGGCGATGGCGGCGGAGCCGTTGATCGTCGAGGGCGCGTTCGAAGACGAAGTCGCTGAAGAGCTCGCGCTGGAGAGCGTGCTCGGCGCGCTTGCCCCTGATGCACCGCCGCGCTTCGTGCTCCGCCGCATGCCCGACGGCACCTTGCGCCCGCTCGGTGGTCTGGCGCGGCCGGAAGTCTCTCGGCGGCCGTTTCTGCAGCACGTGCGGCCGCCGTCGATGAACACGAAGGC
The DNA here is from genome assembly GCA_020848545.1 of Deltaproteobacteria bacterium. Taxonomy (GTDB): domain Bacteria; phylum Myxococcota; class JADLHZ01; order JADLHZ01; family JADLHZ01; genus JADLHZ01. The sequence goes on along the minus strand of JADLHZ010000059.1, from coordinate 44,116 downwards.
CGGCGTGCTCGCTGGAAAACGGATCGCGCTCGTCGCCGGCCACGGCTGGCTCGAAGACGGCGCCGGCTGGCGGACGCAGCGCGATCGCTGGGACTTCTCCGGCTGCGGGCGTTGCCGCGGCATCATCGAGGACTTCTTCACCGCCGAGTTCGTGACCAACCAGCTGGCGCCGCTCATCGAGAACATGGGCGGCGAGGTCGTGTTCGTGCGCGAGGCGGATCACTCGACGGCAGCGGCAGTGACGATCGACGAAGGTAACGCTCAGTACAAAGAGACCGGCGCTTTTGCCGCGGGCCCGAACGGAACGCGCGTCTTGGCCAGCGGGCAGCAGGGCGAAGCGCGCTACGGGTTGAGCTTCGCGCAGGCGGGATTTCGCCGAGCGTACGCGCGCTGGGCCGGCGGCGCTGATCGCAGCACCACCGCGTCGCTCGTGGTTTCGAGCGCTGGCGGCGAAGCGTTGCGGGCGATCGATCAAACGCAGGCCGGCAACTTCTATCGTTCGCTCGGGCGCTTTTGGTTCGCGGCGAGCGGCGGATCCCTTGCGTGGGTGTCGAGCGCCGGCGTCTTGAGCGCAGACAGCGTGAAGGTGGGCGGCGGCCTGCACGCGTCGTCCGGCAAGCCGTGGTGGCAGATGGGCGCCAAGAGCTACGTGCCCTTCGCCGGCGCCGACAGCAGCGTGACCGCGTACGGCGACGTGAGCATTCGACCGGCGTACGCCGAGATGCTCGATATCGACGCCTACGTGTCGATCCACGCGAACGCGTCCGGCACCGGCCCTGGCGGGACGACGGCGAGCGGCACGTCGGTGTATCGCTATTCGTGCCAGACGTACGCGGACTTCTCGCTGAGCGCCGGCGCGACTGGCTGCGACGATCCGCCGGGCTCGGCCGCGTTTGCCGACACGATGCAGGCGTCGATCATCGACGGACTCCGCGCCGAGTGGGATCCGAACTGGAAGGATCGCAGCGCGCGCGTCGCGAACTTCGGCGAGGTGCGGACCTTGGTCGATGCGCCGGGCGTGTTGATTGAGACCGCGTTCTTCGACAACCTCGAGAAGGGGACCGACGCGAGCGCGCCGAAGTACGCCGACAATCGCTCGCTCCACGATCCGCGTTTTCGCGAAGCGCTCGCGCGATCGATCGCCCGCGGCATCGCGCGCTTGTATTTCGCCGGCGCCGCCGCGGTGCCGGAGCGTCCGCACGGGCTCAGCGCCGTCAACGCGCCCGACGGATCGCTGCGCGTGGCGTGGGCGGCGGTGCCGGGCGCCACGGCGTATCGCGTCTATAGGATCGATGGGCTCACGGCGGATGCCGCGCAGGCTTGGGACGACGGTGCGCAAGTGTCTGGCACCGAAGTGTCGCTGGCCGATCTGCAAAAGGGATCGGCGTACGCATTTCGCGTGGCGGCCGTGAACGCGAGCGGCGAGGGCTACCCGTCGGCGGCCGTCGTCGCGCGCTATCGTGGCGTGAAGACGAAGGGTCAGCCGGCCAACGCGCTCGTCGTGCACGCGTATGATCGCCGCGATGCGTGGGTGCAGGACCAGGACAACGACTTGACGGCGACGCTCGCGCACGGCGGGGCGCTCGCGGCGTTGGCGAACGTCTATTTCGACGGCGCGCTCGATGACGCCGTGCCGCCGCTCGACGGGTACGCGCTCGTCGACGTCGCGTGCGGCAAGGATTCGAGCGAGCACGACAGCGTGGCGCCGGCGTTGATCACGGCTTTGACGGCGCACGCGGCGGCGGGGCGTGCGTTGATCGTCAGCGGCGAGGAGGTCGCCTACGATCTCTCGCGCGGGGCGGCGGCCGACAAAGCGTTCCTCGCCGACGTCTTGCACGTGCAGTACGTGGCGGACGACGCCGGCACGAAGGGCTTCGCGGGCATCGCCGGACTTTCTACGCTCGGCGCGCAGACGCTCGATGACGGCACGCATGGCGCGTACGGCGTGACGTATCCCGACGTCGTCGACGCGGCGGCGGGCGAGGTCGTGCTGCGCTACTCCGACGGGCGCGGTGCGGCGGTGCTCGCGGGGCCGACGTTCTTCGCGGGCTTCGGGCTCGAGGCGATCGTGGGCGGGGCGGCGCGCGAGAAGCTCTTTGCGCTCGTCGTCGGGGGCTTCGCGCTGCCGCCGTTGTCGCCAGAGATCGTGACGCCGCCGGTGACACCGGAGAAACCCGAGCCGGAGCCGGAGGTCGATCCGGAGCAGGAAGCGAAGCCGGCGCCGACGGCCGTCGAGCCGAGCCCAACGGCGACTGAACGCGCAGGGTGCGCTTGCTCGGAGTCGGCGCGTGTAGACACACCGCTTTGGTGGCTCGCCATCCTTTTATTGGTGATCCGCCCGTGGCCGGACCGGTTGCGACGCCGGCACTGATCGTTAGAGCAGCACTGAACACTTGACTAGTACATGGCGCCGCGTTATGCCGGCGGAATGCTGCGCACCCTGCACGTTCAGAACTTCGTCCTCATCGAAGATCAAAGCCTCGACTACGACCCGCAGGGTTACGCGGCGTTCACCGGCGAGACGGGCGCCGGCAAGTCGCTCTTGGTCGATGCGTTGAGCCTCTTGCTCGGTGCGCGGGCGCAAAAAGAGTGGGTGCGGCACGGGGCCAAAGAGGCGGTCGTCGAAGCGACCTTCGACGTGAGCGTGCAGCCGAAGGTGCTCGCGGGCTGCGAGGCGCAGGGCTATCCGGTCGACGACGGTGAGTTGCTCGTGCGCCGGGTGGTGTCGGCCGATGGGCGATCGAAGGTGTTCATCGGCGGCAGGCTCAGCTCGGTGTCGGAGCTGTCGGCGTTGACGGCGCAGCTCGTCGCGATCTGCGGGCAGAACGCGCAGTACGAGCTCACGCACGAGGACGCCGCGCTCGAAGCGATCGATCGCTACGCGAAGACGGAGCTCTTGCGCGGCAAGTTCAGCGAGGCCTTCTTGGCGCATCGGGCGGTGCTCGTGCGGCGAGATGCCCTCGCCGCAAGCGAGGCCCAGCGGCTGCAACGGCTCGACTACGTGGCGTTTCAACTGAAAGAGCTGGAAGACGCCAACGTCGTGGCCGGCGAAGAGGCCGCGTTGAAGATCGATCGCAATCGTTTGGCGCACGCCGAGAAATTGCGTCAGGGGCTCGGTATCTCGGTGGCGGCGTTGCTCAGCGACGACGAGAGCGCGCTCAGCCGGATCGGCATCGCGCGCAAGACGGTGCGGGAGCTGAGCAAGCTCGATGGGTCGCTTGACGCGTTCGCGCAGCGGCTCGACAGCGCGCAGATCGAGCTCGACGATCTCGCGCGATCGCTCGAACGGCACTTGGGCGACGGGCACGCCGATCCCAACGAGCTCGACCGGCTGGAGTCGCGCTTGGCGATGCTCTCGCGCTTGGCGAAGAAGCACGGCTGTGCGCCGGACGAGCTCGCGCAGAAGATGCAGAGCCTCGCCGACGAAAAGCACGTGCTCAGCCACGCCGACGAGGAGCGAGCGCTGCTCGACGCGGAGCTGCTCGCGCGGGAGAAGGAGCTCGAGAAGCTCGGCGCTGAGCTCAGTCGCGCGCGGAAGAAGGGCGCCGAGAAGTTCGCCCGTGAGGTGAGTGAGGCCCTGCGGCCGCTGGCGATGCCGAAGGCGCAATTCTTCGTGCGCGTGGAGGTGGCGTCGTCTTTGGCCGAGGCGACGGCGAACGGTTTCGATCGCGTGGTCTACGAGATCGTGACGAACGCCGGCGAGCCGCAGCGGCCGCTCGCCAAGGTCGCTTCAGGCGGTGAGCTGTCGCGCATCTCGCTCGCGATTCAGTCTGTCCTCGGCGATCACAGCGACGTGCCGACGTTCATCTTCGACGAAGTCGACGCGGGGATCGGCGGCGCCACGGCCGAGATCGTCGCGCAGACCTTGGCGACTTTGGGCGAGCGCCGGCAGGTTCTCTGCGTCACCCACCTCGCGCAAGTAGCCGCCAAAGCTGACAAACATTACCGTGTAGAAAAAAGTACGAATGCTGGGCGAACCATAAGTGTTGTGGCAGAGTTGAAAGGCAAAGCGCGCAGCGAGGAGCTCGCGCGGATGCTCGGCGGTGTTCAAATTACGGACGCCGTCCGGAAACACGCGGCAGAGCTGCTGAAGGCGCGCGTCATGAACGCGTAAGGGAGTGTGCTCATGCATCTTCGACTCGTGGGTAAGACCGACGTCGGGATGGTGCGTGACCACAACGAGGACAACTTCGCGATCGACGAGAACATGGGCCTGCTCGTGGTCGCTGACGGCATGGGTGGTCACGCCGCCGGTGAGCAGGCGAGCGCGATCGCCGTCGTTTCGATTCCGGCGTGGGTGCGCGAGCATTTGCCGATGGTCGAGGCGTGGGAGGCGGCGCCGCAGGGCGAGTCCCCGCAGGGTCGCGTGCTCAGCTCGGCCGTGCAGCGCGCGTGCTTCGACATTCACAGCGCTGCTCGCGAGAATCCGGCGCTTCAGGGCATGGGCACGACCGTGGTCACGGTCTGGGCGCGCGGGACGAAGGCGGCCGTCGCGCACGTCGGCGATTCGCGGGTCTATCTCGCGCGCAACGGCCACGTCCTTCAGATCACCGACGATCACTCGCTGGTGAACGAGCAGGTGAAGGCCGGCGTCATCACCGAAGAGCAGGCGAAGACCAGCCGCTTCAAGAACATCATCACCCGCTCCGTGGGCTTCGAGCCTGACGTCGCCGTCGACTGTTACCTTTTGGACCTCGCACCGGGCGATAAGATCCTGTTGTGCTCGGACGGGCTCTCGAACTTCGTCGACAGCAACGAGGTGGGCGGCGCGCTGCGCGGGCTTCCGCTCGACAACGTGCCGGAGGCGCTCATCGGCCTGGCCAACCAGCGCGGCGGGGATGACAATATTACGGTCGTGTGCTTGGCCGTCGAGTCGTAGCCGGGCAGGGCGGAATCTTAGAGGGCAGACGAACGCTGTGCTATTGTTGCGTCGGCTGCGTTGAGGTTGGTAGGGAGAGCGGGTTTTGGCGAATCGTTATTACACCGTGATGATCGTCCCCGAGCGCTCGAGCCAAGTGCGCCGGTTGAAGATCGCCAAGCGCTGGATCGGCTACGTGCTTCTCGGGGTCGCCGGCGTCTTCTCGCTCGCGTCGTTTCTCTTCATTCACTATTTATATGTCGTCCAAGAGACGAGCGAGAACCGTCGCCTCAAGGAAGACAACATTCAGCTCCGCGCCCAGCTCCAGTTGCTCCGCGATCGCGTCGACACGGTCAGCGATACGCTGGAACGCATCGAGCGCTTCAGCGTCAAGCTCAAGGCGATCACGCAGCTCTCGGACTCCGAGCGCTCGCTGGCGATCGGGCCGCTGCAGTCCGGCGAGCGCATCGACGATGGTCCGAGCGCCAAGCACGAAGTGAAGTTCGCGGTCGGCGAAAGCGATCGCGAAGACGAGCCACTCGACTCCGAGCTCTCGGCGGCGTTATTGACGGCGCGACTCGACGATCAGGCTGCTGACGCGCGCAAGAAGGAAGAGGACATTCGCGAGCTGCAGGAATACTTCGAGGATCAAAAGACGCTGCTGGCGACGACCCCGTCGATCTGGCCGGCGCGCGGTTGGGTGACCTCCAAGTTCGGCGTGCGCAGCGATCCGTACACCGAGAAAAACGCGATGCACAAAGGCCTCGACGTCGCCGGTCCGGTCGGCACTGTCGTGTCCTGCCCGTCGGACGGCTACGTCATCTACGCCGCGTTTCGTAACGGCTACGGCAACACCGTCGTCGTCGATCACGGCTTCGGCGTCCAGACGCACTTCGGCCACTTGAGCGAGTTCAAGGTGAAGGTAGGCGACAAGGTGGCCCGCGGCCAGCCGCTCGGCAACATGGGCAACACCGGCCGCTCGACCGGGCCGCACTTGCACTACGAAGTGCGCATCCACGGTATTCCGCAGAACCCGCAAAAGTTCATCCTCGATTGATTCGTACCTGTTGACGTCGCCGATCCTGACCGGTGGCGAGACGGCGGATCCCAGGCGGCACGAATCGGCGACGGCGACGGCGACGGAAACGTCAACGGCGACGAGAGGCCAAATCAACGGGTGCGGACGGGTTGTTCTTTGGCTGCCGGCGAGAGCGTACGAGCATCCGCCTCGGCGATGGCCACCGCTGCCTTCTCGCCGATGTCGTCCTTCCTCGGGATCATGCCGGTCGTCGCGGAGATGATCCGCTCGAGCGCGCGGAAGAAGCGCAAGCGGTGGAGCGGCTCGTTCAGCCAGCCGTTCGTGATGCAGTAGTACTTCATGTACGGCGCCGCGTGGTGCACCTGATGGTGCTCCGGCGGCAGGATGACGTGCATCTTCTGGAGCCAGGTGACGATGCGCGGGCGAACGTCTTGATGCGCCCAGCTGTGAAATTGGTTCGTCAGGAAGATCCAAAACAGGAAGGTGCCGAAGAAGAACGCGCCGAGCGTTTGCGTGACGTCGCCCGTCTCGATGGCGAACATGTGGGTCGAGAGCAGCGGCACCAGCGAGATCGCGCAGTTGCCGCCGTTCACTTCGACGAAGCCGTGGCGCGTGATCGCTTTTTGATCGACGTGATGCTCGCGAAACGGACGCACGAAGAGCTTGCCGGCGAACGGCGTCTCGACGCTGCCCCAGGTGTCGGCCATCCAGTGGAAGAAGCCGCTGATGAAGTCGGCGAAGACGTAGGCGGTCAGCGCGGCGGCGGCGACGACGAACCACGAGGTTTGCCCGAGGTATGGCCATAGCCGGTACGCGAGGTAGCTCTCGCCGCCCAAGAAGAGGAGCACGCTCGCGATCTCGATCGCTTGGATCAGCGGGGGACGGGTCAAGGTCTCGACGTCGCGGTGGGCGATTTGCGAAGCGACGTTGCGCGGCAGAGGATCGCCAGTGTTTACGGGTCGTTCGGACATGGTTTCCCTATCGTCTCCCGGCGCTGTTCTCGAACGCCGGCTCTTCCTACGGGCGGCATCGACCGGTAGATGTCTCCGGCGACGCACCTATCATAGCAGTCTGCCGATAAACCACCTGCTTTCGTGCCGTCAGCCGGGCTCTCGCGCGGCCTCGCACACGTTTGTACGTCTTAGCGAAGGATGAGCGAAGGAATTGACAGTGCCCAGCCCCGTGCGTAGGTGGCACGAGCGGACACAGCGACCGAGATGAAACCACTCCTTCGACCTGCCAGCGACTCAGCCGACTCAGCGGAAATCACGCGCCGGCGGGCTTACATTGCACTGATAGCCTCGCTCGTCGCCCTCACGGTCGTGACTTGCTTCGGGATCTTCGGCGACGCCGGGGCGCCCACCGTTCGCGAAGCATCCTTCGAAGAGCGCCTCTACTACGCGACGGCCGCCACGCTCGCGCGCCACGGGGTGCGGCTGTACTGCTCAGGGATCGAGCGTGACGGCCTCACCGTGCAGGTCGGCGCGTGTGAGATCGGCACGAAGGCCGGCCTCGCGTCGTTGCAGCACATCGAGATCTCCATCGGTGCCGAGCGGACGTGGCTGCCGCTCTTCTCGCTACCGGCGATCACGCTCTCGGCGCAGAAAGCGATTGTCGCTCGCGCGCACGCATCGTCGACGGCAGGGACGATCGCCCAACGCCCAGAAAAGAAACCACGCTCGCGCTGGCTCGGCCTCGTCCCTGTGCGCGTCGACGTCTTACGGGTGATCGCCAAAGAGCTGCCGAGTGAGGTGGCGCTCTCGTTCTTCGGCTGGCCGCTCGCGCGCGCGCCGCACGGCACGATCAAAGGTGAAGGGCGCGGCGCCGTGTTTTCGCTGCGCGTGGCCGCGGACTCGGGGAGCGTGGACGGAAAGATCCTCGCCAAGGTCGCGCCCGATTTGCTCGCCGCGTTGGCCGGCAAGAAGTCGTCGGCCGAGAAGCGCCGCCGCTCGATCTCGCTCGGCGCCGACTTCGAGCTGACCAAAGACATGCTCGCCGCCAAAGGCGCCGCGATCAGTGACGCTCTGTGCGTCGAGCACCCGCGCTTCGGCGAAGGCAGCGCGTGCGATCTCGGCTTTCGCGGCGCTGCGCGCTTTGGCGTGAACAAAGAGCGCCTCTTCGTCGACGCCGCGCGCCTGCAGCTGACGAACACGAAGAGCGAAGCGAGCACGATCGTTCACGCGCACGGATCGCTGCCGTTGAAGAAGGACGCGACCGACGACGAGCTCACCTTCGCCCTGAACGTGCCCGCGCAAGACGTGCAACAAGTGCTCGACACGATCCCGCGCGTGTGGCGCACCGGGCTCTTCGGCTTCGAGCTCGAAGGCTCGTTCTCGGCGGCGTTTCAGCTCCGCTTCTCGGGCGACGACTTCGCCTTCGATCCGATCTTTCGCTTCGATCACGTGCTCGTGAAGAACGCGCCGCCGGGACAAGATCCGCGGCGCTTGAACGGCGCGGTGACCTGGCGCATGCCCTTTCCGTATCCGCACACGGTCTCGCTCTGGCCGGACGCCGGCTACGTGGCGCTCTCGCGCTTGCCGCAGATCATGATCGACGCCGTGCGCATCAGCGAGGACGCCGCGTTCTACGTGCACGACGGCTTCGATCGGAGCGAGATCGCCAAGGCGATCGCCGACATCAAAGACGGCGCCGGTGCGCGCGGCGCGTCGACGATCACGCAGCAGCTCGCGAAGAACCTTTACTTCGACGGCGATCGCAACCTGACGCGCAAGATCGAAGAAGCGATCGTGACGGCGGCGCTCGAGGCGAGCGTACCGAAGTGGCGCTTGCTCGAGATCTACATGAACGTCATCGAGTGGGGCGACGGCATCTTCGGCGTCGAGCGCGCGGCGCAGCGTTACTTCAAGAAGTCCGCGGTCGCGCTCGGACCGAAGGAAGCGGCGTTCCTCGCCGGCATCATCCCGGCGCCGCGCAAGGTCGATCGCGAGCTGAAGAAAGACGGCGCCAGCGCGTGGGCCGACAAGCGGGCGCTGCGCGTGACGAAGTTCTTGTGCGACCTCGGCAAGCTCGACGCTCCGACGTGCGAAGAAGCGGCGCTCGCGGCGGAAGTCGCGTCGTACTAGCTGTCAGCTGACGACTGACAGCTACTTCAGCAGCCAATCTCTCGCGTAATAACTGACGATCACATCGGCGCCGGCGCGCTGGATCGACGAGAGCGTCTCGAGCATCGCGCGATCGAAGTCCATCAAGCCCTTCTCGGCGGCGGCGCGCAGCATCGCGTACTCGCCGGAGACTTGGTACGCGAAGAGCGGCAGATCGGAGCGCTCGCGGGCGTCGCGGATGAGATCGAGGTTGGTCAGCGCCGGCTTCACGAGCAGCGCGTCGGCGCCTTCGGCTTCGTCGAGCGCGAGCTCCCGCAGCGCCTCGCGCCGGTTGGTCGCCGGCATCTGGTAGGTCGTGCGATCGCCGAAGCTCGGCGCGCTGTCGGCGGCGGCGCGAAACGGTCCGTAGAACGCCGACGCCATCTTCACCGCATACGAGAGAACACCGGTGTCGAACGCGCCAGCCTCGTCGAGCGTGCGGCGAATCGCGGCGACGCGGCCGTCCATCATGTCGCTCGGCGAGACGAAGTCGACGCCCGCCTTCGCCTGCGCGAGCGCCATCTTCGCCAGCACCGCCACGCTCGCGTCGTTCTCGATGCGCCCGTCTTTGACGAGGCCGCAGTGACCATGTGTCGTGTACGAGCACAGGCACACGTCGGCGAAGATCGGCACGTCGGGCTCGGCGCTCTTGATGCGATCGACCGCGCGCAGCAAAGGCTCGAGCTGCTCGCTGAGCGCGGCGCCGCTGTCGTCCTTGCGATCCGGGACGCCGAAGAGCATCAACCCGCCGACGCCGCCCTTCACGAGCGGCCTCGCTTCGTCGACGAGCATGTCGGCGCTCACTTGCCAGAGGCCGAGCCCGGGCTTCGCTTCCTTCTTCACCCGTTCGCCTGGCACGATGAAGTACGGCTGCACGAGGCGCCCGGGCGTGAGCGTGGTTTCCTTGAACAGCGCGCGCATCGCGGACGACTTGCGCAGGCGACGAAGGCGGACAGCGGGAGTCGCGGCGGTCATGGAGCCTCCTCGAGGTGAGCGTCGGGCCAGGTGCGCGGCTTCAGCTCCTGCCACGCACGCAGCGTCGACGCGCCACTGACGCGAACAGCGTGCGGCGGCGACGCGGCGTATTCCAGAAACGCGCGCACGGCGGAAGGGCTGTGAAACCACCAGGTCGCCGCGCCCGGGGCCGAATCGATGAGCGCGCGCGCGTTCGCGACCGTGCGCGTATCGTATGCCGGCAGCACGCGCACGTCGGCGACCGGGCGCAAGACCGCGAGCGCGGCGTGATGCTCAGGTTCGTTCGGCGCCGCGAGGCTCACGGGATAGAGCACGCGGCCGCGAAAGCCGGTGGCGTAGACCGCGTTCGCGAGGCCCACGGCGCCGCCGTGCGCTTTGATGTCCACGCGATGCCCCGCGGCTTCGAAGACCGGCGCTGTTGCGCGAGCGAGCGCTGCGATGCGCGGGCGCTTCCCGCCACCGCCGAGCGCGCCGTCGCTGAGCGCTCTGACCACGAGGCCCGCCGCGAAGGTGCTGGTCACGAACACGAGGTCGGTCGTGTCGGGCCAACGCACCTCGGCGAGGACGCAGCGCTCGATGAGCGGCCGCGCTTCCGCCTGGGTGCCTTTTTCACGCAGGCGCGCCACGGTGGCGTCGGCGTCCGGCTGCGGGCGGCAAACGATGAGCATCTCTTTGCTCATGGCGGAAGCCCGAGGGTTTGGCGAGCCACATATGACACAACCTTGACACGGCGCGTGATGAATTCCCTTTCGCCGGGCCCCGCCTTCGGGCACCCATGGCTCAGCATGTCCACCTTGCCTGTACTATTCATGAGCCACCTACTGCGAACGCCGATTCCACTGTCAGCTCGGGACCGTACTCAGGTTTGCGGTTTCGACAGCCTGCCTAGGATGCCTTCAACCGCAAACCTTCCGTGCGGCCCGACCCGACAGGGACTCGGCGTTCTCGCGACGGCGTCTCATGAATAGTCCAGGCTTGCCTGCCCGCGCGCGTTTTCTCGCAGCCTTGTCCGGTGATCCGCTCGATCGGCCGCCGCTTTGGTTGATGCGTCAGGCCGGGCGCTACCTGCCGGGTTACCGCGCCGTGCGATCCGTGCACGGCTTCTGGGACGTGTGCCATTCGCCTGAGCTGTCGACGCAGGTGGCCCTCGAGCCGATGCGGCTCTTCGGCCTCGATGCGGCAATCGTCTTCAGCGACATCTTGATCGTGCCGGAAGCGCTCGGCCTCGGCGTCACCTTCGGCGCCGGCGAAGGGCCGCAGATCGCGCGGCCGCTGCGCACGGAGGCCGATCTCGCTGCGTGGAACACGCGCGGTATGGACGAGCGGCTCGCGTTCTTGCCGGCGGCGGTGAAGCACCTGCGCGCTGCGCTCGACGAGCAGATCAAGGACACCCCAGCGCTCATCGGCTTTGCCGGCGCGCCGTTCACGCTCTTTGCGTACACGGTCGAAGGCGGCGGCAGCGACGACTTCAAGCGCGCGCGCGTGATGCTCCACGAAGAGCCGGCGTTGGCCAAGCGCGCGCTTTCGCAGATCGCGGACTTCGTCGGTGCGCTGCTCGTGAAGGAAGTCGAAGCGGGCGCCGATGTCGTGCAGCTCTTCGACACTTGGGGCGGCCTCCTCGACGCGCACGACTACGCCACGTTCTGCGCGCCGCTCGTGCGCGAGATCAGCGATCGCGTGCGCAAGAAGGGCGGTCGCGTGATGATCTTCATCCGTGGCGGCGGCCATCTCTTGGACGCGCTCGCCGGCGCCGGCGTCGACGGCGTCTCGCTCGATTGGCGCACGCCCTTCGCGGCCGCCCGGCGCGTGAGCTCGGACTGGGTGCTGCAAGGGAACTTGGACCCGGTGCGCTTGTTTGCGTCGCCAGAGCGGGTGGCGGAAGCGACGCGCGCGATGCTCGACGACATGAAGTCGAGCAGCGGCGGCCGGCGCGTCATCGCCAACTTGGGGCACGGCATCATGGTCGGCACGCCCGAGGCGTCGGTGCGGGCGATGGTCGACGCGGTGAAGGCGGCGCGGTGGTAAACGGTCTCGATGCCGAGGTGATCGTCGTCGGCGGCGGCGTCGCCGGGATCGCCGCGGCCGCAGCGCTCGCCGAGCGCGGCGTCGACACGCTGATCGTCGAGGCGGACGACGAGCTCGGAGGCAAGGCGAAGAGCGTTGCCATCGACGGGACGCTGCTCGAACGCGGCCCGAATTCGTTTCATGGCCGGCACGACGCGATGTGGCGGCTGCTCGGGCTGCTCGGTCTCGCTGACGATGCGGTGCCGCTCGCTGCGGTCGCGAACAAGCGCTTCCTCGTGCGCGATGCCACGCTGCACGCGATCGCGCAGCATCCCTTGTCGCTCCTGACCACCGAAGCGCTCACGTGGGGCGAGCGGGCGGCGATCGTGCGCGAGCCGTTCGTTGCGCCGCGCGTAGCGAGCGATGACGAGTCGGTCGCCGAGTTCTTCACGCGCCGCTTCGGCCACTCGCTCACCGAGCACGTCGTCGCCGCGGCGTTGTCGGGGGTCTTTGCGGGCGATCTCGCGGCGCTGTCGATGGCGTCGGCGCTGCCGGCCCTCGCGCAGTGGGAGCGCGTGTACGGCAGCGTCATCCGCGGCGCGATGAAGTCCGGTAAAAACGGCAAGCGCGGCGTGTTCCGCCTGCGCGGCGGCTTCTCGCAGATCGGCGCGCGCGCGAAAGAGCGGCTGCGCACGCGCACGGGCCTCGCCGTCGCCGCGGTCGAAGTGGGGCAGGACCGGGTGGAGCTCGCCGTGAGCGACGGGCCGATCCTCCGCTGCCGCCGCGCGATCATCGCGACCGAAGCGCATCACGCGGCGGCGATGCTGCGCAGCGCCCGGCCGGAGCTCGCGACCGTGCTCGACGAGATCATCTATGAGCCGATCGCCGTCGTCCACTGGCGGGCGCCGCGCTGCGATCTGCCTGCCGGCTTTGGCCTGCTCGCGGCGCCGTGCGAGAAGCTCTTCGCGATGGGCACGGTGTTCACCGGCGATCTGATGGGCACGGGCGACAAGCTCTACGCGTCGTTCGTGGGCGGCGCTCACGCGCGCGACCGGGCGGCGCTCGCTGATACGGCGTTGCTCGCAGGGATCAGGTCCGACATGAACGCGCTCGGCGTCGCGGCGCCCGACCTCTCGCTCGCGCACGTCGAGCGCTACACGCACGCCGTCGCGCAGCCGGCGCTCGGTCACGCCGATCGCGTGCGTGCCATTCGCGCCGCTGCACTGCCACCGCTCGCGCTCGCCGGAAGCTATCTCGGCGCCGCGAGCCTCGGCGCCGCCGCCGTGAGCGGGTTCGCGGCTGCACAGGCTGTGCTCGCCGGTTTACATGCGTGCGCAGCGAGCGATGCGGTCGGTGAGGTGGCGCGTGGTTGATCCGATGTTCGCCGCGGCCGTTGCCAAAGACGTGATGATCGTCGGTGCCAGCCATCGCACGGTGTCGAACGACGATCGTAACAAGTTGGTGCAGCTCGACGACGCCGACGCTTCGCCGGTGAAGGCCCTGATCGCGGGTGGCCATGCGCGAGCCGTCGTGCGTGTCGCCACCTGCGCGCGCGTCGAGTGGGTGATCGTGGCCGACCGGCCGGACTGGGCTGCGAGCTTGCTCGAAGCGTCGTGGACGCGGCGTGCAGGCGTCGCCGGTTTGCACCGGCATGAAGGCGAGGCGGCGCTGCGCTACTTGCTCTCGGTGGCGCTCGGGCTCGACTCGGTGGTCGAAGGCGAGTCGGCGATCGGCCGGCAAGTCTTGCAGGCGTTCGCGACGGCGCACGACGCGGCGCCGCTCGACCCTACCTTGCGCCGCTTGTGGCACGCGATCGCGTCGGTCGTCAGTGAGAAGCGGCGCGCGCTGTCCGTTCAGTTCGCCGGCGTCGAGCGCCTGGTCGCCGACCTCGTCGATGCGAGGAAGCCGGCCGGGCCGATCAGCATCTTCGGTCGCGGCGAGATCGCCCGCGCGATCGCAACGGCGCTTGGCGATCGGGGGCATGTAACGGAAGCGCTCTACGGGCGCGCGACGCTCGCTGCGTTTCGCGCGCGGCTCGAGGCGTCGGCATGCGTGGTCGTCGCGGCGAGCGCCCACGAGGCGTGGCTCGACTTGCCTGCGCGCAGCGGATCCGGCGCTCCGTTGTGCATCGACGTGTCGAGCCCGACGCAGGTGCGCGATCCTGGCGGCTTCGAGCTACACACCTTGGATACGCTCTTTGCCGGCGCTGGTGCGAAGATGGCGAACGACGCGCGCGCGCTGCTGCAGACGCTCGTCGAAGCGGCGATCGGCGCCTATCGCATGCCGGACCCGACGACGCCGGAAGTGCTCGCGGAGCTGTCGCGCCAGAAGGATCGCTTGCTCGCCGAGCGCCTGCCGCCCTTGCTCGCCGAAGTCGGGGACCCTGAGCTGCGCAAGCGCCTGCGCGCCGAGCTCCAGAGCTTCAGCCACGCGATGATCACCTCGGTGCGCAACGGGCGGCCGGGCAAAGGCGGCGGATCGTGAAGGCGCTCGTCGCAGGGACGCGCGGCTCGAAGCTCGCGTTGTGGCAGAGCGAGCACATCGCCGCAGACCTACGATCGCGGCACGGCGTGGCAGTACGTCTCGAGATCATCACGACGCGCGGCGACGTCGACATGCGCGAGCAGCTCCAAGGCAAGCTCGAGAAGGGCTTCTTCACCCAGGAGCTCGAAGACGCGCTCCGCGCCGGCCGCATCGACTTCGCCGTGCACTCGCTGAAGGATCTGCCGACGCGCGATCCCGAGGGGCTGCGCATCGCCGCCACGCCGCCGCGCGCGAAGCCGCACGATCTCTTGTTGTGCCGTCGCGAGAGCTTGGAAGGCCCGGCGCGTTTGAAAAAAAATGCGCGGGTGGGTGCGTCTTCGCTCAGGCGCGGCGCGCTGATCGCGACGCACCTTCCGGGCGCGCAGGCCGTCCCGCTGCGCGGCAATGTCCCGACCCGCGTCGAGCGACTGCAGAAGGGCGACTTCGACGCGATCGTGATCGCGCGCGCCGGCGTCGAGCGGCTGCAGATCGACCTGTCGCCCTTCGCCGTGTTCGCGCTGAGCCCGAAGCTGTGGGTGCCGGCGCCTGGCCAAGGTGCGATCGCGGTGCAAGCGCGCGCCGCCGACGCCGCGTTCGCGGCGCTCGCGGAGCCGTTGAACGACGCGCCGACCGCACGCGCGACGGCGCTCGAGCGATCGTTTCTCTCGGTGCTCGAAGGCGGCTGCACGACGCCGTTCGGTTGTTACGTCGACGGCGATCGCGCGTGGCTCGGGCAGCTCCACGGCGACCGTTGGCGGGCGACGAGCGTCGCGCTGCCGGCCCAAGCGTCGACCGCGTTCATTCAGCGGACGCTCGCCGATCTCGCGAGCGCCGAACGGATCACATCAGAGGAGGAAGCGCATGAGCCGCTCTTTCAACCGCTCGACTGAGCTCTATGCCCGCGCCGTCACCAAGATGCCGGCCGGCGTGAGCAGCCCGGTCCGTGCGTTTCGCCACGTCGGCGGAACGCCGGTGTACATGCAGAAAGGCGAGGGTGCGTTCGTCACCGACGAAGACGGCAACCGCTACGTCGACTTCTGCCTCGCGTGGGGACCGCTGATCCTCGGCCACGCGCATCCGGCCGTCGTCGAGGCGGTGACGAAGGCGGCCAAAGACGGCCTCGCGTTCGGCACCGTGCACCGGCACGAGGTCGAGATGAGCGAGCTCGTCCTGCGCGGCTTTTCGTGGGCGGATCGTGTGCGGCTCGTGGTGTCAGGCACCGAAGCGGTGCAGACGGCGCTCCGGCTCGCGCGTGCGACGACGAACCGGCGCGTGATCCTGAAGTTCTCCGGCTGCTATCACGGCCACGTCGACTCGATGCTCGTGAAGGCGGGCAGCGGCCTCGTCACGCAAGGGCTCGCCGACAGCGCGGGCGTCTTCGCGACCGGCGACACCTTGGTGGCGCCGCTCGGCGACATGGCGGCGCTCGACGCGGCGTTCAAGGAGCACGGCGACGCCATCGCCGCGATCATCGTCGAGCCGTTGCCAGGGAACAACGGCCTGTTGATCCAAGAGCGCGCGTGGTTGCAGGCGCTGCGCGAGCGGACACAGAAGCATGGCGCGCTGCTCATCTTCGACGAAGTGATCAGCGGCTTTCGCTTCGGCTTTCACGGCTACGGCAAGGTCGTCGGCGTGCAGCCGGACCTCACGACGCTCGGCAAGATCGTCGGCGGCGGGCTGCCGGTGGCCGCGGTCGTCGGTGGCGCAGCGATCATCGATCGCTTGGCTCCGCTCGGCCCTGTCTACCAAGCCGGCACCATGGCGGCGAACCCGGTCGCGCTCGCCGCCGGCATCGCGACCTTGAAGGAGCTCGAGAGCGGCCGGCCGTACGCGGCGCTCGAGAAGCTCGGCGAAGCGTTCGATCGCGCGAAGGCCGCGGTGAAGGATCGCGTCCAGTTCGCGCGCGTCGGCAGCGTGTTCTGGCCCTACCTCGACACCTCCGAGCCGGTGCCGACGAACGCCGAGAAGATCAGCCAAAAGGCGATCGGCGCGTTCCGCGAACGCTACAAGCGGTGGCTCGACGCCGGCCACTACTTGCCGCCGTCGGCGTACGAGGTCGGGTTCTTGTCGTCGGCGCATTCGGTCGAGCAGGTGGAAGCGATGGTGAGGGCAGTCGGTGGCTAGGATCGTCGTCATCGAAGACGAGGCGCTCGTCGGCGAGCTCATCGTCTTGAACTTGGAGCGCGCCGGCCACGAGGTGAAGCACGCAGCGACGCAGGCGGCCGGCCTTGCGCTCCTCGCCGCGAGCGATCCGGATCTCCTCGTCGTCGACGCGATGTTGCCCGACGGCAACGGCTTCGACATCATCGCGCGGCTGCGTGCCGAGGGCCGGCGGCTGCCGGTGCTCATGATGACCTCGCTCTCTGACACGGCCTCAAAGGTGCGCGGCCTCGACGCCGGCGCCGACGACTATCTGCCAAAACCCTTCGACTTGAACGAGCTGCTCGCGCGCGTGCGGGCGCTGCTCCGGCGGGTCGAGCAAAAGAAGATCGCGGTGCTGCTCGTCAACGTGGGATCTCCTGCGAGCCCGAGCGTAGGTGACGTGCGCCGCTACCTCGGCGAGTTCCTCTCGGATCCGCGCGTCATCGACACGAACGCGCTGTTTCGCTGGATCCTCCTGCACGGCGTCATCCTGCGCACGCGGCCACAGAAGAGCGCGGCGCTCTACCGGGCGATCTGGACCGATCAAGGATCGCCGCTGATCGTGCACTCGCGCGCCCAGGCCGAAGCGCTGCAGCAGGCGATGCCGGAAGCGAGCGTCGCCTACGCGATGCGCTACGGCGCGCCGAGCATCCCGAGCGTGCTCGACGGTCTGCTCGCGCGTGGCGTCGATCGCTTGCTCGTCGTGCCGCTCTATCCGCAGTTCTCGCTCGCCGCCACGCAGTCGGCGCTCGACGCCGTGGAGCACGCGCTCGCGAAGCATGCGCGCCGCCCGCAGCTCACGGTCGTCGAGCCGTTCTATGCCGACGCGGGCTTCGTCGAGGTGTACGCGCAGTCGCTGAGCGCGGCGCTCGCCGACTTCAACGCCGACCACGTGCTCTTCAGCTATCACGGCCTGCCGAAGCACCAGGTCGCCGCGCCGTGCGACGCCGGCGCGTGCTTTGCGAGCGAGGCGTGCTGCGCGACGATCTCCGCAGCGAATGCGCGTTGCTACCGCGCGCAGAGCTTCGCCACGACGCGGGCGATCGTCGAGCGCGCACGGCTGGCCCTGCCGCACGAGACGGCATTCCAATCTCGCCTGCGCGGCCGCCCGTGGATCGAGCCGTTCGCCGACGCGCGCCTCGACGCGCTCGCCAAAGCGGGCAAGAAGCGCGTGCTCGTCTTGTGCCCGTCGTTCGTCACCGACTGCCTCGAGACGCTCGATGAAGTCGGCAACCGCTTCAGAGCGCAGTTCATCGCGGCCGGCGGCCAGGACCTTCGCCTCGTGCCCGCGCTCAACGCCGAGCCGAGGTGGATCAACGCGCTCGCGATCCTCTGCCGGCGCGCGCTCTTCGGCGCCGAGAAGGTGGCGGCGTGATCCCGCCCGCGGTCATCGAGTATCTGCGCGGGTTGCAGGCGAAGTTGCGCGCGGGCTTCGAGGCGCTCGATCCGTCCGTGCCCTTCGTCGTCGATCCCTGGTCGCGGCCGCCGAGCGAAGGGACAACCATCGTGCTCGACGGCGGGGCGGTGCTCGAGCGCGCCGGCGTCGGCCTGTCGATCTTCCACGGCAACGCGCTGCCCGAGTCGGCAAGCGCGCGGCACCCCGAGCTCGTCGGCCGGCCCTTCGTCGCAGCAGGTGTCTCGTGCGTCGTGCACCCGCGAAACCCGTACGTGCCGACGACGCACATGAACGTGCGCGGCTTCTTCAGCGAGACGAAGGCAGGCGAGGCGGTGTGGTGGTTCGGCGGCGGCTTCGATCTGACGCCGTATTTTCCGATCGAGGCCGATATCCGCGCGTGGCACCGGACGGCGAAGGCGGCGTGCGATCCCTTCGGCGCGCTCGTCTATCCGACCCTGAAGGCAGCGTGCGACGAGTACTTCTATTTGCCGCATCGCAAAGAGCATCGCGGCGTCGGCGGTCTGTTCTTCGACGACTTGAACGCCAGCAGCCAGACGATCGGCGGCGACTTTCAGCACTGCTTCTCGCTCATGCAGAGCGTTGGCGATCACTTCCTCGCCGCGTATCGGCCGATCGTGATCGCGCGCAAAGGCACCGCCTACGGCGATCGCGAGCGCGCGTTTCAGCTGCACCGCCGCGGCCGCTACGCCGAGTTCAACCTCGTGTGGGATCGCGGCACGAAGTTCGGCTTGCAGAGCGGCGGCCGCATCGAGTCGATCCTATTGTCGATGCCGCCGCTCGCCGGTTGGCGCTACGATTGGCACCCGCCCGAGGAGGCTGCGTTGCTCGACGCTCTGCGGCCGCGCGACTGGATCGGCGATCGTTCCGAGTGATACAGGCCGGGCGTGAGCGAGCCGGAGAAAAAACCGAAGAAGCACTTCTCGATGCTGCGCGGCTTCTCGCTGCCCGATCTCATCACGCTGGCGAACGGCATGCTCGGCATGGGCACCGTCATCGCCATCATGCGCTTCTTGGTGACCGGCGAGCGCTACTCGTTGCACATGGCCTACATCTTCTTGCCGCTCGCGCTCGTGGCCGACTTTGCCGACGGCCGCATCGCTCGCTGGCGGCACAAGGCGTCGCTGCTCGGCCAGGAGCTCGACTCGCTCGCTGACCTCATCTCGTTCGGGGTGGCGCCGGCGGCGGTCGCCTTCGCCTGCGGCATGCAGGGCACGTGGGACGCGCTCATCCTCATCTACTTCGTGTGTTGCGGCATCTCGCGGCTCGCGCGCTACAACATCACCGCGAGCACGCTCTCGGACGACAAGGGCAAGGTGCGCTACTTCGAAGGCACGCCGATCCCGACGAGCCTCGTCCTCGTGGCGGTGCTCGCGGTGCTCACCCACCTGGATCGCATCGGCCCGGCGTTGCCCTTTGGCGCGTTCGACCTGGGGCCGTGGACGCTGCACCCGCTCGTCCTCATGTACCTCGTGAGCGGCACGCTGATGGTGTCGAAAACTCTAAGGATACCGAAGCCGTAACCAAGCGCCGCGATGCGGAAACGACATTTTATCGCGTCGCTTGGCTACTTCATTCTGGGCGACCGAGTCGCCTGGTGAATTCATTTGACACCACCCCGATCGCTCACTATCTCCATAGCGGCCCATGCGAGCGCTCGCGTTCATCGTGTTGTTCTCCGTCGGCTGCGGGCAGCCGGTGAAGACCTCTGCGCCGGCGCCGGAAACACCGCTGAACAACGAGCCGCAAGAGACCGAGATCGAGACGGCGTCGGTCGAGCGTCACGCCTACGCGTTTCGCGGCACGATCACCGAGCTGCGCCAGCTCGAGCCGGCCAAGAAAGGCCTGCCGATCATCTTGGAAGACGTCGTCGTGCTCAGCGCCAACAAGCGCGCGCATCGTTACTACGTGGCCGACGCGATCGGTGGCGAGTACGGCGGCATCGAGGTGAAGAGCTGCAACGAGCCCTCGTGTCGCGCGGTGCTGTTGCCGCCGGGCACCACGGTCGACGTCGAGGGCGTGCTCAGCGTCGAGAGCGATCAGCGCTACGTCGTCGAGAACGCGCGCCTGCGCCTGCGCTCGAACAAGACCTCGGAAGTGCCGCAGGCCGAGCTGCCGACGCCGCTCGCCGCGCCCCACGAGGCGACGAACGGTCGCTTCGTCGGCGGCTACGTGGTGTTGGTCGACGCCGCTACCGCCGAGCCGTCGCGCTTTGCGATCATCGATCTCGAGCCCGAGGCGGGGAAGAACCCGGACTACCCCGAGGAGCTCGCCGCGTCGTGCACGCTCGGCGCGGTTGCGAACGACGCTGATTGCTGCGCGTTCGGCCCGAAGTACCGGTGGTTCGTGGTCGAGGACGAAGCCACGCGTGCGCGCGTGCACGTGTCGACCGCAATGCAAGATACCTGGTCGGTGCGCGCTTGGCCGTGCACTTCTGCCGATCTCGGGCGGATGCTCGACGTCGGCGACGGCTTCAGCAAGCTCGCGGGGATCATCGACGTGCGCGATCAGCAGACGCTGATCATGCCGATGTCAGACCGCGACATCCCACCTATTTGAGGATCGTCGACTTCACGAAATCGTAGAACGCGCCGGCGTCGTAGTAGACGAAGGGCGCGCTGCCGAGGCCGAACGAGTCGCCCGGCGCGAGCGGCGCCGCGACGCCCGGCTGCAGCGTGGCGCCGTTCAACGTCACGCCGTTGCGCGAGTTGGCGTCGGTGAGCGTCGCGCCCGGTGGCTCGCCTTGGATGTACGCGTGCAGCTTCGAGATCGACTTCTCGTTGACGGCGACGTCGTTCGTGCGGGTGCGGCCGATGCTGAAGCGCGAAGGGTACGGGCTGTCGGGCTTCTTCAGCACGGGGTAGACGTCGTAGCTCGACACGTCGCCTTTGATCTTCGCCTCGCCCGCGGTGATCGCGCGCATGAGATCGCTGACGCCGGCGGCGACGGTGGCCGTCTTGAACCCGCGATCGCCGGTGTCCGGCGTCTCCAAGTGGCGGTGGAGCAAGAACGCGTTCGGGTGCGCGGCGATGAAGGCGTCGCGGGTCTTCGTTCGGACGATCGCGACGTATTCGAAGAGCCTCGGCACGGCGTCAGCCGATCTGCTTCAACAGGCCCTGCGTCTGATTGACGAGCCCTTGGCCCGCCCGCTGCGCGCCCATGCCGATGATCTCTTGCAAGAGATTCTTGGCGATCGCCGGCATGCCGAGCGCGAACTGCTCCTGCGCCAAGCTGAACAGGAAGAACGCGAGCGCGCCGTCGTCCTTCGCTTCGCGACTCTGCTGCACGAGCACGTTCAAGTGCCGCACTTTTTCTTCTTTCGTGTTGCGCACGTCGGCACTGCTGCCCGCCTCTTCGTGGATCGCTTCCATGATCGACAGCGCGCTCACGGTGTGGATCGACGGCGGATCTTTCTCGCCCAACGCCTTGCGCAATTCGAGCAGCGCCTTCTGCGTCTTCTGCTCGCGCAAGTACAAGCTCGCGAGCGACACCCGCGCCGCCTTCGACCAGTTCGGATCCTTGATCTTGATCGCGTCCTCGAAGGTCTGTTTCGCCGCGTCCGGCTGGTTCTCGATGAAGAGCAGGTACACGCCGAGCCGGAACAACGCTTCAGCCGCTTCGGGCGTATTCGGAAAGTCGCGGGCGATGCGGGCGCGCAGCTTGACGATGCCGCCGAGGTCGCCCTTCGCTTCGCACTGCTTCATGTTGTCGAGCAGCTCGTCCAGCGTCGCCATGTTCACTTTCCTTTGACGGGCAGGCCGAGGTCGCGGCGCAGCTCGTTCGTCAGCTTGAAGTACTCCGTACGCGAGTACGGCTTGTTCAAGATGTGAAAGTCCTTCTTGCTGAGGCCGACACAGCCGAAGCAGTAGTTGCACTCGCTGCAGTTCAAGCTGCGAACGAGATAGTTCGAGCTCGTACAATACTCCGATTGCTCGCAGTACGCCGACGAGTAGCAGTGCTGGCACTCGCTGCAGTGCGTGAGGTTCGACGACTCGCTGCAGCCCTTGCAGTGCGTGCAGCGGTAGCACTTCTCGCAGCTCTGACAGAACATGCAGTCGGTGCAGTAGACGCAGTCCGTGCTGCCGATGCAGCCGAAGTTCGCCTCGGCGTCGCTGTACTCGCGCTGCAGGCGGGTGAGCTCACTCAAAAAGTCGTTCTTGGTCACGGCTTCTCCGGTGCGTTCTTCGGGGCTTTGTTCGGCTCGTTCTTCTTCGGCCCATTCTTCGGATCAACGAGCTCGCCGGCGTCGTCGAGCTGCACTTGGTTCGCGTCGCTCGCGACCAGCGCCGAGAGCCCGTCGAGGTCGACGCTCGAAAGAATGCGGGTCACCTCGTCGAAGGTGCCGTCCGCCAGCTGAACCGTGACGAGGTAACGCTTGTTGACGACGACCGATCCCTTGCCGATCTTCGTCTGCGCATCGACGCCGATTTGACCGGGGTACTTCTTGGCCACCTTCACCGGCCGCGCGTCTTTGGTCGCCTTGCCGCGGGCGAGCGCTTCGTAGGTCGAGAGCATGCGCGGGTGCGCGTTGTAGTCAGCGATCGTGATGATCAGCGAGCGCTCGTCTTTCTCCCCGGCCTTCGCTTGCAGGCACGGCAGCGCGCTCTGCGTCATCACCATGCCTTGGACGCCGCCTTGGGTGTTCTCGGCCGGATTGCAGCGAAAACCCGCGGGGTACGCCTTCGGCAAGAACGCCGAGAGCGCCGTGCCCGAGACCAGCTTGTGCGCGCGCATCGCCTCGTTTTGCTCTTGCAGATCACGGATCGGATCGATCCCGTTCGGCAGCACGAGCGGCGGTGGTTTGCGGGCGATCGGACGCGATGCCGGCTGACTCGCAGGCGCGGCGGCGGGAGTTGGCGCGGGTTTGCTGCCTTGTTCGCAGGCCAGCAGCCCAACCAAGAAAACGCTGAAGAAACGCGGCATGAGCGAGCAACCTACCGGCCAAAACGCCCCACAAGCAAGAGGCCCGTCACGCTTCCGGTGCATGCTTAGACAACCCTAAGCACCCAACCGCCGAAAACACTGTGGGAGTGGTGCATGACACGGTCTTCGTCCGTCCTCGCAGCGTTGTGTCTGAGCGTGAGCTTCACGAGCGCCTGCACCCAAGAGATGCTCCAGGCGACGACCGCGATCGCCAAGGTCAGCGGCTCGATTTGCGACGATAAGACCAAGCGCTTCGTCCCCGACGCCAAGGTGACGCTCACGGTCCGCACCTTCTCGGGCACGGTGCTTTCGCAGCATGACGGGATGACCGACGCGCTCGGGCACTTCGACTTCGAGCGCATCGCCAACGGCAAGCACATCCTTCGCGTGGAGAAGGGCACCTTCGTGCAAGAGCTCGAGATCACCGTGACGTCGAGCAAGGACGTCGTGCTCCCCGAGGCCTCGTGCGAGCTGCCGATGGGCATGGTCACCGGCCGCATCTGCGACGTGAACACCGGCGACTGGGTGGCCGGCGCCGAGATCTACGTCGCCGGGCCGAAGGGCGCGGTCACCGCTGCGGCACCGACGGCGGCCGACGGATCGTTCTCGCTGAGCGGTGTGCCGGCGGGCCCGCGCGACGTCATCGCCACGGCGCCGAACGGCAAGAAGATCGCCGTGCCAGTGAACGTCGTTCCCGAAGGCACCGTCGATCTCGGCGTGCACGACTGCGTGCAGGTCGGGAAGAGCAACATCGAAGGACAGATCTGCGCCAACACCTCGGGCAACTGGCTCGCCAACGCCAAGGTCAGCGTGAAGTTGGGCGGCAGCACGTTCAGCGATCTCACCGACGCCGAAGGCCGCTTCGTGTTGCGCGGGCTCGCCGCCGGCACCTACGACGTCGTCGCCGAAAAGGGCGCGTACAAGATCTCGTTCCAAGCGACGACCACCGAGAACAAGACCACGTTCATCCCCGAGCCGAAGTGCACCGCCGGCGACATCCCGGTCGTCGTTGTCTCCGGCTTCTTCGACGCCGTGCAAAAGGTGATGAAGCGCCTGCACTTTCAGAACGTGACGATCTTCAAAGGCCACGACGGCTACAACGAGGTGATCGATCTCAAGATGGATCGTGACGGCTCGTGGAGCGCGCAGCTGCTCGACGGCGCCGCGCCCGAGATCTTCAACTACAAGATCGCCATGTTCAACAGCGGGCTCGACGAGGCCGATCTCGGCGTCTACGGCAGCGCGCAGTACAACCGCCGCATTCAGAATCTGCGCCGCTACGTGGAAGAAGGTGGGTTCGTCTACGTGTCGGACTGGGCCTACGACTTGATCGCGGGCAGCTTCGGCTCGCCGCTCTCGTTCCGCGGCAACGGCCAGCAAGACTCCGCGCAAGAAGGCATGCTCGGCTACTACGATGCGCAAGTGACCGAGCCGAACCTGACGACGCTCCTCGGCAGCAACTTGGTCAAGGTGAACATGCGCGTGCCGCAGTGGGCGGTCGTGCAGTCGGTGTCGCCGGACGTCAAAGTCTACGCCAAGGCCGACGTGCTCGTGCCGCCGGAGTCGACGCCGGAAGAGCTCGAGGGCGTGCCGCTGCTCATGTCGTTCTCGCTCGGCAAGGGCCGGGTCGTGTTCTCGAGCTTCCAGACGAAGGATCAGACGTCGGCCGAAATCGACACGATGATGGACTTTCTCGTCTTCGAGCTCTGACGCCATCGCTTCGCGCTTCCGTCTTCCTCGAAGAGCTCGTCACTGGCTTCGCTCGTGACTGTTGTCTTCCCCCCACCCGTCGCTTCGCTCCTCCCGCCCCGCGAGCGGGGCCGTCAGCGCGCGTTCGCGCGAGTACCTGCGAACGCCGGCGCAAGCGCCTGGCTCGCTGCGCTCGCGATTCCGTCGAAAAGGGACCGGGGAGGGAATCGAAAAGGGACCGGGGAGGGAGTCGAAAAGGGACCGGGGAGGGAGTCGAAAAGGGACCGGGGAGGGAATCGAAAAGGGATCGGGGAGGGAATCGAAAAGGGACCGGGGAGGGAGTCGAAAAGGGACCGGGGAGGATTCTTTGGGCCAGCTTGCCGTGCCGTCTTGGCTCGTCCGATGCGAAAGCGTCGAGCAGATCGGCGCTTGCGGCAAAGAAGAAGGGGGCGAGCGACTGGAGCTCTTAGCGAGGGCAACACTGCGAGCAACGCAACTCGCCCCCTTCTTCACTGGCAGGCCGCGGAAGCGACCTGTTGGAGCGCGTTCGAAGGCAGGCGAACGCGCTTCCGACCTGGGTTACTAGGGTTATCGGGTTGGTGCTTCGGCGCCGACCTCAAACGCGAGCATCCTTCCGCGCGATGGCCCCGACATCGCCCGAGAACAGGCAAATGTTCGGGCCCATGCCCACGATGTCGTCGCCACATGGTAGACTCACGCGATGATCGCTTTCGTCATCGCGCTCGCTCTGGCCGCTCCCGACAAGCCGCCGACCTTCATCTACAAATGGCGCGACAAGAAGGGCGCGCTCCACGTCACCGATCGCTTCGACAACGTGCCGAAGGAATTGCGCGAGAAGTTTGCGAAGCTGCGCGATGACGTGACCAACGCGCCGAAGAAGCCGGCGAAGTCGGGCTCCGCGACGGTCGAGCCAGTCGCGCCGGCGAAGCCCGAGCCGCAGAAGCCTGCCGAAACGCAGAACAGCGGCCCCAGCGCGTACGAGAAGCTGATGCAGCGCCAAGCGCTCGAAAAGCAGGTGCGGACGCAGGCGCAGATGGCGCAAAGGCGTATCGGCGACGCGCGCGCGGCGCAGGAAGCGTTGGCGGAGGAGCAGGGGAACCTGCGCTCGAACCCGGTGTTGAACGCCGCGCAGCCGGGACGGGTCGAGCGGATCAACGACATCGACAAAGAGATCGCCGCGCTCGACGGCGAGGTGGCGAAGGAGCTGCAGACGATCAGCGAGCTCTTGCAGCGCGCCGAGGTCGAGAAATTCCCCGAAGAGTGGGTGACCGGCTACTGAGCGGCCAGCGTTTGCGCGATACGATCGTAAAGCGCCGCTCGCTCCGCCTCGACCTTCGCCAGGAGGTGGCCGTGGTTCAGGCGCAGGATCCACGTGCCGAGCAGCGCGCGCCGGCGCGAGAACCACTCGAAGTAGCGCAGCGCGACGAGGCCGGTGAACGGCAGCACGAAGAGCGCCCCGGCGCCGAAAGGCCAGGCGACGAGCCAACCCGCGGCGGCCGCTTCGACGGCGTAGGTCCCGCCGATGAGGACGAGGCCGAGCAGCGCCTTCACCGTACCGATGAGATCCGTCTCGCCCTTCGTCAGCTTCGGCGTAAGCCAGCCCGTGAGCCGATAGGGGAGCCACGCCGCAAGAACGCCCACCGCAGCAATAGGCGCCAGCGCGGCGGCGACGACGCCGAACCAAAACACCGTGCGCATCGAGAGCCGCAGATCGAGCGCGAAGGGATCGCTGATGCCGAGCGTGTCGAGCATGCGATCGAGCTTCTTCGCATCGTGCACGAGCGCCGCGATCTCCTCGGGCTCCTCCTGGACGCGCTCTTTGTACGTTTGCGCGAGGCGCCGTGCCAGCGCTTCGATGTCGGCGTCGCTCTCGTGCGCCGGCGTCTTCGAAGCGATCCATCGCGCGACGAAGCGAAAGCCGCGCCAGAGCGTCGCATCGTCGGCCTCGAGCACGACCTCGGAGAGGCGCGCGTGGATGCGCTCCGTCAGCTGCTTCGCCGCCGCAATCTCGTCGGCAGCGTACGCGCCGGCAAACTCCGCGAGCGTGAACGGGGCGCCGACGGCGGCGGTCACGTGCGATCGGAAGACGCCCTTGTCGTCGTAGGTGAGCCCCACCGGGACGATCGTGACGCCGAGGCGAAAGCCGCTCGCGGCCTCGCTCTGCAGCGCGATGCGCGCCGCGCCGGTCTTCAGCGGCAAGAGGTGCGTTTCGCTGTGGCTCGTGCCCTCGGGGAACAAGGCGAGCCAGCCGTGCTGCTGCATGATGTCGCGGCACAGCGCGAACGTCTGCTCGTTCTGCTTCGTGTCGGCTTCTTTGGCGCGATAGACCGGCACCGCGAGGAACGCCTGCATCGTCTGTTTGCCGAGCCAGGAGCGAAAGAGCGTGCTCTTGGCGAGGAAGTGCACCTTCTGCTTCAAGGCCAAGCCGACGATCACGGGATCGATGAGCCCGTTCGGATGGTTCGCGACGACGATCGCGGGGCCGCGCTGCGGGAGCCGCTCGCCGCCGGTGACGCGCACGCCCGGATAGAAGAGCCGCACGAGCGCGAGGCAAACGGCGCGGATGAACGCGCTCAAATGCGCCGCCAGCCGTAGGCCCAGATCAGCATACCGAGCGCGAGCGTGATGGGCGCGAGCACGACGCCGTTCCACAGATTGCCGGTCGCGTCCGAGATCGCGCCCATGATCAGCGGGCTGATCGCGTCGCCGAGCAAGTGGATCGCCAAGATGCTCACGCTGAACGCGCGCGCGCGCATCGAGGCATCGGTGCAGTTGACGAGGATCGTATTCACCGGCCCGTTGTAGAACCACATGAAGAACTGACAGAGGAACAAGCACGCCGCGATGGTGCGGGTGCCGTGCAAGGTGATCGCGAGGAAGCCAAAGAGCGTCGCCGGCAACATCGCCCACGCCGAGAGCGCCAGGTACGGTTGTCGCGTCACCTTTTGCAAACGATCGCCGAGCCAGCCGCCGACGATCGTGCCGCCGAGCCCGCCGGCGACGACCGTGGTGCCGACGAGGCTGCCGGCTTCGTCGACGCCGAGCCCGCGGTAGCGGCTCAAGAACGTGGGGAACCAATCGGCCATGCCGCCCGATGCGAAGGTGACGAGCGTGTAGCCGGCGACGGTCACGACGAACAAGCGGTTCTTCGCGAGGGCCTTCAGGGCGTCGGGCCACGACGGCGGCGACGCGCTCAGCGGCGCGTCATCCATCCCTCCGCGCGGAGGCTCTTTGATCCGCAGCGCCAAGCCCGCCGCGAGCAAGCCCGGCAGGCCGCAGACGAGGAACGCCGCGCGCCAGCCGTAGTGCGCGCCGATGAGTCCCCCGAGCGTGAAGCCGAGCGCCGAGCCGACGGGACTCGCGACGTAGAAGATCGTCAGCGCGCGGTTGCGCGCGGCCGGCGCGTAGAAGTCGCCGATGAGGCTCGGGCTGATCGTCGCATACGCGGCTTCGCCGATGCCAACGAGCGCGCGCGCGATGAGGAACACGACGAAGCCCTGCGCCGCTGCCGCGAAGGCCGTGGCGAGCGACCACAGCGCGACGCCGGCAGCGATGAGCCAGCGGCGCGAGAAGCGGTCGGCGACGCCGCCGAACACCGGGCTCGCGAGCATGTAGACGACGACGAACGCGAAGGTGGGCAGGCTGGTTTGCGCGTCCGTCATGTCGAGGTCGGCCTTGAACAGATCTTTGACCGCGCTCGGCACCCAGCGATCCAAGTAGTTCAAGAGGTTCATCGCCGTGAGCACGGTCAGGGCGAAGCGGGCGTCTCTTGGGCTCGGCGTCGTGCTCTTTGCGGGCATCGCGCTCGTTGTCGTCCGCCGGGTTTGCGGCCGCAAGTATTCACGCGCGTCGACGACCTGCTGCGTCGAGAACATCGCGACCTCGTCGCTCAATTGAGCTATTCTCTTCAACGATGACCGACAAACCGAAGGACAAGGTCGCCGGCTGGTCGAGCACGCTCGAGGACGAAGAAGACGAGCAGGGCGTCCAGCGCGACATCGCGCGCAAGATCTTGGCGATGAACCCGAGCCTGCGCGAAGCCGGCATGGACACGATGCGCGCCGTCGAGCAGTCGAAGGCGCGCGATCCGAAGGCGGCGGCCACCAGCAGCGGGCAAAAGGCGAGCGCCGGACGTGTCGTCGATGCGATCGCCGAGGGCAAGCAGAAGCTCGACAGTGAAGAGAAGCGGATCGATCAGGAGCTCTTGCGCCTACAGAAGGAGCGCGCCGGGTTGAAGGCTGTCGCGCTCGATCGCTTCATGCGTTGGCTCGCCGTGAATGATCCAGAGCTGCGCTCGCCCGTGACGAAGCAGACGCTCGAAGACGAGAAGGCGTTCCTGACGAAGCTAGGATTCAAGGGGAAGTAGCTACCGCTTCGCGAGCTTCTCGTACGTCTTCGCGATCACCGCCTGCGCGCGCTTGCCGCCCGGGGTCGTCGCTTTCGGATCGCACTTGAGCGCGAGGCCCAAGGCTTTGGCGGCGCCTTCTTCGTCGCCGAGCGAGAGCTTCAGCTCGCCGACGTCGCACCAGAGCCGCGCGCTGTTCGGTTCGATCTCCGCCGCGTGCGCGTAAGCCGCGAGCGCACGCTCGGCCTCCTTCTTGCGCGCGAGCACAGCGCCGAGCACCATCCAAGCGTCGAACGACATCGGATCGGCGTTCGTCGCCACTTCGGCGGCAGCTTCAGCGGTCTCCAACTGATCTTTCTCCAGCATCGCCGCGGCGAAGCCGAGCAAGTGGCGGGCGTCCTTCGGCCCGAGCCCGAGCACGGATGCCGCGGTCGCTTCGCCGTCGATCACCCGCTGAAAGTCCGGGCGCACACCGGCGGCCTTGGTCTTCTTCGCCGGCGCTTTTTTCGTTTTCGACTCGCTCATTTCGCCCCTTTTCGTTGTGCGGCGATGTAGCCCTTCACGCTGAAGCCGATCTTCGTCAGGTACGCCTTCTCGTCTTCGAGCGCTTGCTGCGTCACCGGCGAGCGCAGATCCGGATCATGCTCGCTGAGCCAGCGGCAAAAGCGATCGAGCACGGCGGGCTTGAGCGCGCTCTTCTCCGCTTGCAGCTTCTTGATCTCGGCGTCGACGCGCTTCTCGTCGCGATCGAGCGCGGCCTTCACGTCGGCGAGGGCGTCGATGATGCGCGTCGACTTCGGGATCGCCGTGGTCGCGGCGATCGGCGCGGCGCCGGTTTGCGCGGCGGTCGCTTGCGCCGACGCTTGCTTCCTACTGCGCTCGACCATGCGCATCGTGTCTTCGCCTGCCTCGCGCAGCGCCGGGTTCAGGTCGAGCAGCTTGCGTGCGAGATCCGGCGGGATCGCGTCTTGCTCTTGCTCCCCGAGCACGCCGTCCCACGGATCGACCTCGGGGGCTTTCGGCTTCGGCTCGTTCTTCTTCTTGTTCCCCGGCGGCGGGGCGGGCGGGGGCAAGGTCATGAACGGCTGTCCGCCTTCAGTTGCTTGTCGGCCTTGCGGATCAGGGCGCGCACGCGGACGCCCGACGGATGCGTGCCTCCGGGATCGAGCGCGAGCACTTTCCTGAACGCCGCCGTCGCGTTCTTGTAGTCGTGCAGGCCGAGCAAGAGCTCCGAGAGCACGCACCACGCGTCGATGTCTTTTGGGTTCAAGCCGACGGCGCGGTTCAACGCGTGGCACGCGTCGATGTGACGATTGCCTTTCGCGAGCGCGATGCCGTACGCGCTCCAGTAGTCAGCGCGCTCGGGCGCCAGCTCGACGACGGCTTGCAAAGCCGTCAACCCCGCCGCGGTGTCGCCGAGCGCGAGCGTGTGCCAACCGTAACGTGCGAGCTTGGCCACCTTCGCTTCCGATGGCTTGGCTTTCGCGTTGCTCGCCGGAGGCGCGCCCGTTGTCGCCGGCACTTTCGCGGGCGCTGCGGCCTTGGCGGGCGCTGAAGCCTTCGCGGGTGCTTTCGTCTTCGATCCGGTCGAGCTCATGGAAAGACTCCGGCACCGAGGTTAGCCCACATCCCACGCACGTGCACGTTCACCATCGGCGGCTACTTCAAGTTCTGGGTGAGCGTTTGCGAGGTCTCCGACATCTTCTTCAGCATGTTCGAGAGCGTCGTCCGGAACTTCGACGAGCGATCCTGCGCCATCTGGATCTTGATCGACAGCTCTTCGCCGAGATCGCTCACGGTGTCTTTCCTCGACTCCCAGTCAGCGATGCGCGCGTCGAGCTCTTCCAAGCTCAGCTCGCGCAGGCTGCCGTCGTGCTTGGCGACGCCGGCCTTGGCGAGCAGCTCGAGCAGGCTCGACGCTTTGCCCGCTGCGTTCGGGTCGGTGACGGGCGGCGGCGGCGGCGGCGCGTCGGCAGGCGGCGCGTCCGAGGGGGGCGTGCCCGTGGTGGCAGGCGTCGCGAGGGTCGCGACGGTGGCGGTGAACGTCCCCATGTATACGCCCGAGACAGGCATGAACGTCAGCGCCGGCGGCGGGTCGTCGGCGGGTGGCGTTGCGGACGGCGGCCCCTCGGCGAGCAGTTGCTCGTTGTCAGTTGCGAGCTCGCTGGAGAATGAGTTCATCTCCTCGCCGATGTAGTCGAAGTTGTACCAGCCTATCTGCACCGGCTCGTCGTTGACGGTGCGCGGTTCGTTTCTCCACTTTTTTGCGTTCGTGTAGCAGGTGTCGCCTTCGACCCAACAGCCGACGGGGACGCCCTTCATCGGGTTCCAGTCGTCGACCCGTGTTTTTTCGGTGTATTCCACCCAGTGGTCTTCGCTGTGTGTCCCGGTGACGATCAAACAATCGCTCTCTGTCCGCGACTCCATGTAGTCGCGGATCCAAGGGCCGTGGATCCGTGGCGGGGGCACCACTTCGGCGAGCGAGTCGCGGCCTCTCATGCTCGCTGAATACTCCGCGTCTCGTCCGAGCTCCGCCAAGCGCAGCGTGACGTAGCCCACCGCCAGCATCTTTTGATCTGCCGGCAGACCCGCGAGGTATTCCTTGAGCTTGTCGCGCTCTCCTCGTCCCGGGTTCGAGCTCTTGCCGTCTCTGCAGAGGCCGAGCATGTACTGGTAGTAGAACTCTTTGATCAGCGCGTTGACGTTTTCCTTCGCCGGTGACGGGACCTGATCCTCGGCGGCGCGCACGTATGCGTTCGCGGCGAGCTCCTCTTGCGTGTAGCTTCCATCTTCCTCGCCGCCGTACGTCTCGGGCTTCGCGTACTTCACTTCGTCGAGCGCCGTTTGCAGGTCGCTCCCGTTGACGCGGTAACCATCGCCCGCGTCGAAAGCGTAAGGATCCTCTTCGGTCGTGCGCATCCCGCGCGTCTCTTCGGGGGCGTCCGTCGTGAGGCGCATCCCTTGGCCATCGCCAGGCACGTCGTAGCTGTTGACGATCGCCTGGAGCGCGGTCAACTCCGCGGCTGGGGGCGCGTGCGCGATGAGTTGCTGATCAGCGCTGAGCGACTCGATGTGCGAGTCGATCCCGTCGAGGAACTGACCCACCAAATGGTCCATCTGCGCCCAATCCGTGCAATCGAAGTTCGCGCCGCCGCCCGGCGCTGCGTAGTCTCGCGGCCCTTCTTGGCCGGTGATGAACTGGCTGCGGTTTGGGACGGGATGGTAGTCGTCACCGGGCCGCTTGTTGATGGGCGTCGAGGGAAGGGTGTCGTAAAAGAAGTTCTCGACGTCCGAGTTGTGTTGGTTGTGATACGCGCGCGAGGTGTCCGCTTTCGCTTGGGTCTTGGCGTCGCGCACGAGCTCGGTCACGCGCATCTTCACATACTGCAGAGCCACTGGGCGAAACGCAGCCGGGAGCTTCTCGACCGAGTTGCAGATCTCCTCCCACGCGCCCGTCATGGCTTCGTACTTGCCGTTCTCGGCGCCGTAGCGGTGGTAGATCGCTACCTTGTCGTAGAAGTCGCGGATCTGTTGATCGATGCCGGTAAAGGTGGCGAGGTCGTCGCCCGCGAGCGCGCCTTTGATCTGGCTTTCGAAGACCTCGATGATGTGGTGCGCGGCCGCTTCCTTGTCGTCGTATTTTCGTTTCCAGTCGGCGCCACCGTTTCGCCGGTCGGGGTTGTCCTTGATGCGATCGAGAAAGTCCGGGCCCGAGTTTTTGATGAACGTGAGCGCCTCTTCGTATGTACGCGAGCCGACCTTCGTCAGCCCCTGAACGGCGGCGAGTTGCTCGAGCTCGGCCTTCTTCGCCACGAAGAATTCCATGACCTTCGCCGGATTGCCCGCAGGATCGTCGCTCTCGAGGTCGGGGCCGCCGTCGCTCTTGTCGCGCCACAAGAAGTCTTCGAAGCTCATGTCGTCGGGGTTCTTGCTCTCCCAGGCGTCGAAGTACGCGTGCAACGACGCGAGGTCTTGCGCTTGGAGACCATAGTTCGCGGGCTGCGCCGGCGGATCGTTGTTGGCATCACCGGTGCCCTCCGTGCCGTCTGTTCCCTCTGTTCCATCGGTCCCCGTCGTCCCGCCGGTGCCGACCGGCGGCGCCGCTGGTGGCGGTCGGCTCGCGAGGTAGACGTCGACCATCGATGACTGCGCGCTCGTCGCCGGAAACGCGAGGCCCACGCCACCGGCGGCCGGGATCGTCAGCAGCCACTGCTCGAACGAGCCGAACTTCAGGCGATCGGCCGGCGGCGTCGACGCGTCGTCGTCCCACAGCGCGCGCAATTTTTTGGCCTGCTCGGGCGTGATCTTGAGCCGATACGCGAGCGCCACGAGCTGCGGCGACACCGCGCGGCCTTGCGAGTCGACGACGCCAGTCGCCGGATAGTAGGTCTCGTTCGAAGAGACGCCGAGCGACACGTCGCCCGTCGGCAGCTCGGAGTCGCCGGGATTGGCGAGGTCGCCGGCGAGGAGCGCAAGGTTCTGCGACTTCTTGAAGTCCTCGAAGCTCACCGTCGTGCGGTCGATGTAGCGCGGATCGCCCGGCGGCAGCGCGCAGCGTTCGTCGTAGCGACCGCGGAGCTTCTTCTCCGCGGTCGCGCGCTGCTCCTTCGCGGCGCCCACCCACTCACGGATCGCTTTCTTTTGCGCGTTCACTTTCTTCATCTGCATCAGGATGTCGGCGAGATCTTTGTCGCTGTCGCGCGCGCACTCGTTCATGATGATCATCGCGAGCGCTTGGATGTCGACGTCGACGAGGTTCGCCCACTCCATGCGCAACGACTTCTCGAAGCGGATGAGATCCGGACCCGGGATCACGATCTCTTGCTCGACGCCCGGCGCGCGGCTGTCACCCGAAGTGCCGCCCAAGAGCCCGCCGAGGATGTCGCCGATGCTCGGGGCGCCGTCATCGTTCGTGGTTGCGCTCGAGGTCGGTTCGCCGACGTTGCCGTCCCGGGTGATGCCGGCGCCAAGCTCGCCGAGGCCGAAGAGACCGAGATCTTTCCCGAAGAGCATGTCGCGCGCGTTGCCGAGCTTGCCGCGAAGCGCGCTGATCTTGTCGTTTAGCTCGCCGTTGCCTTTGTTCGCGCCGGCCCGACCATTGCGAATCTCCCCGGCGAGCTTGGCGAGATCCTTCGCGTCGGCCTCGCTGAGCACGACGTCGCCGTTCTTCACCGCTTGGTCGAGCTTCAACACGTCTTCTTTGTTCTTCGGTCGCAACAGAGTCTTACCGCCGCCGCTTGCGAGGATCTTCTCGCCGCCCTTCGTCTTCATGAAGAGCTCGTGCGTGGCGCTCGACAGGCGCATCGCCGCTTGCTGCGCGGTTGCGGGTAACGCGTCGAGCTGGCGCTGCGCAATTGCGCTCTCGCCGCCGGTCAGCGCCTTGCGCACGAGCTCGCTCACGGCCTTCAGCTGCGCCTTGCCCGCCTCGCCCATCTTCACGTCGCCGCTCTGCACGAGGTCGTCCAAGCGCAGCACATCGATCATCTCGTGCGCGGGCAGCGGAAACGCCGCGTC
The DNA here is from genome assembly GCA_020848545.1 of Deltaproteobacteria bacterium. Taxonomy (GTDB): domain Bacteria; phylum Myxococcota; class JADLHZ01; order JADLHZ01; family JADLHZ01; genus JADLHZ01. Next base: position 9,568 of record JADLHZ010000059.1, on the reverse strand, counting down.
GCCGCGCTCCAACTCGGCCGGCGCGTTCCAGGTGAAGACCTCGCTCGGCTTCGCCTTCGGCGGCGCGGTCAGCAGGTCGGGGATCTCTTTGAACAGGGTCTCGAGCGCGCCACGCATCTCGAGCTTCTTCGAATCGACGAGCTGCGCATCGGCGCTCCCGGCGATGGCCCCCAGTTGACTGAGGACGAGGCCGCCGACCACAGCGCCGGCGCCGGTGCCGCCGAGGACGTCCTTCGCCTGCGCGGCGATGCCCTTCGCCGGCGTCGCCGTTTGCGGAACGAGCGCGGCGTCGGCTTTCTTCGGCGCGAGCTGCTCGGCGTTCTTCTCGGCGTCGACACCCTGCTGCTGCGCGGTCGGTCGTTTGTCGTCGATACGCATGCTCATCGCATCACCCCTTCTTGTGTTTCTCGAGCGCGCTCATCACGAGCTGAAGCTTGGCGAGCACATCACGCCCGGGAGACGGCTCCGGGTTCGCCGCCAAGGCTTGCTGCAAATCGGACTTCATCGCCAGCCATTCTGCCGGCGGCGGCGCCACCGTATCGGGCGGCGCTTCCTTCAAGCCGTCGAGCGCGAACTTCTTGCCGACCTCGTGCGCGGGCGGCGGTGCGGTGCCGAGCAGCGGGAGCATCTCCGCGAAGGCGTGGAGAACGTGCTGCGGCTGATGCTTCGGGCCGCTCGCGTGGGCGCGCGTCGCTGGATCGAAGAGCTGCTTGGCCGTCGCGCGATCGACGGCGTCGAGCGGCTTCTTCAGCTCGTTCGGCGCGGTCTTTTTCAGCTCCGCGGGACTGCCGCGGGTCTCGGATCGCTCCTCGATGGCCGCGTCTTGGACCGGGTTGTTACCGCTGGCTCCTGGGATTCCTTTGATGGGCGACATCCCCCGAACATACCCGGGCCCTGACCGATCGGTTAGTATTTCTGCCGGGTGTGCTTAGGCAATGACTAAAGGCGGCGGCGGCGCAGCATGTGGACGACCGCGAGGAGTGCGAGCGGCCACACCGTCGCCGGTGAGGTTTGCGCGCAGCCGTCTTCGAGCGAGGAGCCGATTTGACGAATGATCGGCGGCGGCGCCGGCGTCGTCGACGGTGGGTTGCAGTGTTGGATCGGTTTTCCCGTCGGATAGACGAAGCACATGCCCAGTTGATCGGTCGTCGCCAGCTCGCGTTTCTGCGTCTCTCCGAGCGTCGACGTCTTCGACATCGTCGCCGTCGATGCGCACGCGACCGGCAAGGTGCTGCCGGGCTTGTCCGTGTGATCGAAGCCGAGGAAGTGGCCGACCTCGTGGACGACGGTGTTGAGCAAGTCGGTCTGCACGTTCGTGTTCTTGTTGGTGAAGTCGTACTGCTCGTCGTTCAGCTCGATGTCGGCGTCGAAGATCTCACCGGTCTGCGAGTTGAACGTCGCGGTCGTCAGGCCGATGACCAAGGGATCGTGCGCCCAGCTGTTCTGAAAGATGACGATGTTCTCGTTCTCGTCGAGTCGGCGAAAGTCGAAGCCCACGCGCTCGCTCGCGGTGAGGCCCCCATCGGTGAATTGAAAGTCGGTGCAGCTCAGCGCCGTCCACGTGGAGAAGCCTTGGCGGACCGTCGTGAACTCCAGGTTCGCCGAGACGCCGGCGTCGAGGTCGCTCTCGGACGGGATGTCCTCGGTGCCCTTCGTGTTGATCTTGAACGTGGCCTTCTTGCTTGGCCAGTTGAGGGAGGGGCCGCCGTCTTCTTGCGCGCGCGAGCAAATGAACGGCTTCGTTTGCCCGGCGCCGGTGCCGTAGGGCGTCTGCCCGCAGAACTCGGGCTGCATCGCAGCGGCGGCCGCGAGCGCAAGGAACGCGATCATCGGCCGCTCCGCGCAAGCTTGGCGCGTGCGAGGAAGTCGCCGAGCGTCAGCGGGGTCGGATCGTCTCGCGCCGGGAACACCGACGAGCCGTGACCGATGATCGGCCGCTCGCGCGTCTCTAGCGAGGGCGCGTCGACCACGCGATAGAGACCGAGGTTCATGCCGGTGACGCGCAAGCCGCCGTCCATGTAGCCCGGCGCATCGAGGAACACCGCGAGCTCTTCGTTCGGCACCAAGCGCTCGAGGCCGAACACCTTTTGGCCGATGTTGCCGTAGTAGCCGCCGAGCGTCGTGATGACGAGCGTGTCGCCTTGGCTCGCGCCGAACGCCGCTTCCAGCACTTCACAGTGCGAGTCCGTGACGATGCGGCCGGCTTCTTTGCCTTCGGCGACCAAGCGGTGCGTTTGATAGAGGACGCGTACGTGCGCCGCGACCTTCGCGCGCTGCGAGATCGCTTCGAAAGTGGCGAGCGGGCTCTTCGTGTCGAGCGCGACGGCGGAGGCCGTGGAGCTAAGAAAGACGACGACGGCGACGAGGGCGAGACGCATGGTCGGGTAGTATAACGCAGCGACGAAGCAGGTGCGCCAAGATCGGCTTTTTTTTAGGCCTTGGACGGTTCCGGCGAGACGTTCGGAAACCCCGACGGGCGATCCTGCTTCAACTGCGGCGGCGCCGCCGGCCGGGCTGTGATCTTCGTGCGGTTCGGCAGCGGCTGGCCGTCGACGACGAGGTCGAGCTCGGGGCCGTCGAGCGTTTCGTACTCGAGCAGCGCCTCGGCCACCCGCTTCAGCGGCGCCAAGTTCTGCTCCAAGATCTCGCGCGCCACGTTATACGCGCCGAAGACGATCGCGCGGATTTCGTTGTCGATGTCCTGCGCCGTCTCTTCCGAGTACGTGGGCGCCTGGGCGATCTCACGGCCGAGGAACACGGTGTCCTCGCGCTTGCTGTATGTGAGCGGACCCATCTTGTCGCTCATGCCCCACTCGGTCACCATCTTGCGCGCGAGCTCGGTCGCCTGCTCGAGGTCGTTGCCGGCGCCGGTCGTCTTCTCGTTGAACATGAGCTCTTCGGCGATGCGGCCGCCCATCATGATCGCGATGCGATCGAGCGCGAACTCCTTGGACCAGCTCAGCCGATCTTCCGACGGCAGTTGCTGCGTGACGCCGAGGGCGCGGCCACGCGGGATGATCGTGACCTTGTGCACAGGGTCGGCCGTTCGCAGCTTGCGCGCAACCAAAGCGTGACCAGCTTCGTGATAGGCCGTCGTCCGCTTCTCTTTTTCGCTGATGATCATCGACTTGCGCTCGGCGCCCATCAGCACCTTGTCTTTGGCGTCTTCGAAGTCGCGCGTGTCGACCTTGGTCTTGTCTGCGCGCGCTGCGAGCAACGCCGCTTCGTTCACCAGGTTCTCGAGGTCGGCGCCCGAGAAGCCCGGCGTGCCCTTGGCGATGCCTTCGAGCACGACGCCCTCGGCGAGCGGCACCTTGCGCGTATGCACGTGCAGGATGCCGAGGCGGCCCTTCACGTCGGGACGATTGACCACGATGCGCCGATCGAAGCGGCCCGGACGCAAGAGCGCGGGGTCGATGACGTCGGGACGGTTCGTGGCGGCGATGATGATGACGCCTTCGTTCGATTCGAAGCCGTCCATCTCGACGAGCAATTGGTTCAAGGTCTGCTCGCGCTCATCGTGACCGCCGCCGAGGCCGGCGCCGCGGTGACGGCCGACGGCGTCGATCTCGTCGATGAAGATGATGCACGGCGCGTGCTTCTTGCCTTGCTCGAAGAGGTCGCGCACGCGGGACGCGCCGACGCCGACGAACATCTCCACGAAGTCCGAGCCCGAGATGCTGAAGAACGGCACGCCGGCTTCGCCCGCGATCGCGCGTGCGAGCAGCGTCTTGCCGGTGCCGGGCGAGCCCATCATCAACACACCCTTCGGGATGCGGCCGCCGAGGCGCGTGAATTTTTTGGGGTCTTTGAGAAACGCGATGATCTCTTCGCACTCTTCTTTGGCTTCATCGATGCCGGCGACGTCCTTGAACGTGACCTTGTTCTGGTTGTCGGTGATGAGCTTCGCCCGCGACTTGCCGAACGACATCGCCTTGCCGCCGCCCGACTGCATCTGGCGCATGAAGATGAACACGAAGACGAAGAGCAGGAGGATCGGCAGCCAGGCGATGATGAACTGCTGCCAGAAGTTCGACTTGTCCTCTTCTTCGAACTTGAAGTTGATGCCGCTGTTCGACAGCTCCTTGAAGAGGTCGTCGTAGAGCACGCCTTGGGTCGCGTACTCCTTGTTCTGCTGCTTCCAGCGGAACTCGCCCTTCGCCTTGTTGATGACGACCGAGTCGACCGTCTTCGTTTTCACGGCTTCCAGGAACTGCGAGAACTGCGCATCATGCACTTCGCCACGCTGGGCGCTGAAGACGCTCCAGATGATCCAGAACATGAAGATGAGAACGCCCCAGAGAATGATGGTCTTGTGTGACTGACGCATTGCCACTGAAGATGCGCCGCCGGGAGGCAAGAGGCAAGGCTTTCCGTGGCACTTTTGCTTGCCAGCCGCGTCTATGGCACTTTCGCCACGGTTCTCATGCGAACGCTGCACTCAGGGTGAAATGTAGGATGCGCTTCTCCAAGTACCACGGCTGTCAGAACGACTTCATCGTCATCCTCGATGAAGAAATGACGCCAGCCGTCGCTCGGCAGTTGTGTGATCGCCACGCCGGCATCGGCGCGGACGGCGTCGCGCTGGTCACGCTCTCGCCCGGGTTGGCGCCGCCGCGGATGCAGATCATCAACGCCGACGGATCGCAGCCCGAGATGTGCGGCAACGCGCTGCGCTGCGTCGTCAAGCACCTGGTCGACAACGCCCTCGTCGACGAAGACGAAGAAGTCCACGTGATCACGGACGCTGGCCTGCTCAGCGCCCGCACCGAGATGGATAAAGACGGCCGCGTGAAGATGGTGACCGTCGACATGGGTCCGCCGCGCGAGCCGGTGCAAGCGAAGATGTGCAACGTCGTCGGCCGGCCGCTGCGCGGGCACACGGTGTCGATGGGCAACCCGCACTTCGTCATCGAGTCGCCGCTGCCGATGCGCGACGCCCAGTCGATCGGCCAGCAGGTCTCGACGCACCTCGACTTTCCCGAAGGCACGAACGCCAGCTTCGTCCACGTGCTCGACAAGAACCGCTGCGAGGCCGTCGTCTTCGAGCGCGGCGCCGGGCTCACCATGGCGTGCGGCACGGGCGCGTGCGCGATCGTCGCGGTAGGGCAGCAAAAAGGCTGGTTCGGGAGCGATCCGGTCGAGGTGCAATTGCCGGGCGGAAGATTGACGATCACCCGCTTTCCTGACGGTCATCTGCACATGCGCGGCGCGGCGGTGTGGGTGTTCGACGGCGAGTGCGAGACCTAATGGCGCACATCCTCTTCGTCGACTCGGATCCCTTCTTCGTGAAGCTCTACGTCGAGATGCTGACGAGCGCCGGGCATCGCACGAGCAGCATCACGAAGATGCAGGAGTTCGAGCAGATTAAGGACGAGCCCTTCGATCTCGCGTTCGTCGAGCTCGGCTTCGCGTTCGAGGCCGGATTGCGCATCGTCGAGCAGCTGCGCAGCAAAGCGCGGCCGCCCGAGATTGTCGGCGTGCTGAAGCCCGGCGAGTCGTCGCTGCTCGGATCCGGACTCAAGCAAGGCGTCGTCGACGTGCTGACGAAGCCGATCGAAGGCAATCATCTGATCGCGTTGGTCGGCCGCGTGCTCGAGCGGCAGAAGTTGCACCAAGAAGCGAACCGCTTGGCCAGCGAGAACCTGACGCAGGCCTCGATGCACAAGATCTTCAGCGACGGCCTCGCGCTGATGAAGACGCTCGACGACTCGGCGCTGCAAGAGAAGCTGCTGAAGACGGCGAGCCAGCACACGGACTGCCAGGGCATCGCACTCTACGTGGCCAAGCGCACGCACCTGGAGCTCGTCGGCTACTACGGCTTGATCGAAGGCGACAAGCTGCCGCCGAGCCTCGCCTTGAGCGCGTTCGATCTCGTGCGCGGCGACGTGCAGCCGACGGTCTATGCCGTCGATAATCCGTTGGCGATCGAGAAGGGCGAGGCGCCGCTGCGCGTCGAGCCGCACTTGGGCAAAGGGCTCGTCTTCGTGCTGGCGCAGGACCACGTGGCCGAAGGCATCCTCGTCGCCGCCGCGCGCATGGGGCATCCGTTTGGCGACGGCGACATGACGCGCGCGAAGATGCTCGCCGACATTGCGTCGGTCGCGTTCTCGAACTCGCGGCGCTACTCGGCCGAGCGCAAGAAGGCCGTGCAGACGCGGCACTCGAACACCTACAACATGAGCTTCTTCGTCGACTTCCTCGGCAAGGAGCTGCACAAGTCGCGGCGCTACCGGCGCGCGTTTTCGATCGTGCAGATCGTCTTCGACAATTATCCCGGCCTCGCGGCGGAGCTCGGCGCGCGGGGCGTCGAGAAGCTGGCGAACGACATCCCGCGCGTGTTGCAGGACGTCTTGCGCGAGAGCGACGTCTTGGCGCGCGCGTCGGACAACGAGTACCTGCTCGTGCTTCCGGAGTCCGACATCTACGGCGCGCGCATGACCATGGGGCGCATCGAAGCGGCGCTCGGGCGCGATCAGTCGCTGGCTAACTTGCAGAAGAACCTCACGCTCGGCACCGCGATCGCGCACGCGTCGTTCCCCCAAGACGGCAATGACATCGACTCGCTGATGGCCGCGACGCGCCGGCGCTTGGACGAGATGCGACGCAGCGCCTATCGCAAGCTGCACTTCGAAGATTCGAGCTTCTACGACGCGGCGCAGTTGCTGCTCGCCAAGAACAGCCCGATGCGCCGCTTCATCGATTCGCCCGTCGAGTATGCGTACACGCAGATGACGCCGGTCGAAGTGGCGGCGTGGACGCGCGAGTTGCTCAGGAGCACGCAGGCGCTGCAGAAGAGCCACTCTGTCCTTTACTGGGGCGTGCCGGAGGTGTCGATCGACATCTTGGCGGCGATCGCCGACGTGCTCGAGGTGCCGCCGGCGGGCAGCCCGAACCGCTTGTTCGTGCTCGGGGCGAAGGACAACTCGATCAAGGACATCCCCGCGGGCATCACCACCGTGTACCTGGATCCCGAGAAGGCGACGAAGATGGGCTTCCTCTTCTCGCTGAGCGAGACGCACGCCTACGCGATGATCGGCGAGAACTTGAACGTGGCGCCGTCGGAGGCGTTTCACACCTGCGACACGCACCTCGCGCTCGGCCTCGTGCGCAAGCTGCAACAAGAATTCAACCTGCAGCGGTGGTTCTAAGTCATGGCCGCCAAGCAGACGAAGAAGCGCATCCTCATCGCCGACGCCGACCAGGACGTCTTGAAGAAGCTCGGCGCGGCGCTCGAGGCCGCCGGCTTCGAGGTGCTGCTCGCCAAAGACGGATCGAAGGCGCTCGAGTGCTCGATCCTGAAGACGCCGGACATCGTGCTCATCGATCGCAACTGTCCGCTGATCGACGCCCAACGCTTCTCGTCGATCCTGCGCGCGAACCCGCGCACCGAAAATACACCGATGGTCGTCCTCACCGATCAACCGGAAGAGAGCGACGCCGGCGCGCCGCACAGTTATTTGGAAGGATCGATCACCAAGCCGTTCAACTTGGACGAGGTCGTCGCGCGCATCAGCGGCATCGCCAAGAAGATCGAGACCGCCGAGAGCGTGACCCAAGAAGATCGCGCGATCGTCGGCAACCTGGCGCAGATCTCGTTGGTCGACCTGCTGCAGATCTTCTCCATGAACCGAAAGACCGGCGTGCTCGCGTTGAAGACGTCGAAGCAGAACGGCGAGATCGGCGTCAGCGAAGGACGGCTCGTCGATGCGAAGTTCGGCCGCGCCACCGGCACGAAGGCGCTGTACCGCATGCTCAAGGAGAAGGCCGGCGAGTTCGGCTTTGCGCCCGGCAAGGCGACCAAGGACGTCACGCTGCAAGGCGCCGTCGACTCGTTGATCATGGAGGGCATGCGCCAAGAGGACGAGCTCGATCGATTGATGACGAGCTTGCCGGCGCTCGACGATGTCATCGAGCGCATTCCGGGAGAGAAGGCAGAGGATCTGCATCCGCTGATGCGCACCGTGCTCGAAGCGTTGGTCGAGCCGCGCCAAGTCTACGATCTCTTCGACGCCGTGCCGGTGCCGGACTTCGAGGTCGCGCAGGCGCTGCAACACTTGATCACGGCGCGGCTCGCACGGCAACGCGCGACCAAAGACGGCGCCACCGGCAACTTCGAGCCGGTGTTGCCGGAAGCGCTCGTGTTCATGCTGCGCTCGTACTTGCACCGCGCGCTGCCAGGCTCGGTCGACATGCGCCGCCCGCGCGTGCTCGTGGTCGCCGACGATCCGCGGCGCGTCGTGAAGTTCTGGAGCGGCCTGCAGGGGATCACCGAGTTTCAGAAGGCCGACGCGTCGGGATCGATGAAGTACGGCTACGGCATGATGGGCTCGCTGCCGGTGGCCACCGACCTCGCGATGGATCTGGTCGCGCTGCCGATGCGGATGGATCTTCTGCCCGCAAGTGTCCCGCTGACCTTGGGCGCGCTCGGGATCATCTGTCTGTCTAGCGGCGCCGAAGACTCGACCGGGCTCGAGAAGTTTCGCGAAGCGATGGAAGGCCGGCTCAGCGTGCCGTGGCTCGAGGTCACGGTGGATCCGTCGCAGGCGGACGTGACCTTCGAAGGCGAGCCGCGCGCGGTGAGGGGAATCCTCGCAGCGTTCTGTCGGGCCCTGGGGAAGAGTTGATCCTCGCGCTCGCTCTCGCAGTGATCTCCGTCCCGGTCCACGTCTCGACGTTCACCGATCCCGCGCTTTTTTCGCCGCCGGTGGCGAACAACCGCTCGCCCGAGCTGTCGATCGACTTTCGCCTGACGACGCCCTTCGACAATTTTCAGGTGGCGTTGGGTGCGCGCTTGCCGGCGACGACGCTGCACATCGGCGAGCACGCGATCCAGATCGGGCTCGACGGTTGCGTGTGGAGTGAGCTCGGCCGCGCTTCGCCCGGAATCTACTTTCCGGTGTTTACCGCCGACTACTTGGCCGCGGTGCCGATCATGTATCGCTGGCGGGGGCTGTCGGCAGAGTTCGTGCTCAGCCACATCTCGGCGCATCGCGTGGACGGCTTGCCGATCGAAGCCGTGCCGCGCGGCGAGTTCAAGTACTCGCGCGAGTTCATGCACCTGCGCGTGAGCTTCGAGCACTCCGTCGGCGGATTTTTTCTGCGCGTGTATGCGGGCGGCGGCGGCATCGGCAGGAGCGCGCCGTGGGACATCAAGTCACCGTGGTTCTTCGGCGGCGGCTTCGAGGGCGCGGCGCCGTCGATCGGCGGCGTCATTCGCCCGATGCTCGCAGTCGACGTGACCTGGAACGGCGACACCGGCACGGTCGACAGCGGGATCGAGGCCGGGTTCTGGCTGTTTCCGAGGGCGACGTCGATCGCGCAAGTTCGGGCGACCGTTGGGTTGTACAGTGGCAGCGATCGAAGGGGGATCATGCTCGACGCGAAGGCCGAGCGGGTGTCGTTCGGGATCCGGATTCGCTTCGGTGACACGCCGCGGCTCTAGTCCTTCGACCGCATGAAGATTGCTCGTAGGCGTTGACGTCGCCGTCGCCGTCGCCGGGTTGGGGTGGTGATGAGCTGAAAATTTGGCGGATGTTCGATGCTGTGGGCGTTTTGCTTGCATGGT
>JADLHZ010000058.1 GCA_020848545.1 Deltaproteobacteria bacterium | reverse complement strand
CTTCGGCGCTCGGAGGCCGAGTGTTTGCGCGACGTGCCACGAGATCGCCTCTCCCTCACGATCCGCATCGGTCGCGAGGATGATCTCGCTCGCGCCTTTCGCGCGAGCACGGAGTTGTTTGACGACGCCCGCCTTCTCGTTCTTGACCACGTAGCTCGGCGTCATCGTGGCGACGTCGACCCCGAGCTCGCGCTCCGGGAGGTCACGGAAGTGACCAACCGTCGCGACGACTTCGTAACCCGCCCCGAGGTACTCGCGGATCTTCTTACACTTATTAGGGCTCTCAACGACGATGAGCTTCACGACGCACCTCCCGCGCGCAATGCTTTCAATTCGCGGAGTAGCCCAGCCATTTGCTCGAGCGCGGCCGGACGCTTGGGCATGGGAACGGGTTGATTGCTGCGGACGCGCTCTTCGATGTCGACGATTTGCTTTGTCGACTCGATGACGAAGCTGTGAATCGCGTCCTTGTACCGGCCGATGATGTCGGCGCCGGTTGGCGCCGAGACTGCCGGGGCGCGGCCAAGGAGCTCGCGGCGCAGCTCGTCGCCGACCGTCTCGACCGTTCCGCACTTCCAAGCGGGAATGTAAAATCCTGCCCCCTTGGCCTTGCGCTCGAACTGCGCGCGCGCGTTGACGGCCCGCCTCTCGTCGTCGAAGACGAAGACGACCACCGCCTTCTTCTCGTCGGGGTACTTGAGCGCGTAACCCGAACGGTCCTGCGCGCTCCGCAGTGGTGAGAAGAGGTGCGAGTAGTTTTCGATCTTTCGACCAACGACCGACTGAGTCTTTGTCGAGCGCTCGACTTCGATGAGATAGCGCGTGCTCTCCGTTTCCACGGTGACATCAGGGACGACCCGGCGTTGCCGGCGCTCGCCCTTGAACTCTGCGGGTGCGTCCCAGAGAAACGACGTGTCCTCGTTCGACGCATGCCACTCGAATTGACTGGCGTTCTGCCGCACGACTGCCCAATCCGTGGCGCCATGCGCCACGATGCGCAAATAGAGATCCGTGCCGAGCAGTAGATGCGCGAGAAAATCGACTTTGACGTAGTCGCGATAGTGAGCGTCGTGGTCGCGGCTGGTGCTGATGGCAGCCTGACGATGCCCAGTCTCGGTCAGCTTCAACAGCGGTTGACATGTTCGCCCGAGGGCGAGGTAGTCGGTACAGATGAGGTCTTTTTTCGCTAAGCGGTAAATCGGGAACTTGGTCTTCGTCCGCGTCGGTTCAAGCCGGCAGAGCATTGCGAACTGCTCCCGCGTCAACCGTCGCAGTTTCAACAGCTCCTGCAGAATGAAGACGCTGCGTTCCGAGATCGGCCGCTTCGTCGCGCCTTGCGCCTGTGGCGCACTGACTTCGGTACTCAGCATGCGCGCACCATGCTCTCGCTCGCGCCGCCTATCTTCTTCCCGTCTCTGGACCCGTTCCCTTCTTTCGTCTTCTTCTTACTACTACTATCTATTTCTACTTCTTCTCTTCCCAACCTACCTGCACCCTCTATTGAGATTTCAATTTTCCTAAAACTTTTCTCCCTTCTTTGGACTTCCACCACCACCCCAGTTGGAGACCCCACCATCACTATCTTTTCTTGTCGTTGGGAGGGTGGGGTCTCCAACGCTAGCGCAGCGTAGGGGTGGTGCGTGGAAGGCCTGTATTCATTGGCTTTTTGTGTGTTTTTGCCTGCAACTTTGACGCGGATTTGAGGGTGCAGGTAGGTTGCGCCATGATTGCGCTCGTGGTTGCGCGAACATAGCGAGCAAGTTGCGTTTGTTAATGCATTCACGTCGCTCATTGCCCGACCCCGTGGACAGCAATCACCTTCTCGAGATCAGCGCGGAACGCGGCCTCACGCGCTTCGTTCATTGACGTGAAGATCACGCGCATGGCGAAGCAGTCGCCGCGCTTGTCGAACACCCGACGCGACGCGGCGCCTTCTGGTTTGACCGGTTGGTCTGCTCCGGCGGCAGACTTCGACGGGGCGCTCTTCATCGTTGCCGCGAGCTCGAGCGCCTCGGGCACCATTTCCGCTCGCGCGAGCTTCACGACCTCTTTGGCTTGCGAAATGCCGAGACGATTGCGCTCCAGCGCCTTCACCACGCGCGGGTCCAACTTCAACAGAGCCAGGTACTGACGCACGAGGTTGGGCGTACGGCTGAGTCGCTTGGCCACCTTGTCGACGCGCGTGGCGTCCTCTTTCGGATAACGATCCATCATCCGTTTGAGCCGATGCGCTAGCTCGATTGCTGAGACGTCGCTGCGGTTGATGTTCTCGCTGATTTGAAGCGCGTCCTTCTCCTCGTCCGTCACGTTGACGACGCGAATGGGCACTTCGTCGAGCGCGATCTTCATCGCCGCCAAGTATCGGCGGTTGCCGGCGATGATGAGGAAGCCATCACCTTCGGGCCGCACGACGAGCGGGTTGAGAATGCCGCCGTCTTCGCGAAGCGCCGCCGCGAGCTCGTCGATGTCGTCGTAGGCCTTGCGGAGGTTTTCTGGGTCTTGCCGCAACTGCGAGAGCTTCGCGTAGCGAAACTCGCCAGCGAGCGACGGGGCCTTTTCCTCGCGCGGCAGCGGCGGGGGCTTGGGGATCGCTGAGGTCTTTTTCGCCTTGGTTTCTGTGACAGAGGTGGGTTGTTCGTCGTGCATGAGTATCTCCTTGCCGGACAATGAATCACAATAGTGGTTGCATTTGCAACCACTATAACTACTCGTTTTCATTTGCTGTCGTTTTCGGTGCCCTCGGAGAGGTCGACCTGGGCATGTCTGACTCGGCCCTGCCGCCGCAAAAACAGCCGCGATTTGCCGAATAAAACGACGATTGGCTGCCTAAAAACGCTTTCTATTGAGGGGAAGGAGTTGGGTCGCTCGGACCAAACTTAATCTTCTCGATGAAACCAGGTGGCTCGGACGAGCGCGCCTGGAAGGGAGCTTGGAAATGACATGAACAACGTAAGAATTTTAGTGAGATTGCCGGACGGCAGCGATGAGGCGACGGACCT
>JADLHZ010000057.1 GCA_020848545.1 Deltaproteobacteria bacterium | reverse complement strand
TTGCGGAAGACGATGCGGTCCGCCTCCGAGAGCTCTTGCCCCTTCCGCTCGACGTAGAGCTCGACCGGGGTCGTCGCTTTGCCGTCCAGCTTGCGATCGAAGATGAACCACTCGAGGAACGACGCCATGCGCATGTCGAACGCGTCGTCGGTCTCGAACACTTCGCCCGTGCGCTCGAAGTAGTCTTTGCGCGCGCTCTGCAGCTCGGCTTGGAACTCGGGCGTGGCGACGAAGGCGGAGAGCTTGTCGAGGTACGGCTGAAACACGGCTCAATGCTCCATCATCTGCACGAACTCGTCGAAGAGGACCGAAGCGTCATGCGGCCCAGGGCTCGCCTCGGGGTGAAACTGGACCGCCTTGGCGAGCAAGTGCGGCACAGCGAAACCTTCGAGCGTGCCGTCCGAGAGGTTGATGTGCGTCGTCACCGCGCCCTCCGGCAAGCTCGCAGGGTCGACGCAGAAGCCATGGTTCTGGCTGGTGATCGCCACTTCTTTGCTGCGCGTGTCGAGCACGGGCTGGTTTCCGCCACGGTGACCGAACTTCAGCTTGAAGGTCTTGCCGCCGACCGCGAGCCCCAAGAGCTGATGCCCGAGGCAGATCCCGAACATCGGCACCTTGCCGAGCAGCCCGCGAACGAGCGCGATCTCTTCGCTCATCGCCGAGGGATCACCGGGGCCGTTCGAGAGCATCACGCCGTCCGGCTTCAACGCCAGGATCGCGTCGGGCTTCGAGCCGCAAGGAACGACGCTGACGCGGCAGTCACGCGTGGCGAGCAAGTGCGCGATGTTACGCTTGGCGCCGAAGTCGATGAGCACGACGTGGCGCCGCGCGTCCTCTCGCCCCACCGTATAGGTCGACGGCGTCGTGACTTCGGCCGCCAAGTTCTGGCCGTTCATCGTCTCGAGCGCCACGGCCTGCTTCTTCATCGCGTCGATGTCGAAGGGCTCCGTCTGGATCAACCCGGGCTGCGCGCCGTGCGTGCGCAGGTGCAGCGTGAGGCGCCGCGTGTCGATGCCGGCCAACGCGCATACGCCGCTGCGCGTGAGGTAGTCGTCGAGCGCGAGCTTCGAGCGGTGGTTCGAGGGCGCGTTGTACTCGCGCATGATGAAGCCCGCGACCTTCGGCCCGCCGAACGACTCTTCGTCTTGCAGCGTGATGCCGTAGCTGCCGATCTCCGGCGCCGTCATCACCACGATCTGGCGATGGTAGCTCGGGTCGGTCAGCACCTCTTCGTAGCCGCTCATCGCCGTGTTGAAGACGACCTCGCCCGACGACGACCCTGCGGCGCCGATGCTCTCGCCCAAAAACACCGAGCCGTCCTTCAGCACGAGCGCTGCGGCTTGTCTCACGCTAGAGCTCCTTCGATGTTCTCGTACACCACCTTACCTGCGACCATCGTCAGCACCGCTTTGCCGCGCAGCTTGGCGCCAACGAAGGGCGAGTTCTGCGAGCGCGACGAGAAGCGCCGCGCCGTCCACTCGAGCTCCGGCGCGATGAGCGTCACGTCCGCGATCGAGCCGGGCACGAGCGTGCCGAGCGGCAGGCCCAGGCACTTCGCCGGACCGTGCGACAAGAGCGCGATCGCCCGCAGCGGGCTCAAACGTTCGTCTTGCACGAGCGCGAGCGTCAACGGCACCGCCGTCTCGAGCCCGATGATGCCGAACGCCGCTTCGTCGAAGGGCAGATCCTTCTCGAGCGTCGAGTGCGGCGCGTGGTCGGTCGCGATGGCGTCGATGGTGCCGTCTTCCAGCGCCGCGATCAACGCGCTGACGTCCTCCGGCTCGCGCAGCGGCGGGTTCATCTTCGCGTGCGTGTCGTAGCCGCGGACGGCCTCGTGGCTCAGCGAGAAGTGGTGCGGCGTCACTTCGCCGGTGACGTCGAGCCCGCGCGCCTTGGCCTCCTTCAGCATCCGCACGCTGCCCTTCGACGACAGGTGCGCGAGGTGCAAGCGCCCGCGGGTGAGCTCGGCCAGGATGAGATCGCGCGCGACGCACACTTCTTCGGCCGCCGACGGGATGCCGTTGAAGCCCATGTGGCACGAGACGTGGCCTTCGTGCATGTGGCCGCCGGCGCTCAGCGTGAGGTCTTCGGCGTGCGAGATGACGACGATGCCGAGGTGCGACGCGTACTCGAGCGCCCGTCGCATCATCGCGGCGCTCGTCACCGGGCGGCCGTCGTCGGTGAACGCTACGGCGCCGGCCTCGAAGAGCTCGACCATCGGCGCCAGCTCCTCGCCGAGCTGACCTTTGGTGATCGCGCCGGACGAGAGCACGCGGCAGAGATCGGCCTCGCGCCCGAGCCCACGCACGTAGCGCACGGACTGCGCCGTATCGAGCACCGGGTTCGTGTTCGGCATCGCCAAGATCGTCGTGAAGCCCGAGGACGCCGCCGAGCGCGAGCCCGTGGCCACCGTCTCCTTGTGCTCGAAGCCCGGCTCGCGCAAATGCACGTGCATGTCGATCAGGCCCGGCACGACCCACATGCCCTGGGCGTTGATGACGCGGGCGTCTTTGGTGCCGCGCACGTTCTTCTCGACGGAGACGACGCGGCCCTTCTCGACGACGACGTCCATCGGCTTGTCGAGATCGCTCGCCGGGTCGATGACGCGGCCGCCCTTGAAGATCACCCGCTCGTCCGCGCGCGCTTCGAGATCTTCCTGGATGCGCGAGATGTTCAGCTCTTTCACTTGCGCACCTCTTCGAGCAGCCACTGCAAGACGGCCATGCGCGCGAAGACGCCGTTCTCCACTTGCCGCAAGATCACGCTGCGATCGCTGTCGGCGACGGCGTCGTCGATCTCGACGCCGCGGTTGATCGGGCCTGGGTGCAAGATGATGGCGTCGGGGCGCAAGAGCTCGGCGCGCTGCTTCGTCAGCCCGAAGCCGCGCGAGTAGTCGGCGAGCGAGGGCAAGAAGCCCTGCGTCATGCGCTCGCGTTGGATGCGCAACACCATGACGGCGTCGGCCTTGCTCACCGCTTCGCCGAAGTCGGCGCAGATCTTCACCTTCTCGTGCATCTGCAGCTGCCGCGGCACGAGCGTCGGTGGGCCGAACAAGTTCACGGTGGCGCCGAGCTTCGGCAGCGCGTGCAGGTTCGAGCGGGCGACGCGGCTGTGGCGCAAGTCGCCGATGATCGCGATCGTCTTGCCTTTGACGCCGCCCCACTGCTCCCACAGCGTCACGAGATCCA
>JADLHZ010000056.1 GCA_020848545.1 Deltaproteobacteria bacterium | reverse complement strand
TGCGCGGCCACGGCGTGGGAGGCCAGGGCCATGGATTGGGTCAGGGCTAAGCAGGTCAGGGCTTAGCAACCACAAAGCACGTCGATCGTTCCTGAAGCGACCGCGAGCTAACCTTTTTCAACAGCCTGCTAACGCTTCTTGCGTTCGGCGACGCTCGCATCGCTGGCGCGATCGAGGCGGGCTTCGATGCGATCGGCGCGGGCGCGGCCGATCGCGCGCTTGAAGGAGCGCAGGTTCTTCGCGAAGCGGCTGTGGTGCGCCGCCGGCAGCTTGCCTTGGCGCTCGAGCACAGCGCCGAGGCGGTTGCGTAAGTGCGTGTTCTCGTAGTCGAAGACCAACGCGTAGCGGAGCGCGTCCTCGGCTTGTTTCCATTCGTTGCGGGCGATGTGCATTTCAGCGATCAACACCTGCGCGTAGGCTTGAGAGGGGCGCTCCGCGATGGCGCGCTCCGCGGTGTCCGGAGCAGACAAGAGGGCCGAGCAGAGGACCAGCGCGAGCATCTAAAAGATAAGATACACATTTGCGGTTCAAGCCCACAGCAAAAACTCGACGTTGCCCTTCTTTTGGCCGGTGATCGGCGATGGTGTGAGTCCTTTCACTTCACGTCCGAGCCCACGGATGAAATGTCGGATGCCGTTGAGGACCTGCTCATGGGTCTCGGCGGCACGAACGACGCCGCCTGGCTCGACCGCGGCGCGATCGGCTTCGAACTGCGGTTTCACGAGCGCGATGACGTCGCCACCGCGGCGCAAGAACGAAAGCGCCGGCGGCAACACGAGCTGCAACGAGATGAACGAGGCGTCGATGACCACGAGGTCCACAGGCTCGGGGATCGCGCCCTTCGGCACCTCGCGGATGTTCGTACGTTCCAGGTTCACCACCCGAGGATCGGTGCGCAGTTTCTCGGCGAGCTGCCCATAGCCCACGTCGACCGCGTAGACCTTGGCGGCGCCGGCTTGGAGCAGGCAGTCGGTGAAGCCGCCAGTCGAGGCGCCCACGTCGAGCGCGATCTTGCCGGAGACCTCTAGGCCGAAGGTGTCGAGGCCATGCGCGAGCTTGGTGCCGCCGCGGCTCACGTACTTCTTCGCGTCGCCGAGGATGCGCAACGCCGCGTCGCTCGTGACCGCCGTGCCGGCTTTGTCGACCTTGCGCTCGTTCACGAGGATCCGCCCCGCGAGGATCAGCGCGGCGGCATGCGCGACGTCTTTGGCGAGGCCCCGTTCGACGAGCAACGCGTCGAGCCGGCGCTTCGGGCTAGCGCTCTTCGGCATCGGAAGCGAAGGGCGCGACTTGCTCTCTGTTCGTGCCAGCCGCGAGCAAGATCTCGATGCGCCGCTCGGCGTCGTCGATGCGCTTTTGGCCCTCGCGCGCGAGCTTGACCCCTTCTTCGAAGAGCTTCAGCGCCTCTTCGAGCGGGCGGCTCCCGTCCTCGAGCGAGGCGGCGATGCGCTCGAGCTTGTCGAGCATGCCTTCGAGTGTCTGCGTCTCTTCCATGATCACTTCTCCTTCTGATCTATCACGCGCGCCGCGATCTCACCTTCGTGCAAACGGATCTGCAGCTTCGTCCCCACCGGCGCGTCGCCGGGAGCGCGCACGGCTATTCCTTCGTTCAAGGCGATCGCATAACCGCGCGAGAGCACGCCGAGTGGCGACAGCGCATCGAGCCGCGCGGCCACCCGCCCGAGCTTCGCTTTGCGATCGTGCAGCCGCGAGGCCATCGCTTGCTGCATCCGCCGTTCGAGCGTCGCCAGCCGCCGCGCGCTCGACGCGATCGTCTTTTGCGGATGGTGCGCTTCGATGATTGCCCGCGCCCGTTGCAGCCGCTGCTCACCGGTCGCGAGTCGTCCACGCAAAGATCGCTCGAGATCCTCGGCGAGCAGATCGATCCGCTGCCGCAAGCGCTGCAAGCGCCGCATCGGATCTTGCAACGTCAGCCGCGCGCGTTGCAGCCGGGCGAGCCGGGCCTGCACGTCGCCGCGGATGAGCCGCACGAGCCGGCGACCTTGATCGGTGAACGCCGCCCGCACCGCGCGCATGTCGGCCGCGGTCAGCTGGGCGGCGGCCGTCGGCGTCGGCGCGCGCACGTCGGCGACGAGATCGGCGATCGTCACGTCGACCTCGTGGCCGATGGCGCTGACCGTCGGGATGCGACAGTCGGCGATCGCGCGCGCGACGATCTCTTCGTTGAACGCCCAGAGGTCCTCGATCGATCCGCCGCCGCGCGCGATGACGAGCACGTCGAGGCGCAGCTCGGAAGCGCGCGTCGAGGCGTAGCGGATCATCCGTGCGATCTCGTTCGCCGCCCCCGCGCCTTGCACCGGCGTTGGCAAGACGAGCACGCGCAGCGTCGGATCGCGCTCCCTGGCGACGCGGATGAAGTCCTTCACCGCGGCGCCGTCCGGGCTCGTGACGATGCCGACGTTGTGGATGATCCGCGGCAGCTCGCGCTTTCTTTCGCTGTCGAGCAGCCCTTCTTCGGCCAGCTTCTGCTTCAGCGCCTCGAGCTTCTGCAGGAGGACGCCGGCGCCCGCGGGCCGCACTTGATCGACGACGAGCTGATAGCTTCCGCGCTGCGCGTAGATCGTCAGCTTGCCGCGCACGACGACCTTGTCGCCGTCTCTTGGCGCCTGCGCCCCCTTCTGGCTGTTCTTGAAGCAGCAGCACGAGACCTGGCCGTGGCTGTCTTTGAGCGTGAAGTACCAATGCCCGGAGCGATGCGCGAGGAAGCCGGAGACTTCGCCTTCGACGAGCACGCGCGCGAACTTGCCTTCGAGCAGCGCCGCGGCGCGGTCGTTCAGCTCGGACACGTGCAGCGGCCGCTCCGGTTCCTGCGGCCGCGCGAAGAGATCGAAGTTCGGGTTCGGCGTCACCTGGGTTGGTTCCTGAAGAGGGCCCTAACTCCGCTGGAAGCCACCTGTAAACGAGGTACGCTCCGGGCACTCATGAAGTCGCGCGTCATCGCTCTCATATTATTGTCAGCGCTTTTGACCTCGAACCCCGCCGCCGGTGCAAATGCGGAGGGCGAGGCCGCGCGTAAGATCATATCGGCGTTGAAGATGCAGGAGATCTTCCGCTACCGCGCGTCGAAGGAATACATCAAAGACGGCATGCGCTACGCCGACGAGGCGCGCGCCAATAACCTGTGGCTGTTGGCGGCGCAGCTCGGCGTCATCGCCTGGTCGCTCACGGGCGATCACGCGACCGCGCTCGGCTACGCGCAAGAAGCGCTGCGCCGCCTCGATCGCGAACCGGCGCTGAAGCCGCAGCTCGAGCCGACGTTCACCGAGTTCGTCGGCGTCTTGCTCGTCAAGGTGAAGCGGCCGCAGGACGCGCTGCCGTACTTCACGAAGCTCGAGGCGATGTACCGCAGCAAGAACGATCGCAAGGGCGAGCTAGGCGCGTGGCATCAGCGGGCCTACGCGCTGCAAGCCGCCGGCGACTACGCGGGCGCCATCACGACGTGCGAAGCGATCCTGAGGGAGAAGGACAAGCTCGACAAAGAGACCGTGCCGCAGGTGATGCTCTCGCTCGCGAAGTTCCTGCAAGACGTCGGCGACTTTCCGAAGTCGCTGGCGATGCTGAAGGACGCGCTGGCGGTGGCCGAGCAGCTGCTGAAAGAGACGCCGGAGCCGCCCGAGCCGAACCTCGACACGCACTTCAAGACGATGGACCAGGATCCCGAGGCGGGGAAGCGCTACACCTATCGTTCGTACAAGGCGAACAAGGCCGAGATCCTCGCTGCGCTCGCCAGCTACTACGACTTCGCCGGCGACTACGAAACGGCGTTGAAGCGCTATCAAGACGCCGTCGACATCGAAGCGAAGCTGATGATCTCGGGCACGCGCAAAGACGAGCTCTTCGAGATCGCGCGCAAGCTGATCATCGTCCACAAGAAGCTCGGCAACATGAAGAAGGCGTTCGACATCATCGGCTCGGTGAAGAACCTGGCCGAGAAGAACGACATTCCGACGACGGACATCGAGCTCACCTACGGCGAGTTCCTGCTGAGCTACATCACGCATCCGCAGCACGGGCCGGAGTCGACCAGAAAAGCGATCGACATCTTCCAGCGCAACAACCGGCCCGACCTGCTCGGCGTCGTCTACTTGAAGCAGAAGAACTTCGCGGGCGCCAAAGAGCAGTTCAAGCTCGGCGTCGAGCGGGCGCTGAATTCGCGCGAGGCAGACAAGCTGGTCGGTACCCACATCGGCCTCGGCCTCGCTTGCGAAGGCTTGAACGAGCTCGACGACGCGGACAAAGCACTGCGCAAGGCCGTGGCGCTGATGGAGAACCAACGCGACACGCTCTCTCCCGGCGATCGCGCGGCGTTCTTCAGCGGCGAGGTCGTCGGGCTCGCGCGCACGCAGGCCTACGAGTCGCTCGTGCGCGTGTACGTGAAGCAGGGGCGCATCGACGACGCGTTCAAGGCGTCCGAGAACATCAAGGCGCGCCGGCTCGCCGAGGCGATCGCGGCGGGGCGCAGCGCGCTCTCGCTGTCGTTGCCGCCGGATCTGCGCGCGCGCGAGGAGAAGCTGAACATCGACATCACGCGCACCGTGCGCGAGCTCGAGGACGCGTTCAAGCGCAAGGCGACGGGCGAGTACGCCCTGAAAGAGCGCGCGCTCGAAGTGCTGCGCGCGGATCGCGAGCGCTTCGCCGCCGAGCTGCGCGGGCGCTTTCCGGACTACGCGTCGCTGCGCTACCCGAGCCCGCTGACGCCGCCGGAGGTCTGGCTCGCGACCACCGAAGCGCTCGTCGCCTTCGAGGTGACCGAGGCGCAGCTCTTCGTGTTCGTCGTCCATGACGGCAAGAGCCGCGTGATCGTCAAGGACGTGACGCGCGAAGATCTGCGCACGCAGGTCGACGACATCCGCGCGGCGTTCACGGCGGTGAGTCGCGCCGATGACCTCGCGAAGTTCAACCCGAACAAAGCGCTCGCGCTGTACAAGGCGCTCTTCGACGGCGTCTTCGATGGCATCCCAGAGACGACGCGCACGATGATCGTGCCGGACGAGTTTCTCGCTGTCTTGCCCTTCGATGCGTTGGTGGTCGAGCAAAAGACCGAGCAGATGGGGCAGAACCAGTTCGGCCCGTTCCCGCTCGGCGTGACCTACCTCGGCGAGAAGCGGCCGCTCGGCTACGCGCAGTCGGCGACAGCGCTGTCGATCGCCCGCGCGCTGGATCCGCCGGTGAGCAGCAAGAAGCTCCTGGCGCTCGCCGATCCGGTGTTCTCGGCGAAGGACAAGCGCGCGACCGGCGCCGTCGCGGCCGAGACCGCGCTCGCCGCCAACGAGTGGAAGAAGATGGGCGTCGCCGGATCGATCGCGCGGACGGAGGCGCAAAAACAGGCGCAGGGTGCGGCGGCGGCCGAGCCCGATGTCTTCCCTCGCCTGGACAAGACGTCGCTGCTCGCCGACAAGTTGAAGAGCTTCTTCGGCGCCGACGCCACGCTGCTCGTCGGCAAGAACGCCAAAGAAGCGACGGTGAGGCAGCAAGATCTCTCGGGCTATCGCTTCCTCACCTTCGCGACGCACGGCATCCTCGACGACACCTTGCCCTACGTGCGCGAGCCGGCGTTGGTCTTGAGCCTCGTTGGCAATCCCGCCGGCGACGACGGCTTCTTGACCGCGAGCGAAGTGATGGCCCTGAAGCTGAACGCCGACGTCGTCGCGCTGACCGCGTGCCAGACCGGCGTCGGCAGAAACGTGAGCGGCGAAGGCGTCATGGGCCTCGGCCGCGCGTTCGAGTACGCCGGTGCGAAGCGCGTGTTGATGAGCCTGTGGGAAGTGAGCGAGGACTCGACGACGCTGCTCGCGAGCCAGTTCTTCAAGTACATGAAGGACGGCCAAGACGCGCAGCTCGCGCTGATGAACGCGCGTAAAGACGTGCGGGCGAAGGGCTACGAGAACCCGTTCTACTGGGCGGCGTTCACGCTGATGGGCGCCGGCGCGCAGCCGCAGCAACGCATGGCGGTGGCCGTGAACGCACCGGCGTCGATGGAGACGAAGCCGACGTTGAGCATCACGACGGTGCTCAGCGATCTCGTCAAGGAAGCCGAGGCGAACAAGCCGCCGCCGCCCGTCTATGTCCCGCCGCCGTACACGCCGCCGCCTGCGTATGAGCCGCCCGCGCCATACGAGCCGCCGCCGGAGCCGAAGCCGAAGATCAAGTGGGAGCCACCTGTCGACTACGGCGGCCCCGTCGCGCTGCGCAGCGAGACCTGGGACTTCGGTCGCATGAGCGCGGTCGGTGCGTCGTTCGGCTACCACGGCGTCGCCGAGGGCCATTACTTCACCGCAGCGCCGTTCATCGCGTTCGGGGGCGGCGACGAGAAGGGCCACCTGCAGCTCACGCTCGGCGCGCCTATCAACTTCACGATCAACGATCCGCAGAGCGGTGCGCCCGGCGGCACCATCCGCCGCCGCGACTGGGACGAGTGGCGCGACTACTTGAAGATCGCGCACGCGCTCGAGCTGAATTACCACGCCGACGGCGGCGTGCTCGACGCGCGCCTCGGCCGCATCGCCGCCTTCGATCTCGCGAGCGGCGGGGCGATGCGCGCCTATTCGAACGGCTGGTTCGCCGACATCTGGCGCGTCGGCGGCAACGTCACCTACGGCGGCCGCGCTGGCGAGATGCAGGCGATCATCACCGACTTCGGCTTTCAGTCGACGTTGGTAGGCCTCTACGCCGGGCTGCGGCCGTTCGCGCTCGCCAGGGTCGGCGTCCCGCAGCTCGAGTCGATGCAGCTCGGCGTCTTGTGGACCGGCGACTTCTCGGCGCCGACCGCGTTGAAGCTCAACGACGACGGCTTCACGGTGAAGACCTCGCTGCAGTTCTATCCCGAGGCCGACGTGCGCGGCATCCACATCTTGGGCGGCGACTTTTCGATCACGCCGGTGTCGTACTCGTTCTTCCGCGCGCGCACGTACTTGGAGTTCGATCAGATCGTCGCGCTCGGAAACGGTGTCAGCGCGGGCCTCGATCTCTCATCGGTGATTCCGAAGACCGGCGGCCTCGAGCTCCGCGCGCGCGTGGAGTACCGAAACCTCGGCAGCCAATACATGCCGGGCTACTTCGACAATTTTTACGAAGTGCAACGCCTGCACTTCTTCTCCGGCGATCCGACGACGAGCGACATCACGAAGGCCACCTTCCTCACCCAGCTCACGCGCAGCGCCCGCGCGCACAACTTCTGGGGCGACTTCAGCGTGGGCTACGCGAGCTACGCCGGCGTCGGCGTCACCTTCGAGAGCGGCGGCTACGGCGTCTCGTCGTCGATGACGCTGCACGCGCAGTCGCAGGTGTCGAAGTACATGACCTTGTTCTTCACCTATCAAAAGCGGAACTTCACGCAGGGGCAGAACAGCGAGCTCTTCCGCTTCATTCAGAACGACTTGCTCTCGGCGTATCTGCGCGTGACGCCGGTCGAGTGGCTGTCCTTCTACGGCCGCGTCGCGCGCGCGTTCACGTGGGATCTCGCCGAGGCCGGAGTCGGGCGCTTGCGCGGCACGTGGGACGCGACCGCGTCGATCGAGATCGGCTATCCGCTGCGCTTCAAGAAGTGAGGCTTTCGCGGTGATTCACGTCGCCCTCATCGAGCCCGAGATCCCATGGAACACGGGCAACGTGGGCCGCACGTGCCTGGCCGCCGGCGCGCAGCTGCACCTCGTGCGGCCCTTCGGTTTCTCGCTGAATGAGCAAGCGGTGCGGCGCGCGGGGCTCGATTACTGGGAGCACGTGAAGCCGGTGATCCACGACAGCTACGAAGCGTTCATGGACGCGGCGACTCCGCTCGGAACGGCGTTCGCTTTGGAAACCTACGGCGCGCGGTCTCTGTACGAGTGCACGTTTCCGGAGGACGTCGTGCTCGTGTTCGGGCGCGAGCGGCTCGGGCTGCCGCCGGCGGTTCGTGAGGCCTACAAAGATCGTTGCTTCAAGATCCCGATGTTCAGCGAGCATGTGCGCTCGTTGAATCTGTCGACGTCGGTGGCGATCACCGTTTACGAGGCGATCCGTCAAAGGGGTCGAAGCTGATCCTGACGCGGTAGAAGGCGAACCGGCACCTTCGGCGGCGGCTACCTGTGCGTCGGCGTGGCGTGCTCGGTCGCCTGGGAAAAGCCGATGAACAAGGTGTTCAGCTCGTCCGACAGCTTCAGCGACTCCCGCGCTTCGGCGAGCTGGCCCTCCAGCTTCGGCTTCAGCGTCGACGTCGAAGGCATCTGCTTCGTCAGCGACGGCGGCGGCGGCGCGAAGCAGCGGATCCCGGCCGGGCACGGCTTGAGCACCGGCTGGATGTTCGCCTTTGCGCCGGTGATGCTCTGGAGCATCTTCACGCGCTGAGCGATGAATTGGCTGCCTTCGTTGACGATGCGGATCGCCTCGGGCGTCACCGTCTTCTCGTTCGCCTGCTTCTTCAGCAGCGCGGCCTCTTCCCCCGTGAGGACGCGATTCGAATAGGCGATCTTCACGTTCTGCTCGAGCGAGAACGACTCGGATACTTCGAGTGCCTGAGCGACCTTGCGTTGGCCTACATCGTTGCTGATCACTGGTTTTGCCATGTCATCCTCCGCGCACGGTATCGGCGCGAGGGTGACGGCAAGGACGCCAGCGGACTACGCGAGCGCGCCAACCAGCCGTGGCCTGATGAGCTCGGGCGTCAGCGCCGGTCCGAAGAACACGGCTTTCGACAGCTTGCCGAACGGCGCCTCGGTCTCGAACGAAAGATCCACGCGCCCGGCGACGACGTGAAAGCGGCACCAGACGCCGGAGTCGACGGCGACGAAGCCTTTGCCGCGGAAGACTTCGCGCGGCAGATCGTGGAGCAATGCTCTTAGCGCATCGAGCCGAAACGGGCGCTCGCTCGAAAAGTCGACGCTCGCGAACAGCGAGTGCTCGGGCTTCTTCTCTGCGAAGAGGGCCCATTGCCGCGGCGCCCGCTCGACCACGCCGAGCACCGCGTCGATCACGTCGTCGCCCGCCGCGTCGAGCACGCGCGCGCGCGGGTTCGACGCCCGCACCTTCGCCTCGGCGCCGGCGATCTGTTCGCGCGTGGCGACGTCGCGCTTCGACATCAGCACGAGGTCGGCCTCGCGAACCTGCGCGTGCCACTCCGCGGTGTCGGATCGATCGTACGCGGTCGGATCGACCACGCACACGACGGCGTCCAGGCGCAGCTTGTGATCGAACACCTGCGGCTGCAGGTTCCACACGATCGTCTTCGGGTTCGCGAGCCCGGTCGTCTCGAGCACGACGCGATCGAGATCGAAGCGCTCGAGCATCTCGCGCAGCGTGGTCTCGAGATCGCGGTTGACGATGCAGCACACGCAGCCGCCGGCGAGCTCGATGTAGTCGCCGGGCGTCGGCGCTTCGATGCCGGCTTGGCCGACCTCGTTCATGATCACGCCGACCTTGCCGCCGTGCGCGAGCAGCGATCGCAGGAGCGTCGTCTTCCCGGCGCCGAGGAAGCCGGTGAGCACCGTGACGGGCAGCGGCTGCGACGCGTCGCGCATCACTGGCCCTCGAAGTGCTCGACCGTCAGCGTCGGTTCGGCGCCGCGATCGTCGTAGGTGACGCGCACGCTCGCGTTCGGGCTCGGCTTGACGTCGGTGTCGAGCGGCGCGTTGTCGAGCGCGGCGGCGAGCGCTTCGACGATCTTCGGCGCGCCCGTGCTCGGCGCGAGCTTCGTGAGCAGCGCGCGGGCCTTCTGGACGGCCTCCTGCTTCTTCACCTCGACGAAGAAGCGATAGCTCGTGCCAGTATGATCGCAGCCGCCGCGGCTCACGGCGAAGCGCTCACCGCTCGCGAGCGTGGCCATCTCGGTGATGCGATCGAGCGTGCGCTCTTTGATGCGATAGTCCTTGAGCTTCGGCGCGACGCTCGGCGCCGGCGGCCGCTTCGTGCACTTCAAATACTCGGACACCGCCTTCACCGCCGGCGACTCCGCCGCGGCCGAGACGACGACGATGCCGGCGCCGTCCTGCAGCGTCGCCGACGAGACGGTCTCGTCGATCTTCGCCTTCGCCGCTGCCGCCGCGTCAGGGCCGGCGTAGAGCCAGTGCTCGAGGAAGAGCTCGGTCGCAGCTTGCTTCAGGACGACGCGATAGATGCGGTCCGGCATCGGCAGCTTGGTGTTCGAGATCCAGTGGCTCGCGAGCAGGGTGTTCGGATCGGTCTTCGTCACCTTGAAGTCGATCGCCTGCAGATCTTCGCTCAGGCGCTGAAGCTCCTTCGGCACCGGCCCGGGCTTCGCCGCGATCAACATCAGCGCTAGGATCCACATCCTCGCGCGCCGTAGTTCACTGCGTCGAGTTGTGCAATACGGCCACAAATGAGCGAGCACATCGACGTCCAGCTACAAGAGCGCCGCACGTTCCCGCCGCCGCAAACGTTCGCCGACGCCGCGCACATCAAGAGCATGAAGCACTACACGCAGCTCTGCGCCGAGGCCGACGCGTCGCCCGAGAAGTTCTGGGCGAAGCAGGCGGAGAGCTTGCGCTGGCAGAAGCCCTTCGAGCGCGTGCTCGAGTGGAACGCGCCCTTCGCCAAGTGGTTCATCGGCGGCGAGCTCAACGTGAGCGACAACTGCCTGGACCGGCACGCCGAGGGCGCGCGCAAGAACAAGCCCGCGATCATCTTCGAGGGCGAGCCAGGTGACAAGCGAACGCTGACGTACGCAGAGCTGAAGAGCGAAGTGTGCAAGCTGGCGAACGGCATGAAGTCGCTCGGCGTGAAGAAGGGCGATCGCGTCGCGATCTACCTGCCGATGATCCCGGAGGCAGCGATCGCCATGCTCGCCTGCGCGCGGATCGGCGCCACGCACTCGGTCGTGTTCGGCGGCTTCTCGGCCGACGCGCTGAAGGATCGCATCAACGACTGCGGCTGCAAGCTCGTCATCACGGCGGACGGCGGCTGGCGGCGCGGCACGATCGTGCCGTTGAAGAAGAACGTCGACGACGCGCTGAAGCACACGCCGACGATCGAGAAGGTGATCGTCGTCCGCCGCACGCAGAACGAGATCGCGATGCAATCAGGACGCGACGTCGAGTGGAGCACGCTCGTTGGCGCGCAATCGGCAGACTGCCCGCCGGAGAAGATCGACAGCGAGCACCCCTTGTTCATCCTCTATACGAGCGGCACGACCGGCAAGCCGAAGGGCGTCGTCCACACGACCGGCGGCTATTTGCTCCACGCCACGCTGACGACGAAGTGGGTCTTCGATCTCAAAGAGGACGACATCTTCTGGTGCACGGCCGACGTCGGCTGGGTGACCGGCCATTCCTACGTCGTCTACGGGCCGCTGAGTAACGGCGCCACTGTCCTCTTATATGAGGGCGCACCGAACCACCCGGCGCAGGACCGCTTCTGGGACATCATCGAGCGCTACAAGGCGACGATCTTCTACACGGCGCCGACGGCGATTCGCGCGTTCATGAAGTGGGGCGACGAGCATCCGAACAAGCACGACCTCTCGTCGCTGCGCCTGCTCGGCACGGTCGGCGAGCCGATCAACCCCGAGGCGTGGATTTGGTACAACAAGACGATCGGCAAAGAGCGCTGCCCGATCGTCGACACCTGGTGGCAGACCGAGACCGGCGGCATCATCGCGTCGCCGCTGCCTGGCGCGACGCCGACGAAGCCGGGATCATGCACGCTGCCGCTGCCCGGCTTGGCGCTCGCGGTCGTCGACAAGAAGGGCGCGCCGGTCGGACCGAATCAAGGCGGCTACCTCGTGATCCAAAAGCCGTGGCCGAGCATGCTGCGCACGGTGTGGGGCGATCCCGAGCGCTACGCGAAGACGTATTTTTCGGACTATCCGGGCATCTATTTCACCGGCGACGGCGCGCGCCGCGACGAGGACGGCTATTTCTGGGTGATGGGCCGCGTCGACGACGTGCTGAACGTGGCCGGGCATCGCTTGGGGACGATGGAGGTCGAGAGCGCGTTGGTCTCGCATCCGAAGGTCGCCGAAGCAGCGGTCGTCGGGCGGCCCGATGATCTGAAGGGCCAAGCGGTGGTCGCCTTCGTGACCCTGAAGAGCGGCCACGCCGTGAGCGACGCGCTGAAGGACGAGCTGAAAGGTCACGTGGTCAAAGAGATCGGCGCCATCGCGCGGCCGGACGACATCCGCTTCGCCGATGCGCTGCCGAAGACGCGCAGCGGAAAGATCATGCGACGCCTCTTGCGGGAGCTCGCGGCGGGCGGGGCGGTCAAAGGCGACACGACGACGCTCGAAGACTTCTCCGTGCTCGACAAGCTCCGCGCCGACGACGAGTGAACGCTCGTCAGCTCTTTGCGCCGCGCGCGCAAAGTAGGAGGCTGTCGCACGGCCCTAGGCTTGACTTTGCACATCGGCATTGGCTAAGGCCGCCCCTCCCAAAGGAAGCGACAAAGATGAAGACCAAGTTCGTCAACCCCACGAAGATCAAGCGCGCCTGGCACGTGATCGACGCCAAGGGCAAAGTGCTCGGCAAGGTGGCCTCGGAAGCCGCCGCCTTGCTGCGCGGAAAGTACAATACGAGCTTCGATTCCCACCACGACACCGGTGACTTCGTCATCGTCGTCAACTCGGAGCAGCTCGAGCTCACGGGCAAGAAGTGGGATGACAAGGTGTACTACCACCACACGGGTTACGTCGGCGGCATCAAAGGCCTCGTGGCCAAGAAGCTCCACCAGAAGCACCCGACCGCGATCATCGAGAAGGCCGTGCAGGGCATGCTCCCGAAGGGCCCGCTCGGCCGGCAAATGCTGTCGAAACTTTTCGTCTACAAAGCGGCGGAGCATCCGCACGCCGCCCAGAAGCCGGCGCCGCGCGCGCTGCCGAACTGAGGTCTGAAAGATGGCTCCGAAAGCTGAAATCTGGAGTGCTACCGGTCGTCGCAAGCAAGCCACCGCCCGCGTGTGGGTGAAGCCCGGCAGCGGCCTCGTCAAGATCAACGGTCGTGAGGTCGACGCCTACTTCGGTCGCCCCGCGCTGCGCATGATCATGAACCAACCGATCGAGCTGACCGAGCAAACCGGCAAGCTCGACATCGCCGTCAACGTGCGCGGCGGTGGCCTCGCTGGCCAAGCCGGCGCCGTTCGCCTCGGCATCTCGCGCGCCCTTTGCGCGATGACCGCCGAGCTGCGTGGCGCGTTGAAGAAGGCCGGCTTCCTCACCCGCGATTCGCGCGAGGTCGAGCGTAAAAAGTACGGTCGCGCCGGCGCGCGCAAGCGTTTCCAGTACGGCAAGCGATAAGCGCCATACTACCCCGACTGCGTTGTCGCTTGGTCGCTGCGCTGCTCAGCGTACACAAAATGGCGCCAGCCATTTTGCGGGCGTAGTCGCCAGCCCGACGCCTCTGCTGCTCGCTCCGACGCTTCGACCCCAGGTCCAACCATCCTCAAAGAATGGCCCAGAGAAGCAAGAGAAGCGCTCCATAGTGCGCTCGGCCTCGTGCTCTTCCTCGAAGTCATCAAAGAGATCGCCCGCGTCGGTGGCTACGTCGCGACGGGGCTCTACACGCTTGCCGCGATCGCGCAGCTCTATTATCCGCTCTGGCGCTTGGGGAGGCTCGGCGTTGCTGATCCGGAAGAGGCGGTCGGGTTGCGGCCTGCGCGGCCGTGGTTCGACCTCAAGTTGGCGCTGCTGTTGTCGCTGATCGCGTTCGTGCCGTTCATCTTCGGCCATCATTGGTTCTGGACGCAGGGCATCGAGCTCTTGCGGCCGGGCGCGGGTATGCGCTTCTCGCCGGCGCTGCCGAAGGATCCTTTGACGCTCGTCCTCACGCACTTTCTCGGCGTCGCGCTGCCGGAAGAGGTGTTCTATCGCGGCTTCGTGCAGCCGCGGATGCGCGCGGCTTTTCTGACCCGGCGGTGGCGCATCCTCGGCGCTGACTGCGGTTGGGAGATTCCGCTGACGTCCGCGATCTTCGCGCTCGGCCACTTCGCCGGCGAGTATGATCCGATGCGCCTCGGGCCGTTCTTCCCGGGCCTCGTGTTCGGCTGGCTGCGCGCGCGGACTGGGAGCGTCTATGGCGCGATCATCTTTCACGCGCTCTCGAACGTGCTCAGCGCGTTCCTGTGGGCGTGCTACCGGTAGCTAGAATTTATACGCCGGATTCTTTTCGTCGAAGTCGAGATCGGTGAGCGGCGCGTTCGGCACCATGTCGAAGAACTCGATCTGCTCGTAGAGCTCGCCGTCGCCGTTCCACATCTTCTCTTCGACGAGCATGCCGGTCTTCGGATCGATCAAGAGCTCGGTCTTCTCAGCGTAGTACGCCGGCACGATGTAGGTCTGGCCGCCGCTCAAACGGCTGTTGATGCTCGAGACGTCCGGGTTTGCCGAGTAGATGACGTACGGATCGAAGCCGATGCGCCGGCCCATGTCCAAGAAGGTCTCGCCTTTCTTCGCCTCCACTCGCGTCGGCGGCCGGTTGCCCGCGAGCAGGCGCACGAGCTCGACCTGGCGGCCTTGGCGTGTCACCGGGCCGCCGTACTCGGCCTTCTCCCCCTGCGGATCGGCCTCCATCGCCTTCCACGCCTTCCTGATGACGCCGAGCGCGTAGCCGAGATCCGTGTGGTAGATGACGTGGTGTTGGTTCTTCGTCGTCAGGTCGCCGTGCACGTCGAGCCAGAGCGTCACGTCAGGGAACTTGCCGGGGTGCACGCGCAGCTGCTTTGGGTTCTTCGTCTCCGAGTAGATGACCTCCTGGCCGCCGCAAGGGTTGATGCAGCCGATATAGACCTCGTTCGGCTTTCTGAACTTGATCGCCGCTTCTTCTCGAATCTCTTTGCCGTTGCGCATCCGCTCCATGCGCTTCATGCGGTAGGTGGCGGTCTTCGTCTCGTTCCAGCTCTTCTGCAGCTGATCGAGCAGCTCTTTGGCCTTTGGGTCGACGCTCGGCGCGGCGGCGACGGCGAGGAGACAAACGAACGACGCGATCATGGTGCGCTCCTTTTCTGACGAAGCTTGGCTTCTTTGACGATGGCGAGGACGAAGTCGAGCGGCGCGCGCGTGGCCGCCGCGTTCTTCAGCCACGTGGGGATGTCGCCCGCCGGATCGCCGAAGCTGTGGTAGGTGACGACGCTGCCTTTGTCGCCAGGCTCGATGGTGAAGTTGGACCAAATCACTTTCATACGCACGTGGTCTTTGTCCGGCGGTGGGCCGAGGCTGTCGGCGTTCTCGGCGATCACTTGGTAGAGTTGCGTGTTGTCGTCGGTCAAGCGGCGAAGACGTAAGGTGTAGTCACGATCTTGCACCACCGGCACCTCGACCTGCTCGTAGATGACGACGCTGTCCTTGGCTTCGCTGACGACGTCGAGGCGCTTGATGTGCGGCGCGAAGGTCTTCTGCGCCCGCACGTCCCAGAGCACGTCGAAGATCTGCTTCGGCGCGAGGTCCACTGGGCCGCTCACGCGCACTTCGAAGAGCGAAGTGCCTTTGGCCGGGCGCTTTTCGATCGCGAAGCCTCGTTCGGTGCCGGCGGGTTGCCAGTCGCCGTGCACGAGCGCGACGAGGAGCAGCAGCTCAACGCACATAGATCACGGTGACGAAGAACATGCCCTCGCCGTAGCGCTTGGTCGACCGCTGCGCGACGCCGATCGCCACCTTCTTCGCTGGCTTCTCCGCGTTCGCAGATTTTCGCACGACGTCGACGTCGTTCGTCACGAAGAGATCGGTGTCGACGTCCTTCGCTCCTGCCGCGCCGCGCGTTTCGCCCAGGAAGTTCGGTTGATAAGCCAGGGTCTCCGATGCCGCCATCGCTTGGGCGTGCTCCATCGCGAGCTGCTTCAAGCGCGGATCGCTGACGAGCGGCGAGAGGTCGTGCTGCGCGCGGAGCTGGTTCAGCACGGTGAGCAGCTCTTCGGCGAACGCGTCGGCGGTCGTCGACTTCGGCGGGGTGATGAAGTCGATGACGAAGAGCAAGTTCGGCTCGCCGTTCGCCAACGGGTTCGTCACCACGCCGATGCCCGCGTCGGTGAGCTCGGGGTCTAGGATGTTCTTGCGATGGCCGGGCGAGGTCATGAGCGATTGGTGCGCGTCGTCCGCCGTCGGCGCCGAGCTCAGGTTCTCGGCGGCGCGGTTGAAGGCGATGTTCGCGGCCTTCAAGCGTTCGCCGAGCGTGCCACCCTTTTTGTCGTTGTGGGCGAAGTAACTCTGCTTCTTCATGTCTTCAGCGTGCGCAGCGGCGACGACGGCAACCTTTTCGTTTTTCGCGAGCGGCCGAAGATCAGCAGCTCTGCGCGCGTCGTTCATCAGCGCGAGCAGGCGATCGTCAGGCGCTGTATGTGTCTGTGTTTGCGCCGGCGCGCTGTCCTTCGGTCGCGGCGCGCAGGCGAAGACCGCCAGGTTGGCGACGACGTGCGGGCCGTCCTTTTGATCGCCGAGCACTTCGACCTGGTAGCGGCCGGGCACCGGCACCGGCACCTCGCCGCTAAACGCATCTCTGTCGAGCGCGATCGCGAGCGGTCCGACGAGCCCGCGCGTGTCGGTGAGGAAGGCGCGCACGTTCTTGTGGCCCGGCTCGACCACGCCCTGGACCTTCATGCGCTTCGTCTTGCAGTCGACCGTCACGTCGAGCGTGCCGCGGCGCAAGGTGGCGATGACCGCGAGGATTCGGCGCTGGCCGTCTTGGATGCTGGCGGCGCCGTAGTGGGTGAGCCCGCGCTTCTTCGCCTCGTCGCGAAAGTAGGGGACGAGCGACGTGAGGAGGTCGGTGTTCTGCGCCGCTTCGCCGAGCAGGGGCACGAGCGCGCTGTCATACACCTCGGCGAGCTCGGTGCAGCGTCGGATGAGCGCGGCGTCGAGCCGTTGGCCACCCTTGCCGGCCGTCGCCAGGCAACTCGCGGCCTTCGCGAGCGTCGGATCGGAGACGAGCTTCGTGCCCGCGCTCTGCTGCGCGCGCGCGATGACCTCGAGGCTGTTCTTCGGCTCCTCGTTTGCGGGAAATGGCGGCCCGGCGCCCACCATGGCGGCGAGGATGAGCAAGGTGCTCGTGAACATCTGCGAGGCAATGTATACTCCCGCCGCATGTCAGACGACTTCTTCGCCGGCCTCGATGACGCAGTAGAGACGCTGCGCCTCGGCACGACGAGCGAGCGCGTGGCGGCGCTCGTCAAGCTGTCGAGCGAGCTCGTGACGGCGCTCGACGCGCGCCAAGCCCTGCTGACGGTCGGCGAGGCGGTGCGGCACATGTGCGGCGGCGAGCGCTTCTTGGCGGTGGACCATGAGCGCCAAGTCGTCGCGGCGCGCGATCACGAAGGCACGGACCTCGTGACCCCGCTCGAGCTCTGCCGCGAGATCGTCGAGCAGGCGATGAGCGAGAGCAGCGTGCAGTTCGCCTATCTGCCGCAGCGCTCGCCGCGGTGGCGCGAGGTCGCCAGCGCGCGGCCCTACGTCGGCATGATCGCGGTGCCGTTGCTGACGGCGAACGGGCTGCGCGGCGTGATCTGCGTCGACTCGAAGTCGACCTTCCTCGAGCGGCTGGAGCCGGCGCTCGCCGAGGTGCTGCTCTTGCTCGGACGGCACGCCGCGGCGGTGATCGAGAACGCCGAGATGCTCGAAAAGGTGAACCGCGACCCGACGAACGAGCTGCAGACGCTCGCCTACTTCGAGCGGCGCCTCGGCGAGGAGCTCAAGCGCAGCGCGCG
This sequence comes from Deltaproteobacteria bacterium, assembly GCA_020848545.1. GTDB lineage: Bacteria > Myxococcota > JADLHZ01 > JADLHZ01 > JADLHZ01 > JADLHZ01. The sequence continues at coordinate 46,994 of JADLHZ010000056.1, read as the reverse complement.
CTATCAACGGCCGTTCTCGATCTTGCTCGTCGAGATGCTCGACGCCCACGCGTGCATGTCGCGCTACGGTCACACGGGGCTCGACTCCGTGCTCGGCACGCTCGGCACGGTGCTGCGCGCCGAGTGCCGGCAGCCGGACGTGCTCGCGCGCGTGGGCCCGGCGCGGCTCGCGGTCCTGTGCCCGGAGCTGCGCGTCAACGAGGGCGAGACGCAGCGGGTGATCCCGAAAGAGCTCGCGGCGCGGTGGCGGAAAAAGTGCGAGCTCGTCGCGTTCAAGATCGGCGACGTGCCGCAGAAGGTGAGCCTGCGCGTCGGCGCCGTGACCTACCAACAGGCGCCGGTGCTCGCGCTGAAGGGCGTGATGCACGAAGCCGACCTCGCGCTCGAGGTGGCGAAGCGGGAAGGCGAGGATCACTACGTCGTGCGCTAGTGCACGAGGATCGGCGATCGGGGAAATCCAACCACCACAGGAGAAGGGGAGCAGGGGAGGCGGAACATGACCGTGCTCTCAGAAGCCCTCAAACTGTTTGAAGCATTCTGAGTGAACGGCGTTTGATCACCTCCCGTTCTCCCCTTCTCCTGTGGTGATGGTTCCCTCCGATCGCCGCCCGCCGCGCCCTCAGAATCGCCCGGCGATCGACAGCGTTCCCGGTCCCGGCGCCACTTGCAGGTCGCGCGTCGGGTTGAGGACGAGCAGCGCGATCGAGGTCGCGAGGGCGGCCGCGCCGACGCCGAAGCCGACGACAGAGAATGCTTGCACGATCGGGATCTGCTGAGCGTTGCGCCAGAGCTGCTCGAACTCGCCCTGGGTGCGCACCTCGCTGTTGTTGTACGCGGCGACGTCCGCCCTCAGCTTCGTGCTCATCGTCCCGCCGATGATCGCGAGCGCCGTGCCGCCGCCGATCATCGCGATGCCGCCGCCGAGGACGCCGAACGCGATCGCGCGGCGGGCCTCCGTCGCGCGCGCAGCACGCACGCCTGCGGCAGGCAGGAGATCCAGGCTCAGCGCGGCCGTTTGGCGCTCGGCGACCTCGATGAGCTGCGACGCGGTGATGAAGCCGTCTTTTTCGAGCGTGATCGTGTGCGGGCCGCCGGCGACCGGGAACGGGACGAGCGGTGAGTAGCCCGCGATCGCGCCGTCGATGCGCACGGTGGCGCCGTCGATGTTCGTCGTCACCTTCACGAGGCCCAAGAGACTCGGCTTCGTTGGCGTCGCGGTTGCGGTCGCCGCCGCCGCCGCCGTCGCCGTCGCCGTCGCCGTCGCCGGAACCGACGAAGCTTCGACGCTGAGCACCGGCTTCGGCACGGGCACGAGCGGGATCGGCACCGGCTTCGGGATGGAGTCGAGCGTCGGCACAGGCGCGGTCGCCGGCGCCGATGCAGGCGTACGAACCGGCGCCGAGGCAGGCTGACTCGCCGGCGTCTTCTTCGCCACCGGAACAGGCGCGAGCACTGGCGTCGTCGCTTGCGCGATCAACTTCGTCGCGCCCGCGCACGCTTGCTTCAGATCGGCGACGGCGGCGTAGCCCGCGCCTTTCGTGCTCTCGACCGCGATCCACGTACCGCGCCCCGGGCGAAAGCTCACCGTCGTTCCGCCCGGCCAGACGGACTTCTTGCCGAAGCCGAGCGAGTCGCTCGTCACCTTCATTGGCGACATCAGCACGCAGCGTGACATGGCGTGCAGCGCCGGCGCCGGCAAGAACGCGATGAGGAAGATCAAAGCTCTCACTCGGTCGCCTGTCGAAAACGATCGCGTGCGAGCTTGCGCCAGCCGACGATCAGGTAGCCGGTGTTGCGCTTCGGGCCGAGCGCCGCGAAGTGCTCGCGCAAGAGCATCATCGCCTGTGTCAGCAAGCTCGCCGCTTGCGCCCGCTTGCCGAGCTTCAAGAACACGGCGCCGAGATCCGACTTGATGCGCGCGGCCAGCTCGGTTTGCCCGGCGTTCTCGGCCAGCGTCAACGCGGAGGTGAGGTCCGCTGTCGCCAGCTCAGCCTCTTGCGCGGCGGCGTGGAGGAGCCCCGCGCCCCAGGCCCCGTGCGTCCGCGCCTCATGGTTGTCCGCCGCAGTGCCGAGCTCGAGCAGGCGTTCGACGTGCGAGTGCCTCGGCTCGGTCTCGATCAGCCGCGACAGGATCGACACCTCCACCCGAGCGATCCCGAGCTCCCGCGCGCGCTGCGCCAAGCCGACGAGGCCCTTCGGGCGGCCGGTGCCGAACGCGATCTCGGCGGCGAGGATCGCCTCTTCGGCGACGATGCCGAGGAGCGCGTCGCCGGACTTGCGCGCCTCACGCAGCGCGAGCTCGCCGTAGTGCAAGCCTTCACGGTGTAGCCCCACGTCCACGTGCACCCGCGCGAGCGCGACGTGGACGTGGCTGCGACCCGCGATGTCTTTGAGATCACGGCGGATGGTCAGCCCTTCGTTCAGCGCTTCGATCGCGCTCGGATAGTCGCCCATGCGCGTGGCGATGGCGCCGAGTTGGTGCAAACAGTCGGCGTTCAAATTGCGGGCGCCAGTCAAGAAGAACAGGCGCGACGCGCGTTCGAGCAGCTCCTTGGCCTCGGCGAAGCGGCCTTGCTGCCGGCGTAACGTCGCGATGTCGCGCTGCGCGGCGCCTTCGGTCCGGCGATCGCCGAGCACGTGCGCGAGCTGGCGCGACTCGGTCAGGTGCGAGAGGGCGAGCAGCGAGTCGCCCTTCAAGCAGAGCACGTGTCCGAGCTGTTGATAGGCACGCGCGCGCAGGCCGTCGTTGCCGAGCTTCGTCGCTTCCGCCTCGGCGCGCGCGGCGTGGTGCTCCGCCTCGACGATGCGCCCGCGCTCGCGGAACAAGTTCGCGAGATCCAAGAGCACGCGCGCGTGGCCTTCGCCGTCGTTGATCGTCTCGTAGAGGCGCAGCGCTTGCTCGAAGTTCTCGAGCGCTCGATCGAAGGCTCCGGCGTGCTGCTCGATGCGGGCGACGAGGCGCAGCGCGTTCGCTTGCTCGACGGTGCCGGCGAGGACGAGCTTCAGCGCCCGCGTCGCGTGGTCGAGCGCTTCCTTGTACTCGCAGCGCTTGCGCTGGGCTTCGGCGATGCCGAGCTCGCTGCGCAGGATGACCTCACGTTCGTCTCCGCCGAGGGTGCGCGCGCGCTCGAACCACGCCAGCGCGTCTTGGTGCTCGTCGATCTGCGTGGCGCACTCGGCGATGCACAGCGCGAGCACGGCGGCGCGCGTCTTGTCGAAGGCCTCGATGCGCTTGAAGCCGCGGCGGTAGCGGCGCATCGCGCGGCGGTGAGCGAAGGCGTCGCGCGCGCGATCACCGGCGGCGCGACCGGCGTCGGCGGCGATGATCGGATCGTCGCCGCGCACCAAGTGAAAGTCGCGCGTGTCCAGGTCCTTCTTGGCGCGAAACAACTGCGCCGCTTCCGTGTGCAAGCGCCGGCGCGTCGGCTCGGGGATGAGCTGGCGAAGGGCGCCCATGATCTCATCGTGGACGAAGCGAAAGGCGTCGCCCTTGTGATCGACGATGTGATGTTGCACCATCGCGGTCAGCGCCATCGCCACGACCTTCTCGGCCGGATTGTCGTTGCGCGCGATCCACGGCGCGGAGAGCCGCGTGATCCGCTCCGGGGTGAGCTCGCGGCCCAAGATCGCGGCCGCGAAGATCGGCGGCCAGAGATCCTCGTCGATGTTGGCGAGGCGCGCCTGCATGAGGCCCGAGAGGCGCGATCGATCGATCGGCGTCGGCTGCTCGCCTTGCGGTCGAAAGTCGCCGTCCTTGAACGCGAGCGCGCCCTCGCTCACCCAGCTGCGCAGGATCTCTTGCGCCCACAACGGGTTGCCCGCCGACGCTGCGTGCAGCTCGGAGATCCATCCGTCAGGGAGCGGATTGCCGAGCAGCGCGTCGGCGAGCAGCTGCAGATCGCGGCGTGAGAGCGGCCCGAGATCGACGAAGGTGAGGCGCGCTTGGTTCTCGATCTCGAGGAGCTGCCAGCGCGAGGTCGCCGAAGCCGTGGTCACCGATACGACCAGCACGCCACCGAGCGCCGTCGCGTGGTTCAGGATGCGCGAGAGCACGTCGACGCCCACGTCGCTCAGCTTGTCGGCGTCATCGATGAGCCACACTCGCCGCGTCTCGAACGAGGAGGCAAGCTGGCGCGCGCGCTCCTCGATGTCTTCCAAGCGATGACCCTCGGGGCGCAGACGATCTTCTGCTGTCCGCCGATCGCTCAGCTCGGTGCGCAGCTGATCGCGCTGACACAGACCCTGCAGCGTCGAGAGGAAGCGCGACTTGCCGTGCCCCGCTGCGGCGGTGACCATGATGCACGCGAGCTTGTTCTTCGCGATCGCGGTGCGGACGAGGCGGCGCGCGTGGGTGAGCTCGCTCTGGCGGCCGATGAGCGGCGCGACGAGCAAGGAAGCGTTCGCGGCGAACGGCGCCACGTCGCGCATGGGCAAGATCGTCGAGAGCTCCTGCAGCGCCGCCTGCGCGCGGGCGAAGCGCAGCACGATGTCGGCGGAGGCGAGGCGATCGATCCAATGGCAGAACGGCTGCGGCAAGTCCGGCCGCAGCGTCTCGAGCCACGGCAGTGGGGCGCCCACGTTGTCGAGCACGACCCCTGGCGCGAGCGCGTCGTAGAGCACGCGGCCGAGCGCGTAGAGATCGACGCGCAGATCGATGTTCTGTCCGGCGAGCATCTCCGGCGCGATGTAGGCCATCGTTCCGCGGGCGTAGCCGCTCGACGCTTCGCGCACCCGGCGCGCGAGCCCGAAGTCGACGAGGGTGAGCTTGGCGGCGTCGCCCTCTCCGGAGACGAGCAGGTTCTCGGGCTTGATGTCGAGGTGCAAGAGATCGTGCGCGTGGACATGCGCGAGCGCCGACAGCGCCTGCGCCGCGAGCCCGGCCACGGCCTCCATGTCCTTGCCCGCGCAGGCCGTGACGATGTCTGCGCCCGAGACGAGCTGCATCGTGTAGTATGTGACGGCCTCGGCGTCGACCGGCGTCTGCAGGCTCCCGTATTCGAAGACGCGGACGATGTTCGGATGATCGAGGCCGGCGAGCGCCGAGAATTCTTGCTTCAACAAGTACGCCCGCGTCTCGCTCGACACCCGCAGGATCTTCAGCGCCACCTCGCGCAGCGCTTCGCGATCGTAGGCCAAGTAGACGTCGCTCTGACCGCCGCGTCCGAGCGGCCGTCGCAGCTCGTACCGTGACGCGATCAGCGTGGGCGGTTCGTTTGCGGTCGGAGCGCCAGCGCCTTCTTGCACGGCGTAACATTAGTCGTTCGGCGAGGGTGTGTCCCGTTTTGGTGCTCGGATGCTATGACCGAACCGTGACGCGCTTTCCCATCCTGCAGCCCGCGGACCTGGTCCGTTTTCAGTGCACGGAGTGCGGCGAGTGCTGCTTCGATCAGACGGTGGCGCTCGAGCCGCAGGACGTCTTTCGTTTGAGCCGCGCGGCGAGGACGACGTCGGGCGCGCTCATCGACGCCGGCGCGATCACGATCCTCGATGACGGCGCTTGCTCGCTGGTCATGCGCCGGCTGAACCAGAAGACAACGATGTGCCCGCACCTTCAGCCGGTGATCGCCGGCGACGCGCCGCCCGTGCAGTTTCGCTGCGCGCTGCACGCAAGAGGTGCGAAGCCGCTCGTGTGCCGCAGCTCACCGATCGCGCGCACCGTCAGCGGATCGTTGCACCTCGTGCCGCCGGTCGAAGGTTGTCCGGGGATGGAGCGCGGCGCGCCGCGGCCGGTGCACGAGATGTTGCCGTGCGCGGAAGACGTGGCGCGATCCCAGTGGTTTCACGCGACGCTGCGGCCGTTGCTCGGTGACCGCGAGGTCGCACGGCGAGCGTTCGACTTCGATCGTCGGCGCGTTCTCGCCGATCTCGCGGCGCTCGACCTAGCACTGGGCACGCTCGCCGATCAGCTCTGCCGGCGATAGTCCGGAAAGTCGCAAACGAGCGAAAACGTCGGCGGCCGGTGTCCGAGGATCGCGAGGACGATCTCGCAGGCGAGCAGCGCGCCGAGCCACCGCTCCTTCGTCGCGACGGCGCCGGACGCTTCGAGCCGGTTCGCCAGCGCGAAGTCGAAGGGCCCAACGTCGACTTGGCCAGACCCGAAGTCGACGACGCCGGGCGGCGAGAGCTCGCTCGCTTCGACGCGCCACGTGGCGGTCACCTCGTCGCCCACGATCTCGACGCCGCTGCGCGCCAAGCCGACGACGAGCGCTTCGCGCGCAGGCACGTCGTCGGCCACGAACACACGCGTGTCGAGCAAGCGCGCTTGCCCGGGCGCGCCGATCTCCTTCAGCGAGACATGTCGCGCGAAGAGCTCGAGCTCCTTGTCGTCCAAGATCACGACGGCCTCCCGCACGCGGGACAGTCGTCACGCCTTTGCCAGCGGGACGGTCGCGCCTGGGACAGACCGAGATCGATCGACCACATCGCTTCCGGCGCTTCGCCGGCGAGGGTGCGCGCCGCCATCGCGGCCATCACTGAGCCGACGATGGAAGGCAACGGCGCGAGCACGCCAGCGTCGCGGCAGGTCTTCCTCATCTCGTCGGTCGGCGCTTCGAACACGCAGCGCAGGCATGCGCTCTGACCTGGACGCACCGAGAGCGCATACCCGACGAGCCCGACGACCCCGCCGCTGACCAACGGAACGCGCGCGGCGATCGCGGCGTCGTTGAGCGCGAACTTGAAGTCGACGTCGTCGGTGCCGTCGATGACCAGCGCGAAGTCGAGGCGGTCCGGCAGGCGAAACACTCCGCGCGTCTCGACCTTGGCGCCCGGCGCGAGATCGCGTACGCGCGCGGCGGCGGCCGCGGTCTTCGCTTTGCCGACGTCTTTGTCGCCGTAGAGCCACTGCCGCGGCAAGTTCGAGCGGTCGACGACGTCGCCGTCTGCGAGGACCAGCTCGCAGACGTGCACGCGCGCGAGCAGCTCGACGATCGGGCAGCCGAGGCCGCCCGCGCCGATGACGAGGACGCGGGGTTTCTCGGCTCGGCGACTGAGCTCCCGCTTGACGACGATTGGCGACATTTGACCTACATCATCCCCAGAGTTTCACCGCCGCGGTCCGAAACTGGATCGCGATCCGCTGCGTGCTATCTTTTCCACACGATGACTAAGCGCAAGGTATTGGTGATCGATTCGGACGACGCGTTTGCCGACTTGGTGGTGCAGTCGCTGCGCCCGCACGACATCGACGTGTTCAAGACCGGCAATGGCAATGAAGGCCTGGACATGCTCGCCAAAGAGCGGCCGAACCTGATCTTCTTGCAGGTCGAGCTGCCGCGCCTCAGCGGTTTTTCGCTGTGCAACAAGATCAAGAAGCTCCCAGGACTCTCGCAGATCCCGCTGATCCTCGTCTCGGCCGAGGCCACGCAGGAAGCGTTTCAGCAGCACATGTCGACGCCGACGCGGGCCGACGACTACGTCTCCAAGCCGATCGCGCAGGCCGTCTTGATGCAGAAGGTGACCCGCTTCTTGGGGCCCGTCGGCGCGGGAGCAGCGCCCGGAGGCCCGCCCCCGCTGGCGCCGCCGCCGATGGCACGGCCTGGTGGCGCCGCTGGTGCACCACCGTCACCGCCCGGCGCCCCGCGCGCCGCGCCGCCGCCGCCTGCCGCGACCAAGGTGCTGCCGCTCGGCGCCGAGTGGCGTGGACGCACGCCCTTCGAAGGTTTGTTCTCGGCCCCGCGCGAGAGCGGTCCGTCGTTGTCCGCCGGCGCCGGCCTCGAAGAAAAGATCGAGTACTTTCGCGATCGCGTCAAGCGCATGGAGGCCGACGCCGCGCGCTTTCGCGAAGCGTGGCAGACGCGCGAGAAAGAGATCACCGAGCTCGAAGACATCTACAACAACTTCCGCGCGCGCTTGCAGCAGACGAGCGAGGAGCTGACGACGACGAAGGACAACTTGGCGAAGAAGAGCCAAGAGCTCGACGACGTCAATCGCTCATCGCAGGAACAACTGCAGACCGCGCGCGATCTCGAGCAGGGCTTGCGCGAGCAGATTGGGTCCCTCGAGCAGCACAATCAGGAGATCTCGACGGCGCTCACCGAAGCGACCGGCAACTACGAGAAGCAGCGCCAAGAGAACGCTGATTTGCGCACCGAGATGGACAAGCAGGTGCGCGAGCTCACCGACGACGGCGCGCAGCTCCGCCAGCAGATCACCGACAACACGCAGCAGTGGACCACGCAGCGCGGCGAGCTCGAGCACCAGCTCCTCGACGCCAACCAAACGATCCAGCAAAAGGACGGCGAGCTGCACGAGCGCCACGAAGAGATCGCCAAGCTGCGCATCGACATGCAGGACGCGGCGACGAAGGCCGCGCACGATCACGACGAGCTCGAGCTCAAGCACGGCCAAGAGATCGCCGATCGCGATCAGCGGATCACCGAGCTGAACACCGAGCTCGACGAGTCGCGCGGCCAGCTGGCGCAGACGAACGAGCAGCTCAACAGCACCATCATGGAGCGTGATTCGCTGCAGGCGGAGCTCGCGCAGCGCGACACCCGCATCGCCGAGCTCACCGGCGAGCTCGATTCGACGAAGGCGCAGCTCACCGAGACGAGCGACAAGCTCTCGCAGACGACGAACGAGCTCGCCACCGCCATTAGCGAACGCGACACGGGCTTCGCCGAGCGCGATCAAGAGACGCAGCGCCTGCAAGGCGAGCTCAACGCGCGCGATCAACGCGTCACCGAGCTCAACACCGAGCTCGACGAGGCTCGCGCGCAGCAGGCGGCGCTCGACGAGCAGCTCACGCAGTCGAACGACAAGCTGGCGCAGGTCACCGGCGAGCGCGACCAAGGCTTCGCCGAGCGCGACCAAGAGGCGCAGCGGCTGCAAGGCGAGCTCAACGCGCGCGACACGCGCATCACCGAGCTCAACGGCGAGTTGGACGAAGCGCGCGGGCAGCTCGCGCAAGCGAACGAGCAACTCGCGACCCTCACCGGCGAGCGCGACACCGGCTTCGCCGAGCGCGATCAGCAGATCAGCGATCTGACCGCGCGGGTGGCCGAGCTGTCGAACGATCTCAACGAGCGCGATCAGTCGATCAGCCAGAAGGACGCCGAGATCCAGCAGATGCTGCAAGAGCAGACGCAGCGTGACCAGCGCATCGGCGAGCTCGCGACGTCCGTCGAAGAGATGAAGACGCAGCTCGGCGGCACCGAGGACTCGGTGCGCGGCCTCGAGCAGACGGTGGCGCAGCGCGAGCAAGAGATCGCCCAGAAGAACGAGGAGATCGCGACGCAGCTCGCCCAGATCGAGGAGATGCGCAACCAGCACGACGATCAAGCGAAGCAGATCGAGCTGCGCGACAAGGCGATCGCCAAGCTCAAGGAGACGAAAGAAGAGCTCACGAACGCCAACACCGAGAAGGAGAACGAGCTCGCGCAACGCGACCAGCGCATCATGGAGCTCAACCAGTCGGTGACCGACGCGACGACCGAGAGCGAGCAACACCAAGCGACCATCGCCGCGCTGCGCGAGACGCTCGAAGCGACGAAGCAGGAGCTCAACGAGCAGCACACGCAGTTCGAGGCGCTCAACGAGAACCTCCGCACCTCCGCCGAAGCGAACAGAAAGTACGCGCAAGACTTCACCGCGCGCGAGCAGGAGCTCATCGCCGAGATCGACGGCTATCGCGCCCAGCTGCAGGAGCTGCAGGCGAGCACCGACACCTTGACCGGCGAGGTCAAGCGGCTGAAGGACGCCCAAGCGCGGATCAAGAAAGCGCTCGAGGTGGCGCGCACGCTGCTCAACGAGCGCGGCGGCGGCGCGGCGACCGCAGCGTAAAAAACACGATCTGCTTCCTGATTGAGAGTTGAGTCGCGGCGGAAGCTCTATCTGGTTCCCGCCATGAAATTCACCTTACTCGATCCTTCCGCCCTTCGAAGTGTGGAGCGTCGAGAGCCTCGACAAGCACCGTGAAGCGTTGGTGACCCAAGCGAACGAGCGCTTCAAGCACGTGCAGAAGGCCGACGCGCGCCTGTGGGATCACGCCGACGTTCAGTGCACCTCGTCGGGCGTCGTCACGGTCGCCGAGTCGAGCTCGCACGGCGTCGTCTTGCAGCTCGAGATGCTCTGCCCGGTGTCGCCGGCCGAGACCGCGTCGGATCCGGGCACCGCCCGCAAAGTGCCGAAGTAAAAGTCCGATGCTGGCCCACCTACTCTGGACCAGCCTCGAACTTTTCCTGACTCGCTGTTACGGGTCCGGCTGTGGACCGCACCGCTGACTTCCTCGCCGACTTCGAGCGTCATCTTCGCGATGGCGTCGCCAAGCTCCCCGCCGCTGTCCCCGACGACGCCGCGATCGCGCGGATGCTCGTCCACGCGCGCACGCTCTACAAGTGGAACGCGACGCACAACCTCACGTCGCTGAAGTCGGCGAAAGACTACGCTGAAGCGCTCTTCATCGACTCGTGGCTGGTCACCGCCGCGTACGCCGACTTTGGCGGTGCCACGCTCGTCGACGTCGGCAGCGGTGGCGGCTTTCCGGGTCTCGTGATTCTCGCCGCGCAGCCAACGCTCCCGGCGGTGTTCTTCGAGAACGTGGAGAAGAAGCGATCGTTCCTCGCGACGGCGGCCGCGGCGATGCACTTCGCGCACGCCACCGTCTCGCGCGAGCCCTTTCCTCCGGCGCAGCCGCTGCCGAACGGCCGCCGCATCTTCGTGTCGCGTGCCACCTGGGCGCCGCAAGAGTGGCTCGGGATCGCGCGCGGGCAAGCGCAGCCCGGCGACACGATCATCGTGCAAGCGAGCCAGGAGCCGCTCCCCGAAGGCAGCGATCGCGCGATCGAGGCCGCGCTACCGTTCTCGCAGGCGAAGCGTCGCGTAGGCGTTTATCTACACCGATGATCGGTGGGCGGCGGCGTCAGCACCGCGCGACCGGACGACCAGACGACCGGCACCGCGCTCCACACCGTCTTCAACAGCGCGCAGTAGTCGAGTGTGAGGATCGAGAGGTCGAGGCTGGCAAAGCCGCCGCGCTCGTCCGCCGCGTAGATGCCGCTACCGGCGAAGACGAGCTGCGTCGGGCGTGCGGGGAGCCGGCGCTGATCGAGCAAGCGACCGCTCGACGCATCCCATAGTCCGACGAAGCCATCGGCGTCGGACGCGGCGATCGTGCCCGGCGGGCCGGGGATGATCCGCGTGATGCGCGCCGTCGGCCCGGCGCCGAGGACGAGCGTCGCGGTGCCGGCGTGCGCTTCGAGGCCGCCGTCGTCGAAGCCCACGACGACGATCTCGCCGCTCCTGCCGACGGCGATGACGCCGGCCGGCACCGGTACGCTCGCGCCTTTTTGTCCGTCGGCCGAAAACGCCGTGACCGAGCCTTGCTCCGCGACGACGAACGCGTCGCCGTCGAGCCCGATCGCCGTGGCGGTGGCGCTCACGGTGCGCACTTCGCCTTCGCTCGGATAGAAGTTGACGAGGCCGGCCGCGCGCGTGACGCAGCCCTTCGGTGTCACGATCAGATCTTCGATCTTTGACGCCGGGTTCTGCGACACGAGCTTGTCGCCGGCGGCGTCCCAGAGCTCGAGCTTGTCGCGGCTCAGGAAGCACACGAGCGCCGAGTCGCGTGATTCACCAGCGAGGCGCGCGCGCTCGAACACCGACTTGCGCCACGCTTTGTCACCAGGCGCCTGCTCGGCTTGCGCCAGCGGCACGAAGCCGGCGTGCGTGACGACCTCGGGCCCTTTTTTCAAGAGCAGCGGCGCTCGCCAATACGGATCGGCGAGCGGCAGCGTGAACGCCTTTAGCGCACCGTCGGCGCCCCCGGCGACGAGCTTCGTCCCGTCCTTGCTGACCGAGACGGTCTTCGGCTCGAAGCCGACGTCAGCGATCTTCACCGGGTCACCGCCGGCGATGTCCCAAATGATGATCATGCGATCGGCGCCGGCTGAGATCAGCTTCTTGCCGCTCGCGTCGAAGATCACCTGATTGACGGCGCCTTCGTGCGCGCCGATCGCTTTGCCTGGCCCCTTCGCCGGCCAGAGCTGCACCTTGCCCTTGCTGTCGCCCGTCGCGATCTCGGTGCTCTGCGGCGAGTAGGTCGCGCTGGTGAAGCGCGCGCCGCTCGGCGAGATCGTGCGTTCGCCGCGGCCGTTCTTCACGTTCCAGACTTGCGCCGGGCCGCTGTTGCCGGCGGTGAGCGCTTTCTTTCCGTCGGGGCTGATCGTCATCGCGATGTCGCCGTAGGCTCTGACCGCGTTGCGCGAAGCGCCCTTCGCCACGTTCCACACCCGGATGTTGCCGTCGGCGTGGCCGGTGACGACGGTGTTCTTGTCGACGATGCGCACGCGGCGCACGGCCCCTCCGCCGGCGAGCGTCTTCACGTCGTCGCCGCTCGCCGACCACACGCGCGTCGCGCCGTCGGCGCCGCCAGTAGCGATGAAGCTTCCGTCGGCGCTCACGTCGAGCACTTGGATGCGCTTCGTGTGCCCGCTGAGCGTGCGCGCGACCTTCGCGGAGGTGAGATCCCAGAGCTCGGCCGTGGCGTCGTCGCCGATGGTGACGAATTTGCCGCCGTCTTTGCTCGTGAAGGCGATCGCCGCGATGGCGCCGCGGTCCGCCTTCGCCTGCGCGCCGCCGCCGGCTGCGCCCTGCGCTTTCTGCACGTCCCACAGCGCGAGCACGCCGTCGCTCGTCAGCGTGGCGAGCTTGTCAGCCGACGCCGCTAGGCCGACGATCTCCTTTTGCAACGCGATGAGCACGCGCGCTTCGCCTTTGCCCGACCACAGCTTGACGCGGCCGTCGCTGTCGCCCGTGAGCAGGCCCTCCGGCCGGTACGCGAGCGCGCGTACGCCTTCGACGTCGAGCTTCGCTTGCTCCGCGAACGACTTCGCATCGACGATGAGCACGTTATCGTCGCCGCCGATGAGCGCGAGCTCGCCGCCGCTCGGTCGAAACGCCGCGGCGCGCGATCCCGCCTTCAGCGGCGTCGGCTCTCCTGGCGCGCCGACGCTGAAGACATGAGCGCCACTCTTGGTTGTGGCGACGAGCGTGGTGCCTTCGGGCGAAAACGCGAGGGCGGTGACAGCCCCTTGCGCGTGGCCGACCGGCGTCGTCTTGCCGGCGGCGTCCAGCATGGCGACCGCGCCCTTTTGATCGGCGATCGCGACGAGGCCTTTGCTGCTGACGGCGACGGCGCGAACGCGGGCGTCGAGCGCGAGCCGTGCCACTTGCGCCTCGGAGGTCGTGCCGTCGAGCGTCACGAGCGAGGTGCCCTTGGCGTACTGGACGTGCTTGCCTTCGGCGTCGAACGCCGGCGTGCTCGCTTCGCTGCCGACGCTCTTGCGCCAAACGAGCGGTGACTTGTCGAGCTCGGCCCAGAGCGTGCGCCCGAGCGTGCTGTCCTCGGCCTCGAGCGAGGTCCGCGTTTGCGCGCGCGCTTGCACGAGGCCACCGCCGCCGCCGAGCCTTGCCGCGGTCAACGCCGAGCGCGCGTCTTCGCGTTGGGCGTCGGCGCGTTCGTGCGCCGTCTGCGCGCGCACGGCTTCGAGATCGCGCACCGTCTTGTACTGGCGCAGGCCGTACGCCGTGGTGCCGGCTGCGACGACGCCGAGCGCGATCCAAATGCCGGCGACGATCGTCTTTCGCGTCGCGCGTTCTCTGGCTTCGCGCTTCAAGCCGGCGCCGACGAAGCCGTTGATCTCGTTGCTCACGGGCAAGGTGACCGACTTCAGCTTCTCGGCAGTCAGGTGCAGCGCATCGCCGCTGTAGGTCGCGGAGGTCTTGGCGCCGTCCGCCTTCCACGCCGCGGCCGCCTGCTCGAGCTCGTTGAGAAAGCCGATCTCTGCGCCACGTTCGTCGAGCCACTGGCGGAGCAGCGGCCACGCTTCGATCAGCGCGTCGTGCATCAGCTCGAGCTCGGGCTGCGCGTCGGCGCTCGCTTGCGTGCTGAGGATGAGGCCGACACCGACCAGGCGATCGAGGACTTCGTCGCAGCCTTTGCCGAGGTTGACGAGCAGCGCTTCGCGCGGCACCGACTGCGCCACTTCATCGCGCGAGACGAGGCGCAGGCAGATGTCGTGGACGATGCGGCGTTGCTCCGGCGTGGCGCCGCTCAGCGCCCAGTCGGCGTAGAGCTCGAGCACGCGGGCCACGCCGCCGAGCGCGTCGTAGTCCGCCCGCTGGAGCACCTTCTGGTTCACATCGCGCTTCGCCCAGAGCTGCGACATCAAGAACGAAACGCGCAGCAAAGGGTGCGAGACGGTCGCGGCGTCCTGCGCGATGGTTCCTGGCAGCGTGGCATCGTCGAAGCTGTGGCCGCTCGTCGCGATCGGTCGCTGCACGATCTCGGCGAGCGTTTGCGCGTCGGGTGCCTTCAGCACGAACACCTCGCGCCGCGCGTCGAGCTCGGGCGCCAGGCGATCGAGCAACGCTTCGTTCATCGCGACGATCACGCGAACCGGGCTCTGCCGATCGCGGGCGACGCCGGCGACCGCGCGCAGGAAGACGCTCGCGTCACCGTGACCGGCCACCTGCTCGCAGCGATCGATGAAGAGCACCAGGCGCTTGCCTGCTTTGTCCGCGCGCCTGGCAACGGCCGCGCCGAACACTGACGGATCGGCGCGCAGCCGCTCTGGTAAGTTCACTTCGTCTGGAAACGCCGCTTGCAGGGCGGAGAGCGGCGTGTTGCCGGGCACTATGACGAGCGGCTCGTACTCCGGCCGCAGGCGCGTAAAGAGCCCGGCTTGCACGAACGACGTCTTGCCTGTGCCCGACGCGCCGGCGATGACGAGCAGGGCGGTTCGCTGCAGGCGCTCGACGCAGGCGGCGATCTCAGCGTCGCGGCCGCAGAAGTACGCGGCCTGCGCTTCGACGTACGGAGCGAGCCCCGAGTAAGGCGGCGCGTCTTGCACGATGGCGAGCGCGAGCATTCGCCTCAACAGGTCGTGCGCTTCTTGCGCGATCGGCCGTTGCGCCGCCGCTTTGTCGAGCAGCTTGTAGATGACGTCCGAGATCTCGGCCGGCGTCGCCCGCGGCGTCGTCGGCATGCGCCGCACTTTGTCCGGGTTACCGACCTGCTCGATGAAGGTCTGCGCGACGCGCGACGAGTATGGCGGCAAGCCGGTCGCGAGCTCATAGAGCATGACGCCGAGCGCCCAGACGTCGGCCGCGCCGGCGGGAGCGTCGCCGCGCACTTGCTCCGGGGCGAGGTAGTCGCTCACTTGGCTCAGCGACGAGCCGGTCGGCGTCGACGAGAGCACGCGCTGGACGAGGCGCGTGATGCCGAGGTCCAGGATCTTCACCGAGCCGTCGCGGCCGAGCGCGATCTTCTCGGGGCGGAGGTCATGGTGAAACGCGTTCTTCTTGTGCGCCTCGGCGAGACCGGCGGCGACGCCGGCGCCGATGCGAACGAGCTCGCGCAGCGCCACGAGCCCCCCGGCCTTCATGCGCTCGCGCAGGCTCTCGCCTTCCACGTACTCGAACGCGACGAAGGGGCGATCGGCGTGCTCGCCGGTGCCGACGACGGCGGCGATCGACGGGTGCTCGAAGCTCGACTTCGTGCGCACGGCGTCGAGGAAGGGCGTCGAGATCTGCTTATTGCCGAAGCGCTCGTGCGAGTAATAGGTCAGCGCGACGTGGCGACCCTTCTCGGTGTCGAGCGCGAGGTAGGTCTCGCCGGCGCGCCCTTTGCCGAGGGTGCGGACAACTCGGAACTTCTCGATGCGCGTCCCGGGCGGTAGCTCGCTTGCCAATGTAAAACCTTTCGCACATGTTGTAACAGGCGAGCGCGAAGGTTCAAGGATTTGCCGCCGAGGTGCTAAGCTCGAGAACGATGGGTGGTCCCGCCAACGTCGCGACGATCTGGATGCGCCTCATCGGCGTGCCGCTGAGCTTCGTCGGCATCACCGGCGTGTTCATCAGCATCAACAACATGATCACGGGCCACGTGACGCGGATACCGGCGCCGTTTCCGCTGATCCTCGCCTCGATCATGGCAACCGGCGGGCTGACGATGCTCTTCGCGAAGCCGAAGCCCAGCGCTGTGAAGCACGACGCGATGGATCTCAGCGAAGCGGGGCTCGCCCACGTGCGCGCGCTCGCGGCGCAGGACGACGGCAAGCTCAGCGCGGCGGCGGTCGCGCTCGCGTTGTCGATCAGCATCGACGATGCGCAGCGCGGGCTCGAAGCGCTGGCCGCGCGTGGTGACTGTCGTCGCGATGCGAACGAGCCTACGCTCTTCGTGTTCGATGCGGTGGTGCGCGAAGCGGCGTTGCGGGCGAAGGAGCCGGTGGCGAGTGCTTCGACGGCGCCGGAGACGTCCGCCGAGGACGAGGAGCTACGGCGGATCAAGGCGCTCGTCTCCGCGCAGAAGGAACGCTTGTGAAAGAGCGGCCGTCGTTCATGCGCATCGTCGGCCTGCTGACCTTGCTCGGCGGCAGCACCTTCGCCAGCATGGGCGCGCTCTACGGCAACCCGAGCAAGGCCGCGGTCGGGGTCGTCTTCTCCGGCCTCATGATCGTCGGCGGCGCGCTGCTCATGTGGAACGGCCGCCAGCGGACGATCACGGCCGAGCAGCCGGGCGACGACCTGTTGATCTTGGAGAGCGCGCGCCGGCGCCGGGGACGCGTCAGCGCCTTCGACGTCGCGAGCGACACCGGGCTCAACATCGAGCTCGTCGAGCCGGCGCTCGATCGGCTCGTGCAAAAAGGCCTGTGCGAGATCCTGAGCACCAACGCCGGCCAGCGCATGTACCGCTTCGCCGACTTCGAGACCGACGTCGCGCCCGAGGTGAAGAAGCGCGAAAGACAGAGCGAGTCGCGGTGATCGTGAGAGACTGGCCGCGATACTGACAGCGCCTCCGCTTTCGCATAGAAACCCCGCGTGCCGATCCGTCGCTCCGAAACGCCCAAGGTGATCATCAAGACGCCGGGCACCGCACCGCCGCCGAGCCCGGCGCTGATGAACAAGATCGCGTCGGCGGAGAAGGCGCAGAAGCCCGAGGGCGCGGCCGGCGCCGAGGGCGTCAAAGAGGTCGCGCTCGATCCCGCGGCGAAGCAAAAGGCCGCCGACGACGTCGCCCCGAAGAAGTTCGAGAAGCAGGGCATCCGCGGGCCGAACTTCCAGCCGATCGGCATGGACCCGCGCCAGGCCCAGGCGCTCGGTGTCATCGCGCTCGGCGACGACGGGCTCGACAAGCTCGAAGCCGAGCAGCACCTGGACGATATCTGGTTCTCCCTCGACGAGAAGCAGCGCGTCGCCGCCGGCCGCGCCGAGCGCTTTCGCGTCGAGCTCGAGCAGAAGCTCCTGCGCCTGGCAAAGAACCGCCAGCCCGCGCACGTGATCAAAGGGCAGCTGAACGCGCGCCTGATCGAGCGCGGTAAGACCAACGCGAAGCTCGAGTTCTCGCGCTACGAGCACCTCCTCGCCGAAGACTCCGCGGCGTTGCTCGCGCGCTTCATCGAGGAGACGAGCCACTACATCGACGCCGCCTACCGCATGGATCTCATCCGTGGCGCGCCGGCTGAAGATCTCGGCGAGGTGCAGCAAGACCTCGTGCGCAAGCTGATCTACCAAGAGATGCAGAGCCGCCTGCGCCGGATGGGCGATCGCGGTATCCGCCACATCATGGGCAGCATCGACATCCAGGAGCGCATCTTCGGGGCGCTCGCCGGCGTCGTCGAGATCAACCCGCGCGACTACTTCGTCGGCCGCATCGCGCAGGTGCACCACGATCTCGGCTACACCTGCCACGCGTCGCAAGTGAGCTATCAAGCCGGCCGCATGCATCGGCACTACTCGGCGCGCATCTTCAACGACGAGCTCAACCGCTATCGCAAGGTGATGGCGCCGAAGGATCAGCAGCGCGTGCGCGACGGCGTGGTCTTGCACGCGCACTTGGACTTCGAGCCGGTCGAAGACTGGTTCGGCAGCGCGATTCGCCTCGCCGATCACCTGATGCCGTTCCAGCAGCACTGGCTCTATCCGCGCCTGCTCGAGATCCCCGGCGGCGAAGAGGCGGCCAAGGCGTTCTTCGTCGCGGTGAAGACCGGTGATCGCGAGCAGATGGCCCCGCCGCTGAAGGCGCTCTGGGATCTCGTCAACCGTTGGCCGAACATGTCGATGAACATGAAAGAGGATCTCCTCTCGGGCGTGCGCGCGTTCGATCGCGGCGCCTTCGTCGTCGAGATGGGCAAGCTCGCCGGCACCTTCTCCGGGGCGCGCTACGAGCCGAGGGACAAGATCCTCGAGATCGGCATCGTGCCGTCGCCCGAGCGTTTGAAGTTGCAGCACGTCTTCGACTGCGGTCAGGACCAGCTCTGGTTCTTTCTGCGCAAGCGCGGCAACGACGAAGAGATGATCCGCAGCGGCAACACGCTCGAGGTGCGTTGCCGCGAGCAAGGGCCGGTGGCGCTCAAGTTGTTTTCCGGCGCCCTCCCGGAGAAAAAGCTCAGCTTCAAGGGCAAGCGGCCGGGCGGCAAGATCCGCGGTTCACTGTGAGGACATTCATGAAGCGTTCGCTCGTCGTCTCCTTATTCCTCGCTCTGCTCGCCGCGTGCGCCGGCAATGGCGCCGCGCTCGATACCACGCCGCAGAAGAGCGACGTCGACGCCATGCGCGACGAAGCCTATGGCGTCTGGAAGCAACAGCAACTCCTGCTCTGGGACGAGTGGACGCAGGGCACACCCGCGAACTTGGCCGAGACCTTCCGCGACCACGAGACCTTGTTCAGCTCGCGTACGGCGTGGCGGCTCTTGCGCTCGATGAACGAGAACAGCGATCCGGCGTTTCAACGCTCGGTCCGCTATCTGCGCCGGCACATCCTCTTCGAGGTCGTCGGTTACGAGACGAGCGCGCAGCAAGACGAGCTCGCGCGGGTGCGCAACGCCGAGTCATTGAAGGTGGGCGATCAAACCTTCGCGTTGAGCCACTTGAACACTTTGATGGCGCGCGAGACCGACTACGCGCGCCGCCGCGAGCTGCAGCAGGCCGCCGGGCAGACCTACGCGAACCTGTCCGAGGCGCACCTGCAGCTCGATCGCGCTGTGGCCGCCGCCACGAAGAAGCTAGGCTTCAGCAGCTACCTGGAGCTCGCGAACGAGCTGCGTGGCACCGATCTCGCCGAGGTCTCGCGCGTCGCCGAGCAGTTCATGAACGACACCGACCCGATCTTTCTGGCGCCGCTGAAGCAGGCGTTGATGACCGAGCTGTCGTTCGAGTTCGAGCAGATGCGCCACGCCGACATGCCGCGGCTCCTGTGGTCGGTGCGCTACGACAAGGCGTTCCCGCAAGACATCTTGTCGACCTCGCACGCGGTGTCGATGCGCCAGCTCGGCTTCTCGCTCGCCGACATGCCGAACCTCAGGATCGACGCCGACGCGCGCGCGAACAAGCGCAAGCGGCCGCGCACCTTTCCGGTCGCGGTGCCGAACGACGTGCGCATGAGCTACCTGCCGCAAGAAGGGCTGCGCGGTTGGGAGGCGCTCTATCACGAGGCCGGGCACGCGCTCTTCTACGTCACGAGCCGCGCGCCGAGCTTCGAGCTGCAAGCGCTCGGCGATCAGACGCTCGTCTACGCCTACGGCTTCCTCATGCAGTCGATCCTGGGCAACCCGCACTGGGTGAAGACCGCGCTCGTGCGCCTCACCGCCGACGAGCAGAAGAGCTATTCGAAGTACATCGCGTTGAAGCGGCTCTTCCTCGCCCGCCGTTACGCGGCGAAGGTGATGTTCGAAGTCGCGTGGCACTCGAACCAGCAGCCGGATCTCGCGAAGCTCTACCAGAACCTCATGTCGCGCGCGCACGGCTTTCGCTTGGACGAAGTCGACGCTCAGCGCTGGCTCGTCGATCACGAGCCGTTCTTCTTGTCGGCGCAGTTCTTCCGCGCGTGGCTGCTCGCCGGGCTCATGGAGCAGCGGCTGCAGCAAACCTTCGGCGACCGCTGGTTCGAGAGCAAAGAGGCCGGCGCTTGGATCGCCGCGTTCATGAGGAAGGGCCTGGAGCCCTCGGTCGACGAGCTCGCCAGGGATCTCGGTGTGCAGAAGATTGATGGCAAGGCGCTGATCGCCGTGCTGAAGCCGAGGCTGTGATCTGCCGTGAGCAAGAAGAAGACGATCGTCGTCCTTTATAATGTCGACTACACGCCCGAGCAGGGTGACTACGCGGCGCGCGCCGATGTGGAGAAAACAGCACACGCCGTGGCGGCCGCGATCGCGGCGTCGGACGACTATTCTTCCGCGCTCGTCGCGGCGACCGGGCGCCAGCTCGACTTCATCGAACGCATTCAGATGTTGAAGCCCGCGTCGGTGTTCAACCTCTGCGAGACCCTCGACGCCGGCGCCGGCAACGAGGTGTTCGTCCCCGCGCTGCTCGACCTCTTGCGCATCCCCTACACCGGCAACGGCGTGCTCGCGGTGTCGACGGCTCTGCGCAAAGACCGCACGAAGCGCTTGCTCGAGTCGCTCGGCATCTCGACGCCGCGCGCGAAGACGTACACGAGCGTGCCGAAGGCGAAGCCAGAGTTCGGCTTCCCGGCGATCTTGAAGCCGAACGCCGAGGACGGATCGCTCGGCATCTCCTCGACGTCGGTGGTGCACGATCTCGCGCAGTTCAAGCGCCAGGCGAAGGAGCTCTTCCGCACGTACAAGCAGCCCGTGCTGTGCGAGCAATACGTCGAAGGGCGCGAGATCATCGTGCCGCTGCTCGAAGACGGCGTTGGTGACTTCGAGGCGCTGCCGTGGAGCGAGATCGACTTCTCGCACATGCCGAAGGCGCTGCCACGCATCGTCACCTACGCCGGCAAGTGGGAGCCGAGCTCGGATGAGTATCGAGGCTCGACGACGCGGATCAACCCGACGGTGAAGCCGGCGCTCAAGAAGAAGATCGCCGACACTGCGCGCGGCGCGTTCGTGGCGCTCGAGTGCAAGGGCTACGCGCGCGTCGACATGCGCATCTCGCAAGCCGGCGAGCCTTACGTCATCGACGTCAACCCGAACTGCGACCTCTCACCGCACGGCGGGTTCTTTCGCTCGTGCAAGAAGGCCGGGATGAGCTATGCGGACATGGTGATGAAGCTCGTGACCCTCTCGCTCAGGACGCGCGCGCGATGATCGAGCTCGTCGATGTGCGCAAGGTCTATACACGCGGCGACTCGCAGACCGTCGCGGTCGACGGTATCTCGCTGACGGTCGCCAAGGGCGAGTTCGTGTCGATCATGGGGCCGTCGGGCTCCGGAAAGTCGACGATGCTGCACCTGATCGGCGCGCTCGACACGCCGACCTCGGGCGACGTGGTGCTCGCCGGCGAGAGCACCGCAAAGATGGGCGAGCATGCGCTCACCCTCTTTCGCCGCCAGCGCCTGGGCTTCGTCTTTCAGTTCTTCAACCTGCTGCCGACGATGAGCGCGCTCGAGAACGCGGCGTTGCCGGCGCTCTTGAACGGCGTGCCGCGGGCGCAGGCGATGGAGCGCGCGAAGACGCTGCTCGACACCGTCGGGCTCGGCAAGCGCTTGGACCATCGCCCGGAGCAGCTCTCGGGCGGCGAGATGCAACGCGTGGCGATCGCGCGCGCGCTCGTCAATACGCCAGTCGTCTTGCTCGCCGATGAGCCGACCGGCAACCTCGACTCGACGACCGGCGCCGAGGTGCTGCGCATGCTGCATGAGACGACGCGAGCGAAGCAGGTGACGTTGGTCATGGTCACCCACGATCCGAGCGCGGCGAAGATCGGCGATCGGATCATTCGTCTCAAGGATGGGCGTGTCGTCACAGATGCCGCGTAACGGGATGTTCACTGGCGCGCTCCGTTCGCTGATCTCACTCGTCGCGTTGCGCCACCTACGCCTGAGCCCGCTGCGCAGCTTCCTCACTTTGTCGGGCATCGCGCTCAGCATCTCGGCGTTGACCGCGATCGCGTCGGCGAACCGCGCCGTCCTCGAGTCGTTTCGCGGCACCATGGGTCACATCAGCGGCAAGGTCGACGTCGAGGTCGGCGACGGCGACGCGCCATTGAAGACCGAGCTGCTCGACAAGCTGGCGCACGTCTCCGGCATCACGCACGTCTCACCCGTGGTCAGCGCCAAGAGTCGCTTCGTCGAAGCCGACGGCAAGAGCAGCGATCCGATGTTGGTGCTCGGCGTCGATCTCACCGGCGACGACTACTTCAGGACCTACGCGAGCGCCGAAGGCGAGATCGATCCGCTGGAGTTCTTGAACTGCACGAACTGCGTCATGCTGAGCACACAGTTCGCCAGCGCGCACGGCATCAAGGCCGGCGGCACCGTGAAGCTGACGGCACCGAGCGGCGTGCGCGACTTCAAGGTGAAGGCGCTGCTCAAGGACGAGGGTCCGGCGCTCGCGTTCGGCGGCAACCTGGTCATCATGTACTTGGACGCCGCGCAGATCGCTTTCGAGCGCGAGGATCGCTACGATCGCATCGACGTCGCGCTCGACAAGACGAAGAATCGCGAGCAGGTGCTCGAGGCGATCCGCGCGGCTGCCGGCCCCGGCATCGTCGTCGAGGAGCCGGCGCGGCGCGGCGAGCGGACCGAGCGCATGATGTCGCGCTTTCAGACCGCCCTCGAGCTGACGAGCGGGGTGGCGATGTTCGTCGCCATGTTCATGATCTACAACACGATCGGCATCGCCGTGGCGCAGCGGCGGCGTGAGATCGGCGTGCTGCGCGCGCTCGGCGTCACCGAGAAGGAGGTGCAGCTCGTCTTCGTCGGCGAAGCGATGGTGCTCGGCTTGGTCGGCAGCGTGCTCGGCGTCGGCCTCGGTCAAGTGCTCGCGCGGGTCGTGCTCGAGGCGATCAATACGACGATCTCGTCGCTCTACGTACAGCTCAACGTGCAGAGCGCGACGGTCGGGGCGGAGACAGCGATCGCCGCGGTCATCGCCGGCGTCTCGGCGACGGCGCTCTCGGCGTATCTTCCCGCCCGCGACGCGTCGCGCACGCCCCCGGCCTTGTCGATGGCGAAGAATGCGATGAAGGCGCCGCCGGCGTTCGCGTGGAAGAAGGGCGCGATCATCGCGCTCGTGCTCGCGGCGCTCTGCTACGTCTTCGCGGCGCTGCCGGTCCAAGGGCCGATTCCGTGGACCGCGCAGCTCGCGATGCTTTGCGCGTTGCTTGCGTGCGCGGCGATCTCCGAGATCGGGCTCATCGTCGCGAGCAAGGCGCTGCGCCGCCCGTTCTTCTTTCTCTTTTCGGTGCCGGGCGCGCTGGCCGCGGACAACTCTCTCCGCCAAGGGTCGCGGGCGGTGATCACGGTCGCTGCGCTGATGGTCGGCATCTCGCTCGGCTTCGGCACGTCGACCTTCGCGAACGGTTTCCAAGAGTCGATCAAGACGTGGCTGGAGCAGTCGGTGCCGGCCGATCTCTTCATCACCGGCAGCTCGCCGCTCGCGAGCCAACAGAGCACACGCCTGCCGGCGTCATTGCTCGAGGAGCTCGAAGCGCTCGACGGCGCGGCCGGCCGCGTCGAGGCGGTCAACATTCGCAAGCTGAACTACGAGGATCTGCGCGTCACGCTGATCGCGATCGACTTCGATCTGCGGCTGAAGAACGCGCGGCCGATCATGCTCGAAGGCGCCGCGCTCGACGGAGCGAAAGACATGGTCGAGCACGAGGCGATCATGGTGTCCGAGAACTTGTCCCAGCGGAAGAACCTGCACCCCGGCGACACCGTGCGCCTCAACACACCGACCGGAATGAAGGCGTATGCGGTGCGCGGCGTCTACGTCGACTACACCTCCGATCAGGGCGTGTTCCTGATCGATCGCAGCCACTTCACGCGCGACTTCCTCGATGAGACGGTCGAGACCTACGAGCTCTACCTCGGCAAGGACGCCGCCTTGCGCGATCGCTTGAAGGCGCAGATCACGCAGAAGTTTGGCAAGCGCTACGACCTCTTCGTGCTGACCAACGGCGAGTTCAAGCAAGAGATCGCCGGTGTCGTCGAGCAGTCGTTTCGGGCGACGAGCGCGATGAGCATCCTCGCGATCTTGGTGGCGCTGCTCGGCGTCGTCAACACGCTCTTCGCGGCGGTCATCGATCGGACGCGTGAGCTCGGCGTGCTGCGCGCGGTCGGCATGTCGACCGGACAGATCGTCCTCGCGTTGATCCTCGAAGGCGCTGTCCTCGCTTGCGCCGCGCTCGGGCTCTCGTTCGTCTGCGGCAGCGCGCTCGGGATGTTGTTCGTGAAGGTGCTCAACGTGCAGGGCACGGGGTGGCGGATCGGCTTTCACCCGCCGTATTCGTATCATGCGATGCTCTCGGCGATCTCGCTCGCGTGTGCGGCGTTGGCGGCGGCGTGGCCGGCGTATCGCGCGGCCAAGATGAAGGTCGTGCAGGCGCTGAGCTACGAGTAAGCGATCAAACCCGCGTCAAATCGTTCGCCGCGACCGTGATGCTCATCTTCCCCACGGCGACTTTGACCTGCGCCTTCGTATCGATCGACTGCACCGAGCCGACCTTGCCCGCGAACAGCCCGCTCGCGACCCGCACGCGATCGCCGCTCTTGTACTCGGTGGCGTTCTTCCTGTGCTCGGCCTTTTCTTTCTGAATCTGCTGGCCGACCTGGATGTGATCGTTCGAACGCGACCACGCCACGAACTGATACAGCGGCACCAGGCCTGAGACCAGGCGCACGACCGTGTCGCCGAGCCCAACGCCGAGCGCGATCGCATCGTCCTTGGCGAAGGTGTGCGCGACGCTGAAGCGACGCTCGTCTGAAGCCAAGGTGTCGGCGAGCCAACCGAAGGCGTCGAGCTCCATCTCGCGGGCGACCACGCGCTCGCTCTCATCGAAGCCGAGGGTGAGGAGGCCGTCGCACTCGCCGAGGACCTGCTTCAGCTTCTCGCGATCCCAAGTGTGGGTGAGCTTCGCCGCGAAGTTCCGGCGATCGACGAAGGCGCCCGGGTGGATGAACAGGCCCACGTGCACGGCCGCATTATCGATCACGACGGCGAGCGCGATGTGCTTTTCCTGTGGCGCGATGTTGAAGATCTTATCGGGCTTGAGCTCGGTCTTTTCGAGGAACTTGGCGAGGTCTTGGGCGTGGGTCTGCGTGCGCGTGTAGTAGAGCCACTGCGCGTCGACCCGCTTGTGGTTGACGATGTTCGGGAACTCTTCGGACAGATGCGCGGCGAACGACTCTTGGTGCGGCGTGGTCAGCGGCGCGAGCAGCGATTGCAGCCCAGCGAGCTTCTCCTTCACTTTGATGCGCTCCAGGGTGAAGGCGTTCGAGCCCCACTTCTTCTCTTCGTATGCCGCGAAGTCGCTCGCGCTGAAGCCTGGAAAGGTCGCCATTTTCGCGGCGTGTAGTGGAATCGTCAGGTGGCGGCAAGGGAAGCGAGGAAAAGGTCCCAGGGACCTTTTTCCGCGTGGCGACGGTCACAGAGGCCGAAAAAGGTCCCTGGGACCACGCAAAGTTTCGTGGGTGGAAAACTCTGGCGTTGTGGCAGAAGTGCGCTACCCACATGGGGGAGTTGTGAGAACTTCAGGTGTTTTCTCTTGCAAAGCTTTGCCACGTCGCGTTAGGACGCGCCGGAAATTTGGCATCTCCGATGCTCTGTAGTCTAGTGAGTCGAGTGGAGTAGGAAGCAGGCGCTATGAAGGGTTTGATCACCACGCGTCATCTGATTTTCAACGCGCGAACCATCATCGCCGAGTTCGGTTTTTCCGCCTATTTGCGCTGCATCAAGAACGCTTTGATGCACCGTCAAACGACCTTCCTCGACTCTGCCTGCCGCTTCAAATAAGACCCTTTCGTGCTCATTCTTCTCTGCGATGATGACGCCTTGTTGCGCGCCGTGCTCGGCGACCAACTGCGCGAGCTCGGCCATCAGGTGGAGCTGGCCCAGGACGGGCTGCAAGCGATCGAAGTCCTGAAGACGAAGGCCTTCGACGCCGCCATCCTCGACTTTCTGATGCCGAAGAAGAGCGGGCTCGAGGTGTTCAAAGAGCTCAAGACTTGGCCCAAGCGCCCGCGCGTCATCCTGCTTTCCGCGATTTCGCCGAAGACCTTGCCGGCGCTCAAGGACGCCATGCCCGACGCCGTGCTCGAAAAACCCGTGAAGGCCAAGCAATTAGAAAAAGCACTGACGCCGTAAGCGCCGCCTGGTACCTTAATCTCCATGCGTTTGTTGCCCGCGAGCGTTCTCGTGTGCAGTGCCATTGCGGTGCCGCCGCTCGGTCTGCTCATCGGCCTCTATGCGCTGAACCTTTCGCCGGGTCCTTTGGAGCTCGCGCTCGGCCTCGTCGCGAGCGCCGGGGTGAGCGGGCTCATCGCGTTCTTCGCCTCTCGGCATTTCTTGATGCACATTCGCCGCGTGCTCTCGGCCATGCTGCGGATCGCGCAGGGCGAGCGTGGCACGCAGATTCCGGTCGAGGGCAAGAGCGAGCTCGGGGAGCTGGCGCACGCACTCAATTATATGTCGCTCGAAGTGAAGGCGTTCGACGACTCCCAGAAGCAGCTCGTCGCGCAGATGAAGCAGGGCTGCTTGGAGACGGTGCGCGCCTTGGTCAGCGCCATTCACGCGCGCGATCCCTATACGCGTGGCCATGCCAACCGCGTCTCGCGCCTCGGCGTGCTCGTCGGCAAAGAGTTCGGTCTCAGCGAGGACGATCTCCTCGCGCTCGAGTACGGCGGTATCCTCCACGACGTCGGCAAGATCGGCATCCGTGATCACATTCTGCTGAAGCCGGCGCAGCTCACGACCGAAGAAATGGAGATCATGCGCTCGCACCCCGAGCACGGGCGGCGCATCCTCTCCGGGGTGTCGTTCTTGAAGCCAGTCTTGCCGATTGTCTACCACCATCACGAATGGTGGGACGGCAAAGGCTACCCGCACGGGCTCGCCGGCGACGACATTCCGCTCGGCGCGCGCATCATCGCCGTCGTCGACACCTACGACGCGCTCGTCACTGATCGGCCGTACCAGAAGGGCCGCACGCCGACCGAGGCGAAGGTGGTCTTAGAGAAGCTGCGCGGACGCCACTTCGATCCGAAGGTGCTCGACGCGCTCTATGCGGTGATCGCGCGCCGCCAAGCCGACCGGGTGGCGGAGGAGACGCCGGGAGACACGAGCGGCGAGCGCCAACAGACGCCGCACGAGATCATCCTCGCCGAAGAAGCGCTCGGGCCGCAGCCGGCGGTGCCGCAGAAGGCGCCGTCTAACTGATCGTCGATCGCCGCAGCGCCCACATGAAGTACGGCGCGCCGATGAACGCGGTCAGCACGCCGACCGGCAGCTCGGTCGCGAACGACTGAAAGAGCAAGCGGCAGAGCGCGTCGGCGACGAGCACGAGCGCCGCCGCCCACGCTGACGCCAAGATGAAGAGCGGCAAGTGGCGTGAGCCGGCGCGCGCGCGGACGACGTGCGGGATGACGAGCCCGACGAAGCCGATGAGCCCGGTGACAGCGACGACGCCGCCGACGACGAGCGAGAGCGCGACGTAGACACGCGTGCGCACCCGCGCCGGATCGACGCCGAGCGTCTGCGCCACGTCGTCGCCTTGCACGAGCACGTCGAGGCCGCGCGCGCTGGCGAGCAACGCGCCGAGGCCGACGAGCACGATCGCGGCGAGCAGACCGATGTATGAATATTCGTACACCGTGAGCTGGCCCATCAGCCAGAACAGGATCTCCTGCGCCTTCTGCGCCGACACCAGGGTCTTCACGAGCGTGATGACGGCGGCGGCGAAGGCGTTGAACACGACGCCGGTCAACAAGAGCGAGGTCACCGAGATCTGCGCGCGCGAGCGCCGCGAGAACACCAACGCTGCTGCCGTGGCGGCCCCGACCATCGCCGCCGCGATCGGCGCGAACGGCGGCGGGTCGTTGACGAGGACGCCGAGGATCACCGCACCCAAGGCGGCGCCGCCGCTCACGCCGAGCACGTAAGGATCGGCGAGCGGGTTTTGCAGCAACGCCTGGCTCGCGACGCCGGCGCTGGCGAGCGCGACGCCGACGAGCAGGCCGAGGATCAGGCGCGGCGCGCGCAGCGACCAGAAGAGATCGTCGGGCGGCAGCGAGAAGCCGTCGGTGCCGCTCGCCGCCGCGAACGCGATCGCGGAGCAGAGCACGGTCACGGTGACGATCGCACGCGTCACTTCTGAGCCCGCCCCGCCGCGAGCGCGGCGTCGATCTGTCTGCGAAGCGCGAGCATGGCGCCAGGCAGCCGCGGCCCCAAGCGCATCAAGCCGGGATCCGGCACGAAGACAAAGGCGGACTTCAACGCGGGCCGCACCGGGCTCCAATACCCCGGGCTCGACTTGCCGTCGCCGTCCATGTCCACGTCGATGATCACATCGGGCTTGCTGCGCACGACCGTCTCGAAGTCGAGCGTCGGATAGCGCACGCCGCCCGTGTACGCGTTCACGAGCCCGCAGCGGCCGAGGATCTCGGCGCCGAAGGTGTCCGGGCCGGCGACGATCAATGGCGCATGATCGTAGACGACGAGCGCGCTCTTCGTGAGCCGCGGCTGCTCGTTGAGGGTGCGCAGGCCGGCCATGAAGGCAGCGACCAACGCGGCGGCTTCGCGCTCACGGCGGAGCAGCGCGCCGAGCTTCTCGGCGATCGCCGCGAAGTCGTCGAGGCGTTCGTCGGCAAACGCGATCCACGGGAGCTTGTGCTGATCGAGCGCGCGGACGAAGCTCTGGTTCGGTCCGTTCTTCGTGAGGACGACGAGGTGCGGGCGCAGGTTGAGGATCGCTTCCAGGCTCGGGTCGACGAAGCCACCGATCTTGGCGATGCCCTTCACCTGCTGAGGGTAGTCGTCGAAGCGCGTGACGCCGACGAGCTTGTCGCAGGCGCCGATCGCGCAGATGATCTCGCTCACCGTCGGCGCGATGCTGACGACGCGGGTGATCTCGGCGGGCGGCGGCGCCTCTGCGGCGATCCAGCTCGGCGAAGCGGCGAGTAAGCAGAGGACGAGCATCGACGCACCAGCCCCTAACAGGTGTCCGGTTTGGCAGCCACCCGGCGTCATGTGGATAGGCGGTCGCAATGCCCCTGGGTGTAGCGCAGTAGCTCAGGGGCGTTGGGACCGGCTAAGGTGGCAGCGATGGGGCAGCCACAGGTCGACGAGCTCTTTCGGCGCTACTACCCGGTGATCCGGCAGAAGTGTGCCCGCATGCTCTCCGACCCCGCGGAGGCCGAGGACGTGGCGCAAGAGACCTTCATACGTTTGTGGCGCGAGCTCGCCGAGGACGGCGCCATCGCGACGCAGGTCGGCTGGATCTACAGCATCTCGACCCGCCTCGCGATCGATCGTTTGCGGCAACGGAAGCGCCGGCCGCGCGCTGAGCTGGACGAGACGACGCGGAGCAAAGACGACGTCGAAGGCGGCGCCGCCGGGCGCGAGTGGCTCGAACGGATCGCGCAAGTGCTCTCGGCCGAAGAGCTCGAAGTTCTCATGCTGCATCGCATCGACCGCATGAACCAAGAGGAGATTGGGATCGTGCTCGGCTGCTCGGATCGGCAAGTGCGGCGGGTGCTCACCCGCTGCGACGAACGCCTGCAGCGGCTGAAGGAGCGGCTCGAGCCATGAGCACGCATCCGTCATTCTTCATGCTCGATCGGGCGGGCCTGGGCGACGCGGCGGCCAAAGCGCAGATCGCCGAGCACCTCGAAACGTGCGGCGTCTGCCGTGCGCATTTGCAAGCGCTCGCCGCGCCGGCGAACGAGCTCGCGCTGCAGCGGATCAAGCGCGCTCCTTCCCCGGCTCGCCCGCTCGTGCCGCGCTGGATCATGGCGGCGGCGGCAGCAGCGGTGGTCTCAGTCATCGGGATCGGCCTCGCGAATGTGCTCTCGGACCGCGGCGACGTGGTGACGGCCAAAGGCGCCCCCTCGGTGGCGGTCTACGTCAAACGCGGCGACACTGTGTTCTTGTGGAACGGACGCGCACCGCTCAGGGCGAACGACACGATCCGCTTGAAGATCGTGCCGGAGGAGATGCGCTTCGTCGAGGTGCGCGATGCGAGCGGCGCTGTGCTCTACAAAGGTGAGCTGACGCCGCCCGAGACGACGCTGCCGGTCGCGTGGCGCATCGATGAGCAAGGTGAGGCCGAGCATTTGACGGTGTGGCTAGGCCGCGCGCCTGGCGCAGAGATGAAGAAGCACGTGGAGCTCGTGCTGCCGAAGGAGGCGCCATGATCCTGCTCTTGTCGCTGCTGCTCACCGGTGCGCACGCGTCGCCGGCCGACGGAGCAGCGCCCGAGCCCGCGCGCTTGCGCCGCTTCGCCATCATCGTTGGCGCCAACAAAGCCCCGCCGGGCCGGCAGCCGCTCCGCTTCGCGCACAAAGACGCCGAACGCATGAAGGACGCGCTCATCAGCGTGGGCCGCTTCGCCGAAGCCGACGTCAGGGTGCTCTCGGATCCCAGGCCGGAGTTCGTGCTCGGCGCGCTCGACGCCGCGACGTACGCACTGCAACAAGGCCGCCCCGGCGACGAGAGCTTGCTCCTCTTCTATTACTCCGGCCACGCCGACATGCAGGCGATCTATCCAAACGGCGACGCCCTCGCGATGGAGGCGATCAAGAAGCGCTTGGAGGAAAGCAAGGCGACCGTGCGCATCGGCATGCTCGACGCGTGCCGCGGTGGCGCTTGGACCGGCGCCAAAGGTCTCGTCAACGAAGCGCCCTTCGACCTGTCGAGCGCGCTCGGCTTGAACAACGAAGGCAGCGTGTTCATCGCGTCGAGCTCGGGCATGGAGGACGCGCACGAGTCCGAGGTGCTCTCGGGATCGTTCTTCACGCACCACTTCGTCGCGGCGATGCGCGGCGCGGCCGACGCGTCGAACGACGGCGAGATCACGCTCGGCGAGGCGTACAACTACGCGCAGGCGTTGACGGTGCGCGACAGCGCGATCGCCGCGAGCCAGCCGCAGCACCCGAGCTTCGAGATGAACTTGAAGGGTCAGACCGATCTGACGATCGCGGAGCTGAAGAGCGCGCCGAGCTCGCTGGAGGTATCGCAAGACGCCGGGCCGCTCGAGGTCATTCACTTGGGCAGCGGCGTCATCGTGCTCGAGCTGCCGCAGGGCGCGCGGTCGGTGCGCGCCGCGTTGCCTCCGGGCCGCTACCTCGTTCGCCTGCGCACGCCGTTCGGGACGCGCGCGCGGGCCGTCGAGATCACCGCCGGCACCGTCGTCGCCGTGCACGAGCGCGATCTCCTGCTCGCGGGCTCGGCGGCGCTCGCGGCGAAGTCGTTGCAGCCGGACAACCCGTTTCCGCGGCCGCAGAATCAGCCCTTCGTGACCGTCGGCGCGCCGCCGCCCGAGAAGCCGGCGAAGCCGCTGAAGCCCCGTCGTCCATGGATCGATCTCACGCTCGCGACCGGCCTCGCCGACGGCCTGGCGCTCTTCGCGCCGGTGCAGCCTGGCATTCACGTGATCACCGGCGTCAACGGCTTCTCGTTCAGCATCGCGAGCCTCTTGCGCATCACCGAGCGCTTTCGCTGGGCGATCGGCACGGTGGCGTTCGACTACCGCTTCGGCGAGCTCGGCCGCTTCGAGATCATGCCTTCGGCCGGCGTTCTTCACTGGGGCTTTGGCTCGCCGTCGAAGCACCCCTCCGATTGGTACGCGCAGATTTACGCGGTGCTCGCTGCTGGTCTCGACGGCCGCTTCTGGGTCGCTTCGCCACTCGCGATCGCGTTCTCGCTGCGCGCTTCGACGGCGCCGACGCTCGGGCAGATCGGGCCCGCGGTCGATCCGCTCGCCCCGGTGCGCAAGCGTGGCACGGATACATGGCAGTTTGGCGCCGCGGCGGGTTTGACGGTGCAGCTCGCCAAGCGCGCGGAGCTCTCGCTCGGCCTTGGCTACAGCCTGACACCCTTCGACGAGGGCCGGATCGCGGCGCCGATCGAGCACGTGATCTCGATCGGCTCGGTGCTCTACGGCGGCCTCGTGCCGCGACCGCTCGCGAGCGTCACGCTCACGGACTTCCTGCAGCTCGTCCTGCACGCGGGCGTCGCGATCCCGTCGACCGGTCGCAACACGACGGGATGGGGCACGGTCGGCCTCGCCTTCGTTCTCTAGACTTCAGGCGCGGCACGGTCTCGCGCGCAGCTGATGCCGCGTGCTAAGCGCGCGGCGTGCGCGTCGTCGCTCGGCTCTTGCTCATCGCGATCCTGTTCGGGTGCGCCCACGTCACGAAGACGCGGCCGACGCCGAAGGGCGCCGTCGACGTCGAGCTGCACGCCGGCGGGCCGATGGCGTACATCCCGGGCCTCGCGACGATCCCAGTGCCTTTGAGCGCGCTCGGCGTGAGCATCGGCGTGCTCGACATGCTCGACGTCTCGGCGCACCTGCACCTGACCTCGCTCGCGTTGTTCGGCGTGCTCGGCGTCGACGCCGGCGCGAGCGTGATGCCGCTCGCGCAAGACGGCGCGCGCCCGGCGATCACCTTGACCGGCCGGCTCTACGGCTTCACCAACTTTCGCAGCGGCTTCGCAGCGTACTTGGAGACCGAAGCGAGCGTGAGTTGGCGTTACGCACGCTTCTTCGGCACCTACGCGGCGGTCGACGGTCTCTTTCAGTTCAAGGCGCCGCCGATCTTCACCATCGCCGTTGGCCAAGAGCTGATCATCGGCCGCTTCGCGATGCAGCTCGAAGGGCGCTGGTATCAGCCCTTCGCCGACACCTACTATCCGATCGTGCAGTGGGTGGGCATCGGCCGCCAAGGCGCGTTCGGCCTCGTGCTCGGCTTTCGCGTGCGCTTCGGGGAGGGCAGATGATGCGGCTCGCGCTCTTGCTCGTGATCTTGCCGGCGTGTTTTCGCTTGGACTCCTTCGTCTACTCACGCCGCACCGTCGATGCGTACGATTTCGACTTCGACAGCGACGATCCGAAAGAAGTGATCACGGCCGATCGCTTCGAGCACTTCTCCATTCCGGTGGAAGACGGCCAAGTCGCGGCGGTCTACGTGCGCGCGTCGGCGCCGGCGTCGACTTACGTCATCTACTTTCACGGCCAAGGTCAGCTCTTGGACGGCGCGCTCGGGCGGGTAAAGCGGCTCGCGAACCTCGGCGTCGACGTGCTCGCGGTGAACTACCGTGGCTTCGGCACCTCGACCGACATGCGACCGACCGAAGCGAGCGTCGCAGCGGACACGAAGGCGTCCGTCGACTACTTGCGCGCCCGCGCCGGGGCCGTTGCGCGCATCGTCTACTACGGCCGCTCGTTCGGCACCGCGACGGCCACGCAGCGGGCGATCGATGATCCGCCGGCGGCGTTGATCTTGGAGTCGCCGATCGCGTCGCTCGAAGCGTTCAAGACGGACTCGTCGGGCTTCGACTTTCCGATCGGCTTCATCGCCGATGCGCGCTGGGACACCGAGCACATGATCGCGCTCGTCCATACGCCGGTGCTCGTGATGCACGGCCTCGCCGACGACTACGTGCGCCACGAGTTCGGCGAGCGTGTCTTTGCCAACGCGAATTTTCCGAAGCAGCTGATCTTGGTGCCCGGCGCCGACCACTCGAACGTCGCTGAGACGATGGGCGACGCGTGGGACGCCGCGGTCACCAGCCTAATTCGGCCAGGATCGCGCTGATCGACTTGCCGGCGAAGCGTTGCTTCACTTGCTCCTGCGTCGAGAACGAGCGCGTGCGCATGCGATCGACGTAGAGGCGGCCGTCGAGGTGATCGACCTCGTGCTGCAAGATGCGCGCGGGCCAGCCGCGGACGCGCCACGTCTGCGGCTCGCCGTGCTCGTCGAGGCCGTGCACTTCCACCTCGGCGGCGCGCTCGACGAGGCCGGCGAAGCCCGCCACGCTGAGGCATCCCTCGAAGAACGTCGCTTTCTCCTCGCCGATGGGCGTGAGCGTGGGGTTGACGAACACGCGCGGCGCAAACGGCACGCGCTCGCGCTCTTTTTGCTCGAGATCCGAGAGCTTCGTGATCAGCTCCTCGCGATCTTCGAGCACGATCACGCGCCACGGCACGCCGATCTGCGGCGCTGCGAGGCCCACGCCCGGCGCCGCGCGCATCGTGTCGATCATCGTCTGCACCAGCGCCGCAAACTCCGGCGTGGCGATCTTCTCCTTCGGTACGTCTTCGGCCTTCGATCGCAACACGGGATGGCCGGCTTGGACGATCGGCGGCAACGTTCCCGGCGGCGGCAGGACGATCTTCTGAGTCATCGGTGCCGCGCACGATGCGCAGAGGAGCAGCGAGAAGGCGAGGGTGAACCGCATCGCGCGGATCACGTCACATATCGATGGGCACTTCCAGCCCTGCGGCCACGCTTCCGCCAAGCGCGCCAATCAGCTCGACTCACGCGCCATCTGGGACATCTGCCCTAGCAGGGTGTTGGAAAAGGTCGTCGTCGGTTCAGGAACGACTGACGTCGCCTGGCCCTGACCTGCTGACCCTGACACGGTCCATGGCCCTGGCCTCCTACGCCCTGGCCGCGCACGCGCACCTGACCGTGAACCCGACCCTGGCCAATTGCTGAGGGCGTTCAGCGGCAAAGACGCGTCAGCATGCCGCACAGCCTATGGGCCACGGCGTTGACCGCTTGCATTGATGAATCTGTTGCGGCGCCTACCGCGGCGGCGATTTCAACCGCGGCAGCAGCCTCTGCAGCTTCACCCCGCGCAATTGCGAAGGCGCGCGCCTTGTCTTTCGGCGAAGAGCGTCCGGCACCTTCGGCGCAATTGAGCGCGGCGCTCTTCGCGGCGCGAGTCGCTTGGTCTTTCAACTCCGCGTCACGGATGTTCGCGGCGACGACGGCGAGCAAGAGTTCCTTCGCGACCGAGAACGCGATGAGACGGTGATGCGGCAGGTGAGGTGTTTCCATCGCCCGCGCCTTCCACATCTGCAACGAGAACCCAAACCGAACGATCGACGCTCGACGCAAGCCCCTGTTTCACACCAGGCCCGACTCATGCAGACACAGCGCGGTCATGGACACGGTCAGGTGCGCGTGCGCGGACAGGGCGTGGGAGGCCAGAGCGTGGGAGGCCAGGGCGTGCGGGGCGAGCACCAGAGCTTCGTTATCCCCGTGGCGTTGGTGAAGGCGCTGCTCGTGCGGGCGCCGAAGCGGCGGAAGAAACGCCGGCCGCTGCGGCGAAAGCGCGCGCTCGAGCCGGATCCGTTGCGCGATCGTTGGATCATGTGATGTGGCATCGCTCGCGTGCGTTTACTCTACGCCGGAGCGCTGATCATGGGTCTCTTGAATTGTCGCGTGGCGCCTGATCCCATCGCCACGCTCGATTGGACGGCGCCGATCGCTGCGACGCCGGCGCCCGCGTCACCGCTGCCGCGCCTGCACACAGACGGTAACGCGCTCCTCGCCCCCGACGGCGCGCGCGTCGTCCTGCGCGGCGTCAACGTTTGCTCGCTCGAGTTCGATCGCGACGGCGCCAACTGGGAGCTGACTGAAGAAGGCAGCGACGTCCTTCGCGTGCTCGCTGAACGCTGGGGCGCGAACGTGGTGCGGATGCCGGTGAATCAGGAGTGGTTCCTCACCGACGACGACTACGTGCTGCGCGTGGAGCGCCTGATCGACGACGCCAACGCGCGCGGCCTGTACCTCGTGCTCGACGTGCAGTGGGAGGTCGGCCGGAAGCTCGATCCCTATCACGCGAACATCTTGGAGCTGCCGACCTTCGGCGCGGGGAACACGACGGAAGCGTTTTGGCACAAGGCAGTCTCACGCCTCGCGAAGCGCACGAACGTCCTCTACGACCTCATCAACGAGGCGCACGGCTTTCCCGAGAAGGAGACCGCCGCCGCGATGCAGACGTTGATCGACGCGATCCGCACGCGCGACCAAGAGACCGTGATCGTCGTCAGCGGCATGGATTGGGCGCATACGCTCGACTACTACCGCACGCATCCCCTGCACGGCGGCAACCTCGTTTACTCGGCGCACCAGTACTTGCCCTACGATCCGCCGCGGACCTTTCCAGGGAAGTGGGCCCGCGCGGCGGCGGAGTTGCCGGTGTTGCTCGGCGAATTCCTCGCGGACGATGCCGCCTACGCGCTGGCTGTCGTCGACGCCGCCGAAGCCGCGGGCGCCGTTGGGTGGATGCCGTGGGCGCTCGGCTGTGGCTTCACGAAGGACGACGATGTCGAGAAGGAGCCGCTGATCACGCTCGCGGCCCGGATGCGCTCACCGTGACCAGCGGAGATCATCGAGCGACTCCTCGAGCGGTACGTCCCGGCGCAAGCGCGTGAGCTCCCGGTAGAGCATCGCTAGGTCGCGCTCTTCGTTCAGCGTTGCCGCCAAGCGCTCTGCCCCGCGGATGCTCTTCGGCCACGCGCGCCAATCGTTCGGGATTTGCTCCAGGTGGCCGAACTCTGCGAGCAGCGCCGCCGCGCCTTTTTCGCCGAAGCCTTTGAGCCCCGGCACGCCGTCGGCGTCGTCGCCGGTGAGCGCGAGCCAATCGGGGATGCTCGCCGGACGCACACCACGCCGAGCGACGAGCGCGTCTTCGTCGATCTCGCTCTTGCGCATGCGATCGACCTGCACGACGCGTGTGCCGACGATGCACTGGCCGAGATCTTTGTCCGGCGTGAGGATGCGGACCTGGTCCACTTGCGAAGCCCAACGCGCGGCGGCCGTGGCGAGCGCGTCGTCGGCCTCGAACTCCTTCATCGACCACACGGTGACGCCGAGCTTGCGCACCGCTTCTTCGGCGGCGTCGAACTGCGCGAGCAGCGCGGGATCGACGCCGTCCTCGGTCTTGTAGCCGGCGAAGAGGTCGTTGCGAAACGAGCGGATCGGATTGTCGAACGCGACGGCGATGTGGGTGACGGCCTCGGCGGCATCGCGCCCGAGCGAGCGCAAGGAGTCGACCATGCCGAGCGTCGCCTTCATCGGCTGATCCGGGCGCTTCGAATAGTGCGCGCGAAAGAGCTCGTAGGTACCATCTACGATGTGGAGCTTCACCCGAGCGGCCATGCGTGGCACACGGCACCGTTGTCAACCGACGGCCCGGTCGGGTCGGAGGAGCGCGCGGCATTGACGCACAAGCCGCCGAAGGAAGAGCTCATCGCCTACGTGCTGCGCTTTCCCGCGTTGAAGTCCGGCGTCTGCTATCGCTTCGGGTTCGTCGTCGACGAGAAGAACAAGCTGCCGGCGGACGCCGTCGTCAAAGAGGTATGTACGAAGCCGCCGGCCGTGTGGGAGGCGCCGCGACGGGAGCCTTACTCAAGCAGTCTCCTAGCGTTCACACGTCGCTGAACTCCGGCGCGCGCTTCATCATCGTTGCTTGCACGGCTTCCAGCTGGTTCGCCGAGCCGATGAGCTCGAGCTGCAGCTTCGTCTCGAGCGCGAACGCTTCGGCGACGTCGAGATCCGGGGCGGTGTCGGCGAGCTTCTTCGCAGCGCGGACCGCCTGCGGCGACTGCGCGGCGATCGTTTGGGCGAGCTCCTTTGCGGCGGCCAAGGGATCGGCGGCGACGCGCGTGGCGAGCCCGAGCGCGACGGCCTCTTCGCCGCTGAGCGTGCGCGCGGTGAACATGAGCTCCTTCGCCACATCCGGTCGCACGAGGCGGAGCAAGGTCTTCGACGCGCCCATGTCCGGCACGAGCCCGTAGCGCATCTCCATGACGCAGAGCTGCGCGTCGGGCGCGACGATGCGGACGTCGGCGCCGAGCGCGATCTGCAGGCCGCCGCCGAACGCCGCGCCGTGCACCGCGGCGATCACCGGCACCGGACACTCGACCCACGCCCACGCCACGCGCTGCGCGATGTTCGCCGGGCTCTCGTTCGAACGCTCGAGGAGCTTCGAAGCGAGGCTCGCGTCGCTCATGAACGCGCCCCAATCGAGGCCGGCCGAGAACGCTTTGCCTTCGCCCGAGAGCACGACGGCGCGCACGCTCCGATCGTTTCCAACTTGCTTCGCCGCGGCGACGATCGCCTCGAACATGGGCGAGTCCAGGCCGTTGCGTTTGTCGGCGCGGTTCAGGCGTACGTGCGCGACGTGGTTTTCGACGGTGGTGACGACGCGTTCCATGGGTGTCCACTAGTCATTTTGCGCGCCTACGCAAGCGCTCACGCCGATAACTCGGGCATGAAGGTCAACCCAGGCCAAGTCACCACGCAGGCGCCCGCTGAAGCGGCACCGAGAAAAGAACTCCCGCAGCTCTCCGCCGGCAGCGCGCCTGGACAAATGGAGCGCGACGAGATGGAAGCGCGCTCCGCTGCCCATCGCGCACAAAGCTCGTCGCGCACGGCCGGCGTCGCCGTCACTATCGCGCTCGGCCTGCTCGGCGCCGGCGCGCTCGCGGTCGGCATGCCGCTACTCGGCGCCGGTTTGCTCTTCGGGGGCATCTTGATCAGCCCGAGCGCGCGCCCCTTCGAATAGTCACTGTGCGGCCTCGACGAGCGTCGGCTGCAACACCCGCACGGCTTCGCTCGGCGCCAGCGACACGAGAAAGCCGCGGCCGCCGCCGTTGATGTACATGCGCTCCAGGGTCGTGATCGTCTGCTGCATGTAGATCGGCAGCGTCCTCTTCAGCCCGAACGGCGATGTGCCGCCGACCTTGTAGCCCGAGTGCCGCTCGGCCACGTCCGGCGCGCACGGCTTCAACATCTTCACGCCGATGATCCGCGCGAGCGTCTTCGTCGACACCTCGCGATCACCGTGCATCAAGACGACGATCGGCGCTCTGTGCTCGTCTTCGAACACGAGCGTCTTCACGATCGCATGCTCGTCGACGCCGAGCTCCTTCGACGAGTGCGCGGTGCCGCCTTTCTCGACGTAATCGAAGGTGTGCGGCGTGAAAGCCACGTTCTCTGCGCGGAGCACGCGGATCGCGGGGGTGATCGGGTGATCGCTCATCGGCTCTTGTTCTCTCTTTGCGCTCGGGTAAAGCACTCGCCATGGCTGATTTGCAAATCGAAAACCTCAAGGCTGGCGCCGGCGCCGAAGCGAAGCCGGGCATGAATGTGACCGTCCACTACGTTGGCACGTTGACCAGCGGCGAGAAGTTCGACAGCTCGCGCGATCGCAACGAGGGCTTCACCTTCGAGCTCGGCGCCGGCGAAGTGATCAAAGGCTGGGACCAAGGCGTCGCCGGGATGAAGATCGGCGAAGTGCGCAAGCTGACCCTGCCGCCGCACCTCGCGTACGGCGCGCGCGGCTTTCCGCCGGTGATCCCGGCGAACGCCACGCTCGTCTTCGAGGTGGAGCTCTTGTCCGTCGAGTAGTTGCGGCTGTCGACGAAGACGAAGGGCGGATGAGACTCGACGCCATGAAGCCATTGGCGGCAGCGATCGAGCGCGCAGGCACCGCGACCCGCGCCAAGAAGGAAAAGGCGTACCTGAAGAGCGAGCTCGTGCACTACGGCGTGCCGGTGCCGGGCGTGCGCACGATCGTCAAAGCGTACGTGCGCGCGCATCGCGACATGACGAAGAAGGAGCTGCGCGCGGGCGTCGAGTGGCTATGGTCGCGCGGCGTCTACGAGCTGCGCTTCGCGGCGTGCGAGCTGCTGATCGCCTTCTCGCCGCTGCTGTCCGCGAAGGACGCGGTGTTGATCGAGCGCTTCATCCGCGAGGCGAAGACGTGGGCGCTCGTCGACGTGTTGGCGCCGAGCATCATGGGACCCTTGTTCGTGCGCGAGCCGTCGCTTGGCCGCGTGCTCGATCGCTGGGCGAAAGACGACGACTTCTGGGTGCGGCGCGCGGCGTTGCTCACCTTGTTGCTGCCGCTGCGGGCGGGCGAAGGTGACTTTCCACGCTTCAGCCGCTACGCGGC
Source organism: Deltaproteobacteria bacterium (assembly GCA_020848545.1). Lineage (GTDB taxonomy): Bacteria > Myxococcota > JADLHZ01 > JADLHZ01 > JADLHZ01 > JADLHZ01. The sequence goes on along the minus strand of JADLHZ010000056.1, from coordinate 7,341 downwards.
CGGCATGCTCGATGAGAAAGAGTTCTTCATTAGGAAAGCGATCGGCTGGGTGCTGCGCGAGACGAGCAAGAAGCGGCCGGAGCTCGTGCGCGCGTGGATCGAAGAATTCCAACCGAGCGGGCTCACGCTGCGCGAGGCGGCGAAGAAGCTATGAGCGACGATCGTTCAGAGGCACGGCGGATCCTCGAAGAGCACGTGGCGCGCGGCGGTTTCGTCGAGGACGAGCCGGTTGGCGCTGCTCGGCGACGTCGAGTTTCTGCCGCGGATCCGCCGGTCGATCGCGATCAACTCGAACCGCGAGGCGCAGCCAATCGCCGTGCGTTTGCTGTGCGGCGCGTCCTGACGTAGGGCGGGCGCATGAGCTGGTTCGTCGTGTCTTTGACTTACGTGAAGCCGGTGGCCGAGATCGACGCCGCGATGAAGCCGCACGTCGCGTTCCTCGAGCGCCACCAGAGCGCCGGCGTGTTCATCGCGTGGGGGCGCAAGGTGCCGCGCACAGGCGGGATCATCATCGCCTGCGGTGACGCCCGCGCGAAGATCGAGGCGATCATGACGGAGGATCCGTTCATCTCGCGCGGCCTCGCGACTTTCGAAGTGACCGAGTTCTCTCCGAAGCCGCAGGCCGTGGTCGACGGCGTCGCCGCTCTATTGCGCTAGAGCCCGCGGATCTCGATCCAAACGACCGCAGACAGCACGCACAGCTCGGCGATGAAGTAGACGAAGCCCAACGCCTTCACCTCGCCCGCGAACGCCGCGAGCAGCACGGTCGTGAGAGCACCGTATGCGATGTTGAATGCGATGAGCGCCCTAAGCCGCGCGGGGCGAGCTGGAAGAACGCCGCTCGCGTGGGCCAACGAGTAGACCATCAGCAGCAGCGCGATCGCCGCAAGGACGAGCAAGACGGAGCTCGGAAGTCCGATGCGCTCTTGCATCAGCGGCAGCGCAACGCCGAGCATCACCGCGCTGACGAGGGCACCGACGGCGTCGATGAGAAACACGCGTCGCTCATTGGACATCAGCACGCCGGCACGACGACGATGGCGAGGCCTCGGAGGAGCGCGTTAGGCATTGCGCAGGAACTCCGCCACGTCGGCGAGCTTCTCGTCGAGAAAGCGCCGAATGTCGCCGGTGATACGGACTTCGTCGAGAGCGCGTTGCATCGCCCGCAGCCACGCGTCGCGCATCGCTTCGCTCACCGGAACGTTCGCGTGACGCATACGCAAACGCGGGTGGCCGTGACGCTCCATGTACGTCTGCGGCCCGCCGAGCCAGCCGATGAAGAAGAGCGCGAAGCGTTCACGCGCCTCTGGATGCACGTGGCCTTGCTCGTCGAGGCGGTGCAAGCGCGCGAGCTCGGGCTCGGTCTCGTCCATGAGGCGATAGAAGGCGCCGGCGATCCGCCGCACCGTCTCTTCGCCGCCGAGCTGCTCGAAGGGTGTCTGCATCACGAGCCCCCGAGACAACGCGGCAAGCGCGGAATCGTTTCGATGAGCGCCAGCGGCCGCGCCAACCACTCGCGAGCGACCGAGTGCGTGGGGCTCGGCGCGTTCGGCCGGATGCCGATCGTGGCGATGCCGAAACACGCCGCGAGGTACCGTGAGCGTGCGAGGTGCGAGTCAGTGGTGATGACGAGGGCGGATCGGATCGCATGCACTTCGGCTGCGCGCGCGAAGCTGGCGATCGTGCGCGGCGCCGAGGCGTCGACGACGATCTCTTCTCTTGCGACGCCGTGCGCGACGAGCCAGTTCGCCATTGCCGCGGTCTCGTCGATCTCTTCGGGTCGAGAGCCCCCGCTCACGAGCACGCGCGAAACGAGGCCGTCGTTCCATAGCTTCAGCGTTTCTGCGAGGCGTTCGCGCGTCTCGTCGTAGGGCACGCCGTCCGAGCGCACGCCGGCGCCGAGCACGATGGCCCACGCCGGACGCTCGTCGTTCAGGTAGCCGGGCGCGAAGTGCAGCACGATCGCGTTGCCGGCGAGCAGCGACGCGAGCAGCGAGACAGCGACGAGCCCGACCGTCTTCATTCGCGTGGTTTCAGCACGAGACCTTGTCTCCGCGCAACGAAGTCGCTAGCGTCCGCCTCGCTCTTCCGTCCTGTCCCTGCGCGCCCGTAGCTCAGCTGGATAGAGCATCGGGCTTCGAACCCGAGGGTCACCTGTTCGAATCGGGTCGGGCGCGCCACTACAACTCTCCGACATCGCTTCGGTTTCTGAATCGTCTTCCGCCGGTTCTGCGGCGTTTTTCCGCGCCGGTAGCAAATAGGTAACAAGCGGCTTCTTCTCCGGGAGAAGCTTCAACCGATCGATCTCCGCTTGCAGGTACTCGGGCGCGAGGTGCCCGTAAATCTGCGTCGTGATCACCGGGCTCGAGTGGCGCATGATCTTCTGAACCGACGCGGGGTTTGCGCCCGCCATCATCAGCAAGCTTGCGGTCGTGTGTCGTAGATCGTGAAAACGAATGTTACGCACGAGCGCCTTCGGCCAGAGCGCGGTGTGATCGTTCGGGCACTGTCGTCGCTTTCGGTCCTCGTGCAGCTCCTTGTGTCCGCACTTCGGTCGCCTGCACCGGTGCTCGTATCCGGTGACGATCCCTGCGCGACCGAGCGCACGTCGCAGCATCGCCGCGAGCTTTGCGTCCCTGCGTTGCATCTTCCCGTCCTCGCCCGGGAAGACGAGCTCGCCCGGTGACTCGGCGAAAGCGTGTTCCAGATACGGGATCAGCTCGGTCGATATCGGCAGCGCGTCGGCATGTCCGCCCTTCGTGGTGTCGCGGTCGTGCGAGCGCATCACGTAAAGCAAGCGACGCGGCAGATCGACGTCCTGCTTTCGGAGCCCGAACAGCTCCCCCTTGCGCAAGCCTGTGTAGATCGCGGTCGCAAAGAGCGATTGATACTTCGGGTGCAGTGCTTCGAGCACGCGAGGGACTTCTTCGACCTTCAAATAGTCGTACAGCCGTCGCGGGACCTTACGCGGTTTCACGTCGGTGACTGGGTTGTCGCCCTCGAACTTGCCGGCGCGCTTCGCCGTGTTGATCGCGACGAGCAGGAACGAGCGCAGGTGATTGATCGTCTTCGGCGAAAGCGTCTTCGTCTTCCCTTGCAAGAATGTCTCGATGTGCCCCGGCCGCAGCTCGGCGACGCGCATGTCCGCGAGCGACGATGTGAAGATGTGAACGCGCACGCGCGAGGTCGCGGTGTCGAACGACGGCCTGTCGGCGAGGTACGTCTCCAGCCACCAAACGAACAGCTCGCGCACAGTCAGCTGTGCACCGGCTTTCTTGAGCCCGATGCGCTCCTGTTCCACTTGCCGCTCGATCTCGGCGACGAGCGTCTTTGCTTCGGTCTTCGTCCGCGCCGCGCAGGTCTTCGCCGTCCAACGTCCGTGCACGTCTTTGAAGCGCAGAAACCAGCGTCCATTCTTCAAGTAGACCGATGCCATCGCTAGCTCCTGTTCTCGGCGAGGCGTTTCACTACGCAGGATGCACTCAGCCGCTCGCGCCGCACGAATTCGCGCAGCGTGTGGGGCTCGAAGCGCACCAGGCCGCCCACGCGTAGGTGCGGGAGTAGCCCGGCTTCGACGCGCTGATAGACCCAAGAGCGACTGACGCGCAGGAACTTCGCCACGTCGTTCACGTCCCACATCGTTTCGAGATCGGTCTTCGTCATCATCGCGGCCCTCCTTGATTCTGCGGAGCGGCGACCGCGTTCGCGACGCGAGCATCGAGAGTGCTCCGCAGCTTTCGCCATTCGACGCGCGGGTAGATCTGGCTCATCAGCTCTCTCCAATTCGGCGGCCACGCGAGCGCGGGGATCGCCGGGTGCTGGTTGATGTGGTCGATGTATTTCCTCATCTCGATCATCAGCCGGTCCTGCGGGCCTTGAACGTAATTGATTGGCAAGTGGAGCTTGAGGAGCTGACTCAGCTCCTGCACGACGTCCTCCTCGGTGCCCATGATAGGATCGACGAAGACGCGCTCGCGCTTGAGGGCTTCTTTCACGAAGGCTTGAACGTTGTCCGTGCGCTCAGGCGTGTCGAAGACGAACGCGACGATCGCCTGCTTCTGGTCACGGTACTTCTCGAAATAGGCCGATTGAAAGTGCAAGCTCCGCGAGCCGAATGGCCCGAGCACCCCCGAGTAGTGCTCGACCTTCGCCTTCACGGCGGCGAGCGACTTCGTCGAGCGCTCGATCTCGATGAAGATGCGCCGATCGTGCGTCTCGATCTGCCAGTCGGGAATCAGCCGACGGAGCTGCAGCGTGCTGCGTGAACCGGTCCGCCAGTCGATGTCGATCCCCTCGTTCGACGAGTACCAGTCGAAGCGAGCGGCGGCCTTGCGCACCGCGAGCCAATCTCTCGCGCCCGGGCAGACAAGACGAAGGTAGAGATCGACGCCCTTTAGCGTGTGCAGCGTGAACTCGCCGCCCGCGTCATCGCGAAGCGGCATGCGCGTGCTGCGGCCGAGGCGATCGGCCGCAAAGCGCCGGCCGGGCTCGGTGAGGCTGAGCACGATCTTCTTGCCATCTCGAAAGTGATCTTCCGTCCGCACATAGCCGAGCGCTTTGAGTCGACGCGCGATGTCGATCGGTGCGTAGCCGAGCGGATTGAGGACGCAAAGGCGTGCGAGCTGCGGCAGCGTCATGCGCCGCAGCTTGTAGAGCTCGCAGAGGATGAACGCGCCTCTCGGACTCAGCCGCACCGCCTCGCCTGGGCTTCGTCGTTTGCTGCTCGGATTCGATCGCTGCTGCTCTTCGTTCTCTTCGCCCTCGGTTCTTGGTTCGCGCTCGTCTACGTCGCTGTTCTCGCTGCCGCCGTTGCCCTTGTCGTTCGTGTCTTGTTCCGCCGCTTCGATCTTGTCCTGTCCCTCTTTCTCTTCTTCCTTCCACTCCCTGGTCCTCTTTGGTTTCATCCTTACCTCTTGGCTCCAGTCCCTTTGTTCTCTCTGTTCCCTGCACCTTGCCTGACCGCTCTCTCGCCTCCGCCCTTCGCTAGCTGGTGACCCCTTCCACCAGTCGTTGGGTGGGAGGGGTCACCAGCGTCATGCGAAACCGCGTGCAGGCGAGATTGCTGCGGCCAGGCAAGGTGCTGCGCGCGATCTCGCGCGCCAGGTTCGCGCCACTCTCGCTGGCGCAGATCTGGCGCGGCTTCGGCGCGACTATGGCGCATGCACGCCGGCGTGCGACGGCTCGGCGTCCCTCCCCATGATCCGCTCGATCGCGCCGACCAGCTCCCGCAGCTGTCGGCCTTGCACGTCATCCAGTGCGTTTGTCGATTCGATCGTGAGCGTCGCGCGATACGACGCGCCCCTCGCCGACAGAGTATGTCGGTGCTCAGGCTCTCCGTCCTTTGCCGCGATCGATCGCTCGACGGCTCTCCGCGAGACGTGGCCGCTTGCCATCGCCCTGGCGCTCTCGATCGCCGCTTCGAGCGATCCCGTCTTCAGCACCTTCGCGACTTGCTCGGCCTGCGTGAAGCGAAGCCCGTGCTTTTTCACGGCCGCGAGCACTTTGTCGTCGAGCTTCAAGAGCGCGAGGTGCCTCCGCACCCACGCTGCCGATTTACCGACGCGCGTCGCGACGCTGTCGACATTCTGCCCGCCGTCGATCATGGCTCGCAATGCATCGGCCACGTCGAGCGCGGGCAGGTCTTCGCGTTGAACGTTCTCGACGAGCTGTATCTCCTTCGCGACGCTTGCTTCGACGCTGCGAACGATCACCGGCACCGTTGCGAGCGCTGCCAGCTTCGCAGCGGCGAGGCGCCTGTGCCCGGCGATCAGCTTGATGCGCCCGGCGTCGTCTCGCGTGCCGACGAGCGGCTGAATGATCCCGTGCGCCCGGATCGACGCGGCGAGGTCCTCGGTGCCCTGCAACCGACTCCTCACGTTCGTCTCGTCCGCATCGATGAGCCCAATCGGTACCTGCAATGGCTCGCCTTGTTTGTTCCCTGCCTGCGTCGTCTCCATGGTCCGACCCTCCAGGGCTGGCTCTATGTCGAATAAGAATGCGAAGTCAAACATAATGTGTGACAACGATTGAGTGTGGCCGGATCTGGCGCTAAGACGTTCCCCTGGAGGTCGCACCCATGCCGCGCCCCAAGCGCACCGAGATGCCGACGACGAGCAGCCGTTTTGTCCGCCAGTACATGTTCGACGAAGAGGTCTACAAACAGTTCGAGGCTGAGACCGAGCGCCGCGGTGCCACGCCGGGCGGTCTCTTCCGCAAGGTGATGATCGACTACCTCGCCGGCCGGTACATCACGCTCGACGACCTGAAGCCCGAGGCGCTGGCGGAGCTCACGCGATTCGCGGAGACATCGTTTGGTACCGCAAACCTGCAAGTGGCCGTGTCTGCGGTGTTGAACAAAGCGACGCTTTCGGATGGGAAAAGTCGCTCGCGGTAGCGAGAACAATTCACGCTCTCGGCGCGACTTTTTGCCTCAGATCTTCGATGAATGCGCCCGGCGTCCACCTGTTGATGAGCTTGTCAAAAAAGAAGGTGTCCGCGGCTCCCAAGGCGAGACCTGCCGCCGCACCAACCTCTGGCGAGAGTAGACCACCGGTGAGGAGGCTCAGTCCGCCGAAGAGCAGGAACTTCAGCCCCTTGTTTCCGAGCTTGTCGAGAGGCTGGCTCCTCGTGACTTCCTGAACAAACTCCGACAGAAGCTTTGCGTCCCCTGGACGGCCTTTCAGCCATTCCTTGAATTTCGCCGCGCCATCGAGTGCGTCGAGAAATGAAGAGAAACTCAAGCGCCCGTCATTGATTGCGTCGCGCACATTCGTCGCACCATCGAGAGCATGTTCGCCAAACGCGGCCATGTCGGTCTTGGATTTCGAGACGGCACGGAACAAGTGTTCGGCACGCGCCTTCAGCAATTGCGCGCCCGTCTCGTCCACAAACAGTTCGGCGTCGTGTTGGGCAGCCTTGCGTAGCAGTCGGCCAAAGCTCGCGAGCTCAGATAGGACGTGGGCCGGGCTAAGCGCGCCGCGACCATCGGCATGAAGGGGGATCGACTTGAAGTCCACGTTGCTTGTAACCGCCACGCCGTCCCCGACTTTGGTCACCTCGAACGCTGGGACTTTGCCGGGGACGAATCTCGAGAGGACGATTCGTCCGCCGTTCTGCATCCAGATGGACGATCCAAACTCTGTCAGGACTTGAGCGCAGAGATTCGTCTCGTGGCGCTCAACTCGCAGCTTGTCGATGATTGCCCTCGCCAATCTCGCTTCGGCGCTCGCGAAAAATGGTCCACCTCTGCTCGGCAAGAATGGACCAGGGCGTGATCAGCAGTTGAGCTGATCCTCGTGATCAGCGCTTGCCGTTGTTCTTCCGCTGCCACGCACGATACGT
>JADLHZ010000055.1 GCA_020848545.1 Deltaproteobacteria bacterium | reverse complement strand
GCACAGTCATCGACAAGATGCACAGCGAGCTCGTGAAGCTCATCCGCTCGCCCGAGTCGATCGAACGGCTCGCCAGCGTCGGCGCCATCCCGGTGGCGAACACGCCGGCGGAGTTCGCCGAGTATCTGCGCCAGGACGTGGCGAAGTGGGCCAAGGTGGTGAAGGAGCACGGCATCAAGGCGGATTGACGGCGGTTCGCGTCGTCGAACCTGCGGCTGAAGCAGGTCGAGCAGGTCGACTTGCTTGAGCTGATGCGGGGGTGCGGCCGATCCGGCCGAGCCGGTTGAAATGCCGGGGCTTCCCCGCTTTCTTCGAACGATGTGCAGGCCCTTGCGGCCACTACCATGAGCTTGCCTGCTTCTTGGTAGAGGCCGCTGCGTGCATGGGTACGCCGGTCTTGCCGGAGGAATTCATGTCGTCAGTGCCCGCCGCGGTCGCGCCGACGGATGCCGCGCACGCGTCCCCGCTCGGGGTCGTGTCGATCGACATTCGCGCCGAGGAGATCGGGCTGCTCTACCGCAATGCGATGGTCTCTCAGATCATCGTGCTGCTCGCGGCGCCCGCGTTGGCGGCTTCCCTCTGGAGCCCGCATCGCGGCGGCTGGGTGCTCGGCTGGCTGATCGCCATGGTGGTCGTGACGGTCGCGCGCATGCAGTCCGCGATCGTCTACCGGCGGCGATCCCCGCCGGCGGAACATGCGGCGCACTGGGGCAAGGCATTCATCGCCGGCGCCTGTCTCTCGGGCGCGCTCTGGGGCAGCGCCGGTCTTCTGATCACGCCCGACGCGGATCTCGGCACCCAGTTCGTCGTCATCTTCACGCTCGCGGGCATGGTTGCCGCCGCGGCACCGACGCTGGCACCGCTGCCCCCGTCCTTCTACGTCTTCGCCACACCGACGCTCGCGCCGCTCGCGATCGGCTTCCTGACGGTGAACGACGGCACCCACGTGACGCTGGGCGTCCTCACGATTCTCTATCTCGCCGGCATGGCCGCCATCACGCAGCGCATCCATCGCGTGCTGCGGCTCAGCCTGGAGCTGCGCCAGCAGAACCGCGCGCTCGTCGACGTGCTCACGCGCGCGAACGCGGAGGCCGAGAGCGTCAACGCGAAGCTGCGCCTGGAAGTCGCCGAACACCGGCTGACGGAGCGCGACCTCGAGAAATCCCTCTCGCTGCTCAAGGCCACCCTCGAATCGACCAACGACGGCATCGTCGTGGTGAGCCGCGACGGCCGCATCCTGAGCCACAACCAGCGCTTCCTCGATCTGTGGCGGCTGCCGGCGAGCGCGATGGCCACCGGCACGGTGGAAGGGGTGATCGCCGCGATGCGCCCCCGGCTGGCCGATCCCGACGGGTTCATCCGGCGCACGCAGGAGCTCATCGCCGACGACAGCGCGCAAGGGCACGACCTCATCGCGCTGAGCGACGGGCGCACCTTCGAGCGCTACTCCATGCTGCAGCGGATCGGCGGCAGCCCGGTGGGTCGCGTGTGCAGCTACCGCGACATCACCGAACGCAGGCGCGCCGAGGAGAACCTGCAATTCATCGCCAATCACGACGCGCTCACGCAATTGCCGAATCGCGCCCTCTTCGTGCGCAGCCTCGCGGAGGCCATCGCGCGGGCGCGCCGGCGCGGCAATCGCCTCTCGGTGCTGTTCATCGACCTCGATCGCTTCAAGAACATCAACGACACGCTCGGACACGATGCCGGCGATCGCCTGCTGTGCGAGATGGCAAATCGGCTGCGTGCGAGTCTGCGTGAGACGGATACCGTCGCCCGGCTGGGCGGCGACGAATTCGTGGTGCTCGCCGAGGACACCGCCGGCGCGCTGCCCGCGATCCAGGTGGCGCAGCGCATCCTGGACACGGTCACCCGAGCGCACGTGCTCGACGGCCGCGAATGCCACGTCACGGCGAGCGTCGGCATCGCGACCTATCCCGACGACGGCCTCGACGCCTCCGCGCTGCTCAAGCACGCCGACATCGCGATGTATCGCGCCAAGGACAAGGGCAAGAACGCGTTCGAGCTCTACAGTGCGCAGTCGAACGAGCACACGGTCGAGCGTCTCGCGCTGGAGGCGAGCCTGCGCTACGCGGTGGAACGCGACGAGCTCGTCCTGCACTACCAGCCGAAGATCGAGCTCGCCTCGCGCCGCGTCGTCGGCGTGGAGGCGCTGCTGCGCTGGCGGCATCCGGAACTGGGCTTCGTGCCGCCGAACGCGTTCATCCCGCTCGCGGAAGAGACGGGGCTCATCGTGCCCATCGGCGCCTGGGTGCTGCGCACCGCCTGCGAGCAGGCGAGACGCTGGCGCGACGCCGGACTGGCGGGCCTGCGGGTCGCGGTGAACATTTCCGCGCGCCAGTTCGCTCGGGTGGATCTCGCCGAGAGCATCGATCAAGCGCTCGCGGCCGTCGGGCTCGATCCCGATCTGCTCGAAGTCGAGCTCACCGAGAGCATGATGATGACGAACGTCGAGCGCTCGCTCGACGCCATGACGGCATTGAAGCGGCGCGGCATCCATATCGCCATCGACGATTTCGGCACCGGCTACTCCTCGCTCGGCTATCTGAAGCGCTTTCCGCTCGACAGCGTGAAGATCGACCGCTCGTTCGTGAAGGATCTGCCCCAGGGCCCGCGCGACTGCGCGCTCACGCAAGCGACGATCGCCATGGCGCACGCCCTGGGACTGAAGGCCGTCGCGGAAGGCGTGGAGACCGCCGAGCAGGCGGCGTTCCTGCAACGCCACGGCTGCGATGAAGTGCAGGGTTATCATTTCGCG
>JADLHZ010000054.1 GCA_020848545.1 Deltaproteobacteria bacterium | reverse complement strand
CCGACTGGAAAGAAGCCGCGATCGCGCCATGGTGCGCGCGGTTCCCTGGACGCGTGCACGTTGGTCGCGTGAACAAGTGGGATCGCTTGGTCCGCTGCTGGCGCGCGGGTGCAGTGTCCGTGGATGGCACCGGCTGGTTTCATCGCGTGCAGCGCGCCGAGCTCGCCAAGTTCCTATCGGAGACTTATCGGAGACTAAGCACACGATGCATAGGGCGGCGTAGCGCCGTGCACCGGCGTCCCTGCGATTGCGAAGTGTGCGCGCATTCGCGCGTTCTTCAATTCGAGGCGCGCTGATCGCGCGCTCCTTTGAGAAGTGCGCTTCGCGCGGGGCCGCCTTTGGCGGCGTTGACGTTCCGCCATTTCAGATTGGTCGCATCCGCTCCGGTGCGTGCTCGCCATGCTCGCGTTTTCTGTCCCCTCGCGCTGCTCGGCGGTCCAACAACGACCGCAGAAAACGCTGCGCGTGGCTCTGCGCGCTCCTCGGGAGGCGCCCGGTTTCGCTTTTGGTGAGCGACCGCCGACTTCACGAGCGGCTGAGGAGATTACGATGGACAGTTGCCCTTCCACCTTTGTTCTTCCCGTCAACGGCACCGTCGAAGGCAGCGACGGCGGGCCAATTCCGGTGGTTTCGACGAACGCCGGTAGCCGCCTAACTGGGGCTCAGCCCCAGCCCCCGAAGCACCGAGAGCGAACGATCATCTACCGCTGCAACAAGTGCGGATCAGCCGACATGCAGGTGTTGGCGTGGGTCCACGGCAACACGGGCGAGGTCTTGGAGTGGAGCTGCGAGGGTAGTGCGTGCAACGCGTGCGCCGACGATTGTTTCGTCGTTCGTGACTACGGACATGGTTTCGAGTTGTGGCGCGAGGGTGAGTTTGCGGGTCGCTTCCGTGGCTATTTGGAAACCCTCGCGGAGGCGCGGCGTAGCAGCCGGCCCTATGAGATCTTCAGCATCGACAGCGAGGGCCAGGTATGAGCGCCAACGCCACCGGCCCAGTAGCGCCGACTCCGACAACTGCGACCGAGCCGACAAGCGAGCAATTTGCCGCCTATCGCGCGATGTTCGATCACTTCAACCGCGAAGTTTTCGAGGGGAACTTGCCGCCGGTGATCTTGAATTTCTCACGTCATGCCGGGGCGCTCGGATTCTTTGCGCCGGAGCGCTGGCAGCGCATCGCCGCGGACGGAACGACCATCCACGAAATTTCGCTCAACCCATCATACCTTGGCACGCGGCCGGCGCGTGAAACGGCATCAACGCTCGTCCACGAGATGTGTCACCTGTGGCAACAAGTGCACGGCGAGCCGCCGCGTCGTGGCTATCACGATCGCGAATGGTCGAGGAAAATGGTGACGGTTGGGTTGCAGCCCATTTGCCCAAAGACTGGCCAAGACAAGATGAGCGCACCGGCCCTGACCCATCGAATCATCGAGGGTGGGCCATTTGCGAAGGCTTTTGAATCGCTGCCGACAGAGGCGCTGCTGCCGTGGACCTGCGCAGAAAGGCGGCTCCGAACCAGCCCGGCCGGCGGCAGCGGCGCCGAGGGCGACGGGCCCGAAGGCGAGGAGCCAAAGAAAACGCGCAACAAGCTCAAGTTCACATGCCCGGCTTGCGGCGCAAACGCGTGGGGGAAGCCCGGTCTGCTTTTGCTTTGCGTCGATGACCACGAGCCCATGCCACTCGTCGCCGTCGAGTGATTCGTACGAAACAGGAGCAGTAGGTTGGCCCGCGTGGGGTGGACGCGCGCCCGCGTAGCGGGCGCTCCTCGTACGCCACGAGAAGCGCGCCGACTGCGTCGGCGCCCGTGGAAATCGGTAGGTAGCCGGCCATCGCAAACTCATGGGCGGCAAGTACGAGGAGAAGAAAAGCGGCGTCTGCTGGCGTTGCATGGAAGAGGGACATGCGCGACCTTGCGGTACATGGGCTTCGGTGGATGGTGCTTTTTGCGCGCGCGACCGGGCGAGCTACGCCCCATCGCGCGGCGCGCAATTGACGCGTTTTTCTTCGATGGCGGACGGCTTCCGCCCGACGCCGATGGCTTCGTGCGCTACGCGGAGGTGATCGTGAAGCTCGAGGACCGCCGCGCGGTTGAGGTGGCGCGTGTAGGCTTTATTCAGCACCAAACGATCAAGGACGGGCGGCTCGATCGCAAGCACCTCCGCGAAGTGATGGCGAGCGCGGCCGAATCGGCGTTTGGTGGGCTGAAACTGTTCCCTCGCGCCGCCGGAGTCGTCAGTGCCGAACACAAGTTCGCAAAACGGCGACTCCAGAATCTAAGCCAATGGGTGCCGAATGAAGACGAGCGCCGGCTGCTTCGCGAGCTCGTCAACCAGAAGGCCGGCAAACAGATCATGTGACGCCGTCGCGATCGCGACTCATCGCGCCCCCTCAATAATTGGCGGGTCGAGCTTGAAGACGACGTGCAAGCGCGGCGGAAAGTTCAGGCAGACTTCAAGAGGTGGATGCGCGTGGGGGGACGCGCACCCACCCGCTCGCATCGAATCATGCTTCCCTACGATGCCCGGGTGCGATCCTGCCTCGCGGCCGTGAGAGCTTTCGTGCTCGCATGAGGACTCTCGGTCTGCCCCGACAAACGGGCTTCGTGCAGGTGGTGCCGAACATCGTTCTTAGATTTGCGCTCGCGTGCAACGTCTTCGTTGTTTGCTCCGGCGATTGGCTCGGCGACGACGCACCCGCTTCCGCTTGCGTCACCACGGTTTCTGTCCCCGTCGCAAGCGCCGGTTCGCTTCGCTCTCACAAACCGTGGCGCCGCAGTGCGCCGAGCACCGGTCAACGCCTGTCCCTTCGGGCGCGCGAAACAACGAAGCCGCCGCGCGCGGCGCAAGGGAGCACGTCATGGGTGAACAACAGCGAGCAAGTTCTTACAGAAACGATCCGGCCTGGGTGTTCACGCTCCGAGTTGCGGGCGGCTGCCAAGGCGAGTCACCGATAGTCATTCGAGCCTTCGAGGTTTTCGACCACCCCGACCGCACGCGAGACTACCTCACCGTTGAGGTACGCCAAGGCGGCAGCGTGATCTTCGAGCGCGGTCAGCTCTGGACCGGTAGCCCAGTGCGGGGATGGCGCGACGGCCTCGACGGTCATGCGGCCCGAGACGCTGTGCTGAGCCTGGTTGCAATGGCGCCTGGTGATACCGACCCAGAATTTTTTGAAAGCTATTCAGATGAACAGCGGGCCTGGGCTGTCGAGCACGGGCAATGGCTGACACTCGAGCGCGAACGTCGCTACGCCGAATAGGCCCGAACGCCTTCGATACAAGAGCTCAGCTCGCATTGTCGGTGTAGCCGCGGAGGCGACTGCGTTCGCTGACGCGGATAGCTGAGGCCGGTGCGACCCCGGCTTTCACTGAGACTGAGCTCCACTTGCCAAAATACGGCGCCTGGAACATCTACGCGCGACCGAGACGATGCCGCCCACGATGCGCCAGCACTTTTGTACACTCGCCCGCTAACCATCGCTTGCACGCCGCCTGTTTGCAGCTCGGCGACGCCGAGTTCAAAGCGACGCGGAGCGGCTTTTTTCCAAGCCTATGGGCCACGCTCAATCAGATCTTGATTGTCGACTGGTACTACATCGCGGCACTACACGGCGAAGCGGACATGCGCAGGGCTTTTCGCAGCGACACACCCTTTGACGAGATGGCGGCCGTTTCTTCGGCGCAGCAGGTGTCCGACGAGCGACTGATCGCGTGGTGTGAGCGTGCCGACGATGCAGCGCTCAATACGGAAAT
>JADLHZ010000053.1 GCA_020848545.1 Deltaproteobacteria bacterium | reverse complement strand
TCTAGACACGACCCGCATTCCGCTGGTCTAAATGAGCGCACTGCGCTCGGAAAGAAAGAGAGAAGGAAAGTGAGCAAGCAAGACATCGTGATCGCGTCCAAGAAGGAAGTCGGCAAGTTGTTGAAGGAGGTCGCCGCGCTGAAGAAAGCGCTCGCGTCCGTCGAGGGCGTCATCGCCGCGATCGTCGGCGACGAGGAGCAAGCCGCGCCGAAGGCGAAGCGCAAGTACAGCAAGAAGCCGAAGGAAGAAGAGACGCAGCAAGCCGCCGGCGAGCCCGAGGCGCCGCCCGAAGAGCCGACGCCCGAGCCCGCGCCGGAGGAGACGAACGAGAAGGCGCCGACGGCGATCGCCAAGCCGCCGACGAAGCCCGTCGCGGCCGCGGCCGCGAAGGTCGTCACCGGCAAATTCACGAAGCCGACGGCGCCGGCAGCGCCGACGATCGCCAAGTTCGCGAAGATGCCGCCGAAGGCCGCAGGCAAGAACGGCGCCGCCGGGCGCCCGGCGATGCCGAGCTAACGCGTGGGCAGCTTCCTCGCAGCATCGCCAAGGGGCATCAAAGCCCCAAGGCAATCGAGGACCAAGGTCGGGGGAGGGAAGGCCGGGCAACCGGTCCCAAGGAGCGCAGAGATCAAGCGCGTCCTCGCCCTCCCCCGACGCACGCTCGACGTCTACGACCTAGACTTCGCGCGGGCGCTCTCGCGCGAGCTGCGGCGCGAGGGCTCGGACTTCGAGCTACGCGTGCGCCAGGCGCCGATGCTCGTCGAGGCCGTCGAAGCCGGCGGCATGTTGGGCATTATTGGAGTCGGAGAAGGCAAGAGCACCGTCGCGCCGCTCTACGGCAAGGTGCTCGACGCAGCGCCGTTCGTGATGCTCGTGCCGCCGTCGATGAAGATCGAGATCCAAAATCGCGTCATTCCGTTCCTGCAAGGGCACATCGAATTCATCCCGCCGATCGTCGTCAGCTACAGCGAGCTGTCGACCGCCGGCAACGACGACATCTTGGAGCGCATCGGTCCGAAGGTGATCGCCGCCGACGAGATCCACTTCTTGCGGCACAGAGAAGCCGCGCGCACGAAGCGCTTCTTGCGCTACTTCGACGCGCACCCGGAGACGATCCTCGTCGCGCTCTCGGGCACCATCACGCGCAAGTCGGTCATGGACATCCAACACATCGTCAAGCTGACGCACCGCGATTGGAAGTGTCCGATGACCCGGCACTGGGCCGAGGCAAGGGACTGGTCGGCGGCGCTCGACCCCCAGGTGCCGGGCGACATTCGCATGAAGCCCGGCGCGCTCTTAGAATTCTGCCGCCCGGGCGAAGAGCCGCGCTCGGGCTTTCACCGCCGCCTCGCCGAGACCGAGGGCGTCGTCGCCGGCTCGGCCGAAGAGGTCGGCGCGTCGCTCGTGTTCCGCAAGCTCTCGCCGCCGGTGCCGAAGGAAGTCGACGCCGCGCTGAAGCTCCTGCGCAAGAAGTGGGAGACGCCGAACGGCGAGCAGATCACCGACGCGCTCGACTTTCACAGAAAGGCGCGCGAGATCGCGCAGGGCTTTTATTACGAGTGGGTGTGGCCGAACGGCGTCGTCGACGAGGCGTGGCTCTTGGCGCGCAAGGAGTGGCGCTCGTTCGTCGCCGACGTGTGCAAGCTAAACCGCGCGGGGCTCGACTCCGAGCTGCTCGTCAGAAACGCCGCAGCACAAAGCGCCGGCGTGCGCCTGCCCGAAGCGATGCGCAAGCGCGGGCTCGAAGCCTACGCGAATTGGGCCGCCGTTGCCGACAGGGAAGATCCGCCGGTGCGCTCCGTCTGGATCTCCGACTTCCTCGTCAAGGCGGCGATCGCGTGGGCGAGGAAGGCGCTCGAAGACGGCGGCGGCATCGCGTGGTTCGATTCGCGCGCGATGCAGGAGAATTTCGAGGCGCACGAGGGCGCGGGGCTCGTCGTCTGCGGCGCGGGCCGGCCGGCGTCCGAGAAGCTCGACCGCCTCGCGACGAACAAGGCCGGCGAGCCCGTCGTCGTCTTCGCGTCGGCGCAGTCGCACGGCACGGGAAAAAACTTGCAGCGCTGGTCGAAAAACCTCATTATCGCGCCGTGGCCGGGCGGCGCCGATTGGGAGCAACGCATCGGCCGCACGCACCGCCCCGGGCAGGAGGCCGACGAAGTGAGCGCCGACGTCTTCGTGCACACCGAGGAGCTTCGCGCCGCGATCGACAAGGCACGCGAGCAAGCGCTTTACATCGAGCAAACGACGGGCACCCGACAAAAGTTCCTGATGGGAACGTGGATCGAAGCATGAGCGACGAGCTGCGCGATAACAGGCGATCGCACTCACCTATCAGCGGGCTCTCGCGCAAGGGCGTCGACAAGAAGTTGCATAACCGCCGCGCCAAGCGCGCGCTCGCGCGTGAGACGAAGAAAGCCCTCCGCGCGTTGCTGTCTCGGCGCAGCGAGAGCGCTTGCGCATGGGGCTACGAGTGAAGATCTGGTTTCAATGCGAGCAATGCTTAGCGCTGCACGTCGACCCCGACGGCGCAAACAAGTGTGACCATGCGCTACGTGCGGATGTTGTGCGCGAGGCCGTCGCTTGGGCAAAGATGGCGGGCTCAGTCGCAGATCCAGCGGCGCTCATCGAACGCATTATCGCTGACGTGCTCCCTCGGAGACGCACGTGACAGATATCGCAAGCCAGATACGTGAAGGGCTAGAGCGCGCGAAGAAAGATCCGATCAACTGGTTCTACGATATACGCTTCGCTCAGCCGAGCGGCAACGCCAAGCAGCGGCGTAAGGCGCGGCGTGCGATGGAGCGCGCTCGGGTGCTGCCGGGCGTCACGTTCCGCATACCGATTCGACGATACACTTTCACAGTAGGAATTTAAAAAAGGAGAGACGATGGCGCAGACAGGTTTTTTGGGTTGCTGGAAGTGCGGCGAGATCTCGGTAGCGGGCGCATTGGAGGAGCTGCCGATCGTCGGGTTGACGACGTCGGTCTACTGCTGTCTCGAATGTGCTGGCGACCTCAGCGAGGCGATGCAGGAGCAGCCGCTGACGCTCGCAGCGCTGCGTGACTGGCGCGCGCCGCTGCAAGAGGAAGCGCCTGCGCTGACCGGCGCCGGCGATCCGACGGAGCCGCGCCGCCCGATGATCGGCATCGTCGTGCGCTCCGCCGGCGAGGAGCTTTTCCGCACCGGCGAATTCGTCGCGTCGTCTGTCGAAGGCGCGTCGAGTGTCTAGGCCGAGGGGACAAGCGCCCGACGCGCAGCCGATCCAGCGCGTGCTCGACTGGCTGATCAAGTACGCCCCTAGCGCGTGCTCGCCGAAGGCCACGGCGCGCGCGCTGCGCATGAAGGAGCCCGTCGTCGCGATGTCGATGCTGTGGCTCGGCGAGAACCGCTTCGTCGTGCGCGAGGGCTTTTGCTTTCGCGCTGCGGGGGAGCAAGACGACTGAAAAAACACGTCGAAAAGTAGCGCGCGGTTATTTACTTCGTGCGCGCATTGCGGGTAGTAAGCTGTGACACTTTGGCGTGACGCTGTAGCAATAACGCCGCAGCGCTGGGTCGAAAAAGACGAACGACGAGGAGACGAGAGACAACATGGGAGCGATCGCAAACAAGGCAGCAGGAGCAAAGGCACCGACCCCGCAACCGAGGGCAACAGCCGCGCCGCAGGCGGCACCCGCGCCGCAGCAACAGCGCCAAGCGCAAGCGCCGGGCGGCGCGAGCTTCGGCAACGCGAAGCCGCGCGGCGCGAACGGCTTCTTCTTGAAGCCCATCAGCCGCGACGAGGCCGGGCAGTACACGCTGAAGGTGAACCGCATCACGCAGAAGTGGGCGCAGCCGAAAGTCGTCGCCGCGAACCGCCCGCAGCCGACCGACGACGAGCTGGCGACGGCGCAGCCGGCGTTCAAGAAAAAAGACTCGTTCATCATCGAGGTCGAAGTCGTCGAGAGCAACGTGCCGCAGTGCCCGCCCGGGTACATCGCGTCGATCTCGTTCGACGACAAGTATGAAGACAGCTACTTCTCGAACGTGAAGGGCTTCCTCTGTGCCTGCACGGGCGAAGAGCCCGAGGCGATCGGCCTCGAAGATTGGCAGGCGAGCTACCAGCCAGACCAGCCGCTCTCGGGCGCGCTCTTCTGCTGCACGGTGCGCGAGCAGCCGACCAAAGACGGCAAGGGCGTCTTCACGCTGCACGTGTGCACGCCGTCGCCGCTCCAGCACCCCGAGGAAGCCGCGCAAGAAAGCGCGTGACGTCTTCGGTCGCAAGCGACGCGTGAGCGTCTGCTAAACGGCCGTAGCGGGTTGCGGCGCCTGTTAATCAAGGCCGCGGGGTTGGGCGCCCTAAAGTCAGTCCTGCGGCGAAGGGCAACGGCTACGGCCCGCGTTCTTCGCCGCTCACAGAAACGCCCGAGGGTTCTGGTCCCCCTCCTGTCCTTCGGGCGTTTCTGTGAGCGGCAAAGCCGAGGCGAGATGTGAGCGGCAAAGCCGAGGCGAGATGTGAGCGAAAGGAAGGGGACAATATGAAAGGACAAGCGCAGTTGATGGCGAGCGCCCGCAGCGAGGGCGATCGCGCCGCGGGCTCGACCGACGCGTGGTCCACGCCGCAGCGTTTTTACGATCTGCTGAACGAAGAGTTTTCGTTCTTCGTCTGCGAACGCTGCGCCGTCTGGCGCCCGAAGCAAGAGGTCACGTTCTTAAGCGCGCGCACAGCGCTAATGCACGCCGTCGATTGTCATCCGCACAAGTTGATCGACGTGCTCACGCGCATGGTTCTTCTTCCAAGAACGACGAATCTTTTGCTGGAGTGGACCCTCGACGATAGCGCCCGCGAGAAAGGCTCGCAATGAGCGCGAACGACGAAGAGATCCTACGCGTCGCGCGCGAGCTGCGCGATGACTTCGAGGCCGAGCTGCGCGCCCGCTACATGCCGGGCGATCGCATCGACTTTGCGCAGGTGTGCTGCCTGATGTACGAGATGCTTTGTGTCGCCGTCGCAGAAGGCAAGCTCGCGCCGGACACTGAAGATCCGCCTGGGCAGCCGGTCGAGGTACGCCGGTGAGTCTCGCGAAGTACGATCCGACGCGCCCGCTGCTCGCGATCGACAGCGAGACCTTCCTCTTCGGACCAGGCAAAATGGCTCCTGAGCCGGTTTGTTTTTCCTTCGCTTGGCGCGACGATGGACGCGTCAAGACGGACTTGCTCGCGCAACAAGAGGGGCTCGACGAATTCGAGGCCGCGCTCGACGCCGCGATCGTCGGCGACATCTGCCTCGCCTTCCAGAATGGCCCTTACGACGTCGCGTGCGCGGCGACGGTGCGCCCGCACATTCTGCTCAAGGCGTTCGACGCCTACGAAGCCGGCGCGATTCATGACACGATGCACGCCGAGCAGCTCAACGACACGGCGGTCGGCATGCTGCGCGTCGAGTGGGACGAAGAGAAGGGCGAATTCACGTCCAAGAAAAGCTACGGCTTGGAGAACCTCGCGCGCGTTCACCTCGGCTGGCCGTTCTACAAGGACGAATGGCGACTGCGCTACGGCGAGCTGAAGGGCGTGCCGGTCTCGCAGTATCCCGAGCCCGCGCGCATCTATCCGCAGAAGGACGCCGAGGCGACGCTGCTCGTCGCCGAGCGCCAGCGCGAGATAGCCGCGAACGTACGGCCGCACGACCCGCTGGAGGCAAGCCTGGCGCACGTGTGCCGCACGTACCTCGCGCTGCACCTCGTCGCGTGCTGGGGCGAAGAGATCGAGAGCGAGCGAGCGCTGAAGCTCCGCGATTGCCTCGTCGCCTACGGCAACACGTTCGTGCCGGCGCTCGAAGACGCCGGGTTGTTGCTGCGCACGCTGCGCGGCAAGAACGCCGGCAAGCTGACGAAGAAGAAAGCGCCGCTGATGGCGCTCGTCGCCGCGGCGCTCATCGAGAGCGGTCGCACGAAAGATCCGTTGATGCACGTCGACGACTTGCTCGCAGACCCGGCGAGCTTCCTCGAAGAGCACTACCTTACCGACGGCGGCAAGAGCGGC
>JADLHZ010000052.1 GCA_020848545.1 Deltaproteobacteria bacterium | reverse complement strand
TGGCGACGGCAGCGGCCATGAGCGCGTGGTGGGCGAGGAGGTTGAGCTTGCGCGGCAGGCCCGAGCTCGACTGAGCAAGTGCGGCGATCGCCTGAGGCTCGAAGAGCGGAAGCTCGGTGCCGGCGCCCTCTCGCGACAGACGTTGATCGCGTTGTCCGGTCCGCCTGCCGCCATCGCCTGCTCGAGCTCCTTCTTGAGGCTGACTTTGAGCTCGGTGACTGCCGCGATCGCCCGTTCAGGCGCGGCCGTTGGCGCGGGTGAGGCGCGCAGCTCGTGAGCGCTGAACAGGACGGCCGCCGCCACAATGATTCTCCGCGCGGTGCTCATCGCGGTCCTCGGCCGCCACCTGGGCCGCCTCCCTTGATGTGATGAACGAGCACGATGAGATCACTCTTGTCATCCGCCACCACCGAGTGGGGCATGTTCGGGGCCAGGACAACGAGCTTGCCAGCTTCGACCCGCACGCTCTTGTCACCGCTGAGCTTGACCGTGCCCGAGCCAGAGATCGCTTGGATGGTCACCTGCATTGGCGCCGAGTGCTCGGCGAGCGTCGCGCCCTGCCGCAAGGTCACGGACGCGAGCTTCAAGTGCGGCGTCTCCAGTAACACTCTCGTCTCCACCGGCTCCCCTGGTCCAGCAACGGTAGCAACCGTCAGCTCATGGTAACCGGGGCCGAGCGGGCCCTTGGGGCCGGGACCACCCGGAGCTAGCCCCGGTGCAGCGGCGGCGCTGAAGGAAATGCCCATGATGGCGGCGGTGACGATCATACGCTTCATGACTGAGGCCCTCTCTGTTCGTTCGTGAGTAATCCCAGGCGTATTCCCAGGGTCCTTCCGTTGCATCGTTGCATGCGCCGTTCCGTTCTCACGCAGCTCAAGATGACGCCGTGGAGCCGTCGTCTCCGGTCGTGCCGCCCATGTTGAGGGGGAGGCGCAAGAACCGCCGCCCCTCGCTATCGGCCTTCGGCAAGCGACCGGCATCGATGTTCACTTGGATGCTCGGCAGGAGCAGGCGCGGGGCGCTCAACGTTCGGTCCCGCTCGGTGCGCAGCTTCACGTAGGCGTCGCGCGTGGTCTCGGCTCTGAGCTGCACGTTGCTTTGCCGCGCGCTGGCGATGGTCGTTTGAAACGCGAGCGCGCGACCGTTCGGTTGATAGTCGTGGCCCACGAACACGCGCGTGTCACCGGGGAGCGAATAAAGACGCTCGTGCACCGAGTGGTAAAGCGCCGCCGCGTCGCCGCGAGGAAAATCGGCGCGGCCCGTGCCGCTGTCATCCGTGAAGAGCGCGTCGCCAGCGAACACAGCATCACCAATCTTGTAGGAGACGCAGGCGGGCGTATGCCCTGGTGTCGCAATGACCTCGATCGCCAGCGAGCCCGCGTGGAACGTCTCACCGTCCTCGAGCAGGCGATCGAACTGCGAGCCGTCGACCCGGAAGCTCTCGGGCAACCCGAAGATGGGCCGGAAGGTCTGCTGCACGAGCCGGATCTGCTCGCCGATCGCGACCTTGGCACCGAAGAGGCGGCGCAAGTACTGCGCGCCCGAGAGATGATCGGCGTGCGCGTGGGTCTCGAGCGCGTAGTGCAGCCGAAGCTCGCGCGAACGGATGCGCGCCTCGAGCGCGTGGAGCGACTCCGTGCTCGTCCGACCTGAGGCCGGATCGAAGTCGAGCACCGGATCGATGACGATCGCATCGCGGCTATTCGCGTCGTAGACCAAGTAGGTCAAGGTCGAGGTTGCGGGATCGAAGAAGTGCTCGATGGTCGTGTTCATATGTCCCTCACCAGTTGCTCATCGCTCCGAGGTCGTAGACCTGAGTGAACCCCGCGCGGAGCAAGATCGCGGTGGCTGCGGCGCTCCTGCCGCCGCTGCGACAATAGACGACGGTCGCCCGGTTCTTCTCGGGGAGCTCCTTCAAGCGAGCCTCGAGCTTACCTCCCATGTGTAAGAGCCATGATCCTTCGCGATGGGTTCACAGTACGGTGAACGAGAGGCCGAACCCTTTCCTACCGACCGCGGCTCTCACTCGCCGGAGGCAGCGATGCTCATTCAGACCCTTCTCTACGTCGGGGGCGGCGGCGCTCTCGGCTTCGGCTATTACAAGCTCGTTGGGTGCCGTTCTAGGGCCTGCTTACTCACGAGCAACCCGTGGGTGGCGACCATTTATGGCGCGGTGATGGGATTCATGCTCGGAAACGGGCCGAGGTAAGGAACAGACGATGAGCGAGAAAACCGGACAAAAGGTCGGAGAGTTTGCCCTCCGCGTCGAGCGCTTGAATGACTTCGAGTTCAAGGTCTCGTTCGACAAGGAGCACTACGCGCCTTTGCACCTCGACGAGCCCGCGCCGCTCGGGAAGGACCGCGCCCCGAACCCTGCGCGGATCCTCGCAGCCGCGATCGGCGATTGCCTCTCGGCGAGCTTGCTCTTCTGCATGAAGAAGAACGGCGCCGACGTCTCCGCGCTCACGAGCGACGTCAACGTCGAGCTCGTGCGCAACGAGAACAACCGCCTTCGCATCGGCAAGGTGTCCGTGACTCTGCGTCCGGGCATTTCGAGCGGCGACGCCACGCTGCAGAAGTGCCTCGGCATGTTCGAGGACTTCTGCGTGGTCACCCAGAGCGTTCGCGATGGGCTCGACGTCGAGGTGAAAGTCGAGCCGCAGGCGTGAACCCTTTCCGAGCGCGCGCGGCTCCAAGGGACAGGAGGAGCACGGAACATGATCATCACGAGTGACAAGCCGGCGAAGCCGGTGGAGCTGAACGAGAGTACTTTCGAAGCCACCATCCAAAAGGGCGTGGTGCTCGTCGACTGGTGGGCGCCTTGGTGTGGACCTTGCCGCTCGTTCGCGCCGATCTTCGAGCAGGCAGCAGCGCGCTCCCCTGACGTGACCTTCGCGAAGGTGAACACAGAGCAAGCCCCGCGACTCGCTGCGGAGTTTGGCATTCAGGCGATTCCGACGCTGATGGTGTTCAAGGACGGCGTGCTCGTCTTCGCTCAGCCGGGGATGCTGCCCGCGGCGGCGCTCGACGATCTCGTCACGCAAGCGAAGGCGCTCGACATGGACAAGGTGCACGCCGAAATCGCCGCTGCCGAAGCGCGCACGAAGACGGCGTAGCGTCATGACTGCCGTCACGCGATGGCTGCGCGCTGTACGCGAACGGTATCTCCACGCACGGCGAAGGCGCGTGGTGCGCTGGAGCATCGATGCGCTCGTCATCGCGCTCGTGATGATCGTTGCAGGCGCGCTCCAAACCCGTCGCCACCTTGGCGCGGGTACGGCGCCGAGGGCAACGCTGACCACCCTCGCGGGCACTCAGGTGGAGCTCGAGAGCTTTCGTGGCAAGCCGACGTTGCTCGCGTTTTGGGCGCCCTGGTGCGGGGTCTGCAAAGTGGAGTCACAGAACGTGTCGTGGGCGATGCACCTCGCAGGCGGCGCCGCGAACGTGGTCTCGATCGCCGCGGAGTTCGAACAGGTCGACGACGTCCGGCGCTTCATCGAAGTGCACGACGCGGACTACCCGGTCTTGCTCGGCACGCGACGACTGACCGAGCAGTTCGCGATCGAAGGCTTCCCCACCGTCTATTTCCTCGACGCTGACGGGCGCGTGAAGAGCTCGGTCGTTGGCTACACCTCGACGCTCGGGCTGCTCGTGCGGCTCTTTTTCTGAGCTGCCCGACAACCTTTCCGACGTCCTTACGGCGCGAGCACCAAGAAATATTGATGCGGCAAGTATGTCTCCTCGCGGACGACGCGAAGGCCCGCGGCTTTGGCATGGGCGAGAAACTCTTCTCGCGCGACCTTGTGATCGGGCGGCGGCCCGACAGGCAGCTCGCGCTTGTGAAAGTCGATGTTGACGATGCGCCCGCCTGCCTTGAGCGCTGCGACGAGGCGCTTCAAGTAGGCCGTGCCGTCGGCAAAGTGGTGGAAGGTATCGACGATGAAGATGACATCGCAGCTCTTTGGCGGGACGAGCGGGTCATCCGCCATGCCGAGCACGGGCGTGACGTTCGACAGCGCAGCCGCCTTGAGCCGATCCCTCAGCGCGGCGAGGATCGTGGGCTCGACATCGACCGCGAAGACGACGCCATCTCGTCCGACCGCGCGCGCCAGTGGCTTTGTGAAGTAGCCCGGCCCCGCACCGATCTCACAGATCGTCTGTCCTGCTTTCAGCTCGAGTGACTTCACGACGGCGTCGGGCTTCTGCCAGGCGTCCCGTGCGGGATCCTCCATTCGCGCGATGTAGCTCGACAAGTCGTCGGGGTTGCCGTGGCGATCTCGCCCTGCGTGGCCATGCTCGTGAGGCGCCATCATCATCACCAATAAGATTAAGGAGGTCATCACACCGATCCCGCGCTTTCTATGACCAGTTGCTCATGGCGCCGAGGTTGTAGACGGAAGAAAAGCCAGCCGCGCGCAGCGTCCGTTTCGCCATCGCGCTGCGGGTGCCGCTCGCGCAATAAAGGATCACGGAGCGTTCTTTCGCGCCGAGCTCGCTGGTGCGACCAGCCAGCGTATTCACCGGGATGTTCTTCGCGCCCTCGATATGCCTGGATGAAAACTCGCTCGGCGAGCGCACGTCCACGAGCAGCGCGCCCTTCGACAACAGCTCCCGCGCGAGCGCCGGGGTGACGTCCGGACGTTTCATGTACCAAGTGAAAGCGAGAACGGCGACCGCGAGCGCGATCCAATAATAGTTTTCCATGCGACGATTAGAGCCGCTTTAGACAAAAGAGGTTCGTCATGAAGCGCTCGTCGTCACCCGACGCCACGACTCGATCAACGCTGTCGCCGCCGCGGCCACTTCGGCGTCGGTGGTCTGTTGGCCGAGAGAGAGCCGCACCGAGCCGAGCGCTTCGGCGGGCGCAACGCCCATCGCCAGAATCACATCCGACGCGTGCTCGTCGCCCGCGTGGCAGGCCGAGCCGGTCGACGCGGCGATCTCTGGCGCACCGGCGAGCACCGCCACACCGGATGCACGAGGGAAGCGGACGTTCAGCGTATTCGGCAACCGGAGCGTCGGATGACCGTTGAGCGCCAAGCCCGCAATGCCCGCGGTGAGCTGGTGCCAGAGCGAGTCTCGCTGCGCGCGCAAACGAGCCATCGTCGTCGCGAGGTCGCGTCCTGCGAGCTCGCACGCGGCGCCGAGCCCCACGATCGAAGCGACGTTTTCAGTGCCTGGCCGCAAGCCACGTTCATGACTCGCGCCGCGAGCGAGAGGCTCGAGCGGTGTGCCGCGCTTGACGTACAGCGCGCCGACGCCTTTCGGAGCGTAGAGCTTGTGCCCTGCGACGGACAGCAGATCGACGCCGAGCGCGCGGACGTTCACGGGAACCTTGCCGACGGACTGCGCGGCGTCTGTGTGAACGATCGCGCCTTTTGCGTGGGCGAGCGCCGCAAGCTCGGCGACCGGCTGAAGCACACCAGTCTCGTTGTTCGAGTGCATGACGGTGACGAACGCCGTCTCCTCATCGATGGCGTTCCTCGCCTCGTCCACATTGGCTCGCCCATCGGTGTCGACGGCGACCCGGGTGACTCGGTGACCATGCCGCTCGAGCCAGGCGCACGGCCGCTCAGTCGCCGGATGTTCGATAACCGTCGTGACGATACTCTTCCGGGCCTCAATCGCTGCGATCACGCCGTGAATCGCGAGGTTGTTCGCCTCCGTTCCGCCCGAGGTGAAGATGACTTCGTCCGGGTCGCAACCAAGCAGCGCTGCGGTTTGCTCGCGCGCACGTTCGACAGCGGCGCGAGCTCGAAGCCCGTAAGAGTGTCCGCTCGAAGGGTTGCCGAAGTGCTCACGAAGATATGGGAGCATCGCGTCCAGCACTTGCGGCAGGATCGGGGTCGTCGCGTTGTAGTCGAGATAAATTGGCGTCACGGTCCCTCTATAGCCTCGTGTACAGCCACGACTTCTCGAACAAGACCTTGCCGAGATGCCAGCGCCGGCTCGGTGCGCGGAGCTTCACCGTGGGCGTGGGCTCGGCATAGAAATCGCCGCCGCCGAACCCGGCCTTTCCGTCGCCGATCTCGATGAAACACTCGCCATGCCCGTTGAAGCGCGCGGTGGCGTCGTCGCCCATGATCTTCGCCGCGATGTTCGTCGCGACGACCACGGCTTCCCCGTGTGCGAACACGCCTGCCTTCGGGAGCGGCTTACCGAGCTTGAGTGGAATCGAGACCACGTCTCCGAGCGCGTAAACGTTGTTGAAGCGCGTCTCGAGCGTGTGGCGGTCGACGGTGATCCAGCCGGTCTCGCTCGCGAGCGGGCTGTCGCGCACGACCCGCGGCGCGCGGTGAGGCGGAACGTAGGCGAGCAGATCGAACTCCGCCTGCGCGCCGTTCGCGAAGGCGAGGCGCCGCGCAGCCGAGTCCACCGACTTGACCTGGTGTTCGGGGTGGTAAGCGATGCCCTTGCCGGCGAGCAGCTGCTTCACGGCACCGGACATCGCGGGCCCCGCGACACCCATCGGGCCAGGCTCGGCGGCGTAGACGTCGATCGCGATCGCGTCACGAAGGCCGCGTTTGCGAAGAAACGCGTCGATGAGCAGCGCGGCCTCGTAGGGAGCCGCGGGGCACTTGTACGCGGGAGCCGCCGTCAGCACGACGATGCGTCCTGACCGTATCGACTCGAGCGCGGCGCGAAGTCCGTCAGCGCCTGCCTCCGTGTAGAAGTTGTGCCCAGCGTCGCGGAGCCCGGGCACGATCTCGACGGCCAGCTCGGCGCCGAGCGCGACGATGAGATGATCTGCGACGAGTGTTTCGCCGGCGACCGTCACTGCGCGGGCCTCCGGATCGATCGTCTCGATCTCCCCGCGTCGCACCTCGATGCCCCTGCGCGCGAGGCGCTGGAGCGGACGCTTGATGCTACCGGCCTCACGCAGGCCGACCATCAGCCAGAGGAGCGAGGGGGCGAACAGATGCTCGCGCTCGCGATCCACGAGCACGACTCGGTGCTGCCGCGGCAGGCGCCTGCGAAGCTCGCGCGCAGCCACGACGCCACCGACGCCGCCGCCGAGAATGACCACCGTCTTTGGCGAGCTCATCAAAACACCAGCGTCTTTTCGGCCCACGCGGTCCAGTTGGTGAGCTCCTCGAGCGTGCTCCGCTTGGTGCCTTCCGAAAGCTCGGCGTCCGCTATGCCGCGCGCGTCCATGCACGTTCCGCAGACGCCGATCTCGGCGCCGTGGCGCGCCGAGGCCTTCAGCATCACCTCGATGTTGTAGTAGCCCTGCGGCACCTTCTGGTGGGCCTTCGCGCACGCAGCGGCGTCGCCGATGAGGAAGATCTTCACCTCCTCGCCCTCGCGCTTCGAGAGAGACCCGGCGAGGCGAAGCGCGTTGTAGTCGCGCTCGGTGCCGTAGGGTGCGTCGTTCAAGATGAAGAGTGTTTTTGCCATCGTCATGCTCCTTGTGTCGTCATCCACGCCTGCGTCCCACCGCAAAGAGAACGAACCGATTCGAAACCAAAGGCTCGCAGCTCTGTCGCCGCGCGCTCCGAGCGCCCGCCGCCCTTGCCGCACACGGTCACCACTGGAACGTTCTTCGGAAAGGTCAAAGCCCGCGCAGCGAGCGTGTCGAGCGGGACGTTGATGGCGCCGTCGACATGCCCGGCGGAGAACTCCTCCGCGGATCGAACGTCGATGATGAGCGCGTGCGAGAGGCTGCGAAGCTCTGCAGGGTCGATGCACGCGGGCGTCAGGGGCGCGGCCCGAAGCAACGTCTCGCTCATGCGCGTCGCGACGACGACGCCCGAGAGAAATGTCAGCGCCGCCACGAGCCACATCGCCGCCGGCAGGCCGAGCGCGTCGGCCGTGATTCCCGCGAGCAGCGCGCCGATGGCGTAGCCGAGATCGCGCCAGAGCCGATACACGCCGACGGACGACGCGCGCCATGACGGATGCGCCACGTCGCCGATCGCTGCAAGCAGCGTTGGGTACACCATCGCCGTACCGACGCCGAGCAACGCGGCGCCCGAAGCAAATCCAGCGAACCCATCGGACAGGACGACGAGCGCGATGCCGACCGCTTGCACCCACATGCCCCAGGCGATGAGCCACTTGCGCCCCACGCGATCCGACCACGCGCCAGTGAAGAGCTGCGCGAGCCCCCAGGTGGCGGGATAGATTGCGGCGAGCGTGCCGACTTGCTCGAGGCTCATCTGCGCAGCGGTGAAGAACAACGGAAAGAGCCCCCACGCCATGCCGTCGTTGAGGTTGTTGACGAGGCCCGCCTGGCTGACGCTCGAGAGGTTCTTGTCTAAAAGCGAGGTGCGCCAGAAGACCTCGCGTTGCGTGGGCAAGCCTTCGCTCGGAAGCGCGCCGTGAAGCTTCGACTCGGCGGCGACATGGTGCTCCGTTTCGCGGACGGCGAGCGCTGAGAGGAGCAGCCCGATCGCGACGAACGCGACCCCGAGGTAGAACGGCTGGGGGCGCAGCCCGGAGTGCGCCGCGACGAAGCCAGTCGCGAGCGCGCTGCCGGCGACGGCGAAGTAGCCGGCGAACTCGTTCAGCCCCATCGCAAGCCCGCGCTTTTGCGGTCCGGCGAGATCGATCTTCATGATCACGGTCGTCGACCACGTAAGCCCTTGGCTCACGCCGAGGAGCGCGTTGGCGACGAGCACCCACGTCCAGCTCGGCGCCCACATCAGAAGGAAGGGCACCGGCGCGGCGACGAGCCACCCGCCGACGAGCACGTGCTTGCGGCCGAAGCGATCGGAGAGCCGGCCAGCGAGGTAGTTCGTCAGCGCCTTCGTCACACCGAACACGATGATGAACGAGAGCACCGCGGTCTTTGCTGCGAGGTGGAACTCTTGCTCGGCGATCGGCGGCAAGATGGTGCGTTCCATGCCGACCATCGCGCCGACGAACGCGTTGACGACGACGAGCAGCGAAAACTGCCAGAGGTTCTCGCGGATGCCGAGGCGAACGTCGCTCACGGCGCGCGCCCTTGGTTGAAGCTGAGAAGACGTGCGCAATGGTAGGGTTTGAAGATCACGACTCAGTTCCTTGTCGTTCTAGTGACCATCCGCGCGCGCGCCACTCGAGGACACCCTGCTCCATGCGATGCGCGTCGAAGCCCTTCTTGCGCAGCAGCGCGACCGCCTCGATCGCCATCACGCAGTACGGACCGCGGCAGTACGCAACGATCTCGCGATCCTTCGGCAGCTCGTCGATGCGCGCCGCGAGCTCGGTCACTGGGATCGAGATCGCGCCCCGTAGGTGCGCAGCGCGATACTCCTCGACAGGGCGAACATCGAGCACGGTGACGGCGCCGCTCTTGGCCCGGCGGAGCAGCTCCTCGCCGTCGATCGGTTCCATGGCACGGCGGCCGTGGAAGTACGCGCGCGTGACCTGTTCGATCTCGCCGAGCCGCGCCTCCGCGAGACTGCGAAGCGACGCGAAGAAGACGGCAACATCGTCGCTTGCGAGGCGGTACTCGACGAAGAGCCCTTTCTTCTCGGACTCGACGAGGCGCGCGCCGCGGAGCACTTGCAGATGTCGCGACGCGTTCGCCACCGAGAGTGCCGCAAGCTCGGCGAGCACTTCGACGGTGCGCGGCCCCTGACTAAGGAGATCGAGCAGCTCGAGCCGTTTCGGCGCCGAGACGGCTTTTCCGACTCGAGCGAAGTGCTCGTAAGTCGTGTCCTTGAACTGGCGATGCGCTGTTTTCACTGTGCGTTACTATTCAAGTACTTGATTGACTAGTCAGGTCGTTAGGCGGCGGTACCAGCGGTTGGTGCACCCACGCCCGCGAACTTCCACCGGCAGATCGGGGCGCTAGCGGGAACGGAATCGTTGGCGCAGTCCGCAGCGTGCCGAAAGCCCACATTTTGGAGACGACGACCGCTCTAGCGACGTCGACAGCCGGTGCGTTTCACTATGGTTTTCCGCGCCTGAGGCTGCGCGATCCTCTGTGCACGGTCGAGCGCGAAGCCTGCAAACGCCTCCACATCGGCGCTCGGCTTGGGGTGATGGCCGACAACGCCGGCATGTGGATGGTGCACTGCCATATTCTCGATCACGCAGAAGCCGGAATGATGCGTATGCTGATGGTGCAGTAGCTCGGGCAGGCAATCGCCGGCGGCGACCGTAATGCATGGGTCCGGCCTGCGTCTCTATCTGGCAGGAGAAGAACATGCGTCTGACGCGGTCTCGTCTCAGGGTGTTTCTGACGCGATGTTCGAATAGGCCGAGTACCCTGCAGCATTCTTCGCCCGCACTCTGTACCCATACAGTGTCGCTGCCTTGAATGGGCCTGTATCGGTCCAGTCCTCGGCGTTAGCGGCGACATCCTTCACCTTGGCGAACGTCCCTGCAGCGCCCTCTCGGCGTTCGATCTCGAAGCCGGTCTCGTCGCTCGAGTTGTCGTCCCACATCGGCATCAAACCGTTGGCCATCTTCATGATCCAGAGCCCACTTGGCGCGACCGGCACCGAGCCCGTCGTACCGGTCGAGCTGGTGGGTCCCGTGGGACCGCCCGTCCCGGAGCTCGTCGCTGTCGCAGTCACGACTTTGCTCCAGGACGATGTGCCCGCGGCATTCATCGCGCGAACCCGGTAAGTATACGCCGTGCCAGTCGTGACGGCCGTATCCGAGTAGTCCATGACGTCCGCTGCCACCGAAGCGAGATCGTTGAACGCACCCCCGCCGGTCTTTCGTTGAATCTCGAATTTCTCTTCGTCTTCAGAGTTGTCTTGCCACGTGAGGTCGATGGTTCCCGTGCTCGGTGTCGCGATGAGCGCCGACGGCGGCGTGGGCGCGCTCATCAGGGTGACCGTCACCAGCGCGTCGCCGGAATAGTCGGAGTAATCTTTCCCGACCCTGGCGCGCACACGGTAAGTGTACTTGCCCGACTCGGCAACGCTCTCATCGACGTACGTCGTCGCGTTTTCTTCGGTCTCGACTACTTCTTCGAACTCGTTGCCGCCACCGTTCTTCTTGCGCTCGACGCTCACGCCATCGACGCCGGTCACAGTGAGCTCCCACGACAATTCCACGGTATTCACGCCGCTCTTTGCCTTGAGCGTTTTTGGCGCGGCGATCGACGCGCTCTGAGGCGCAGTTGTTGGATTGCTGTTGTCGGCGATCGGCTTTTCGTAGAGGCCGCAGCCGAAGATGGCGAACAAGGCGACGATAGTGATCGGGCGCAGGAGCATGGATGACCTCATCGGCGCCGGCCGCGCTAGCATGGCGGATCTTCGCGGGCAACAACAAAGAATCGATTGACAGCAACATGCCCCAGGTGTTTTTTGCGCGCCGGCTCACCAAAGGAGATCAGCAACATGCGATTGATTGCGATTGCGGTGCTCACCTGGTCGGCGTTCATCAGTGCCTGCGGCGGCGAGGCCAACCCTGGCGTTCAAGAGTCGACGAGCAAAGGCAACCTCGTCATGTCGCTCGAGTTCGACGATGGCCCGGTCGTCGGAGACAACGTGCTTTTCGTCACCCTCGCCGATGCCGAACGCGCGCGCATCGAAAAAGCAAACTTGAGCGTCTTTCTCTACATGCCGACGATGGGCATGGGCTCATCCGGCGCTCCGCCCAAAGTGAGCAACCTCGGAAACGGAAAGTACAAGCTCTCGCCAGTCGTGCTCGACATGGCCGGCGAGTGGCTCGTGCGAGTGAGCGCAACCGCTGAGCAAGGCAGCGGCGAAAAAGAGCTGACGTTCAACCTGTGAGCGCCAGCGTGACCGCGTCGCGTAGGTTGTCTGCGCGAATGAGCTGATTGGTGAGCTTGAAGATGTGGGCAGGTTTTTGGCGACCCGGTCGCCCAGACAATTCTCTCCACGCGACCGTGACTGTGGCTGTCTTCGTTGTCGCAGCCACGCTCATGACGACGGGAGAAGCCCACGCCAGCGCCTGCTGCGGTAGTGCAAGCGCGACTGGCACCGGGCGCTTGGCGCTGTGGGAGAAAGGCGCCGCCGGCTTTTCCAGCTCGTTCTCGAACAACCTCGGCTACTGGGATGCGTCGGGTGCCACCACCACGACCCCGGGCGCAGCCGATCGCGAGCTACGCTTCGACGCCTGGGGCATGTACCGCGTGCTCAACGTGTGGTCGGTGTTTGCGCGAGTACCCTTGAGCGTGAACTTCCGTTCCACCGAAGCACAATCTGCGGCCGGGGCCGGCTTCGGCGATATCTCAGTCGGCACGCGCTTCGATCTCTTCGATTTCGACAAGACCAACGGGATTGGCCTCGGCATCATCGCTTCGTTCACCTTTCCTACCGGCTACTCGCCGGAAGGAGCGACCAAACCGCTCGGCGTCGACGCGACAGGCCGAGGAGCATTCGTCGGAAGCATCGGCCTCAGCGCCGAGTGGAACCCGTCGGATCCGATCTTCCTGCGCTTGGACCTCGGCACGTCGATCCCCATCCCGCGCTACCGTGCCTCTCTACAGGCCTGGCAATGGCTCTCTCCGACGTTGGAGCCGGCGTTCACCTTCGGCTATCGCGTGGCGAAGTCTTGGATCTTGTACGCAGCATTGCGCAGCGTCATTCAGTTCCAAACACAGACGAAGATCAATCAGTCCGCGGGCCACGAGCTGTCGCTGGCGGCTGGCTGCGCATGGACGGTGACGAATAACTTCGCGCTGCAGGCAGAGCTTTCGTCGAGCGCTTTTCTTCCGAACTTCGGTCAGAACAGGGCGGCGCGCATCGGCGCTACCTTCGGCGCGCGGTATGGTTTCTTCTAGCGCGCGTCTTCTCGTTCTGGTCGTCGTCGGCTTCTTATCGATGCGTGAGGTCGAGGGCGCGAGCGCCCAAGACTATCGCGTCAGCAGCGCCGGCTCGACGCTGCGGCTGAACAGTGGCTCCACGGGGACCGTCGTCATTCGGCTCGAGGCCCTTCGCGGCTTTCACTTCTCGGAGGAAACACCGTTGCTCGCGTCCCTATCGAGCTCAGCGGGGCTTTCGCTCGCGAAGCAGCGGCTCGACAGAAAGGATCTCGCGACGTCGACGAGCACGATGCTCGAATGGCGAACCAGCTACTCCGCGCGCGCGATCGGGACGCAATCGGTCAAGGCCGACCTCGTATTCTTCTTGTGCACAGAGGACGACTGCCAACGCCTGAACGCGCCCTATGCCGTGACCATCGGTGTCGAGTGAAAGGCCGAGGGCAGATTCGCCTTGACCAATGTGTTCATGCTCGCGCATGGTCTCGATTCGGAACATGATTCCCCGCGCCGCTCACCCCGCCGAATCAAACTCGTGCCGACCTCGTCGACACAGGTGGCTGACACTTGCGGCTTGGATTGCGCTCGGAACGATCGCGTTGCCAAGCGCCGCGCGCGTACTGACGCTTCACGAATGCGCGCACCAGGGCGTTTCCTTGTTCCCCTGCGATTGCCCGAAGGCAAGCTCCGACTACGCACCAGAGGTCGAGTTCACTCGGCAGGAGTCGAGCTGCTGCTGGCAGGCGGCGCAAGACTTGTCGCCGCCTGTTTCCGAGATCCTCGCGCGGAGCCCGGAGCTGCTGGTTGAGAGCAACGCCTTGCCCACGCAAGCACTGGCCGTTGCATCCCCGTTGGTCGCACCCCCGCGACCGGATCCCTATCCCGAACGATCGTCGCCGATCTTTCTTCTCAACCTCAGCATTCGCTGTTGAGCGCCTCCCGCTGAAGCGTCATCGCCACGCTCGTTGAACCTCGTTCAGCGACGCGCGGACGTGCCAGCCCGCGCGAGATCTATTCATCTCGCGCGCATTCGAGGTGTTCTCATGATCGATTTTTTTCGCGCACGGACGGTGACGCTCGTCGCGCTGTCCTTCTCCGCGGCCTGCGTTGGCCGTGACGGATCGCGTCGTCTCGACGAGGCGCGAGCACGGTTGTCTCTGCGGACGACGAGCATCGTCGCTGTCTCCGTGCCCGCGACGGAGCCATCGAGCCTCGCTTTCGATCCAGGCCCAAAGCTGTCGCTCGCCTGGGTGCTGACACACGTGAGTGAGAAGAGCCCGCGCGTGCGCCAAGCGAGAGCGACGGCGCTCGCCTCGATCGAGGCGGTGCGCGCGGCCGGCCGCTTCCCGAATCCAACGCTGAAGTACGAGCAATGGGCGGTTCCGCTCGCTCGGCCATGGCGGCTCGACCAAGCGAACATGCTGATGGTGGGCGTTCGCCAAGAGCTGCCGCCGGGACTCGGCGCGCGGATTGATGCGGCCGTCGCCGACGCCGAGGCGGGCACAGAGACGGCGCGAGGCGCCATGCTCGACGTCGACACTGCGGCGGCGAACGCCTACTGGGACTATTCGCTCGCGTCTGCGGAGAGCGAGCTGCACAAAGAGCACGTCACGCTGACGCAGGCCTTCGAAGCGCTCTCTCAATCCGCATATCGCGCCAGCCGGGCGACGCAACGCGATGTCCTGCGCGCCGGCGCAGAGATCGCGAGGCTCGAGAACGAGCTGGCGCAGGCCGTCGGCATGCGGCAACGCGCCCGCGCGGAGCTGAACGCGATGCTCGCTCGGCCCATTGCAGCGCCATTGCCCGAGCCGATGCCGTTCACGCCGCTAGCGATTCTGGCGCGCGACTCCGCTCCAACCGAACGGCCGGAGCTGCGCGAGGCCGAGCGCAAATTGAGAGCGAGCACCGCGCTTTTGGCCGAGACCAAAGCGACAGCCTACATTCCGAGCTTCATGATCGGCATCGACTACATGGCGACGCCGACGATGCCCGAGCCGCACGGCTATGGGGCGATGATCAGCTTCACCCTGCCGTGGCTCAATCCGCAAAGCTACGCTTCGGTTCGCGCGGCGGCGGCGGCGCGTGAAGCGTATGCGCTCGCGCTCGAGGCAGAAACCTTCGAGCAGGGAAGCGCGCTCGTGAGCTCGCAGTCGGACATCGACGCGGCGCTCGCCTCGCTCGCGGCGATCGACGAGAAGCTCCTTCCCCGCTCGAGCCAAGGCTACGAGTCGGCGCTGGCGGCGTTTTCATCGGGCCAATCGACGAGCCTCGAAGTCATCGACTCGCTGCGCACCTATCTCGACGCACGGATGGAGCGCCTGCGTGCGATCGCCCGGCTCAATCGCGCACATACTGCGCGCGCGCGGGCGCTCGGCGTGCCGCTCGCCGCGTACTTAGACGAGCCCAAAGGATCGAAACAATGATGTCGAAACACGACGACACCGAGATGCAGGAGGGCGAGGAAGCTCCGCCAAAAGGGGTAAGGACCATGGCGATCGTGCGCTGGCTGCTCGTTCTCTTGATGGCGGCGATCGCCACGGTCTCCATCGCCAGCTATTTTGGCGCGTTCACGAGCGACGCACCTTCGGACTCTGCGACGCGTTACATCTGCCCGATGCACCCATCGGTCGTCTCGGACCGGCCGGCTGAGTGCTCAATCTGCGGGATGGCGCTCGTGCTCGAGTCTTCCGTCGAAGCGAGCAGCCAAACGGGGAGCGACGTTCCGGGCCTCGCGCCGCTGACGCTCGAAGATCACCGGGTCCAGCTCCTTGGCCTCAAGACCGAAGCTGTGACCTTCACCGAGCTCGACAACGCGATTCGCACGGTCGGGGTCCTGCAAGCGAACGAGAACGGCCTTGCCACGATCACGACGCGATTCTCGGGTTACATCGAAAAGTTGTACGTCTCCGAGACAGGACGCGCCGTGAAGCAAGGCGACGCGCTCGCGACCATCTATAGCCCTGAGCTACTCGCCGCCCAGCAAGATCTGATCAACGCCGCCAAGTGGCTGCGTGAAGGGCAAGCGACAACCGAGCAGCTCGCGCTGGCGAAGGCGGCCCGAGAGCGGCTCGAGCTTCTGGGTGTCGCGGCGCAAGAGCTCGATGCCATCGCGCGCACGGGCGTAGCGCTGAAAGCCGTGCCCATTCGTTCGCCGGTCTCCGGTGTCGTCCTGCAACGCAGCGTAGTGCAAGGCGCGGCGGTCCAGGCCGGCGCAGCGCTCTTCGACATCGCCGATCTGTCGACGGTCTGGCTCGTCGCATCCGTGTATGAGGTCGACGCTTCGCGCGTGCGCGTCGGCCAGAAAGCGACGCTCCACCTCGCCGCGTTTGGTGAGCGCGACTTTCGTGGTCGGGTCCAGTTCATCTATCCGACGCTCGAAGCCGACTCTCGGACCTTGCGCGTGCGGCTCGAATTTCCAAACGCGCGTTCAGAGCTGCGTCCGAACATGTATGGCGACGTTGCGATCGGGGTCGATGCCGTCCGAGGGCTCGTCGTTCCGCGCGAGGCCGTCGTCGACACGGGTGAGATGACTTACGTCTTCGTCGCGACGGGCGAAGGACGCTTCGAGCCGCGTCGCGTGAAGCTCGGCCTCAAGGCGAAGGATCGTGTGCAAGTGAAAGAAGGCGTCAAGGAGGGAGATGCAGTGGTCAGCTCCGCCGGCTTCTTGCTCGACTCGGAGAGCCGTATTCGGGCCGCATTCAGCCGAGGGAAGAGCATTCCTGCTTCACCGCCGCAAGCGAACCCTCGCTGCGAACGCGACTTCGATCGCGGCGAGCCGTTCGAGCGTTGTGTCGCCTGTTCGTCGTCGCATGGCGCACACCCGCAGATGCTCGAGGACTGTCTCAACGCGATCCCAAAGCCCTGGAAGAAGAACGCCCGGGACGCGAAGCCATGAGCAGCGCGTCGAACGATGACGGCGCGCACGGCCTCGTCAGCCGCATCAGCGAAGTCTCGGCGAAGAATCGCTTCTTCGTGCTCGCGCTCATTGCCTGCCTCGTCGCCGGCGGCTTGTATGCGATGCGCCGCGTGCAACTCGACGCCATCCCGGATCTGTCCGATCCGCAGGTGATCGTCTTCAGCGAGTGGATGGGCCGGAGCCCGACGCTCGTCGAGGATCAGATCACTTACCCGATCGTCTCAGCGCTGGTCGCGGCCCCGAAGGTCACCGACGTGCGCGGCTTTTCGATGTTCGGCATGTCCTTCGTCTATGTGATCTTCGAAGAGGGCACCGACGTCTATTGGGCGCGCAGCCGCGTGCTCGAGTACCTGAGCGCGCTTCGAGATCGGCTGCCGCCTAGCGTTGCGCCGGTGCTTGGTCCGGATGCGACCGGCGTCGGCTGGGTCTTTCAGTACGTGCTGGTCGACAAGTCGGGGGAGAGAAACCTCGCCGATCTGCGCGGCCTTCAGGACTTCACGCTGCGCTACGCGTTGGCGAGCGTGGACGGCGTCGCCGAGGTGGCGAGCGTCGGCGGCTACGAGAAACAATACCAAGTGACAGTCGATCCCAACCGCTTGCGCGCCTACGAGCTGACACTCGAAGACGTGGCGCGCGTCATTCGCGAGTCGAACGCTGACGTCGGCGGGCGCAGCATCGAGATGAGCGGGCGAGAGTACTTCGTGCGCGGGCGCGGCTACATTTCGAGCCTCGAGCAAATCGAACGACTCACGTTGCGCGCGCGCGGGGCGAGCGGAACCCCGGTCCTCGTCCGCGACGTCGCCGACGTTCGCTTCGGGCCGGACCTGCGGCGCGGCCTGCTCGAATGGAACGGCCAAGGCGAAGCCGTCGGCGGCATCGTGGTCATGCGCTACGGTGAAAACGCACGCGACGTCATCGCCCGAGTGAAACAAAAGCTCGAAGAGCTCAGGCCGAGCTTTCCACCCGGCGTCGAGGTGCAGATCGCTTATGATCGCTCGTCGCTCATCGATCGCGCCATCGATACGCTGAAGTCCGCGCTCTTCGAAGAGGGGCTCGTCGTCAGCCTGGTGATCATCCTCTTCTTGCTACATCTGCGCTCGGCGCTGCTGCCGATCCTGTCGATCCCGGTGAGCGTCGTCCTCGCCTTCATTCCCATGTTCTTTTTTGGGATCCCGTCGACGATCATGAGCCTCGGCGGCATCGCGATCGCCATCGGCGCCAGCGTCGACGCCGAGATCGTCATGATCGAGGCGGCGCACAAAAAACTCGAGCACAACCCGCCGCCCGAAGCGCGAAAGCGGCTCTTGGCCGAGGCGACGCGCGAGGTGACGCCGGCGATCTTTTTCTCGCTGCTCATCATCGCGGTCTCTTTTCTCCCGGTGTTCGGGCTGAACGGACAGGCAGGGCGCTTGTTCAAACCACTCGCGTTCACGAAGACGTTCGTCATGCTCGGCTCGGCGCTGCTTTCGATCACCTTTGCGCCCGCGCTGCGTGACCTGTTGCTCAGAGGGAAGTTTCGCAAGGAGACCGAGCACCCGGTCTCGCGGGCGATCCGCCGTGTTTACGAACCCTTCGTCTTCGTCGCGCTGCGCAACCCGCGCTCCACGCTCTTGATCGGCTTGCTCGCTATTGCGTCGGCCGTGCCGATCGGGCTGCGGCTCGGGCACGAGTTCATGCCGCCCCTGAACGAGGGCGACATGCTGTACATGCCGACGACGCTTCCCAACATCTCGATCGAGGAAGCCAAGCGCCAGGTCCAGCGCCAGGACCGCGTCATCATCAGCATCCCCGAGGTGAGGACCGTGTTCGGAAAGGTCGGGCGCGCCGAAACGCCGACCGATCCCGCGCCGCTCTCGATGGTCGAGACGACGATCCAGCTGAAGCCGCAAAGCGAGTGGCGATTGATGCCGCGGCAGCGCTGGTACTCGGGCTTCGCGCCTGAATGGTTGAAGGTCGCGCTCCGGCCGCTGTGGCCGGAAAAGACCCGAATCACTTGGGACGAGCTCGCCGTCGAGCTCAATCGCGCGACGCAATTTCCGGGTTGGACGGCGGCCTTCACCATGCCGATCAAGACCCGCATCGACATGCTGACGACCGGCGTGCGTACTCCGCTCGGCATCAAGGTGCTCGGGGCGGACCTACAGGAGATCGAGCGCGTCGGAATCGCGCTCGAGCGCATCATCGGCGAGGTGCCAGGCACGCGCTCGGTCATTTACGAGCGAGCGCTTGGCGGTGCTTACGTCGACATCGTGCCGCGCCTCGATGCGCTGGCGCGTTATGGGCTCAACCCCGGCGATGTGTTGATGACGGTCGAAGCAGCGATCGGCGGCGCGGAAGTGAGCACCACCGTCGAGGGCCGGGCACGCTACAGCATCAACGTGCGTTATTCGCAGGACTTTCGCGGTGACGTGGAAGGGCTGCGGTCGGTCTTGATCCCGCTGCAAGCAAATGGCGCGATGCAGAGACCAGCCATGGCGAGGCCGAACGACGGCGGCATGGCAAGCGCGATGCCGATGTCCATGCAAGGCGCCGAAGCATCCTTCGTTCCGCTCGGTCAGGTTGCGGACGTGCGAATCGTCTCCGGGCCGCCGATGATCCGCGATGATGACGGCGCGCTCGTCGGCTACGTCTACATCGACATCGACCAACGCGAGCGCGACATCGGCGGCTACGTCGACGATGCGAAAGCCGCCGTCGCCCGCGCGCGGACCGACGGTTCACTCTCGACCACCGCCTTCCTCAAATGGACCGGCCAGTACGAGCTGCTCGCGCAGATGCGCCAGCGGATGAAGGTCTTGATCCCGCTCGCGCTGGTCATTATCTGCGTTCTTCTCTACCTGCAGTTTCGCAACATCTTCTCGGTGCTGATCGTGCTGATGAGCGTGCCGTTCGCGCTGACCGGCAGCATCTGGCTCCTTTGGGCTCTCGACTACCGGCTCTCGACTGCCGTCTGGGTGGGGGTGATCGCGCTCGTCGGCTTGGCGGCGCAGACCGGCGTCGTGATGATCGTCTATATCGATCAAGCGTTCGAGCGTAGGCGGCGCGCCGGCAAGGTGCGCGACTTGAACGACATCATTTGGGCGCACATGGAAGGCACTGTGATGCGCGTGCGGCCGAAGCTCATGACGGTCGGAACCATGCTCTTTGGCCTCGTACCGCTGTTGTGGGCGACAGGTTCGGGCGCCGACGTGATGAAGCGCGTGGCGGCGCCGATGGTTGGGGGCCTGCTCACCAGCGCCTTCCTCACGCTCGAGATCATTCCGGTCATCTATACCTACTGGCGCTACGAGGAGCTCATGCTCGAGCGTGTCGAGCGGAGCGATCCTGGCGATCACAAGCTGCTCGCGAGGCTCAAGACCTCGGCGCTCTGCTTCGGCCTCGCCTGGCTGGCCGGCATGGCGCTCGCAGTGAGCCGGATCTACGTCGAGCTTCCGCCGGGCCTTTTCATTGCTCTGGTTATCGCTACGGCGCTCGTCATGGTGGCGAGCGCCGCGTCCTATTTGCTGGCACGACCTCGCGCAAAACGGCGCGCGTGGCCGGAGGGTTCCCTCACAGCCGTTACACAGGAAGATTTGTCATGAAGATCTCTCTCTCGATTCTCGTGCTGATTCCCTCAATCGCCCTCGCCGCTCCGAGCGAGACAAAGAAACCCCTCCCTGGGAAGACGGTGGCAATGGAGGTGACGAGCGAAGGCTTCGTTCCGGCGAAGGTCGCGGTCAAAAAGGGCGAGCAAGTGAACCTCGTCATCACGCGCAAGGTCGACAACACGTGCGCCACCGAGATCATCATCGACGAGTACGCGATCAAGAAGAAGCTTCCGCTCAACGAGGCGATCACCGTGAGCTTCGTTCCGCAGAAGGCAGGGCAACTGAAATACGGCTGCGCCATGGGCAAGATGATCGGCGGCGTTCTCTTCATCGAGTGAATGGGGAGCCGCTTCTGGATCAGTCTGCCGCTCGCGTTACCGACCTTTCGAAAGGACGTGTCCTTCCGGCAACAGGGCGTGAATTCGGCTGAACGAAGCCTCTACGCTCGCGGGCTGGAGGCGGAGCATGGCGCGAAAGCGGAAAGAAGATTCGGCGCAGCTGATTCGGTTGAAGGAGCGCATCGCGCAGTGGCGTGATCAGCGCGGCGGGCGCCAACGCAGACCCTGTCGACAACTTCGTACCGACGGGAGCCAGCGTGTGCCACGCGGCTGGGCTCTTACGAGGAATGAAACCTGTCAGGAACACGGCAATGACCCGCCCCCCTGCCTAATCGCTTTCCATCTTTGTCGTCCGCGGTTCACGCACAGCACGTCGGCGGCGAGGCTGACGACACTCTCAGCGTACAACCAACCAAGGAGAGAGAGATGCGCAAGGTCAGCGAAGCCACGTACGAGCGCTGGCTTGATTTCGATTCGGACACCGTCTCGGACACGAGCTACGACCGCACGAAAGACGAACACGTCTACACGATCGATCACAAAGCGAGCCTGCAACAGAACTGGCGCAAGATCGGCGAACGCTTCGATACCCTCGCGCGTGTGCTGAGCAAGGAGAAAGTAGACGGGGGAACGTGGGGGATGGGCTATCTCGACCGCGCGGTGACCGTCTTCAAGCTCTGGTTTCTTCCCATCTCGACCCTGAAGGATCTTACCGACGTCGCGGTACATGGCGCGGCGCACGGAGCCGAGGTGCTGTTCTCGAAGCTGTGACCCGCGCGCAGAGCGCTCAAGGGCAACGCTCGCCGTCGCGTCGCAGCCACGGTGCCGCAGTCCCCTGCCGCTGAGTCCAGGATATTGATCGACTTCGATATGTGCTGCTCGATGTCGATGTCGAGCGGCGGCGAGCTCACGTTCGCGGGGCTGCGTAACAGCCGATGTTGGCGTCTACCCCGCGTATTACGGACAGCAAGAGACGGCCAATCAGTTCATCCTGGCGTTGATCGCGGGGCTTGGGGTCGAGAACGTGGAAGTTTGGTGGGAGCGATCCTTTGGCCTTGCAGAGCGGTTTCGGCTCAATGACAAGCTGTTGTTTCCTCGCTCGATCACGTCGATACGCGCGGAAGAGTCCGCCTTCGACCGCTTGGCGGGGCGCAACGACGTCACCGTCATGTGATCGACGATGACGTTCTGCGATCGTGGGGGCGCCCGTTTCTCTAGCTCAGCTCGACACGTTGGGGATCATGCGGCCGTGGATCTTCGATCACACGCGCCACGACCGTGTCGCTTGGGGATCAGAGGAGGCGTGTCTCTGGCTGTCGCGGCGGTCAGGCCTCCTCCACCAAGGCCGTCGCGCGGCATTCGTCTGCCCGCGCAGGCGCAATGCCCATCGTGACGTGCCTTCCGTCGACAGGGGAATGAGGCACACACGCGGCTTCCGACAAGTTCTGCCAGGTGGTCAGAAGAAGGTCATTCGCACCGACCCTTACTCGGTCAGGCTCAAGCCTCGCCGGCGTCGCCAGAGCACGAACGGCGCCAACATCAACCACCAGGCAGCCTCGGTCGTCTCGCCGCAGCCGCAGCCGCGACGGACGGC
Organism: Deltaproteobacteria bacterium; assembly: GCA_020848545.1. Classification (GTDB taxonomy): domain Bacteria; phylum Myxococcota; class JADLHZ01; order JADLHZ01; family JADLHZ01; genus JADLHZ01. The sequence goes on along the minus strand of JADLHZ010000052.1, from coordinate 4,417 downwards.
AGGCGTCGTTTCCGTGTCCGTCGGAGGCTCTTCCTCGGGATCGTCACCGCCGCCGCCCGTGCCGCCGGATCCGCTGGCTCCTGTCGGTCCTGTCGGCGCGGGCGCGGCGACGCAGGCGCACGCAGCTGAACACACCTGGTTGGCGGCGCAGCCGCTGACGGCGCTTCCGTCGCACGCCTCGTTCGGCGCGTCGTTGACGACGCCGTCGCCGCAGACCTCGACGACGCAGCTCGCGCTGCAACCGTCGCCGCTGGCAGTGTTGGCGTCGTCGCAGGCCTCGCTCACCGATTCCTGCCCGTCGCCGCAGGCGTCGTCGTCGGTGATCGTGACCGTCAGCGCCGACCCGACGAAGACGTTGCCGCTCGCGGGGGCGAGGGTCCAAACAGCGGTCTCGCTCCCTTCGATGGCAGCGTCGTCGATGATCGTCAGCGCGATGACCTTCGGCGTTGTATCGCCGTCGGCGAAGCTGACGGTCACCGGCGGCACCGCGTAGTCGCTGCCGCTGACGGCTGTTCCACTCGTCGTGATCGTGGCGCTGACCGCGCCCGAGCTGCCGCCAACGCGAACGACGGTGACACTCGCCGCCGGATCGCCCTCGGCCGCTGCGACGCTGCTCGTCACGAACTCGATGCGACCGGGACGCACCACGGCCTGACACGCCGAGAGCTCAGAGGTGCTACCGAGGCTATCGGTCGCGGTCGCGGTGATCACCTCCGTGGCGCTCACGTCGGTGACGAGCTCGACGTCGAAGGCCGCGTTGCCGGTGCCGTCGGTCAACACGTTCGACGCGCCGAGGTAGCGCTCCGCGAGCCCATTGCCCGAGTTGTCGCAGCTGGCGTTGGCGAAAAACTCGATGACGAAGGACGCGCTCGCCGACGACGGCAAACTGCCGACGATGCGCGTGTGAACACCGTCGCTGAAGGCCGCGCTGGTGACGGGAAAGTTCTGCAGGTCGTTCGGGCCGCCGTCGCCGTCGCCTGCGTCGTTGGACGCGACGAGCCCGTCAAGAGCGAGATCGATCGCGAGCGTTCCGCTCGTCGCGATGCTATTGGTGGAGAGGCGGTTACGCGCGCTCGCTCCCGACACGACGATGCCGGCGCCACCGGTGTTGCGAATCGTGTTGCCGATGATCTGTTGCTCCACCGAGGTGGCAATGACGACACCTCGCGCCGAGCCGACCGCGGCATCGATGGTGTTGCCCGCGCCCGTCGCGAGCCCGCCAATCGTGTTGGCTTTGTTCAGGCTCAGGAGTGCGACTCCCGCGTCCGTGTTCGGGAGCGCCGCGCCGTTCGCGTTGGTGCCGATGCGGTTGCCCTCAACGCGATTGTTGCGCACCTCGGTGCCCGAGAACCGCACGCCCTCGGGGTTGCCGGCGATGAGGTTCCCCTCGCCGGGGTTCGGCCCGCCGATCTGGTTTTGCTGACAGATACCGGCCGTCGTGAACACCGCAATGCCGGCGCTCACGTTCGGGATGGCGCTGAGGCCGTTGGCCGAAACGCCGATGTAATTGCCCATGATCACGTGGTTCGACGCGTGGTACAAGGTCACGCCGAAATTGCTGCCGGAGAGGACGTTGCGCGCCCCCGCGCTGGCTCCTCCGATGAGCACGCCGTTCGTGTTGGTCTGGATGATGATGTTGTCTTGCTGGGCGATAGCGGCGGTGCCGGTCGCGTTCGTGCCGATGTAATTGCCTTGGATGCGGCAGCCGGCGAGCCCTGTGCCGCTGTTCGAAGTGACGCCCCCGTTGATGTTGCCCGAGATCACGTTGCGCGCCGCAGGCGTCGTCCCGCCGATGCGGCAATCGACGAGCCCTGCCCCGCCGGCGAGGGAGACGCCCGATCGGTTTGCCGCAGCCGCGGTGCCCGCGGCATTCGTGCCGATGAAGCAGCCCTCGACGGTGACGTTGCCCGCGTCGGAGATCGCGACGCCGACACCATAGCCGCCCGAGTTCCCCGAGAACGCGTTGATGACCAGCCCTCGCACGGTGGTGCCGCTGGCCGCTGCCCCCGTGATGCTGAGCCCCGGCGCGCTGATCGGCGTGCCGCCGTTGTCGCCGTTGATGACGATCCTCATCACCGCGTCGTTGCCGATCGCCAGTGTGTTGGCCTGCGCGCCCGGCTGCGTGAACCCGTCGATGAGCACGGCGTCGGTGATCGGCGGCAGAGCCGTCGCCGGAGCGATCGTGTGAGGGCCGGCGCCCGCGATCGAGAAGATGATCGTGTCGGCGCCAGCGGCGGCGTTAACGGCGGTGATTGCCTCGCGGAGCGAGCAGCCGCCGCCGGGATTGCACACTGCGCTGCAGCCTCCGTCGTTGGTGTCGGTGTTCTCGTCGACGCAGAAGGTGGCGGCCTCGGCGCCCGGCGCTCCGGCGGCGACAATAGAAAGCGAGGCGCAGCAAGCCAGCAGGACGCGCATGATGGGACCCTCCAATGACGTGATTAATTGCACGAATTGCCCGCGTGCGACATTGCGGTATCCGCCCGCCAGACCGCCCCCCCGCAATCATCTCGAGATCAGCATCGACGCGCCGGCCTGAACGCAAACTGCAAAAAAAGGGTCGGTTGGAGCGGCTCAGCGGCGATCTGAGACAACGTCCGACCCGCCTTCTTCATCTGTCGCACGAGAGTGGCCGGCGGTCGCGCGACTGGCGGCCGGCCGATGCATCGCCATGGCGCAGCCCGATACCTTCACCGCATCCGGCACATCACAGGGTTATCGACGTCGGGTGTGCGCTGCGCCGTCTCACGGCGCCCAGCTGAGGCCGTCGCATGTCGTGGCATCTCCGCGGCGACGGCGTGCTCTACCAAGACAACGGCGACCCAGCGACACTCGAAGCGATCAACGGTTGGATGGAACGGAGGAACGGATCCAAAAGCGCGCTGGTATGGTCGTCAACGGCAGGCTGCACATCCTGCGTCACACCTTCTGCTCTCACCTCTCTATGAGGGGCGCGAGCGCGAAGGCGATCCAAGATCTGGCGGGCCACGCGAGCATCACCACGACGATGCGCTACATGCACCTGAGCCCATCGGCGAAAGTCGACGCGGTGGCGCTTTTGGAGAGCCGTGGAGCATTGGTGGATCCGGAGGGGAAACGAGAAAACCCGCCTACTCAGCTTCGCGCGTAAGTAGGCGGGTTCTCTGAAGAAAAGTTGGTAGCGGGGACACGCTGATCGAGTTCCCCAGTACCCGTATGCCTTTCGAGGCAACGATCAAGATCGACAGGCGGGCAGCATGACCACCGTGACCGCCTCGACTCGCGCCAAGAACCCGCAAAACCGCACAGAATGGCTCGTGCTTCGCTTCGAGCGACACGACACGCCAGCAACCCTCCTTCGCCTCTGGGCGTCACCCAGGCGAAGCGTGGGCTCGTTTTCGGTGAATCGAATACCGCACGCTCCATGCCACGCCAAGGTGATCAAGGGCGAGATGTCGGCGCACGCTGCGATGGTGACGGCAGGTTTCCGCAAAATGAACAGGGCGACGGCGCATGGGAATTCGCTTTCACCCCGTAAAACATAAGCCCAAACGCGAATGTCGGTAGTGGACAAGCGCGGACGGCAAAGACCAAGAAAGGTCCTCTCCGTGGAGCATTGGTGGAGCGGGAACGGAATCGTCGTTGCGCCGACGATCCTACTCAGTCGCTGAAAATCGACGCATGATGCCGACCGCTCGCTCCGTCCGACTCGCTGGCCCTGCCGGGAGGAAGCCTTCGACGACGTCCAAGAACCAGCAATTGGTGACGAGGCTCTTCAGCTCGTGCCTCAGGTATCCTCGCAGATCGTCATCGGCTGCCGTTAGCTCCTGCGCGAGCTCACTCAGGCCTTCCGTCGATGAGGACACCGATGGCCTCAATGTCGCTGCTGGCCGGAATGTCTCCCCTGCCCCGTCCGCGATACGCCTTATCCCCAGAAAATTCCGGTTGGATCTCTGTCAATCTCGCCCAACAAATCCTCGAACCGCTTGGTTGCGCCGACTCGGTCATAGGCGCGCCAGCGGCCATTGCGGTCCGCGCACTTGAGGAGCCAAACGCCGTCCTGACCGTCGAAGTCAAAGCGCGCGATTGGTTGTTCGGTCCAAGCCGCGTTCGGGTCGTTCCATCTTGGCCTGGTCTCGAGGAGCGTGATGCTGTCGCCTCGAGCAGAATACCGTAGCTGGATTTGATCGCGCGCACGAGCAGGAACGCGCCGGTCGCAGAACGCAGCCAGGGCACGTTCAGCGTGCTGAGCGACAAATTCAGGGAGCGCCATGGTCTTCTTTTACCTCAACCATCGTTGCGGCCGGAGCTACCGTCGGCTCTCACGCTGTTCCACCGGCAGCATCCCATTTTCTTCCTGACACGCGCGCGGACTGGCTCTCGAATTGTGCCGTCGGGTGAAACGGATTGGAGATGTGCTTCAAAGAGAGAATCGATCTGA
>JADLHZ010000051.1 GCA_020848545.1 Deltaproteobacteria bacterium | reverse complement strand
GTCGCGCGACGACGCCGTTGAGCGCGCGCTCGAACGCACTGGCATCGAGGGGCCCACCGACGCGCAGGGCCTGAATGACGTGGTAGGCCACGCTCTCGGGCTCGAGCTGATAGAGGAAGAACAAGCGTTGCTGCGCGTACGACAACGGAACGTGCGCAGTGCGTTTCGCTCGCGCCGCAAGCCGTGGCACAGCGCTCGGCGCCGCCGTCGTCTCGATGAGCGCGGCCATCTGCGACAGCGTGGGCCGCTCGAGCAACACGCGCATGCTCACGCTCACGTTGAGGCGCTCACGCAGGCGAGCGACGAGCTGAAGCGCAGCGAGCGAGTCGCCACCGAGCGCGAAAAAATCGTCCGTGCGCTCGACCCGCGCTTGGCCTAGAACTTCTCGCCAGAGCGCGGCGAGCCGCCGTTCGTTGTCGTTCTCGTAGACGGTGGTGTCGTCGGCGGAGACGTTCGTGTCGTCCGTCGCGACGGCTGCATCGGCCTCCGCCGGTGCGGCGCGCTCGATCGCGATCTCCCATCGCGACACCGCCACGTGCGGCGCGTTCGTGCCGAGCACGCGCTCGAAGATGCCAATGCCCTCGCTCGGCGAGATCGCGTCTTCGAGGAGCGCTTTCCCTGACTCGGCAGCCTCGCGCGCGGCCATGCCGACGTCACGCCACGTGTTCCAGTTGATCGAGACGGTCTTACGCTCGGGCAACAGGCGTTGTTGCTCTTGCGCGAACAGATCCAAAAACGCGTTGGCCGCGACGTAGTCTACAGCTGCGATACCACCGAGAAGCGCGTTGAGCGACGAGCACAGCACGAAAAAATCGAGAGGCTCTTCCTTCAAGAGCTGTTCGAGAACGCGGCTTCCGGCCACTTTCGGTCCGAGCACTCGATCCGAGCCGGCGCGGGTCGCTTCGAAGATGTATTGCGGTTCGAAGCGTCCCGCCGCGTGAATCACGCCGGTGATCGCGCCGAAGCGTTGGTGTGTCTGCTCGATGACCGCCCGCATCTGTGCCATGTCGGCGACGTCGGACTCGCACACGAGCACTTCGCTCCCGTGCTTTTCGAGCTCCATCACTTGTTCGATGCGACGACAGGTCTCGGCCGACTTCTTGCTCGCGAGAGACTCGGGCCACTCGCTCTTCGACGGCAATCCCGTTCGCCCGACCAAGACCAACTTCGCCTGGAACACGCGCGCCAAATAGCTCGCAAGCGTCAGGCCGATACCGCCGAGACCACCCGTGATCAGATAGGTGCCGTCGGCTCGCAGGTACGCGCGGCCCTTTGTACCGTCGCCGACGTGCAGCCGCTCGAACGACTGTTCCCAGCGCCTACGCTGACGATACGCAACCAACGGCGCCGAGTCGTCGCTGATGGCCTCATTGAACACGAGCTCGGCGGCACCGGGCGCTGGAATGAGATCGACGATCCGACAGTGGATGTGCGGATACTCCCGCGGAATCAAGCGCAGCGGCCCGATGGCGAGCGCCTTCTCGGCCCGCACCTCTTCTTGCCCGCTGACGCTCTGGCTCTCGCTCGTCGCGATCACCATCCGCCCCGCCGCTTGGTTGCCGCTCTTGTCGAGCGCACGCGCCCAGAGGATCAGGCTGTCGAAGCAACGCTCCCGCCAGCGCTCCGCTGACAAGCTCTTCGCCGGCGGGTAGCCCCAAAGGTGCAGCGTGTTCTTGAGCGATCCGCCGCTCGCTTTGATCCGCTCGATGAGCCGCTCGTAGTGGCTTTCCTCCGCAGGATCAATCGTGAACGAGCCATCGGGCTGCGCCTCGAAACCCGCGCCCGCACGCACTTCGATGATCTCGTCGCCGAGCGCCAGGAGACGACGCGCCACCTCTCTCCCGACCCCGAGCTCGTCGCAGAAGACGACCCAAGCGCCACTCTGCCGCTCGACAGGCGCCCGCGGCGGCGATGCGAGTCGCCAGACCGGCGCCTGACACAGCTCGTCGATCGAGTCGCTACGAGGCACCACCACGGGCTCGGCGTCGACCCAATAGCGGCGCTGCTCGAACGCGTAGGTCGGGAGGTTGACGCGCCGTCGTTTCTCGCCGTGCAACGCGTCCCAATCGGGCTGCACGCCCGCGCACCACGCCTGCGCGACGGCGCTGAGCAAGCCGACTTGATCGTCTTTGTCCTCATGCTCCTGCGACGCAACGACGCGATGCTCAGACGCTCCAAGCTGACGCGTCACCAAGCGCGAGAGGGTGTGCCCTGGCCCGACTTCGATGAAAACGCTCGAGCCACTCTCAGCGAGCGCATCGACCATCGCCGAGAAGCGCACGGGCTGGCGCAGGTGCTGCACCCAATATTCGACGCTCGTGAAGTCAGCGCGTTCAGACGAGTAGCAGGACCGAAGCTCGATCTGCGGCGCCTGCAACTTCACACTCGCGATGACCTCGCGCAAAGGCTCGAGCGCGCCGTCCATGAGCGGCGTGTGCGGTGCTCCGAGGAGCTTCACTCGCCGGCCCTGCAGCCCTTCTTTCTCCAAGAGGCCTTCGAACGCACGAATCGCTTCCGGCGAGCCGCCGACGACACATCGATCCTTGCAGTTGATGACCGCCATCGTCGCGCCGTCGGTCAGCAGCGGCGCCACCTGCTCAGCAGATGCCTGCACCGCCAGCATCACGCCCGCCGGCTGCGCGTCGTGAATGCGCGCGCGCAGCGTCACGACTTTGAGCGCGTCGGGCAACGAGAAGACGCCCGCCAAGCACGCGGCGGCGTACTCGCCGAGACTGTGTCCGATCACGACTTGCGGCTTGATGCCCCACGCCATCCACTGCCGCGCCAGCGCGTACTCGACGACGAACACCCCGACGTGCTCGAGCAAATAGCCCTGCTGCTCGGCCCACTCGCGTTTGTCGGCGCTCGGGTAGAGCACCTCACGGAGGTCGAGGCCAAGCAGCGGCCGAAGGAGCTCTGCGCACTCGTCGACGACGGCGCGAAACTCCTTTTCCGTCTCGTAGAGGCGGCCGAGCATCCCGACGCGGTGCACGCCGCGCCCGGGGAACATGAACACGACGCGTCGCTGATCGCTCTTGCGAGCAGCCGTCTTCACCTGCTCGCGCAGTTGCATCGCCGCTTCGGTCGCCGTCGATGCCACGACCGCCACGCGCAGGGGCAGCGCGCGCCGTCCGACTTGCAACGTGTACGCGACGTCCGCGAGACTTTCGTCTGGGTGCGCTTCGAGATGACCCGCGAGCCGCGCCGCCGACGCGGCGAGCGAGACGTGCGACATCGCCGAGAGCGGCAGCACTTGGGGAGAGCGAAGCGCGGGGTTCGCTGGCGCGCGGGCCGGGGCTTCTTCGACGATCGCATGAGCATTCGTGCCGCCGAGGCCGAACGAGCTCACGCCGGCGAGGCGTCGCTTCGTCGACTCAGGCCACGGGCGGAGACGATCGTTGACGAAGAACGGGCTGTGCTCGAAATCGATGAGCGGGTTCGGGCTCGAGAAATTCACGCTCGGCGGGATCTCGCCGTGCTTCAAGATCAACGCCGTCTTGATCAAGCTCACGAGGCCCGCGGCCATGTCGGTGTGGCCGATGTTGCTCTTGACCGATCCGATCGCGCAAAACTGCGTCTTCTGCGTGCTCGCGCGAAACGCTTTCGACAAGCCTGCGATCTCGATCGGATCGCCGAGCAACGTTCCGGTTCCATGCGCCTCGACGTAGCCGATGTCCTCCGCCTTCACCGCCGCCATTTGCTGCGCCGCCGAGATGACTTCGGCTTGGCCGTCCGGGCTCGGCGCGAAGAAGCCGTCCTTGCGATGGCCGTCGTTGTTGATCGCGCAAGCGTCGATCACGGCATGGATCGGATCACCATCGCGAAGCGCATCCTCGAGCCGCTTGAGCACGACGACGGCCACGGCGCTCGAGCCCGTCGTGCCGTTGGCCTTCGCGTCGAACGCGCGGCAAAGCCCATCCGGGGACAGGATGCCGTCAGGCTCGTAGATCGCACCGGCCGGCTCGACCTGCAGCGAGGCCGCGGCAGCGATCGCCACGTCGCAGTGTTGGTCGATCAGCGCTTCGCAGCCGAGGTTTGCGGTGACGAGCCCCGAGGAGCAGGCGGTTTGGACGACGAGCGCTGGTCCGGTCAGGTTGAAGCGAAAGGCGAGCTTGGAGGCGATGAAATCCGCGCCGTTACCGCTCAGTGCGACCATACTCGAAAACTTCGGATGCTGCAGCCGGCGTTGCCAATACTGACTGCGGCCGCTCGACGCATAGACGCCGATACGACCGCTGCGGCGTTCGTCGATGCATCCGGAGTCTTCGAGCGCTTCCCACACACACTGCAAGAGCAGGCGTTGCTGCGGGTCGGTGATCTCGGCCTCGCTCGGCGACATGCCAAAGAGCGCGGCGTCGAACTTGTCGAGGTCGTCGACGCAACCGACTGTGCGAATCAACCGTTCGTCTCGTAGCAGCGCCTCGCTGGCGCCCGCGGCCCGCAGAGTCGCGTCATCGAGCCGGCTGAGAGGCACCTTCGCTTCGGTGAGATTCGCCCAAAACTCGCCGACCGTCTTTGCACCCGGAACACGCAGGGCCATGCCGACGATGGCGATCTTCCGGCTGCTCGCCTTGTTTTGGCCTAATCGCCTTGGCGTCGCCTGCTCGTCGCTCTTGCCGCCGAGGCCCTTTCCACCGAGGAAGAAGGCCGCTTGCGCTTCTACCGTCGTGTTTTGAAACAGCGACACCACCGAGATCTTGGTCTCGAGCAGGGCCTCGAGCTCGCTGTGCAGCGCGAGGAGCAAGAGCGAGTGTCCGCCCACCTCGAAGAAGCTCACCGAAACGCCGACACTCTCGCGCTTCAAGACCTGGCACCACACCGCCGCGATCCGCTTTTCGAGCTCGGTGCGGGGCATCTCGCCGTCGCTCTTCGCCTCTGGAGCGGGCAGCGCCTTGCGATCGACCTTGCCGTTCGGCGTCAGCGGCAGCGCAGGGAGCTGCATCAAGATCCCGGGCACCATGTACTCGGGCAGCGCTTGCTTGAGCGACTCCCTCAACGCTTGCGGCGTCGCTTCGCCCGCGTAGTAACCGACGAGCTGCTTGTTGCTGCCCTCGCCGTGCACGACGACGATCGCTTCTTTGACCAACTTTTGCAGCGCCGCATCGACCTCACCGAGCTCGATGCGGAAGCCGCGCAACTTCACCTGATTGTCGTTGCGGCCAATGAACTCGAGCGCACCGGACGGCAGCCACCGCACCAAGTCGCCCGTCTTGTAGAGCCGTCCAAGCTGCGCGTGAGTGACGAAGCGCTCTTCGGTGAGCTTCGCACGATTGAGATAACCGCGCGCGAGTCCGTCGCCGCCGACGAAGAGCTCGCCGACGATGCCGATCGGCGCCGGCTGGCCGTTTCTGTCGAGCACGTAGCAGGTGCTGTTCGCGAGTGGGTATCCGATCGGCAACGGCTCGCGCGTGTCTTGGCCAACGTCGAAGTAGGTGCTGTACGTCGTGTTTTCGGTCGGCCCGTAGACGTGAATGAAGCGCAGCCGCGGATGGCGCGCGACCACGTTCTTCACGTGTCCCGGCGACGTCACCTCACCGCCCACCATCAGCTCTTGCAAGGTCGCAAACGCGTCCGCGTCGCTTTCGGCCAATTGCTGGAAGAGCGCGGTGGTCACAAAGGCGGTCGTGATCCGCCGCTCCGACATCACGCGCGCGATGTCTGCGAGCGCCAACCGTCCGGGCTCGGCGATGACGAGACGGCCGCCGTTGAGCAACGGGCCCCAGATCTCGATCGTGGAGGCATCGAACGCGAGCGGCGAGATCTGCAAGAACGTCTGACGCGGATGGAGCGAGAGGTAATTCGTATTCTTGACCAGACGCACGACGCCTTTGTGCAGCGCGATGACGCCCTTCGGAGTGCCCGTCGAACCCGAGGTGTAAACGACGTACGCCGCGCTCTCGCTCGTCTGATCGATGCGCTTTCGGCGCGGCGAATACTCGCCGAGGCTCGCCTCCGTCACATCGCAGCGCTGCAGCTGCACCTCTGCGCCGCTGTCACCCAGCATGAAGGCGCGGCGGTCTTCGGGATATTCGGCATCGATCGGAACGTAGGCGCCGCCCGCCTTCAGGATCCCCAAAACGGCGACGACCATCTCGAGCGAGCGTTCGATGCTCACCGCCACGAGCGACTCGACGCCGACACCTCGTTCGCGCAGGCGGTTGGCGAGCCGATTGGACCACTCGTCGAGCTGGCGATAGCTCAGGCTGCGATCGCCGAAGACGACGGCGGTCGCGTCCGGCGTCTTCTCGACTTGTTCTTCGAAGAGCTCGTGGATGCATTTGTCGCGCGGATAATCGCGCTCGCTCGCATTCCACTCGACGACGACTTTCTTCCGCTCCGCTTCGCCGAGCATCTCGAGCGCGCCGATCTTCTCGTCGGGGTTCTTCGCGATCGCGCCTAGCAGCTGCTGGTAGTGCCCGACCATCCGCTCGATCGTCTCGCGATCGAAGAGGTCCGTTGCGTACTCGATGACGCCTTCGAGCCGACCCTGATTCTCCCAGAGGCCGACCGTCAGATCGAACTTCGCTTGGACCATTTGGCCGCCGAGCCCCTCGAACGTGAGGCCAGGCGAAAATTCACGTCCTCCGTCAGGCGCATTCTGCAAGACGAACGCCACCTGAAACAACGGGCTTCGCGCCGTGCTCCGCTCGGGGTTCAGCGCCTCGACCAGTTTCTCGAACGGCAAGTCTTGATGCGCGTACGCTTCGAGCGCCGTCTCTTTCATTTTCTTCAAGAGCGCCCGGAAGCTCGGGTTGCCGCTCAAGTCCGCGCGCATGCACAGCGTGTTGACGAAGAAGCCGATGAGTGGCTCGGTCGCCTCGTACTGGCGGTTAGCGATCGGCGAGCCCACGACGACGTCGTCTTGACCGCTGTAGCGCGCGAGCAAGACGTCGAACGCCGCGAGCAGCGTCATGTACAGCGTCACGCCCTCGGTCCGACTCAACGCATTGATCGTCTCCGCCTTCTCGATGGCGAACGTATGCACCGCTCCGCGATGGCTCATCACCGCCGGACGCGGCCGGTCGGTCGGCAACTCCAAAGCCGCCGGTGCGCCAGCGAGCTTTTGCTTCCAGTACGCTTCTTGCGCATCGAGCTTGACGTGCTCGCGTTGCCACAGCGCGTAGTCGGCGTATTGCACCGCGAGTGGCGGCAAGCCCTCGCCGTTGTAGAGCGCTGACACCTCGCGCCAAAAGACTCCGAGCGACCAGCCGTCGCTGACGATGTGATGCATGCTGAGGTAGACTTCGTGCTCGTCCTTGCCAGCGTCGCTTTGCCTCGCCGTCCGCACCGCGCAGCGCACGAGCGGCCCATGCAAAAAGTCGAACGGCTTTTCCTGATACGCTTCTTCTAACTGCTCGACCGCGACCGGCAACCGCTCGTGCACCACTTGCTCGGCGATGCCCGCGGTCAGACGAAACGTCGTGCGTAAGCTCTCGTGCCGCGCGATGACGCCGTTGAGCGCCCGCTCGAACGCACTGACGTCGAGCGCGCCGCGAACACGCATCGCGTTCGTGATGTGGTACGCGACGCTCTCGGGCTCGAGCTGGTAAAGAAAGAACAAGCGCTGCTGCGCATACGACAGCGGCACCCGCTCCGGCCGCGCTTGCGCCACGAGCGCCGGCAAGCTCGTGCGCTCCGCCGCAGCCACGCGCAACGCCAGCTCGCTGACGCGCGGCGCTTCGAACAACGTCCTGAGCGCGATCGCCTTGCCAAAAATCTTCGCCAAGCGAGACATGAGCTGCGTCGCCAAGAGCGAATGGCCGCCAAGCGCGAAGAAGTCGTCGTGCGCGCCGACCGGCCGCGTGAGCGCGAGCACTTGCGCGTACGCACCGGCGACGAGCTCCTCGGCGGGGTTTCGCGGTGCGATGTAGTCACCGTCGCTCGGCGCTTCCGGCGGCGGCAGCGCCTTGCGATCGATCTTGCCGTTCGGCGTCAGCGGCAGCGCTTCAAGCGGCATCAAGATCGCCGGCACCATGTACTCGGGCAGCGCTTGCTTGAGCGCGTCCTTCAGCGCTTGCGGCGCCGCGTCGCCCACGTAGTAGCCTGCGAGCTGCTTGTGGCTGCCCTCGCCGTACACGACGACCACGGCTTCTTTGACGTGTTTGTGCAGCGCCGCTTCGATCTCGCCGAGCTCGATGCGAAAGCCGCGCACCTTCACCTGGTTGTCGCGCCGCCCGAGGTATTGGAGCTCGCCGCTCGCCAGCCACCGCCCGAGATCTCCCGTGCGATAGAGCCGCCCGTAGACCGGGTGCGTGATGAACTTCTCCGCCGTCAGCTCCGGCCGATGCAGATACCCGCGCGCGAGGCCCTGCCCGCCGATGCAGATTTCTCCGTTGGCGCCTTGCGGCACGAGCTCCATCTCGGGGCTCAAAAGGTACACCACCGTATTGGCGATCGGTCGCCCGATCGTCACGACCGAATCGGCACCCTTCTTTCGCAGCGCTGCCGTCGAGTACGTCGTGTCTTCGCTTGGACCGTAGAGATCGCGCACGCGACGGATGTGCGCATGTCCGTAGAGCTTCTGGACGAGTTGGTCTGACAGCGCCTCGCCGGCCAAGTTGATCGCGCAAACGCTCTCGGGAATCGCGCCCGTCGCTTCCAACTGCGTCATCGCCGACGGCACGGTGTTGACGAGCTTCACTCGTTCGCGCGCCGGCAGCTGCCCGAGCGCGAGCGCGTTCTCAGCGACGATCACCGTTCCGCCCCACGCGAGCGGCACGAAGAGCTCGAACACCGACAAGTCGAAGCAGATAGACGTCGCCGCCAAAACGCCGGACAGCTCCTCGTCGCTGAACTCTTCGCGCGCCCAATGGATGAGCGTCACGGCGTTACGATGTTCGATGGCGACGCCTTTGGGACCACCGGTCGAGCCGGACGTATAGATGATGTACGCGAGCTGCTTCGGATCGACCCGCGTCTTGAGCGGCGACGTCGCTTCTTTGCCGATGTCCTTGCCGAGCGTATCGAGCGTCACCAGCGCGTCAATCCCCGCGCACAGCGGCGCCAGCGCCTTGGTCGTCACCGCGATGCTCGCCTGTGAATCTGCGATGATGTGCGCGATCCGGGCCTGCGGATACTTCGGATCGACCGGCACATACGCGCCGCCCGCCTTCAAGATCGCGAGCAGGGAGACGACCATCTCCGCCGAACGCTCGACGCAGATGGCGACGAGCGTCTCCGGCCCGGCGCCTCCTACACCTCGTTTTTGCAAATAGCGCGCGAGCTGGTTCGAACGTTCATCGAGCGCGCGGTAGCTGAGCGCCTGATCTTCGAACACCACCGCCACGGCGTCGGGCGTCTTCTTCGCCTGCGCCGCGAACAGCGCGTGGATGCTCTGGTCGCGCGGGTAGTCGCGCTTCGTCGCGTTCCACTCGACGACGAGCTTCTGCCGCTCCGCTTCGCCGAGCATCTCGAGCGCGTCGATCTTCTCGTCCGGGTTCTTCGCGATCGCGCTGAGCAGCGTCCGAAAATGCTCGCTCATTCGCACGATCGTCTCGCGCTCGAAGAGGTCCGTCGCGTACTCGATCGCGCCTTCGAGCCGGCCCTGATTCTCCCAGAGCCCGACCGTCAGATCGAACTTCGCCTGGACCGCTTGGCCGGTGAGCCCCTCGAGGGTCAGCCCCGGCGCAAATTCACCGGCTCCGTCAGGCGCATTCTGGAGCGTGAACATCACCTGAAACACGGGGCTGCGCGCCGTGCTCCGCTCGGGGTTCAGCGCCTCGACCAGCTTCTCGAACGGCAAGTCTTGATGCGCGTACGCCTCGAGCGTCGTCTCTTTGACTTTGCGCAAGAGCGCCCGGAAGCTCGGGTTGCCGCTCGAGTCGGCGCGCATGCACAGCGTGTTGACGAAGAAGCCGATGAGCGGCTCGGTCGCCTCGTACTGGCGGTTGGCGATCGGCGAGCCGATGACGATGTCGTCTTGACCGCTGTAACGGCTCAAGAGCACGTCGAACGCCGCGAGCAGCGTCATATATAGTGTCGCGCCCTCGGTCTGGCTCAACGCATGGAGCGGGCCGGCCTTCTCGATGGTGAACGTGTGCAGAGCTCCGCGATGGCTCATCACCGCCGGGCGCGGCCGATCCGTCGGCAACTCCAACGCGGCGGGGGCGCCAGAGAGCTTTTGTTTCCAATACGCTTCCTGCTGATCGAGCTTGACGTGCTCGCGCTGCCACAGCGCGTAGTCGGCGTACTGCACCGTGAGCGGCGGCAAGCCCTGGCCATTGTAGAGCGCCGACAGCTCGCGCCAAAAGACGCCCGCCGACCAGCCGTCGCTGACGATGTGATGCACGCTGAGATAGACTTCGTGCTCGTCTTGGCTGACCGGTCGCACCGCGCAGCGCACGAGCGGCCCACGCAAAAAGTCGAACTGCTTTTCCTGAAACGCTCCGTCCAGCTGTTCAATCCTCACCGGCAGTTGCTCGTGCACCACCTGCTCGGCGATACCGTCCTCCGCCTCGCGAAACGTCGTGCGCAAGCTCTCATGCCGCGCGATGACGCCGTTGAGCGCGCGCTCGAACGCCGCGACGTGGAGCGGGCCGCGAACACGCATCGCGTTCGTGATGTGGTACGCGATGCTGTCGGGCTCGAGCTGGTGGAGGAAGAATAAGCGCTGCTGCGCGTACGACAGCGGCACCCGCTCCGGCCGCGCCTGCGCCACGAGCGCCGGCAAGCTCGTGCGTTCCGCCGCCGCCACCCGCAGCGCCAGCTCGCTGACGCGAGGAGCTTCGAACAACGCTTTGAGTGGAACCGCCTTGCCGAAGATCTTAGCCAAGCGCGAGACGAGCTGCGTCGCCAAGAGCGAGTGGCCGCCGAGCGCGAAGAAGTCGTGTTGCGCGCCGACAGGCTGCGTGAGCCCGAGCACTTGCGCGTACGCACCCGCCACGAGCTCCTCGGCGGCGTTTCGCGGTGCCAAGTAAACATCGCTCGTCGCTTCCGGCGCCGGCAGCGCCTTGCGATCGATCTTACCGTTCGGCGTCAGCGGCAACGCCGGGAGCTGCATCAAGATCGCCGGCACCATGTACTCGGGCAGCTGCTGCTTGAGCGAGTCTCGCAACGCTTGCGGCGTCGCTTCGCCCACGTAGTAGGCGACGAGTTGCTTGTTGCTCCCCTCGCCGTAAACCACGACCACCGCTTCTTTGATCTGCTTTTGCAGCGTCGCTTCGATCTCGCCGAGCTCGATGCGGAAGCCGCGGATCTTCACTTGATTGTCGCGCCGCCCGACGAACATCAGGCTGCCATCTTTGCGATAGCGAACAAGATCGCCCGTTCTGTACAAGCGCCCCGAGGTAAGCGGGCTCGTGACGAACTTCTCCGCCGTCAGCTCCGGTCGGTTGAGGTAACCCCGCGCCACTTGCGCGCCGCCGATGTGCAGCTCGCCCGCCACGCCCTGCGGCGTCGGCTCGCCGTTTTGGTCGAGCACGTAAAACCGCGTGTTCGCGATCGGCTTACCGATGGGAACGCTCTCATCTGCCGGCGAGCACGGCCAGTACGTCACCTCGATCGTCGTCTCGGTCGGCCCGTAAGTGTTGTGCAGGCGCGCCGTCGGCAGCCGCTCGAAGAACGCCTTCGTCATTTCCAGCGACAGCTCTTCACCGCCACTGACGACGTGCTTGAGCGAGCGGCAACGCGAAAACGCCTCTTCGCCGATCACCGCGCGCAGCGCCGAAGGCACGAGCTGCAGCACCGTCACCCGATGATCGATGACCGCTTGCACCAAATACGCGGCGTCCTTGTGCCCCTCGGGCCGCGCCAGGACGAGCCGCGCTCCCGTGAGCAACCCTGCCCACACTTCGCAGACCGCCATGTCGAAGCCGATCGGCGCCTTCAGCAGCACGACGTCGTCCGGCCCGATCGCCAGCGCCTCGTTGAACCAGCGCATGTGGTTGATGAGCGACCCATGCTCGACCGCCACGCCCTTCGGCAGCCCCGTCGAGCCAGACGTGTAATGCGCGTACACGAGGTTCGCCGGCCCCGCCGCGTCGTTCAGCGGCGCCCTGCTCTCTCTCTTGATCTCCGGCCAATCGGAATCGATGCGTACCTGCGTCGGGTGCGACAGCAGCGCGGCGCTCTGCGTGTCGACGAGCACCACGCGCGCCTTCGAATCGTCGAGCAGGTACGCGATGCGATCTTTGGGATAGCCCGAGTCGATCGGCACGTACGCGCCGCCCGCCTTCAAGATGCCGAGCAGACCGACGATCAAGTCGAGCGAGCGCTCGACACAGATGGCGACGAGCGTCTCCGGCCCCACGCCGCGCTTCTGCAGATAGCGCGCGAGCTGGTTCGAGCGTTCATCGAGCGCGCGATAGCTGAGCGTCTGATCTTCGAACACCACCGCGACGGCGTCGGGCGTCTTCTTCGCCTGCGCAAGGAACAGCGCGTGGATGCTCTGCCCGCGCGGGTAGTCGCGCTCGGTCGCGTTCCACTCGACCAAGAGCTTCTGCCGCTCCGCTTCGCCGAGCATCTCGAGCTTGCCGATCTTCTCGTCCGGGTTCTTCGCGATCGCGCCGAGCAGCTGCCGGTAATGCTCGACCATCCGCTCGATCGTCTCGCGATCGAAGAGGTCCGTCGCGTACTCGATGACGCCTTCGAGCCGGCCCTGATTCTCCGAGAGCCCGAGCGACAGATCGAACTTCGCCTGCACCGCTTGTGCGTCGAGCTCCTCGAACGTCAGCCCGGGCGAAAATTCACGTCCTCCGTCAGGCGCGTTCTGGAGCGTGAACATCACCTGAAACAGCGGGCTTCGCGCCGTGCTCCGCTCCGGGTTGAGCGTCTCGACCAGCTTCTCGAAGGGCAAGTCTTGATGCGCGTACGCCTCGAGCGCTGTCTCTTTGACGCGCCGCAAGAGCTCACGGAAGCTCGGGTTGCCGCTCGAGTCGGCGCGCATGCACAGCGTGTTGACGAAGAAGCCAATGAGCGGCTCGGTCGCCTCGTACTGGCGGTTGGCGATCGGCGTGCCGATGACGATGTCGTCTTGTCCGCTGTGGCGGCTCAAGAGCACGTCGAACGCTGCGAGCAGCGTCATGTACAGCGTCGCACCTTCGGTCTGGCTCAACCCATTGAGTGCATCGAGTGCGTCGGCCTTCTCAATCGCGAACGCGTACAAAGCTCCGCGATGGCTCATCGCCGGCGGCCGCGGCCGGTCCGTGGGGAGCTCCAAGGCGGCAGGGGCACCGGTCAGTTTCTTCTTCCAGTACGCCTCCTGCTGATCGACCTTGACGTGCTCGCGTTGCCACAGCGCGTAGTCGACGTACTGGATCGGCAGCTCCGGCAGAGTCTTTCCGGCATAGAGGCTCGCGAGATCGCGCCATAGCGTTGCAAAAGACACCAAGTCAGTCGCGATATGGTGCATGACGATGCGAATGTCGTGCTCATCGTCCCGCAGCCGCCGCACGTGACACCGTATTGGTGGATCCTTTTCGAGGTCGAACGGTCGATCGACGTACGCTTCGCTCGATCGCTCGAGGGCAACGGGCATGGCCGCGTGCACCACTTGTTCGGCAACACCATCAATCTCTCGAAACGTCGTGCGTAAGCTCTCGTGCCTTGCGATGACACCATTCACGGCGCGCTCGAAGCGAACGAGATCGAGCGGGCCGCGTATCTTCGTCGCGAAGGTCTGGTTGTAGGCGATGCTTTCGGGATCGAGTCGATAAAGGAAATACATCCGCTGTTGGGCGTAAGACAGCGGCAAGCGCGCCGGCCTCTTTTGCGGGACGAGCGCCGGCAACACGACGCGGCCCTGGCTCGCTTCGAGAAGCGCCGCCATCTCGGCCAAGGTCGGGCAGCCGATCAAACGGCGCATCGTGATGACGACGTGGAAGCGATCGCGAAGGCGCGCGACGAGGCGCAAGGCGGCAAGCGAGTCTCCACCCAACGCGAGAAAATTGTCGCTCGCCTCGACCTTTTCTACCCCGAGGACTTCGCGCCACAGCGCTGCGAGCTTGACCTGCATCTCGCCAGAAAAGCCTGCATGTTGCTCATCGTGCGCAGGCTCGTTGTCGTTCGCAGCAAGAGCGAGCGTGTCGGACGAGGCCATCGACGCCACACGATCGACGAGCGCATTGAAGTCCTGTGTGGAAATGACGACCCGTGGCTCACCGAGCCGCAGCGCTCGCGTCGCTAGCAACACTCCCTCAGCCGGCGAGATCCAATCCTCGTAAAGCGTGCGCGCGCGGTGCTCGGCCGTCGCGTCGTAGCGCCAGCCGTTCCAGTTCACGGCAATGGTCTTGCGCCGAGGGAAAAGAACCTGCTGCTCCAACGCAAACGCATCGAGAAACGCGTTCGCGCTGGCGTATGGCAGGAACTTCATGCCGCCCAAAATCGAAGAGGTCGACGAGCAAAGCAGCAGGAAGTCGAGCGCCTCTTCCTCGAAGATTTGCTCCAGCACGCGCGTGCCGGCGACCTTCGCGTCGACAACTTCGTCCAGCTCTCGCTTCGTGAGCTCGAAGATCGGCTTGTCGGAAACGACTCCGGCGGCGTGGATGACGCCGTGGATCGCTCCAAATCGCGCGCGCGCCTGCGCCACGGCGGCCTGCATTTCGGCGAGCTCGCCGACGTCGGCCGGAACGACCAGCGCTTCGCCGCCGAGCCCGGTCAAGCGTGTCACGATGTCTGATCTTGCATGGCGCCCTACCAGCACAAGCTTCGCCTTGAAGCTCTTCGCCAAATACTCGGCGAAGACTTGGCCCATGCGGCCGAGGCCACCGGTAATGAGATAACAGCCGCCCTCGCGAAATACCGCTCGCCCGGATTCTTCTCCGCGCATGGGAACCGGCGCGTAGGATTGCACCCAGCGTCTCGTGCCGCGCCGAGCGACCACGGGCAACGCATCGCCGCTCGTGATCTCTTCGATGATCGCGTCGACCGAGACATCGGACGCGCCGACATCGATCAGCCGGCACGACAGATGGCCGTACTCCTGAGACATGACGCGCGCTGGCCCGAGCACCAACGCCTTTTCGGGGACGAGACGTTCCTCTTGCCTGACGCTGAAGGCCTCGCTCGCGACGATGAAGAGACTGGCAGCCTTGATCTCGGCTCTGTCGAGCGCGCGACCCAGGAAGAACAAGCTATCGAGACATCTCACCTGCAAGGTGCCTCGCGCCTGGCCTCGCAAGTGCTCGCTCAACTGCGCAGCGAACGGCAACGCCCATAGATGCAGCACGTTGCCGAGCGCTTGGCCTCTCTTGCCGAGCTTCTCGATCAGCGCGTCATAGTGCTCCTCGCGCGCAGGATCGATCGTCATCGAGCCATCGTCGCGCGCAGCGTACGCCGCTCCCGGTCGAACGAGAACCGTTCGGTGTCCGGCGGCGCGCAGGCGATTGGCGACGTCACGCCCAGGGCCATCCTCATCGCAAAAGATGATCCACTCGTCGACGGCCTGGCCGGCGGCGCCGACGTTCACAGGCGACGCAGGTTGCCATAACGGCACGTTGATCCACTCGTCTACGGACTTTTCGGCCGGCGCCTTCTCTTGATCGGGTGCGCGGTCGACCCAGAAGCGGCGCTGCTCGAAAGCATAGGTCGGCAGGTTGACGCGCCGTCGTTTCTCGCCATGCAGCGCGCTCCAGTCCGGCTCGACGCCGGCGCACCAAGCGTTACCGAGCGCACCCAGCAGCGCGGCTTGATCTTCGATCTCGTCGCTCTCCTGCGAAGCCACGACGACGTGTGGTGAGCTCGAGCCAAGCTGGCGCGTCACTAAGCGCGAGAGCGTGTGCCCTGGCCCGACTTCGACGAAAACATTCGCGCCGCTCTGCCCGATCGCATCGACCATCGCCGAGAAGCGCACGGTCTGGCGCAGGTGCTGCACCCAATATTCTCTGCTCGTGAAGTCAGGCCGCTCGGCAGCGTAGCAGGACAGAAGCTCAAGCTGCGGCGCCTGCAACTTCACGCTCGCGAGCACCTCGCGCAACGGCTCGAGCGCGCCGTCCATCAACGGCGTATGCGGTGCCCCGGCCAAGCGAACGCGTTGAAACTCGATCTTCTCTTCGACCAACCGGGCTTCGAACGACGCCACTGCCTCCGGCGAGCCGGCGACGGTACACCGATCGCGACCGTTGATCACGGCGAGGGCAGCGCCAGGGGTGAGGAGTGACTCGACTTTCTCGGGCGCTGCCAACACCGCAACCATCACACCTGCGGGTTGGGCGTCGTGAATCCGCGCGCGCAGCGTCACCACTTTGAGCGCGTCGGGCAACGAGAACACGCCCGCCAAGCACGCGGCCACGTACTCGCCGAGACTATGTCCCATCACGACGTGCGGCTTGATGCCCCACGCCATCCACTGCCGCGCGAGCGCGTACTCGACGACGAACACGCCGACGTGCTCGAGCACGTAGCCCGGCTGCTGCTCCGCCCATGCGCGTTTCTCGGCCGTCGGGTAGAGCACCTCACGCAGATCCACTCCGAGCAACGGCTCGAGCAGCGCCGCGCACTCATCGACGACCGCGCGAAATTCTTTTTCCGTCTCGTAGAGGCGCCCGAGCATTCCGACCCGATGCACGCCGCGGCCGGGGAACATGAACACGACGCGTCGTTGCTCGCTCCTCTTCGCCGCCGTCTTCGCTTGCTCTCGCAGCTGGTCCCGCAATTGGCGCGCCGCTTCGGTCGCCGTCGATGCCACGACGGCCACGCGCAGGGGCAGCGCGCGCCGTCCGATCTGCAACGTGTACGAGACGTCCGCGAGACTTTCGTCTGGGTGCGCTTCGAGATGATCCGCGAGCCGCGCTGCCGTTTCGGCGAGCGAGACCTGCGACATCGCCGACACCGTGAGAAGTTGAGCTGAGCGAACCGCTGGCTTCGCCGGAGCGCGCGCCGGAGCTTCCTCGACGATCGCATGCGCATTCGTGCCGCCGAGGCCGAACGAGCTCACGCAAGCAATGCGCCGCTTTCCCGACGCCGGCCACGGGCGCAAACGGTCGTTGACGAAAAACGGGCTGCTCGCAAAGTCGATGAGCGGGTTCGGATTCGAGAAATTCACGCTCGGCGGAATCTCGCCGTGCTTCAAGATCAACGCCGTCTTGATCAAACCCACAAGGCCCGCGGCCATGTCGGTGTGGCCAATGTTGCTCTTGACCGAACCGATTGGGCAAAACTGCGTCCTCTGCGTGCTCCCGCGAAACGCTTTGGACAAACCCGCGATCTCGATCGGATCGCCGAGCAGAGTTCCCGTCCCGTGCGCCTCGACGTAGCCAATGTCCTCGGCCCTCACCGCCGCCATTTGCTGCGCCGCCGAGATGACTTCGGCTTGGCCGTCCGGGCTCGGCGCGAAGAAGCCGTCCTTGCGATGGCCGTCGTTGTTCGTCGCACACGCGTCGATCACGGCATGGATCGGATCGTCGTCGCGCAGCGCATCATCGAGCCGCTTCAACACGACGACCGCGACACCGCTCGAGCTTCCCGTACCGTTGGCCTTCGCGTCGAACGCGCGGCAAAGCCCATCCGGTGACATGATGCCTTCGGCCTCGTAGAGCGCGCCCGCGGGCTCAACTTGCAGCGATGCCGCGGCTGCGATCGCCATATCGCAGTGTTGCTCGAGCAACGCTTCGCAGCCGAGGTTCACGGTGACGAGCCCCGAGGAGCAAGCCGTTTGCACGACGAGCGCAGGTCCGGTGAGGTTGAAACGAAAGGCGAGCTTGGTCGCGACGAAATCACCGCCATTGCCGCTGACAGCCGCGACGCTGCCGAATTTCGGCAAATGCCGCCTTTGCAGCCAATAGGAGCTGAGCGCGGCGGACGCAAAAACACCCACGCGACCGGCGCGCTGCTCATCTACGTAACCCGCGTCTTCCAGCGCCTCCCAAGCACACTGCAAGAGCAGGCGGTGCTGCGGATCCGTGATCTCGGCCTCGCTCGGCGAGATACCAAACAGCGGCGCGTCGAACTTGTCGAGCTCGTCTACGAGACCGAAGGTACGAATCAACCGTTCGTCTCGTAACAGCGACTCGCTGGCTCCGGCGGCGCGCAGGGTCGCGTCATCGAGCCGGCTGAGAGGCACTTTGCCTTCAATCAGGTTGGCCCAAAACTCCTTGACCGTCTTTGCGCCCGGCACGCGCAGAGCCATGCCTACGATTGCGATCTGCCGGCCACTCGTCCTCTTTTGGCCCAAGCGGCTCGGGCTCGCCGGCTCGTCGGTCTTCTCGCCGCGGAAGAAGGCGGCCTGCGCTTCGATGGTCGTGTTTCGAAACAACGACACCACCGAGATCTTGGTCTCGAGCAGCGTCTCGAGCTCACTGTGCAGCGCGAGGAGCAGCAACGAATGTCCGCCGAGGTCGAAGAAGCTGGCCGTGACGCCGACGCTCTCGCGCTTCAGCACCTTGCACCACGCCGCCGCGATCCGCTTTTCGAGCTCGCTGCGCGGGATCTCACCGCCGCTCTTCGCCTCGGGCGCCGGTAGCGCCTTGCGATCCACCTTGCCGTTCGGCGTCAGGGGAAGCGCTTCGAGCGACATCAGGATCCCGGGCACCATATACTCGGGCAGCGTTTGCTTGAGCGCCTCTTTCAATGCTTGCGGCGTCGCATCGCCCACATAGTAGCCGACGAGCTGCTTGTTGCTTCCCTCGCCGTGCGCCACGACCGCCGCTTCTTTGACGTGCTTTTGCAGCGCCGCTTCGATCTCGCCGAGCTCGATGCGAAAGCCGCGCACCTTCACCTGGCTGTCGTTGCGCCCGAGAAACTCGAGATCGCCGTTTGGCAGACGTCGCGCCAGATCGCCGGTCCGATAGCAGCGCTGCCCCGACCGCAGGGGATTGGCCACGAACTTTTCTGCCGTCAGCTCCGGTCGGTTCAAATAGCCACGCGCTAAGCCGGCTCCGCCAATGCACAGCTCACCAAACACGCCGATCGGCGCCAGCTGAAAGTTCCGATCGACAATGTCGACGATGACGTTGGCAATAGGCACACCGATCGACGGCGCCCGCTGGTCGCCCAGCGTTACGCGAGCATAGGTCGCGATCACCGCATTCTCAGTTGGACCGTAGAGATTGAAGACGTCGAACGTCAGATCGCGCCGCAAAATGGGGTTCAATCGATCGCCGGCAACCTGCATGAGCTTCAACGCAGCAGGCCTCTGCCAAGGTTCGCGCAGCACCAGCTCGGCAATCGGCGTCGGGAGGAACGTCATGGTCAGCGCATGTTCGCAAAGCCATTGCGCGAGCCTCGAAGGATCGGCGCGGAGCTCGTCGCTGACCACGTACAGCGTGGCACCACACGTCAGATACGGCCACGTCTCCCAAACCGACGCGTCGAAGCCGATGCTTGCCAGCAGCGTCATGCGCGTGTCCGCATCAAGCGCGAACATCTCCTGGTGCCAACACACCATGTTCATCAGCGCGCGATGCTCGATCTGGACGCCCTTCGGCTGCCCGGTCGACCCCGACGTGTAAATCACGTAGGCTCGATCGCCGCTCGACGCCCGCTTACCCGGGTCTGTCGCTGGCCGGCGGTCAATTTCCGGCCATTCATCGTCGATCTTCAGCGCGCTAGAGCCAAACCCCAACGACGCCCCCAGCGACGAGACGATCCGAGACGTGCTGATGACGCTGTGCAGTCCAGCATCATTGAGCATGTACTCGAGCCGAGCGCGCGGATAGCTCGGGTCTAGCGGGACGTAAGCGCCACCGGCTTTCAAGATGGCGAGCGCCGCGATCACCGATTCCCGCGAGCGCTCGAGACAAAAACCAACGAGAGTCGTGGGCCCAACGCCCCGCTCGATCAGATGATGCCCGAGCTTGCTCGAACGCTCGTCGAGCTCGCGGTAGCTGAGCGTCCCGCGTTCATCCACCACGGCGGCAGCGTCGGGCGTACGCTTCGCTTGGGCCGCAAACAACTCGTGAACGCATTGCTCGACGGGGTAATCGCGCGCGGTTGCGTTCCACTCGACCAAGAGCTTTCGCCGCTCGGCCTCGTCGAGCATGGCGAGCGCGCCGATCTTCTCGTCCGGGTTCTTCGCGATGGCGGTGAGCAGCTTCTGATAGTGCCCGGCCATCCGCTCGATCGTCTCGCGATCGAAGAGGTCGGTCGCGTACTCGATGCCGCCTTCGAGTCGCCCGTGATTCTCAAAGAGCACAACCGTCAGATCGAACTTCGCTTGCACCTCTTGCCCGTTGAGCCCTTCGAACGTCAGCCCCGGCGAAAATGCGCCCCCCGTATCGGGCGCGTTCTGCAGCGTGAACATCACTTGAAACACGGGACTTCGCGCCGTGCTCCGCTCGGGGTTGAGCGTCTCGACCAGTTTCTCGAACGGCAGGTCTTGATGCGCGTACGCCTCGAGCGCCGTCTCTTTCACTTGCTTCAAGAGCGCGCGGAAGGTCGGGTTGCCGCTCAGGTCCGCGCGCAGGCACAGCGTGTTGACGAAGAAGCCGATGAGCGGCTCGGTCGCTTCGTACTGGCGGTTGGCGATCGGCGAGCCGACGACGATATCGTCTTGCCCGCTGTAGCGCGCGAGCAAGACATCGAACGCCGCGAGCAGCGTCATGTACAGCGTCACGCCCTCGGCCCGGCTCAGCCCATTGAGTGCATTGAGCACGCCGGCGCCGTCGATCGCGAACGTGTGCGCCGCTCCGCGATGGCTCATCACCGCCGGGCGCGGCCGGTCCGTCGGTAACTCCAACGCCACCGGAGCACCGGAGAGTTTCTGCTTCCAATATGCTTCTTGCGCATCGAGCTTGACGTGCTCGCGTTGCCACAGCGCGTAGTCGGCGTACTGCATCGCAAGCGGCGCGAGGCTTTCTCCATTATAGAGCGCCGATAGCTCGGGCCAAAAAACGCCAAGCGACCAGCCGTCGCTCACGATGTGATGCATCGTGAGGTAGATTTCGTGATCGTCATGGCCAATGCTTCGCACCGCGCAGCGCACGAGCGGACCACGCAAAAAGTCGAACGGCTTTTCCTGATATGCTCCCTCTATCTGCTCGATCGCGACCGGAAGCTCTGCGTGCACCACCTGCTCGGCGACGCCGCCCGTCATACGAAACGTCGTGCGCAAGCTCTCGTGCCGCGCGACGACGCCGTTGAGCGCCCGCTCGAACGCCTTCACATCGAGCGCGCCGCGAACACGCATCCCGGCGGTGATGTGGTACGCGACGCTCTCGGGCTCGAGCTGGTAGAGGAAGAACAAGCGCTGCTGCGCGTACGAGAGCGGCAGCCGCTCCGGCCGCGCTCGAGCCACGAGCGCCGGCAAGCTCGTGCGCTCCGCCGCTGCCACCCGCAGCGCCAGCTCGCTGACCCGCGGCGCTTCGAACAACGTCCTGAGCGCGATTGTCTTGCCGAAGATCTTCGCCAAGCGCGAGACGAGCTGGGTCGCCAAGAGCGAGTGGCCGCCAAGCGCGAAGAAGTCATCGTGCGCGCCGACAGGCTGTTCGAGCCCCAGCACTTGCGCGTACG
The DNA here is from genome assembly GCA_020848545.1 of Deltaproteobacteria bacterium. Taxonomy (GTDB): domain Bacteria; phylum Myxococcota; class JADLHZ01; order JADLHZ01; family JADLHZ01; genus JADLHZ01. Next base: position 16,804 of record JADLHZ010000051.1, on the reverse strand, counting down.
CGCCCGCCACGAGCTCCTCGCTTGCGTTTCGCGGTGCCACGTACACATCGCTCGTCGCCTCCGGAGCAGGCAGCGCCTTGCGATCGATCTTGCCGTTCGGCGACAGCGGCAGCGCTCCGAGCGGCATCAAGATCGCCGGCACCATGTACTCGGGCAGCGCTTGCCTGAGCGCTTCTTTCAACGCTTGCGGCGTCGCTTCGCCAACGTAGTAGCCGACGAGTTGTTTGTTGCTCCCCTCGCCGTGCACGACGACCACCGCTTCTTTGACCTGCTTTTGCAGCGCGGCCTCGATCTCGCCGAGCTCGATGCGAAAGCCGCGCACCTTCACCTGGCTGTCGTTGCGGCCAAGGTATTCGAGCGCGCCGTCTTTGCTCCAGCGTCCAAGATCGCCCGTCTTGTACAATCGCCCAAACGTCGGGTGCATGATGAAGCGCTCCGCCGTCAGCTCCGGCCGCTTCAAGTAGCCGCGCGCGAGGCCGATGCCTCCGATGTACAGCTCGCCGACGATGCTCACCGGTGTCGGCTCGCCATTTCTATCGAGCACGTACATTTGGGTGTTCGCGATCGGTCGACCGATCGGCACGCGATCATCCTCGGGCGCGCACCGCCAATACGTCACGTCGATTGAGGCTTCGGTCGGCCCATACAAATTGTGCAGCGCCGCTTTTGACACCGACAAGAAGCGGTTCTTCACCTCCAGCGGCAGCGCCTCACCGCTGCAGAAGACCTGTCGCAAGCGCGGGCTGCGCGGCGCCTCCGTGCCCGTCAGGAACGCTTGCAGCATGGATGGCACGAAGTGCAGTGTCGTGACGCCTTCTTTGTCGATCACCTCGCGTAGGTAGACGGGATCTTTGTGTCCGTCCGGCCGGGCAAGCACGAGCCGCGCACCCATCATCAGGGGCCAGAAGAACTCCCACACCGACACGTCGAAGCTGTAGGGCGTCTTCTGCAAAATGACGTCGGTCTCGTCGAGCCGATACTCCGACTGCATCCACAGCAGCCGGTTTCTCAACCCCGAGTGCACGTTCATTACGCCCTTCGGACGTCCGGTCGAGCCCGAGGTATAAATGACATAGACCAGGTGCTCGTCGTCGGCGCGACGCGCGGGATTCTCCGAGCTCTCGGCAGCAAATTGCGCCCAGTCGCTGTCGAGGTTGAGCGCGTCTATGCCAACCTGTTTGCCAAATCCGAGCCGCGACTCGCTGAGCACGCAAACCGGTGCCGCATCGGCCAGCATCGCGTCGAGCCGATCCTTCGGATAGCTCGGGTCGAGCGGCACGTACGCGCCACCGGCTTTCACGACGCCGTACATGGCGACGACGAGCGCCAGCGAGCGCTCAAAGTACAGCCCAACCAACGTGTCCGGACCGACGCCGCGCTTCATCAACGCGTGCGCCACTTGGTTCGCCTTCTTGTTCAGCTCGCCGTAGCTCAGCGTCTGTCCGTCGATGCTCAGCGCTGCAGCGTTCGGCCGCCGCCGCGCTTGCTCCTCGAACAGCTCGTAAACGAGGCGCGGCTCGCCGTAGTCTTTCTGCGTCGCGTTCCACTCGACGACGACCTTGCGCTTCTCCGCAGCATCGAGCATCTCGAGCGCGCCGATCTTCTCGTCCGGGTTCTTCGCGATCGCATCGAGCAGCTTCTGGTAGTGCCCAGCCATCCGCTCGATCGTCTCGCGATCGAAGAGGTCCGTCGCGTACTCGATGCTGGCGTCGATTCCGTCGCGAGCGCTCGCCCGCACCGAGAACGTCAGATCCAGCGGCGCCTCGCCAACGACTTCGTCACGCCTGAACGCCACCTGATACACCGGGTGGCGCGACGCGCTCTGCTCGGGGCGCAGCGCCTCGACGATCTTGGCGAACGACACCTCCGCGTGCGCTTCGGCTCCGAGCACTGCCGCTTTCACACGGGCAAGCAACTCTGCGAAGCTCGGCGTCCCGCTCGTGTCGACGCGCACGCACCCGGCGGATGCGCCGAGCACGATATCGTCTTGTCCGCTGTAGCGGCTCAAGAGCACGTCGAGCGCCGCCATCAGCGCCATCTCGAGCGTCGCGCCTTGGCGCTTGCTCATTCCTTCGAGCTCTTGCACGCGAGCTTTGGCGATCGTGAAGCGCTGCGCAGCCGCCTTGCCGCTCAACACCGCCGGGCGTGGCCTATCCGTCGGCAGCTCGAGCGCCGCGGCGGCGCCGTCGAGCGTTTGTCGCCAGTAGCCGAGCTGGTCTTCGTCTTTGCCGAGCGACACCGCGTCGAGTCGCTGCTCGGGTTGCTCGGCGTACGCAGCGAGCACCCGCTGCAGATGCATCACCGCTTCTTGCGCCTGACGCCGGTTCAGCTGCCGCGTGTCGTAGCCGAGCTTGAAGCCGAGCTGCTCGGTAGCGAAGGCGACGAGCGTCACGGCGTAGTGCGTGTGCTCTTCGCTTTCCGCACCCACCACGCGCAGCGGCAGCGCCGGGCCATCCGCTCCCGCTGGATAGTTCTCATAGACGACCAAGCTATCGAACAGTTCGTCGCCCGTGCCGACGCGCGCGATCTTTGCCAACTCCGGCAGCGCCACATTGTCGTGCTCGCGCGCAGCCGTCAGTTGCGTCTGCAGCTCCTGCACCCACCGGCCAAACGGCTCGTCTCCCTGCACCGTCGCGCACACGGGCAGCGTGTTTATGAACAGCCCAACCATCCGATCGACGCCAGTAAGATCCGCCGGCCGGCCAGAGGTCGTCGTGCCGAACACCACCTGCTTTCGATTGCTGTAGCGGCTGAGCACCAGCGCCCACGCGGCGTGCACGAGTGTGCTCAGCGTGATCCGCTGCACCCGCGCCACGGCCACCAATGTCGACGTCTGCTCTTTGCTCAGCTGCCCTTCGTAAATCGCGTAGTCTTTCTCCCCCTTCGCGCGTTCATCCGCGCGCCGCCGCCCAACCCCGCGCCGAAGTGCACTCTGTGCTTCGACGAGCGCACTTTGCCAATGCGCTTTGGCCGCTGCTCCATCTCGCGTCTTCTGGTACGCCGCAAAGTCGGCGAGCGGTCGCACCGGCGGCAAGCTCGCTCGCCTGCCCGAGAGCTCCGCCGCGTAGAGCGCCTGTAACTCGCCGAGCACTATCGCCAGCGACCAACCATCGAGCAACACATGGTGAAAGCTCAACACCATCTTCGTCTGCTCGTCTGACGTCCGCACGGCGCACACCCGCCACAAGGGTGCTTTGCTGAGATCGAAACCTTGCCGCCGATCTTCTTCGAGCAGCTCGCCGATTCGCGCGGTTCGTTTCGCGGGATCGAGAGCGCGCGCGTCCTCAACCCGCACCGGCAATGGCGGATCTTTGACGACCACGGCGAGAGGCCTGTCGGCGACCTGCCAATTGAGGCAAAGCCGCAACCCCTGATGTCGCCGCACGAGCTCCTGCCACGCCCGCTCAAACGCCCCTGTTTGGAACTTGCCCGCGAGCGTGTACGTGATTTGCTCGAAGTACGCGCGGCTCTCTAAGTCCTTCAGCCCGTGAAAAAGCAAACCCGCCTGCATCGGCGTCGCCGGAAGGATGGTCTCAATCACGACTGCCTCATGAACTCATCGATCGCTGCTTGGTCGAGCTCCACCGCGGCGAAGTCCGACGGGGTCGCCCCGGCGCCGCTCGCCTTCAGGGCCGCCGCGAGCTCATCGAGGCAGGCCGAATAGCGCGCGATGAGGTTCTCGATCGTGGGGCGATCGAATTGTTCCAGACTGTAGTCGACTACAAGCGTAAGCGCCTCACCCCGTAGCACCGCGCTCACGTGAAGCGCATGGCCGCGATCGTTGTCCGGATGCGTATCTGGGATGTTCAAGGTGTCAAAATCGATTCGTCCAAGATAATTGAACAGCACCTCGCTCGCGGCGTAGGGCGCTTCGTCACGCTGCCGTAACAGCATATAGGCGAGCTCGTGCGCCGCAACTCTTCGCAACATCTCTTTGGTAGCCTTCAGCGCCACCATCGGATCACGCTCCCGCTCCACGGTGATCGGCATGATGGTCGTGAACCAACCGACCGTCTGCTCGACCTCGCCGCCCTCGGGGCGACCGTGACCCTCGAGATCGACCCTGACCGCGCTCCCCGACGCCCACTGGCAGAGCGCTTGGCCGAGGGCCGTCAAGAGCACATCCTCGAGCCTGCCGCGCACTTTCGCGACGACCTCGCGTTGCAACGTCCGGGTCGTCGCCTCCGTCAGTGTGAGCTCGACGGTCTCAGCGCTTTGCTCGTCATTCGTTCCATGGCGCTCGATCGGCAGCGCCAAGCTTGGCCGCTGCTTCTGCCAAAATTCTCGGTCCGCGTCCGTCACCGGCGCCTTCGCCAGATCCTCGGCCCAGCGGCTGAACGGATACGGCGCCGCGTCGAGCGCTTGCCCTGACAAGAGCCGCTCGAGCTCTTCATGCAAGAAGCGCCATGACACCAAATCGACGACCAGGTGGTGCGCGATCATCAAGATCGTCTGCTTGCCCGTCGCGTCGGTCACGAGGGCCGCCACGAACAGCTGTCCGCGCTCGAGCGAGAAGCCAGCGGCGAGCTTGCGCCCCACCTCCGACAGTTCTCCGCGCTCGATGCGCGCGGCGTCGTAGGTTCCTCCCACTTCTTGCCCAGCGCTGCCGAAGCGCAGGCGCAAGGCGTCGTGCCGTTCGACCAGCGTCTTTACCGCGTCGCGAAACTCCGCGTCGCCCACCTGTCGCTTGGGCACGAACAGCGTGTGCTGATTGAAGTACTCGGGGTGCGCCAGCTTGCGCGCAAAGAACCAACTCTGGATCGGCGTCAGCGCCACGACGCCCGTCACCGCTTGCGCCGTCGCAGCGGTCGGCGCGGCCTCCACCGCCTCCGCCACCGTCGCGAGCGCCTCTATCGTCTGGTGCGAGAACATCTGCTTGACGCTGAGGCGCACCCCCCTGCGACTCGCCTCCGCCACCACCTGGATGGTCATGATCGAGTCGCCGCCGAGCGCGAAGAAGTTGTCGCGGACGCCGACACGCTCGCGGCGTAAGACTTTGGCCCACGTCGCCATCAAGCTTTCTTCCATCGCGTTTCTCGGCGCGACGTATTCGCTCTCGCTCTTCGCCTCCGGCGCTGGCAGCGCTTTGCGATCCACCTTGCCGTTCGGCGTCAGCGGCAGCGCGGGGAGCGGCATCAAGATCGCGGGCACCATGTACTCGGGCAGCTGCTGCTTGAGCGCGTCTCTCAACGCTTGCGGCGTCGCTTCGCCCACGTAGTAGCCGACGAGCTGCTTCTTGCTGCCATCGCCGTGCACCACGACTGCCGCTTCTTTGACCTGCTTTTGCAGCGCGGCTTCGATCTCCCCGAGCTCGATGCGAAACCCGCGAACTTTGACTTGCGTATCGGCGCGGCCGCGAAATTCCACGCGTCCATCGGACCGATAACGAACGAGGTCGCCCGTCTTGTACAGGCGGCCTTCCCCGAACGGGTTGGCAACGAAGCGTTCGGCGGTGAGCTCGGCCCGGTTCAAATACCCGCGCGCAACGCCGATGCCGCCGATGTACAGCTCGCCGATCACTCCGATCGGCACCGGCGTCAGCTCTTTGTCCAACACGTAGAGCTCGGTGTTCGCAATCGGTCGGCCGAGCGTCACCGGCCCGGTGTCGAGACGATCCATCGTCGACCAGATGGTCGTCTCGGTTGGCCCGTACATGTTCCACGCCGCGGTCGAGCGTTGCACCAGCGCTTGGGCGAGGGCTCGAGGCAGCGCTTCGCCACCACACATGACCACCATTCTTCGCTCTGAATGCGTGCGCCAGCCCGCCTCGATGAGCATCTGCCAGGTCGTCGGTGTTGCTTGCATCACCGTGACCTTTTCAGCTTCCATGAGGGCGAGCAGCGCCGGGCCGTCGCGTACCGTGGCCTGATCGGCCAGCACGATGGTCGCACCGACCGAGAGCGGAACGTAGAGCTCGAGACCTGCGATATCGAACGAGATCGTGGTCACAGCCAACAAGACGTCGTCCCGCACCATGCCGAGCTCGTTCCGCATCGAGGCGATGAAGCTCGCCAACCCTCGGCGCAAAACCTCGACGCCCTTCGGCTTGCCCGTCGAGCCGGAGGTGTAGATGACGTACGCGAGATCGGCGCCGCTCGCGCCGTGCGCGAACGGCTGAGCGCCGTGTTTATCGATGTCGGGCCAGGCCTGGTCCAGCCGGACGCAACGTGCGCGCGAACCGTCAACGAGCATCGCCGTGTCGGTGCTCGCCAACGCGATGCGAGCCCCGCTGTCCGACAAGATGTATTGAATCCGGTCCTGCGGGTAGCTGGGATCGAGCGGCAGATACGCCGCGCCGGCCTTGGCCACGCCGAGTAACGCCACCACCATGTCCAGGGAACGCTGGAGGCAAACGGCCACGACGCTCCCGGTCGTGACATCGAGCGAGCGCAGATAGCTGGCCAGACGGCTACTCCTGGCTTCGAGCTCGCGGTAGCTCATTCGCACGTCGCCGAAAACAAGGGCTGTGGCGTCGGGTGTCCGGGCCGCTTGCTCCGTGAGCAGCTCCGCCGGACCTGCGTTGCCGTCATCCTTGCGCGTACGATTCCATTCGACGATCAGCCTCTGCCTTTCGGCATCGCCGAGCATTTCGAGCGCGTTGATCTTCTCGTCCGGGTTCTTCGCGATCGCGCTGAGCATCTTCTGGAAGTGCTCGACCATCCGCTCGATCGTCTCGGGTTCGAACAAGTCCGTCGCGTACTCGATCTCGCCTTCGAGCCGGCCTGCATTCTCCGAGAGGAGGAGCGTCAGATCGAACTTCGCCTGCACCTCGCGTCCGCCGAGCTCCTCGAGCGTCAGCCCCGGCGAAAATTCACGTCTTCCGTCCGACTCATTCTGCAGCGTGAACATCACCTGAAACACAGGGGTTCGCGCCGTGCTCCGCTCGGGGTTCAACGCCTCGACCAGCTTCTCGAACGGGAGGTCTTGATGCGCGTATGCCTCGAGCGCCGTCTCTTTCACTTTCCGCAAGAACGCGCGGAAGCTCGGGTTGCCGCTCAAGTCGGCGCGCATGCAGAGCGTGTTGACGAAGAAGCCGATGAGCTGCTCGGTCGCCTCGTACTGCCGGTTCGCGATCGGCGAGGCGACGACGATATCGTCTTGACCGCTGTAGCGCGCGAGCAAGACATCGAAGGCCGCGAGCAGCGTCATGTACAGCGTGGCGCCCTCGGCCTGGCTCAACCCATGGAGTGCACCGAGCGCGCCGGACTTCTCGATCGTGAACGTGTGCACCGCTCCGCGATGGCTCATCACCGCCGGGCGCGGCTGGTCCGTCGGGAGCTCCAACGCGGCGGGGGCGCCGGTCAGCTTCTTCTTCCAATACGCTTCTTGCGCGTCGAGCCTGACGTGCTCGCGTTGCCACAACGCGTAGTCGGCGTATTGGATCGGCAGGGCCGGCAGCACCTTCCCGGCGTAGAGACTCGCAAGATCGCGCCAGAGCGTCGTGAAGGACACCAAGTCGGTCGCGATGTGATGCATGACGATGCGAACATCGTGCTCATCGTCGCGCAGCCGCCGCACGTGACACCGTAGCGGCGGATCTTTTTCGAGATCGAAAGGGCGATCGACGTAGGCTTCGCTCGATCGCTCGAGAGCGATGGACATGGCGTCGTGCACCACTTGCTCGGCGACCCCGTCGATCTCGCGAAACGTCGTACGCAGGCTCTCGTGCCGCGCGATGACGCCGTTCAAAGCAGTTTCGAAACGAACGAGGTCGAGCGGGCCGCGCATCTTCGTCGCGAAGGTCTGGTTGTACGCGAGACTCTCCGGATCGAGCCGATAAAGAAAATACATGCGCTGTTGTGCGTACGACAGCGGCAGGCGCGCGGGTCTCTTCTGCCGCACGAGCGCCGGAAGCACGGCGCGATCTTGGCTGCCCTCGAGAAGGGCCGCCATCTCGGCCAAGGTCGGGAAAGCCATCAAACGACGCATCGTGATGACGATGCCGAAGCGATCGCGAAGGCGCGCGACGAGGCGTAGCGCGGCAAGCGAGTCGCCACCCAACGCGAGAAAGTTGTCGGTCGGCTCGACCTTGTCTACCTCTAGAACTTCCCGCCACAGGGCCGCGAGCTTCGTCTGCATCTCGTCGCCAAGGCCCGTCGCCTGCGCGGGCTCGTCGGCATTTGCAACGAGAGCGAGCGCGTCGGACGAGGCCATCTTTGCCACGCGATCGACGAGCGCGTTGAAATCCTGGGTGCTCATGACGACCCGCGGCTCGCCCAGGCGCAGTGCTCGCGTCAAAAGCAGCACGCCCTCGGCCGGCGAGATCAAATCGTCGTAAAGCGTCCGTTCGCCGTCTGCGGCGTCCCCTTCGAAGCGCCAGCCGTTCCAGTTGACGGCGATCGTCTTGCGCCGAGGACACAGAACCTCCTGCTCCGACGCAAACGCATCGAGGAACGCGTTCGCGGCCGCATAGGGCATGAACTTCACGCCGCCCAAGATCGACGAGGTCGACGAGCAGAGCAGAAGAAAGTCGAGCGCGTCTTCGCGAAAGATTTGCTCCAGCACGCGTGTGCCCGCGACCTTCGCGGCGACCACCGCGTCGAGCTCTTGCTTCGTGAGCTCGAAGATCGCTTTGTCGGGAACGACGCCGGCGGCGTGGATGACGCCGTGGATCGCCCCAAATCGTGCGCGCGCTTGCGCCACGGCTGCCTGCATGTCGCCAAGCTTGCCGACGTCGGCCGCCACGACCATCGCTTCGCCGCCGAGCTCGGCCAAGCGCGCCACGATCTCCGGTCTTGCATGGCGCCCGACGAGCACCAGCTTCGCCTTGAAGCGCTGCGCCAAATGTTCGGCGAAAACTTGGCCGATGCGGCCGAGGCCGCCGGTGATGAGGCAGCAGCCGCCCTCGCGAAAGACGGTTCGGCCGGATTCTTCGCCGCGCATGCGAACCGGCGCGTAGGATTGCACCCAGCGGCGCGTGCCGCGGCGAGCAACGACGGCCAACGCGTCGCCACGCGTCACCTCTTCGACGATCGCGTCGACATCGGACGCAGCGACATCGGAAGCGCCGATATCGATCAGCCGGCACGACACATGGCCGTACTCCTGCGACATGACGCGCGCAGGCCCGAGCACCAATGCCTTTTCGGGGACGAGATGTTCGTCATGCCGCACGCTGAAGATCTCGCTCGCGACGATGAACAGGCTCGCAGACTCGATCTCGTTTCGGTCGAGCGCGCGACCCAAAAAGAACAGGCTGTCGAGGCATCGCTGCTGCAGTCCGTCCCGTACCTGCGCCGCGGGCGGCAGCGCCCAGAGGTGCAACACGTTGCCGAGCGCTTGACCTCGCTTGCCGAGCTTCTCGATCAAGGCGTCGTAATGCTCCTCGCGCGCCGGATCGATCGTCATCGAGCCATCGTCGCGCGCGGCGCATTCGGCTCCCGGTCGAACGAGTATCGTCTCGTGGCCGGCCGCGCGCAGGCGACTCGCGACTTCGCGCCCAGGGCCATCCTCGTCGCAAAAGACGATCCACTCGCCCACGGCTTGCGTTGCAGCGTCCAGCGGCGAAGCGGGTTGCCAGAGCGGCACGTTGATCCACTCGTCGACGGGTCTGTCGACGCGCGATCTTTCTCGATCAGGCTCGCGCTCCACCCAGCAGCGGCGCTGCTCGAACGCGTAGGTCGGCAGATTGACGCGGCGTCGTTTCTCGCCATGCAGCGCGTCCCAATTCGGCTCGATGCCCGCGCACCAAACTTTGCCGAGCGCTCCGAGCAGCGCGGCTTGATCTTCGATCTCGTCGCTCTCCTGCGAAGTCACGATGACGCACGGCGAGCTCGGGCCGATATGGCGCGTGACCAAGCGCGAGAGCGTGTGCCCAGGTCCGACTTCGATGAAAACATTCGCGCCACGTTGAGCGACCGCGTCGACCATCGCCGAGAAGCGCACGGTCTGCCGCAAGTGCTGCACCCAGTATTCGGCGCTCGTGAAGTCGGCTCGCTCGGCGGCGTAGCAGGACCGAAGCTCGATCTGCGGCGCCTGCAACTTCACGCTCGCCAGCACCTCCCGCAAAGGTGCGAGCGCGCCGTCCATCAACGGCGTGTGCGGTGCGCCCGCCAAGTGAACGCGTTGAAACTCCACCTTCTCTTTAGCCAACCGCGCTTCGAACGCCGCCACGGCCTCAGGCGAACCGGCGACCGTGCAGCGATCGCGCGCGTTGATCGCCGCGACGGCCACGCCAGGCGTGAGGAGCGACTCGACTTGCTCGGGCGCCGCCAAGACCGCGACCATCACACCCGCCGGTTGAGCGTCGTGAATCCGCGCGCGCAGCGTCACCACTTTGAGCGCGTCGGGCAACGTGAAGACGCCGGCCAAGCACGCGGCTGCGAATTCGCCTAGGCTGTGGCCGATGACCGCGTTTGGCTGAATGCCCCACGACATCCAAAGGCGAGCGAGCGCGTACTCGACGACGAATACGCCGACGTGCTCGAGCACGTAGCCCTGTTTCTCGGCCCATTCGCGTTTGTCGGCCGCAGCGTAGAGCACCTCGCGCAGGTCGACGCCGAGCAGAGGCCGGAGCAGCTTTGCGCACTCGTCGACGACGGCGCGAAATTCTTTCTCCGTCTCGTAGAGGCGGCCGAACATCCCGACGCGGTGCACGCCACGGCCGGGGAACATGAACACGACGTGTCGTTGATCGCTCTTCAGAGCCACGGTCTTCGCTTGTTCGCGGAGCTGCGCGGCCGCTTCGGCCGCCGTCGACGCGACGACCGCCACGCGCAACGGCAGCGCCCGCCGTCCGACCTGTAGCGTATAGGCCACGTCCGCGAGCGCTTCGTCCGGGTGTGCCGCGAGATGATCGGCGAGCCGCGCCGCCGACTCAGCGAGCGAGGCCTGCGACATCGCCGAGACGGGGAACACTTGCGGCGCGCGAATCGCAAGCTTCGCCGGCGCGCGCGCGGGCGCTTCTTCCAAGATCGCGTGAGCGTTGGTGCCGCCGAGCCCGAATGAGCTCACGCCCGCGATGCGTCGCTTGGTCGACGCCGGCCACGGCCGCAGCCGATCGTTGACGAAGAATGGGCTGTTCGCAAAGTCGATGAGCGGATTCGGGCTCGAGAAATTGACGCTCGGCGGAATCTCGCCATGTTTCAAGGTCAACGCCGTCTTGATCAAGCTCACCAGGCCCGCGGCGGTGTCGGTGTGGCCGATGTTGCTCTTCACCGATCCGATAGGGCAAAACTGCGTCTGCTGCGTGCTCGCGCGAAACGCTTTCGACAAACCTGCGATCTCGATCGGATCGCCGAGCAACGTTCCGGTGCCGTGCGCCTCGACGTAGCCGATGTCGTCCGCCTTCACGCCGGCCATTTGCTGAGCCGCCGAAATGACTTCGGCTTGACCGTCCGGGCTCGGTGCGAAGAAGCCGTCCTTGCGATGGCCGTCGTTGTTGGTCGCGCAAGCGTCGATCACGGCATGGATCGGATCGTCGTCGCGAAGCGCGTCTTCCAGCCGCTTCAACACGACGACCGCGACACCGCTCGAGCTCCCCGTGCCGTTCGCCTTCGCGTCGAAGGCCCGGCAAAGCCCATCGGGCGACAGGATCCCTTCGGGCTCATAGAGCTCACCGGCCGGCTCGACCCGCAGCGAGGCTGCGGCGGCGATCGCCACGTCGCAGTGCTCTTCGAGCAGCGCTTCGCAACCAAAGTGAACCGTGACGAGGCCCGAGGAGCACGCGGTTTGCACGCTGACAGCGGACCCTGTGAGGTTGAAACGAAATGCGAGCTTGGAGGCGACGAACTCGCTGCCGTTGCCACCGAGCGCCGCGACGCCCCCGAACTTCGGCAGTTGGCGCCGTTGCAGCCAATAAGAGCTCATCGCAGCAGACGCAAAAACTCCGACGCGACCCGCGCGCCGTTCATCGACGTAACCCGCGTCTTCGAGCGCCTCCCAAGTACATTGCAGGAGGAGGCGGTGCTGCGGGTCGGTGATCGCGGCCTCGCTCGGCGACATGCCAAAGAGCGCGGCGTCGAACTTGTCGAGCCCGTCGACGCCACCGAAGGTGCGGATCAACCGTTCGTCTCGTAGCACTGCCTCGCTGGCGCCCGCTGCGCGCAGCGTCGCGTCGTCGAGCCGAGTGAGAGGCACTTTCCCTTCGACGAGGTTTTTCCAAAATTCATCGAGCGTCTTCGCGCCCGGCACGCGCAGGGCCATGCCGACGATGGCGATCTGCCGGCTGCTCGTCTTCTTCGGGCCGAAGCGTCTCGGCGTCGCCTGCTCGTCGCTCTTGCTGCCGGAGAAAAAGGCGGATTGCGCTTCGACTGTCGTGTTCTGAAACAGCGACACGACCGAGATCTTCTTCTCGAGCAGCGCCTCGAGCTCACCGTGCAGCGCGAGGAGCAGCAACGAGTGTCCGCCTACGTCGAAGAAGCTGACCGACACGCCGACGCTCTCGCGCTTCAAGACCTTGCACCACACCGCCGCGATCCGCTTCTCGAGATCGGTGCGCGGCGCCTCACCGCCGCTCGTCGCCTCCGGCGCGGGCAGCGCCTTGCGATCCACCTTGCCGTTGGGCGTCAGCGGCAATGCCGGGAGCCGCATCAAGATCGTCGGCACCATGTACTCGGGCAGCTGTTGCTTGAGCGCGTCTCGCAACGCTTGCGGCGTCACTTCGCCGACGTAGTAGCCGACGAGCTGCTTATTGGTCCCCTCGCCGTGCACCACGACGACCGCTTCTTTGATCTGCTTTTGCAGCGCCGCTTCGATCTCTCCGAGCTCGATGCGGAAGCCACGGATCTTCACCTGGTTGTCGTTGCGCCCGAGGTACTCGAGGTCGCCGTTGCGCAGGCGCCGCGCCAAATCGCCGGTCTTGTACAACCTGCCGTACGTTGGGTGCGTGGCGAAGCGCTCAGCCGTCAGCTCCGGACGATTCAAATAACCCCGCGCGAGACCCGCGCCACCTACGTACAGCTCACCCACGATACCGACGGGTTGCGGCTGGCCGTGCTTGTCGAGCACGTACACCGCGAGATCGTCGATGCCTCGACCGATCACGCTGCCGAGGTTCTGCTCGACGTCGGCCAAGCGAATCGGCCGATACGTCACATGCACGGTCGTCTCGGTGATGCCATACATGTTCACGAGCTCGGGCTTTTGATCGCCGTAGCGCTCGAACCATGGCCGCAGGGTGCGCAGATCGAGCGCCTCGCCGCCGAAGATCACTAGCCGCAACGCCGTCGAACCCTTGGCGACTTCGATCAACTGGCGAAACGCCGACGGCGTTTGGTTCAACACCGTCACGCCCTCGCGGCAGAGCAACGCGAAGAAGTCGGCGGGTGATCGGCTGACCACGTACGGCACCACCACCAAGCGGCCGCCGTAGAGCAGCGCGCCCCACATCTCCCAGACCGAGAAGTCGAACGCGTACGAGTGAAACAGCGTCCAGACGTCTTGTGACGAGAAGTGATACCACTGCTCGGTCGCTAGAAAGAGACGCGCCACGTTGCGATGCGTGACGATGACGCCCTTCGGCCGGCCGGTCGAACCCGACGTGTAGATCACGTACGCGGGCGCATCCGCGCTGAGCTCGACCCGAGGCGCCGTCGTGCTTTCGTTGCCGATCTCCTCCATCCGCACGACCGTCTCGGCGACGAACCCGTCTGCAGCATTGCCGCTCGTCACGAGCAACTTGGCGCCCGAATCGGCCAGCATGTACTCGAGCCGATCGCGCGGATAGCTCGGGTCGAGCGGCACGTACGCTCCACCCGCTTTCAAAATGCCCAGTAAGCCGACGACCATCTCGGCCGAACGCTCGACGCAGATCGGGACGAGCGTCTCAGGCCCGACGCCGCGTTTCTGCAAATGGTTCGCGAGCTGGCTCGAGCGTTCGTCGAGCTCACGATAGCTGAGCGTCTGCCCCTCGAACACCACGGCCACGGCCTCGGGCGTCTTCTTCGCCTGAGCCGCGAACATCGCATGCACGGACTGATCGCTGCGATAATCGCGCTCGGCCACGACCGCGAGCTGCTTGCGCTCCGCCTCACCGAGCAGCTCGAGCGCGCTGATCTTCTTGTCCGGGTTCTGCGCGATCGCGCGGAGCAGCTGTTGGTAGTGCCCGACCATCCGCTCGATCGTTTCGCGATCGAAGAGGTCCGTCGCGTACTCGATCGTGCCTTCGAGCCGGCCCTGTTTTTCCCAGAGCTGCACCGTCAAATCGAACTTCGCCTGAACGGCTTGGCCGGTGAGCGCCTCGAACGTCAGCCCGGGCGAAAATTCACCCGCTCCAGCGGGCGCATTCTGCAACACGAAGATGACTTGGAACACCGGGCTGCGCGCCGTGCTGCGCTCAGGGTTGAGCGCCTCGACGAGCTTCTCGAACGGCAGGTCTTGATGCGCGTACGCTTCGAGCGCCGTCTCTTTCACGTTCTTCAAGAGCGCCCGGAAGCTCGGGTTGCCGCTCACGTCGGCGCGCATGCACAGCGTGTTGACGAAGAAGCCGATGAGCGGCTCGGTCGCTTCGTACTGGCGGTTGGCGATCGGCGTGCCGACGACGATGTCGTCTTGACCGCTGTAGCGCGCGAGCAAGACGTCGAACGCCGCGAGCAGCGTCATGTACAGCGTCACGCCTTCGGTGCGGCTCAATGCATTGAGCTCGCCTACCTTCTCGATGGTGAACGTATGCACAGCTCCGCGGTGGCTCATCGCCGCCGGGCGCGGCCGATCCGTGGGCAACTCCAAAGCCGCCGGCGCGCCAGAGAACTTCTGCTTCCAATACGCTTCTTGCGCGTCGAGCTTGACGTGCTCGCGCTGCCACAGCGTGTAGTCGGCGTACTGCACCGACAGCGGCGGCAAACTTTCACTATTATAGAGCGCCGACAGCTCGCGCCAAAAGACTCCCGCTGACCAGTCGTCGCTGACGATGTGATGCATGCTGAGATAGACTTCGTGCTCGTCTGGCCCAGCCTTTTGCCCAACCCGTCGCACCGCACAGCGCACGAGCGGCCCGCGCAAAAAATCGAACGCCTTTTCCTGATACGCTCCGTCTAGGTGTTCAATCGCGACCGGCAACTCCTCGTGCACCACTTGCTCGGCGCTGCCCTCGGTCAGGCGAAACGTCGTCCGTAAGCTCTCGTGTCGCGCGATGACGCCGTTGAGCGCGCGCTCGAACGCCTCGACGTCGAGCGGGCCGTGAACGCGTATCGCCTCGGTGATGTTGTAGGCGACGCTGCCAGGCGCGAATTGGTGGAGGAAGAACAAGCGCTGCTGCGCATACGATAGGGGCAACCGCTCCGGCCGTGGTCGCGCCACGAGCGCCGGCGAGCTCGTTCGCTCTGCCGCTTCTACGCACAGCGTCAGCTCACTCACTCGCGGCGCGTCGAACACAGTTTTGAGGGGCACCGTCTTGCCGAAGATCTTCGTGAAGCGCGACACGAGCTGCGTCGCCAAGAGCGAGTGGCCGCCGAGCGCGAAGAAGTCGTCGTGCGCGCCAACCGGTTGTTTGAGCCCCAGCACCTGCGCGTACGCACCGGCCACGAGCTCCTCGGCGGCGTTGCGCGGCGCGATGTACTCGCTCTCGCTCTTCGCCTCCGGCGCGGGCAACGCCTTGCGATCAATCTTGCCGTTCGGCGTCAGCGGCAGCGCTTCGAGCGGCATCAAGATCGCCGGCACCATGTACTCGGGCAGCGCTTGCTTCAGCGCATCCTTCAACGCTTGCGGCGTCGCGTCGCCGACGTAGTAGCCGACGAGCTGTTTACTGCTGCCCTCGCCGTGCACCACGACCACGGCTTCTTTGACCCGCTTTGACAGCGCCGCTTCGATCTCGCCGAGCTCGATGCGGAAGCCGCGCACCTTCACTTGGTTGTCGCGCCGCCCGAGGTATTGCAGCTCGCCGCTCGCCAACCACCGCCCGAGATCTCCCGTGCGATAGAGCCGCCCGTAGACCGGATGCTCGATGAACTTCTCCGCCGTCAGCTCCGGCCGATGCAGATAACCGCGCGCCAAGCCGTGCCCGCCGATGCAGATCTCGCCGTTGGCACCTTGCGGCACGAGCTCGAACTCCGGGCTCAAGAGGTACACCGCCGTGTTGGCGATGGGGCGCCCGATCGTCACGACCGAATCGCTGCCCTTCTTTCTGAGCGCCGCGGTCGAGTACGTCGTGTCTTCGCTCGGGCCGTAGAGGTCCCGCACTTTACGGATGTGCGCATGCCCGTAGAGCTTCTGGACCAACTGGTCCGACAGCGCCTCGCCCGCCAAGTTGATCGCGCAAACGCTTTCGGGGATCGCGCCCGTTGCTTCCAACTGCGTCATCGCCGACGGCACCGTGTTGACCAGCTTCACTTTCGTGCGTGCCGGCAGCTGCCCGAGCGCCAGTGCGTTCTCGGCGACGATCACCGTGCCGCCCCACGACAGCGGCACGAACAGCTCGAACACCGACAAGTCGAAGCAGATCGACGTCGCCGCCAAGACGCCCGACAGCTCCTCGTCGCTGAACTCTTCGCGCGCCCAATGGAGGAGCGTGACGGCGTTGCGATGCTCGATGGCGACCCCTTTGGCCCCCCCGGTCGAGCCGGACGTATAAATGATGTACGCGAGCTGCTTCGGATCGACCCGCGTCGCGAGCGGCGACGTCGCTTCTTTGCCGATGTCCTTGGCGAGCGTATCGAGCGTCACCAACGCTTTCGCCTCGATCCCCGCGCACAGCGGCGCCAACGCCCGGGTCGTCACCGCGATGCTCGCGCGTGAATCGGCGAGGATGTGCGCGATGCGGGCCTGCGGATACTTCGGATCGACCGGCACGTACGCGCCGCCCGCCTTCAAGATCGCGAGCAGTGAGACGACCATCTCCGCCGAGCGCTCGACACAGATGGCGACGAGC
>JADLHZ010000050.1 GCA_020848545.1 Deltaproteobacteria bacterium | reverse complement strand
TTCGGCGTCAGGTTGTTCTTGGGCTGGCTGATCGCCAGCCCGGGCCAGCGCGACGAGCGTCGCGCGGCGCTCGCGCTGGCCGGGTGCTCATAGCGAAGATCCGGCGATTGGCCGGTTAGATCTCAAGAGGCCGAGTCGAAAAAGATAAAAAACACCGAGAAACCTCGCACGAAACCGCACTTTCCTCTGAAACATCTGCACGCCCGCCGCAAGCGAAGCTGAGGGAAAGCGGCGCCGGGCGAGCCCCGCCCAAACGCCCCGAGCGCTTGCGGTTGGGCGGGAAAGCGAGCCCGAAGCGCCGCGGCTCACCGTGTGCAACGCACGTGACACGCGCAGCGTGGCGCGGGCGGTGCGCGTAGGGACGTTCGAAGCCGCAGACGCCGCGCGCCCGGCCGTGACGACGGCGACCGCCGCAGGATCGCTGCCACCGGCCGCATGCCCCCGCCCCGCTCCTCGCTCCGCTCCGCTCTCCCAAAGCTCATTCCTTATACGGCGCCGCCCCTGCGACAGCCGCGAGGATCGTCGTCACCAGCTGCACCGCGGCGATCTGCCACCAGAGCCCCACGCTATACAGCCCGAGCGGAACCATCTGCACCGGTCCCGTCACGCTGAACGCGAGCCACGTGATGAGGCCGGCGATGACCGCCGTCTTCACGCCAGGCTGCAGGCGCGGGCGCAAGAGCACGTAGAGCGTGAGCGCCAAGAAGCCGCGGCCGATCTCGAAGAGGATGAAGTAGAGAAACGCCATCGCGTCGTGGCCCTGCACCGGGTGGTAACCGAGCGCCGTGAACAAGGCGTCCCAGGCGCCCTTCACGATCTTGTTGTGCATCAAGCCGTCGGTGCCGAAGCAGATGATCGTCGCGATCACTCCGCCGAGGACGAAGCGTCCTTTGTTGATCATGGGGCGAAGGCTGCTTCAGCGCAGACGACGATGCAAGCGCAGCGAGGATCAGATCGGCTGGCGCATGCAGATCCCGCGGCGGAGCAGCGGGCTCGGGCGTTCGAACGCGCCGTCGAGCGACGCCGGCGGCGTCTCATGGATGAGCGCGGTTGCGTCCGCGGGCGGCAGCTCGATCGGCGCTTCGAGCGGCGCTTCTTTGTCAGAGAGCCGCGTGTCGTGCAGCAGCGCGTTCCTGCGCTTGATGAGCCCATCGAAGTTCGCGGCGTCGAGCGTCTTCTTCTCCGCCATCAAAATCGCGCTGCGTTCGCCAATGTTGTAGAGCATGACGTGCTCGGCCGCCGGACGATCCGCGTCGCTCGCGTTCTTCCACGCGGCGGTGTCCTTCGGATTCTTGCGCAGGGCTTCGGCGATGATGAAGCGCGCGCCAGCTTCGCCGTGCTGAACGCATAGGTCGATCATCACGGCGTGGGCGCGCTCCGACTTCAGCCCGAACTCCGCGGCGAGCTTCTTGCCCGGCCCGACGAAGTGCGACAGCGCGAGCTTGTCTTGGACCTCGCGAAACTTCACGTTTTCGCCGAGCGCGGCGTAGCGGCGGAGCCAGATCGGCTCGCCCAAGTGCCGCGCGAGCGACCCGGTAAGGCGGCGCGACGGGCTCGGATCGTTCAACTCTTCGATCAGCCGCTCGGCGAGCGCCTTCGGATCCTTGTTGACCTTGGTGTTGCCGTAAGTCGCGGCGATGAACGCCTCGGGATCTTCTTCGTACATCCGACGAAACAGCTCGCCGAGCGCGCCCCACTTCTGATTGAACTGAATGACGCCGAAGGAGACGCCGGCGTTGTTGTCCTTCAAGTTGATCGCCGAGTAATCGCCGGCGCCGCGCGACTCGATCTCGGCGGTGATCTCAATGAGCTGTTCGACCGTGCGCGAAGCCGCGCTCGTCGTGACGTAATGCTTGCGTTCGTTCGATGCGCTGGTCCCGAGCCAACCACCCATGGCCACCCTCCGGCCGCGTTATCGGGACGCGATGACAAATGTCGCGTCGGAATGCGTCAAAAGCTCACATTTATTATGCGGCCCTTTTCTCCGGGACGGTCGACAGCTCGGCCCATCTGCCTGCGGGCCTGATCAGCTCTTCGGCGCCGCCCACAGCGCGTCCGCCTTGAGCCGCTCGAGTTCATCGCGTGCGCTCTCGAGACGCCGAACGAGAAGCTTCGTGGTCGCTCGAACGCTCCGAAGCAAAGGTGCTTCATCATCCAGCGAGTTGCGTAGGTGATGGCGGCGACTGGATCGTCGGTCTCAGCGGTACTGGCTCCAGGAGACTCGCGATGCAAAGCGTAGCGCTCGGCCACCCTGCTCAACGCTTCGAGGTACTCGCGACAGACGGTGTCGTCGGAGATCGCTGTGTAACGAAGCGTCATTTTGTGATCCTTGTGCCCAAGCACCTTCATGATGCCGGGCATGCTCATGCCGCCGCTCATGAGCGAAGTCGCAAAGGTATGGCGAAGCATGTGCGGAGTCAGATGCGGCGCGTTCGGCAACTTTTGCGCAAGCTTCCTGAGCAAGTGCACGTACCGAAAACGATCTACCGGGCGACCTAGCCTGTCTTCGAGCAACCACCGGCCACGCAACTGCGAGATCGTAGGCGTAGGCATCAACGGTATGCGCGGCTACGGCGGCGAATATTCGCGGATAGCGCCGCGCTGAACGATCCAGAGCTTGCCGTCGATATCTGTACCTTTTAGTCCTGCGACCAACGTCTTCATGCCTTCGATCAAGGCAGCGGCGCTCGGCTGAGCCGGAAGCCTGAGCACGACGATCCCGCGGTAGTCGCGCGGCCGAAAACGAACCGGGTTCCCAAAGTCGAGGTCGAGCGTCACGAGGCAGCGTCCCTCGTTCCGGCAAACCTCGATGACTTCGGCGTCGCCGGAGCCACTCAGCTTCTCTTCGTAGACGGTGGCGACATCGTGCCCATCGTCTCAGAGGATCTGCACGCCGCGTTGGCCGATGTTTTCGTCGAGCTTGAATTTCAAGAACGGCCGTCCACGGGCACGTCGACGTAACGCTCTCGCGACATCTCGGCGCCGTAGGCGATCATATCGAGGACGAGCGAGACCCAGACACGGTGGCCGCGAATGCATGGCTTGCCAAAACAGATGGCCGGATCGATCGAGATGCGCGCCAAGAGCTCGTCGCGGGTCATGTGAGAATCATACAGCAATTTAGCGGTGAGCACTAACGACGAAAGCGCGGCGCCGATCCTCATAGAATCTACGCCGCGCTCCGTCTTCTTCGGGGTTACGCAGGCACCTTCAACGGCGTGACGTTCGCGACCGGCGTGTCCTTCTTCTCGTCGTCCGCATTCGCCGCCTTCTTCTCCGCGTTGGCCATCTTCGCCGCGTGCTTCTGCGTCGTTGAGGAACTCGACGATCGGCAAGAGCATCGCGCTCACCTCGGGCTCCTCGTCCGCGATCGCCGCCAGCCGGTGGTAGTACACGAGGAACGTCTTGTACGCCGATCCTGGGGCCGGCGATCGTCTTTGATTGCCTTCGTGACCTTCCTGAACATGGTCAGCGATCTTCCGGGACGTGCGGGGCGCTCATTCGTGACGTGCGCATCGATCGTGACGTGGCCATCGCGGCGATAGGCTCGGATGATCGAGGTGATCGGCTCGGAGATGCGTCGCGATCGTCCCGGAGGATCGGATACCGACTCCGAGAGCATCGATGCCCTACTCCGGAATGTGCGGTGGGGATGTCTTCGACGTACGCATCGGTACAACGAGGGCAACGCTTCCTGGCCCGCTTACATGCACGACGCCCGATCGCGAGAAGCGAGCCGCCTTCTTGGGACGCGTTGATTGTGAGCGCTGATGGGTGGGGCCAATTCCCCACGCTGCGTGTGGGCTTTTTCACTCGGTATTTCTCGGGTTTTCCGTGCATGAATAAATTGACGCTCTGCTGTCGAGGCGGCACGTTTTCATCTGGAACCGCGAACGATCGCGATAGGAGAGTCGATGCTTCTGCGGCACGCCCTCATTCTTCTTTTTCTTGCTGCTTGCGATACCCCCACGCCCGCTCCTCCAGTGACGCAGACGCCGACGACGGCGGGCCGGGACAAGAGCGCCGGGTGCACGAAAGACGACGAGTGTCCGACCGGGCTCACCTGTGGAGCGGCGGGTCGTTGTCGCGCTGACTTCGTGGATCTCGGTGACGGAAAGCGCATCACCGGCCACTGGGACTTCGAGGCGCCCATGGGAACCACCGGCGAAGCTCTGTCGGCAACGGTTGGCGCGGATCTCACGCTCTTCGGCGACGACTCGTACCTCGCCGTTACGAAGGCGCTCGCCGACGTCGACGGCAAGACGTTATCCGGCCTGACCTACAGTAAACCCACGCTCAAGACGCAGGCGCTCGTTGTGCGGCACGGTCTTTCTGTCAACGGCGGCGGCCCGAAAGTGAACCAGTACACTCTCATCTTCGATATGTACTACCCGTTGGATCAGAGCGAGTCTTTTCGCGCGCTCTATCAGACGAACCCGACCAACGCCGACGACGCCGACTTGTTCCTGAACAACACGGGCGGCATCGGGGTGACCGGCGACTATACCGGCGTCGTCAAGCGCGGGATTTGGACCCGGGTCGTCTTCGTCGTGGATCTCGTCGTCGACTATTCGAGCACCCCGTATGCGTCCGAGTTGGCGAACCAGGGAACGGGCGTTCGTTACATCGACGGCGTGCCGACGCCGATCCTGCAGGAGTACCGGATCGCGGCGGCCTACTTGCCGAAGGGGTTCATCCCGCTCGAAGAGGGGCCGACCGGGCGCTGGGCGATAGAGCCGGGAACCGCGGGGGATGGCACGTTGTTGATCTTCTGCGACGATAGCAAGGAAGTTGGCACCGGCACCGTGGCCGGGTTCCAGATCCGCAATTACGCCATGAGCGCCACCGAGGTGCAGGCGCTCGGAGCGGCAGGGTTTCAGATCCCGCTCGAGTAGGGGTCGCAAGTCAGCGGCCACAAGTGCCCCCGACCGCTTGTTCAGGCGAGAGTTTGCCGCTGGACTTCTGAAGTAGGTGATTGCCGCTCTCTCGGCTCAATACATCCGCGGCGGTTCGTCGGGGCCGCCTTCCATCACGAAGCGAAGCCCGCCCCAGATGCGTGGGCCGATGTGCTCAGCGTCGTCGTTGCCGACGTTGCGGGTCACCGTGCCGCCGATTCGGATGTCCGCCACGTTCGTGCCGGCCACGAAGAGCTGCCACTGGCGCTTGGAGCCGAGCGCGTAGCTAATCTGAGGATTGATCGCGATGACGATGGGCAGAGTGTAGCTGACGCTGCCGAGATCCTCGCGATCTGACTGCTGCGCGAAACCGTTGCCAAAGACATACAGTGATGCGGTCAGCCGGCGGTAGGTGAAGCGGGCGCCGAATCCGAAGAGATGCTGTGGTTGCTCCCCGCTGGCCGCGAAGATGTCTGAACCCGGATTCAAGAACCTTCCGCGGGAAAGCGTGTACTGCGCCATCAAATCGAGCCCAGCGACCGGCGTAGCTTCGAGGTGAATCGTTCCGCCGTATTTGACGTAGTCGACGTTCTTGTTGCCAAAGCGTTGCGGCAAGAGGCGATTCTCTTCCACCTGTCGCGCGCCAATCGCCCTCGACATGCGGCTGTAGAACGCTTCGAAGCGCGGACGAAACCACTTGAAGCGTCCTTGATACCCGAGCGCAACCTGCTTGTTCTCCTCCGCGCTGATGGTCGGATCGCCGCTGACGAGCTCGACGGTGCCGTCCGCAGTCGTGAAGCGCGCGGAGGTCTCGATGGGCGTCGGGTTTCTGAAGGCGGTGACGTACTCGAGGCGAAGGCTGTGCCCCGGCGCGGGCTGATACACGATGGCCGCGCGCGGGTTGAAGGTGAGCAGCGAGAACGGCTTGAAGGCGCGGGCTTCGCGCGTCTCCAGCCGCGCGCCGAGCGTGAAAGCGAGATTCTTGATCGGCCGGTATTCGTCCTCGACGTACAGGCCGTAGAACTGTTGAAAACGCCCGGTTGGGTCGATCTGCTGCCACTCGAGGTTGAAGAGCCGCAGCTGAAAGCCGGCGATGAGACGATTACCGAAAAAGCGCGGCGAGGTGTACTGCACGAGGAGCTCGCCGCTCGTGTCGCCAATCTTGAACGGTGTGTCTGGGAGCGGCGGCAGGACCAACGTGTAGTTGGTCTGAAGTCGGCGCACCCAGAGGGACACCGAGAGCGAGTCGTCCGTGCCGAGCAGCGCGCTGCGCTCTGCGTTGAGGGTAAGGGAGTAGTCCTGAGTGGCGATGGGCGCCCGGTAGAAGGCGATGAGGGAGCCGTCCTTCACAGCCGCCGAGAATTGGGCGCGCAAGTTCCACTTCTCCGGCTTGTAGTCGACCGCGACGTTGCCACCGAAATGCCGCATGGGTTTCGGCACGGCGAGCTGGTCGTAGTAGTCCTGCGGCACCGAGTGGGTGGGGAGGTAGTTGCCGCCAGCGGAGACCGCGATGCCCACGCCGGAGAAGTTCTGCGACCACTCTGCGTAGCCCGTCGCGAGCCCGTTGGGCCGGCCGAAGCGCGGCGATCCGACGCCGGGTCCGCCGAACGCAATGCCTCCCCCACCCTGCGCGCGCACGCGATAGCCCGACGTCACCGGGCCTCGGGTGATGAGGTTGACCACGCCGGTGAATGCGTTGGCGCCGTACAGCGTCGAGGCCGGCCCGAGCGTCACCTCGATGCGCTCGAGATCCAAGAAGTCGACGGGCAGGTTGAAGAGATCGGTGATGCCGAGGAAGTCCTGCTGGATGTTGCGGCCGTCGATGAGGAAGAGGACTCGGTTCTGCAACGCCACGTTGAAGCCGCGGATGACGACCTCGCTCTGCCCCGCGGTCAGCTCGAACACCGTGACATTTGGCACGAGCTTCAGCAGATCACCGATGGATGCGGCCGCCGTAGACTCGATCGTCCGCCGATCGATCACCCAGACTGACGTGGGCGCTTGGCTCAGGGTGACGTCCTTTCGCCGCCCGGTGGTGATGAGCAGGTTCTCCGAGAGCAGGTCGAAGATGTGGCCGGAGAACGCGTCCGGTCCGGCTGTGGTACCTGGGAGCGGCGTCGGCATGACGACCGGTGCGTCGGGCAACGCGCTGGCGGTCGCGGGCTGGCTGACCGGCGATGTCGTGGGCGCGCTCGAAACTTCATCGGCGGTTGCCGGCGTCGCAACGCTCGAGACAGCGAACGCGCAGCAGAGCAGCATCGAACGACCGCTCATTCCTCGCCCTTCATGGAGCGAAGCTTGGCCGTCGTCTGGCGCATGAGCAAACGCGAGATCGCCAAAGAGAGGTTGGTGAAGTTGACGGGCTTGCTGATCAAGTCCGCGCCGCCCATCTTCATCAGCATGTCCTTGTTGTATCGAGCGGTGTACGCGGTGACGAAGATGATCGGCAGCTCCGGACGCGAAACATCGCGCGCGTAAGTTGGCTTCTCGCCGGCGAAGAGGCTCTTCAGGATTTGGGTGATCTCGATGCCGTTCAGGTCCGACCCGGAGAGCTGAATGTCCATGAGGACGAGGGCGAACTCGTTCTTTTCCATGAGGGCGAACGCTTCCCGCGCGTTGCGTGCGCGCAGCATCTCGTAGCGATCGCGGAGGCCGAGCTCGGCGACCTCCCAATTCGGATCCTCGTCCTCCACGTAAAGGAGCAACTCACGTTTGCGAACCGGTGCCCCCGCCGGAGATGGAGCGTCAGACGCCTTCTTCTTCTTCCATTCCATCGCGATCCCCCACAGCAAGCGACATGCCGGCGAGAAAGCCAGCGTTCGGCGTGTAGCACCGCCGAGAAGTCGGCGCCACAATCCGAGCGGGTATTCGCGAGCGACGAAACTTCGGCATATTGTTGCGAAAGCAGCCGAAGCGAGGCACCAAAACGGGATGAGAGCGCGGCGACCCGCGACCCGGGAAGTAAAAATTCTCTACGTCGAGGACGAGGATCCGAACTGGGAAGTGGCCGCCTTCGGTTTGTCCGACCAATATGAAATACTGCGTGCTCGCTCAGCGAGCGAAGCCTTTGCGCTGCTCGAACGGCATCGATTCAACATCATCCTCATGGATATCCAGCTGGCCGGCTCGGATCTCGACGGGATCGCCATTACGCGAATCATCAAGGGGCGGTCACTCAATCACGTCCCTCAGTACGCGCACTTGCTCTGCCCTGAGATCCCCATCATCTTCGTCACCGCCTACAGCGCGCTCTACACGCGCGAAGATTTGCTCGCCGCCGGTGGGGACGAGATGATCGGCAAGCCCGTCGACTTCACCAACCTGACCCTGGCCATCTCGCGTCTCTCGCTCCGAGAGAATGAGCGAGCCGCCGGAGCGAAATGAGCGAGGCGGCCGCGCACACCAGCCGGCGCCACGTGCGGGTCAAGTGCCTCCTGCGTGTCGCCGGCCGCGAGCTCATCGGTTTCTCCACCAATCTCAGCAGCGCGAGCCTGCACGTGCGTGTCGACAAGGACGAGCTCGAGGATGTGATCATCGAACCCGGCGCCGTGATCGACGCGCGCTTCTACTTGCCCCAACAAGTCGAGCCGATCCGGGTGACGACCCACGCCGGTTGGGTCGAGCCCGATGAGCGCGCGGGCGCCGGCGACGGGGCGGTGGGCATCGGGCTCCAGATCCAGGGCGCGAGCCCGCAAGTGACCGAACGCCTCGACGCCTTCGTCGCTGGCTTTCGCTACTCGGTGATGATCGTCGACGCGGACGACGCTGGCGCCCGGTCGCTGGCGCAGGCGCTAAACAACGAGTACCGGGTGATCGAGTGCCCGTTCGGCGCCGACGTGCTGTCCATCCTCGGGTACGAGGAGATCGCCGTCTTAATCACTGGCCAACGGCTGCGTGACATGTCTGGGCTCGAGCTCATCAGCCGCATCGGCGAGTCGCTGCCTCGCACTCACCTCGTGAGCATCCTGCTCTCGGACGACGCCGACGCCGGCAGCCTGCTGAGCTCGGCCAAAATCGACAAGCTCTTCTGCTACCTGAAAAAACCGCTCGTCCTCGCGGACTTTCGCCAGATTCTCGGGAGGGCGGTCGACGCCTACGCGATGGCGGCCGAGAACGAGCGTCTCGCGCGCGAAATCGAGCGCACCAATCGCCAGCTCATGCGCGAGAATCGCTACCTTCGCCAGCGGGTCTCGGGCGTCAACGACTTTGCCGGCATCGTGGGCAACAGCCCGAAGCTCCGCGAAGCACTGGCGGCGCTCGGCCGCATCCGCAAGACTGAAGCCACCGTGCACGTCCACGGCGAAACCGGCACGGGCAAGGAGCTGGTCGCGCGCGCGCTCCACGAAGGCGGCCCGCGCGCCAAGGGGCCCTTCGTGGCCCAAAACTGCGGCGGCATGACCGAATCGCTGCTGCAAAGTACCTTGTTCGGCCACAAGAAAGGAGCGTTCACCGGCGCCGATCGGGATCAGCCGGGGGTCTTTCGCGAGGCCACCGGCGGCACGCTCTTTCTCGACGAGGTGGCCGACATGTCGCCGGCGCTGCAAGCCGCGCTCCTCAGGGTGTTGCAGGAGCGCGAGATTGTGCCGGTCGGCGGGAGACGCGCAGAGAAGGTCGATGCGCGTGTCATCTCCGCGACTCACAAAGACCTGCGCGCAGAGGTAGAGACGGGCCGCTTCCGAGAAGACCTCTACTTCCGTCTGGTCGTCATCAGCGTGCGTTTGCCGCCTCTGCGCGAGCGCATCGGGGACATTCCGCTCCTCGCCATGCACTTGCTGGACGCGCTGTGCACGCGCTACGGGAACGAGGTTCCGGGCTTCACGTCTGACGCCATGGCCGCACTCGGACGCTACCCCTGGCCGGGCAATGTCCGCGAGCTGGAGAACGAGATCTCGCGGCTCGTCATCTTGGCCGAGCCGGGTCAGAAGATACTCCGAAGCGCGCTTGCTCCTCACATAGCCGGGCCTCTGGAATCGAACCCTGCGAGCGCCGCCCTCGAGCCGCTCGATCGCATCCTCGCGCAAGGGATCGGGCTCGACCAAGCACTGGAGGAATACGAGCGCGGGATTCTCGTAGATGCATTGGGACGGTTCGAGAGCAATCGCTCTTCGGCCGCCAAGGCCCTAGGCATGCCGCGGCAAACGCTCGTGAGCAAGTTGAAAAAATTCCGCATCGAGACGTGAAGGAGAATTCGTCTGCGCGCGCAGACGCAACATGAACAAATTTGATATTGGGTGAGGTTCCGGGATAACCCACCACGCGTGGGGCCTCATTCGTCTGGCATGATAGCTGCTGCGCTGCTTGTCGTGACGAGTGCGACTCTCACCGCTTCAACTGCGTCGGCGGCGGACTCGCTCATTTATTTCTATGACCCAGACGCCAACCATCAGGCCATCGTCGACATCACCAACGCTTTCGACGGTTTTCTCACGAAGATCGGCCTCGGGGCCAAGTTCCAGCCGTTGGCGGCGCGCAGTGCATTCGAGGCCTCGGTGGCAAAGCCCGACACCCAGTTTGTCATTGTGTCCTCTGATTACGTGAAAAACGGCAAGGGCGTCAGTCTTGTTCCCGTGCTCGTGCCCAGCGCCAACGGCGACACTTTCTACCACAAGCTCCTCGTCGATCGCGGCATGGGCGCGCCCGGCGAGCTCGACGGCCTGGCCATCGCGGCAACGCTCACCGGCGAAGATCAATCCGGTCAATCCGTGCTCTCGCGGCTGCAGGACGGCGGCGTCAAGGTGAAGGGTGCGGCGATTGTGCCGGTCTCAAAAGACATCGACGCCTTGCTCGCGCTCTCGTTCGGTCAGGTTCAAGCGGCGCTCGTCACCCCAAACAGTCTCGCGCTCCTGAAGCGCATCAAGCCGCAGCTCGTCGCGTCCATCCGCCAGGTCTATCAAATGCCGAAGATCCTCCGCTCTCCGCTATGCGTCGTGGCCGATCGTGCGTCGCCAGAGCGCAAGCGGGAGATCGTGGAAGCCTTCAAGCGCATGTCGAAGGAGGAAGAAGGACAGCAGGCGATGCGAACCATGGGGTTCGATCAGTGGGTGGTCTTCGAGCCGGGGATGCTGAAGAAATGACCCACCGAGCGCACATGGGACTAGCGTGCCTGCTGGCGGTGCTCGGGACGACGTGCACCCCCTTGTCCGTCGGCCAGCGGCTCGTCATGAAGGCTCCCGATAGGCCCACGATCGTCATCGTCAAGAGCAGCCAGCTCGAGGCCTTAGACATTCCGTTCACCGCCTTCACGTCGCAGGTAGATGCGTCCGTGTGGTCCTTCGTAGTCACTCCGGAGCAAGACGACGAGGCGCTGGCCGACGAAATTTCGGCGCTGCAACCGGCACTGATCGTCGCGTTGGGCGCGACCGCGACGACGCTCGCGTTTGAGCGCTTCCCAAATACCCCCACGTTGGTAGCGTTGGTGGTGAACTATCGCCGCCTCCAGCTGGCACAAAGACCGAACGTGATGGTCATCGCGCTCGAGCCGCCGGCGGCCGCCGAGTTCATCCAATTCCAGCTGGTCTTACCCACGCTGAGGCGCGTCCTCGCCTTCTACGCCCCGCACGAATCCGCCGAGCTCGTCAAGTCGGCGAAAGTGCAGCTCGCCGCGATGGACATCGAGCTCGTCGCGATCCCGGTGAGCTCCATCGACGACGTCCCGGACGCGTATCAGGCAAACAAGAAGGGCAAAGATGCGGTCTGGTTCTTGAACGATTCGGTGATCATGAACCCGAAAACATTCGCCTACTTACGCACACATACCCTACAAGATCGCCTGCCGTTCATCGCATCCTTGTCGGAAGACTTCGCGGTCAACGGCGCCTTGATGAGCGTCTCGGTCGATCTGCGCTCCCTGGCGGGCCAGGCGTTGATCATGGAGAAGCTCCTCGTCGAGCAAGGCAAGAAGCCGAGCGAGATCGGCGTGCAGCCGCCCATTGGCGCCAAGCTGGTGGTGAACACGGACGTGGCCAAGGCGATTGGGCTCGAGTTGCCGGACGACATCCAGCCGTTCATTCGCAAAGCGAGGACACACACCGCCCGTGGCGCGGGAAAGGATTGACCGTCATGTCAGTACGCAGTCGCTTGGTACTGATCATCGTCGGCTCGATCTTCGCGGTCGTCTTCGTCATTAGCGGCTACTTCGTACACAGCCAGGAACGCGAGCTCGACGAAACCATACACACTCAAAGCCGCCGCATCCGCGACGAGCTCCGGCGCAAGGGCATGCTCCTCACCCGCAACGTCGCGCTCGCCTCCGAGCGCGCGGTCACCGTGCTCGACCTGCTGTTTCTATCCGACAGCTTGGAGACGACGGTGAAGAACGACCCGGAGTTCGTCTACGGGCTCATCATGAACAGCGAGCGCAAGGTGCTGGTGCACACCGCGAGCGAGCAAATCGGGAAGGTGCTCGACGGACCA
Organism: Deltaproteobacteria bacterium; assembly: GCA_020848545.1. Classification (GTDB taxonomy): domain Bacteria; phylum Myxococcota; class JADLHZ01; order JADLHZ01; family JADLHZ01; genus JADLHZ01. The sequence continues at coordinate 7,879 of JADLHZ010000050.1, read as the reverse complement.
GCGGACCAATTCGCGGCGACGCAGACCGAAGTGACGACGCAGGATCTCACGGGCCCAGACGGCACACCGCTACTCGAAGTCATGTCGCCGATCATGGCCGGAGGGAAGCGCTGGGGCACGTTGCGCTTCGGCATGTCGCTGAAGCGCCTCAACGCCGAGCTCGCGCAAAGCGAACAGCAGGCCAAGGCGCACATTCGCGCCCGCATTTGGACGACAGTGCTCGCCGCGTTGCTCTTGGTCCTCGTCGGTTCGTTCGTCGGCGTTCGCGCCGCGCGGACGATCACGACGCCGCTGCACAACTTGCTCGACGGCGTGCGGCGGATCAGCGGCGGCCAGCTCGACCAGCCCGTGGAGGTGAAGGGCGCGAGCGACCTCGTGAGCTTGGCGGGCTCGTTCAACGACATGACGCGGGCGATTCGGGAGCGCGACGACGCGCTCCGGCAGAACATGACCGCGCTCCAAAAAGCGCTGGAGGCCGCCAACGAGGCCAATCGCTTGAAGAGCGAGTTCCTCGCCAACATCTCGCACGAGCTGCGCACGCCGCTGAACGCGATCATCAACGTTCCGAGCCTCCTGTTGCAGCGGTTTCACACCCTCCTCCACGCCCATTGCGAGCGCTGCGGAGCCGAGTTCGAAGCCGAGGCAGAGAGCGTCGGCGACGCCAACACCGGCGATGCTCAATGCCCAGAGTGCCAGCACCCAATGACAGTATCGCCGCGCACGCAGTTCGACTGCGAGCCGGGAGAGAACCAGCACTTCCTGCGGCGCCTGCACCAGTCCGGGACGCACCTACTGAGCGTGGTCAACGACCTCTTGGACTTCTCCAAGCTCGAGGCGGGCAAGATGCAGCTGCACAAGGCCGAGGTCGATGTGAGCGCCACGTTCTCCGAGCTCCGGGAGACGCTCGCCGGGCTCGCCGCCCAAAAAGGCGTGCAAGTCCGCTACCCCGCGCTCGTGAGTCCGACGATCCTCGTGGCGGACGCGGTCAAGCTCAGCCAGATCTTCATCAACCTGCTCGGAAACGCCATCAAGTTCACCCCCACCGGAGGAACCATCGAGGTTGACGCGAAGCCGCAGAGCAGGGAGGGCGAAGAGTTCCTTCTCTTCTCCGTCAAAGACACTGGTATCGGCATTCCGAAGGACCAACTCGACGTCGTCTTCGAGAGTTTCCGGCAAGTGGATGGCTCCCACACCCGCGCGCAAGGTGGCACCGGCCTCGGCCTGGCGATCACGCGTCAGCTGGTCGAGCTGCACGGGGGCAAAATCTGGGTAGAGAGCGAGCTCGGAAAGGGCAGCACCTTTTTCTTCTACCTGCCGCGCCAGCGTACCGATGCGACCGCACGGGGGGGCTCAACCGCGACGGCCAAGGAGAGCGCCCGCGAGGTGGTGGTCGTCGTCGACGATCACCAGGTGCAACTGGAGATCGCCGGCATGGTCCTCGATCGCATGGGGTTCGAGGCCGCGCTGATCAACAAGCCTGGGGAGGCCATGGCCAAGATCTTGGAGCGTAAGCCACGCTTCGTGATCCTCGACGTGATGATGCCCGAGGTGAGTGGCATCGCGTTGCTCAGGCAAATTCGCGAGGACGAGGCAACCAAGGATCTGCTGGTCATCGTGGCCACGGCTTTTCACTCCAACAGAGAGCTCGTTCTCGGGCTCGGCGGTTTGTGGTTGCCCAAGCCATGGACCGCTAGCGACCTGGGGAGCTGCCTGAAAACCTACCGCGCGGCTGGCTGACATGGCAGCCTTGCGAGTCACTGCAACACGGGAGACCGCGCAAATGGAATGGAAGAGGATAGAACCCAAGGCCAGGCCAGCGGCAGCGGCCCCAGCCAAGGGCAAGATCCTGTACGTCGAGGACGAAGACCCAAACTGGGAGCTGATGGTGCTCGCCCTTCGCGACAAGTACGACCTCACCCGGGCTCGCGACCCCAAGGAGGCCTTCGCCGCGCTGGCGAAGACGCGCTTCTCGCTCATCCTCATGGACATCCAGCTTGGTGGCTCGGAGCTGAACGGCATCGATGTCACGCAGATCCTCAAAAACAAATACCGCGGCGACGCGCCCTCGTACTCGACCGGAATTCGCTGTCCGCAGACGCCCATCGTCTTCGTGACGGCCTACACGGCGCGCTATTCCAAGGCCGTCTTGATCCGCGTCGGGGGCGACGACATGCTCACGAAGCCCCTCGATCTCGGCTTGCTCAGTGCCACGTTGGCGCGGCTCCTCCCGCCCGTTTCGGTCACGATGGGCGGATGATCCCAAGGGCTGGCTTGGCGTGCGCTCGTCGATGAGCGGTAGCGGCGGGGCGACGAAATTTCGGCGCGTGTTCGGCGAACGCCGAAAACACAGCACTCCGCGGGAAGAAAATCCGATCTGTCAGCGGAATTGGCGTGGCTTGGTGCTTGCAGTTTGCCCCGTCGCGCGAGCCTTACGCAACGACGGATGGAAGCATGAGAATCGTCCAGGATCCATATCTGCGTGGCGTCGAGCTCTTGAACGCGAACGAGAGCGACACCGAGATCTTGCGTCAGGCTGTCATCGAAGCCGGCGTGGCGGTCCAGGGCGCGCGCCTGCTGGTAGTTTTCTTGCAGGACGAGCCGGCGGGCCCGGTCGTGCTGCGCGCGAGACTCAAGAGCAGCGGGGCAGCCGTCATCGTCATCGGTCCACCGGGCGAGAAGGCCGTCGTGGACGCGCTCAGGGCCGGAGCGGAGGATTACATTGTGAGCAACGCAACAGTCTTGGACATCGCCGCCGCGCTGCGCCGAGCAGCCGCCACCCCGCGAAGCGTCGGTCTGCGAAAGACGGACCTGCTCGTCGGAGACTCCGTCGCCATGTCGTCCATACGGTCGCGCATCGACGCACTGTCGAAGCTCGATCATTCGATCTTGATTACGGGCGAGACCGGCACCGGCAAGGAGCTCGCCGCCCACGCGCTCCACTATTCGGGCGCGCGGCGCCACAAGCCGTTCATCGCCGTCAACGTGGGCGCCATCGCCGAGAGCCTGGCCGAGGCCGAGCTCTTTGGGGCGAAGCGCGGCGCTTACACGGGCGCCGACTCGGACCGCGAGGGGCTCTTCCAAGCCGCCGAAGGCGGCACCCTCTTTCTCGACGAGATCGGCACGGCATCCCACGCCTTGCAGACAAAGCTCCTCCGGGCGCTCGAGCGGCACGAGGTCACCCCGGTCGGCGGCACGACGCCTGTGCCGGTTAGTGTTCGAATCGTCGCGGCGATGAACGTCGAGCCCAAGATCGCCGTCGCGAAGGGAGAGCTCCGGGCCGATTTGTACTACCGGCTCGCCGCGTATCGGCTCGACATGCCGGCGTTGCGCGCCCACAGCTCCGACATTCCCGAGATCGTCGAGCACTACTTCTCCCTGCAGCACACCGCGGGGCCGCCGCCCACGATCACCCCCGAGGCGCTGCGCCGGCTCATGTCGTACGACTGGCCCGGCAACGTGCGCGAGCTCATCAACGTGCTCCACTCGGCGATGCTCGTCGGCGGCGCGTGCATTGGACCGGAGGCGCTGCTGCTCGATGCCGAGGTGCGCGCCGATGAACCACAGTCCGTCCCCTCGTACAAAGACGCCAAGCATGACTTCGAAGTCGCCTACGTGCGGCGCGCCCTCGCTTCCACGGGCGGAAACGTCGCCGAGGCTGCGCGGCTCGCGGGGAAGGACCGCCGCGACTTCTACGATCTCTTGCGGCGCACGGGTCTCGACGCCGACAGCTTCCGTCTCGAGGAGGCGAGACCCGTTCCTCCCCCGCCGCCGCCCTCGGCGAGCAAGCGCCGCGCAAAGAGCAACCCCGCAGGACGGTGAAAGAGATCAAGCCAAGGCGTGAGATGTCCGATGGTTCGGCGAAGTCAACGCCGACTGCTACGCGTCATCTTCATTCTGTCGAGCCACGTCTACTATTCGGCGAGGCATGGCGCGGGGGAGACCAGAGATGCCCGACGGACTGAAAATCGTATGGGATCCGGCGATCGACGCGGGCGCGTGGCCCGGACCGCTCCGCGGTCGCGAGGCGGTCTCGGGGGAAACGTGGCTCGGACCCGCGAGCGCCACCGCCATCGTGCTCCCCGGTCTGCCCGATCCCCTCGGTGCTGCCTGCGCCGCGCTCGGGGATCATCACCGAGCAACAGCGCGAGATCTCCGAGCTCAAGAAGCGCGTCGGACTTTCCCGACCGGGTCGGCTCGCAGGAGCACGCGCGCCAGCACTGCGTCGACTTCTTCCATTGGTACTGCCACGAGCACTGCCACTCCGGGCTCGCGTTGCTCACGCCCGCCGATGTCCACTGTGGCCGGGTCGACGCGAAGCTCGCCCTGAGGACAGCCGCCCTCGCGGCCGCATTCACAGCCCACAGAGCGGTTTCCTCACGGCCTTCCGAAACCAGGTCGGCCCCTGGACGCGGTCTGGATCAACCCGCCGAAGGCGCCGGCACCCTCAGCCGAGAAAGAGGAGGCTGTAGGCTAAATTCGTGAAGCGAGTGTCTCATTTTCATTGACGGGTGCCGGGCGCCGGCGACGAAGGCGGTGCGGGCCTTTGCGCTGGCCGAAAGCGGGATCGGGATCGGAGGCAAGCCGGCGAGCTGCTCAGATTTCAGCGGGAATCCGTGCTCGTTCACACAGGCGCAAGGGGTGTGTTTACACGCGCCCCTAGTTCGAGCAGGATTATCGCTCGTGAGGGACCATATCATGCGAGGCCTGGTGCTGCTTTCGGTGCTCTGCGGCTCCACCGACGCCTTCGGCGGCTATGTCGTGGAGCAGAAGCATAAGACGGTTGGTCTGCGACGAATGGGAGAGGCGACGACGACGTCCGTCTCTTGGGAGGGTTCACGCGTGCGCGTGGACGATCCTGCCAAGCAGATATCAATTATCATCGACTACGAGGCGAGCAAGCTCATTGCCCTGAACCACTCGCTCAAGGAGTACCGGGAGACTAGCCTAGAGCAGCTCGCAGCCCAGCAGAAGAAGAGGCGAGACTCCGCCGTGCTCAAGTTCGGGCTGCTGACGCCTGAACAACGCAAGCGCGTCGGCCGACTTGAGCTACCTGTCCCAGTGGCGTTCGAGAGCACGACCGAAACCGAGACGATCGCCGGTCACACCTGCAAGAAGTTCCTCTTGTGGCGCGCGACCAATCCGGCCGGAGAGGTGTGCCTGTCCGAGCAAATCTCGCTCGGACCGATCAGCGAGCACGTCAAGAAGCTCGCCGCTAGCGGCGGCACAGCGTTCGGCGGAAGCGGCGACATGCTTGCCCTTCCCGAAGGCGTCCAAATGAGCCAGGGCTTCCCGCTCCGGACCGTTTCACTCATCGAGATAGCCGCGAAACGGATCACCACGACCACCGAGGTGTCGAAGGTCGAGAAGCGCCCCCTGCCTGCGTCGCTGTTTCACCTTCCACCGGACTACAAGAGAGATGGCAACGACGGAGGCACGGCTCACCCTGCGCAGCGCGGGTCATTGCCGGGAGTGAGCGGCGGGATAGGAACCAGCGAGGGGAAGAAGGCAAACTGAGATCGGGCGAAAGCCGCAAGGGCGGCGCCACCGCAACCGGCACGCGCTTCTGATTGCTCGGCGCTCATTCGCCAGCGCCTTGCGCACCCGGAACATCTTGACGCTTCTTCTGCTGTTCGTAGCGCTGCCTGGCCGCTTCAAAATCCTCTGGCGAGAAGTTGCCCGCGCGAATCCACGCAGCGAGCTTCGCCCGCTGCGCTTTCAGGTCGACGAGGAGCTGCTTGCTCGTTTCGTGCTGCGCTGCCCCGAGCTCTGGGGACGCGAGAGCCTTCTCGACCCTGGCGATCTCGTCTTCGACCGCGAGGCTCAGCTCGAGACGCGGGTCGTTTGCTGCCGCCGGCGCCTCTGGGGGATCCGGAGGCGGGGGTCGCAGCCGCCGGGGAATATTCTCGATCTTTGGCACCTTGGTCCAGTCGCCTTGCGAGGTATCCATCGGATCGCGGGTGGGCTTACCTACCCACTCTGGGGCGTCGGCCGGCCACACGACCTCGCCGGGCTTCGGCCGCGGCTCGGGATCGTTCGGGGACGCTCGATCAGCCGCTGTGTCTGGGCTCGGCCTGGCTTTGGCGGCAGCTGGGCCCGCCGCCAGCTCCGGCTGTTTGGCCAAGACCGCCGCCGGCAAGGACTCGTTCGCTGTTGCCGCCTCTTCGGACGGGGCCCGCGACCATTGCCACCAGGCAAGCAGGCCAGCGAAGACACCGGCGACGCAGGCGACGACCCACCAACGGCGTGGACCACGGGGAGCATCGACGGTCATGGCTTCTCCTCTCGAACGTATCCTTCTTGCTCATCGACCAACGGCGGATCGGCCGGCGGATCCCAAAGGTAGCCCGGTCCGGACAGCTTCTCGGCCACGTCCTTCAGATCGCCCACCCGTCCGCTCTTCTGAATAAGCGCGAGGACGGGCGCCATCTCCCGATCGTGCTCGAGCCGAGACATGATCAGCTTGCGCCCGAAGCGGGGCGACGCGCGGACGAACATGTCCACAATCTCTTTCGGATCATCGCCTCGTTTCGTCTTGAGGAGCGCCAACCGAAAGATCGCCCATGGCGAAAACTGGTTCAGGGCCTTGGCATAAGTGTACTTCTCGATTGCTTCGTCGAAGAGCCCCTTGTGCTCGAGGATTTCACCAGCAATATACGCCGTGTAGGGTGAAAGCCAGTCTTGAGCTTCACGAAAACGCTCGAGGGCCTCGTCGATTCTTCCGAGATGAAAGGCAGCCTCGCCTAGACCGGCGCTGTGCTGGCGGAACGGCTCGGAGCCACGCATGGTGTAGAAGAGCAGCTGGGTGAACGTCTCGTAGGCCTCGTCAAACCTCCCCGCCTCGAGGTAGGTCCAGGCGAGCTCCTCCCGTGCCTTGTTCGCCTTGAGCACGTCGAAGTGCGTCCCACGTTTGTGATCGATGGCCCGGAGCCTCTCGATCTCGGCATCGAGTCTCTTGCCCTCCGGCGAGCGAGCACGCATCTCTTTTGAAATGACCGTGATCGGCGGACGTTCCGTCCATGTCCGAGGCGAACGTGGCCGTACGTCGATGAAGATCGAGCTCGAACGCGCCTCGGCCTCTCCCTCCACGAGGGCCGACACGGCGATCTCGGCGTAGCCTTCGGCTCCGACAGCCACAAACGACGCCACGCACTCGCCCTTGTTCTCCGCATCTGGCCCCTCGACCTGGCCCCCTTTTCTGGCTCGGAATGCGAAGCGAGCAGGCCCTGGTGTGGCCGGGCTCAGCTCGCAGCGCACCGTCGCGGTCTCGCCGACCTCGATGCTCAACGGCTCCGCCCACAGCCTCAGCCCACCGTCAGCGGCCGCCGCAGGCTGGCTGCCTGCCTGCCCGGCATCCGAGCGCTCTTCTCGGGCTTTGATAAGCCCATACCCACCGAGCAGCGCGACCAGGATCGCCGCAGCAGCGACGGCGCGCAGTGATCGACCCTTCCCTCTGTGAATCGTCCCTGAAAACATTGTCACAACGCCCCGCGGCGATCGGCTGTCATCCCGTCACAAGTGCGATCCTGTCTAGCGCGCGACCGGCTGGGTCGCAACTTCCGCAGGTTCCAGCTAGGCGCCTGAAGCTCGCCTGATATGACGCGTTCCGCGGCCCTGGCTCTCGTGGGTTTAGGTGGCTCATGCCGACCCCTCAAGCAATAATCCGGCCACGACAATGTCACTAAGTACAAAGACTATTTCTGCGTCAGAACAGCCAGGCGAGCGGAATCCACCCCGCCACCATGAGAGCAATTCCCCTCACTCGATCTTTGGCTTGGTCATGAATCTCGCCAACGTGCCGACGCCACAGTCGGCGCAGACGCCCGCTTTCGACGCGGTCGGCGACCGTCTTCGAATCCCTCGTTAGGAGCGCGGTCGCGCG
>JADLHZ010000049.1 GCA_020848545.1 Deltaproteobacteria bacterium | reverse complement strand
TGCACCAAGAGCGCTGGCTAAAGCACGGCACGCCCCAAGGCGACGACGCGCCGGGCAAGCTCGCCTCGCTCGGCGCGATGCTTCTGCCGCGTCCCAAGGCGCCGGGGCTTGCCGTCGAGGAGTCGTTCGAGCTGCTGCCGAAGCAGACTGGCTTGCCCGTCAGCATCACCGGCACGAAAGACTTCGTCGTGCGCCCGGGCGAGCTTGACGCGAAGGGCTTCCTGCTCGGCGACCACAAGACGATGGGCCAGCGGCGCTACTTTCACGAGAAGACGAAGGCGTGGCTCGAAGGGAACATCCAGAGCAACGTTTACGCCTACGCCGAGTGGGTGCAGCTACACGCGCAGGGCTTCACGGAGCTGCGCGTCGTTGACAAGCAATGGATCTACTACTTCCGCGACGACAAGGCGGTCGAGAAGCTGCGCAGCGTGCAAGGGCTCGACGACGTGCGCGAGCGCTTCGAGCGCGACGTCGTGCCGCGCGTGCGCGCAATGGCCGCAATGGTCGCCGCTGCGCCGAAGGTGTCCGACGTGCCCGAGGCGCCGGGGCGCGAGTCTTGCGACAGCTACGGCGGCTGCCCCCACCGCGCGCGCTGCTTCGGCTTCGGCGCAGGCAGTGCGTTCGCAGGCGCGGGCGCGACACGTTTTTCTAAGTCAGGGATCATCGCGAGGATCGAAGGCGCCGTGGTGGCGCCCGAGGGGCTCGCTCAACAGGAGGCAGAGGACATGGGTTTATTGGCTGGGAAGTTCGGGAAGGCAACGATCGCAGAGAAGGCAAAGACGCTTCCGCCGCCGAAAGGCGCGACGGGGATCAACCCGCCGGCACCGAAGCCGTACACGCCGCCGGTGCAGGAAGAAACGCAGGCCGAAGAAGAGATGGCGCTCGAAACGGCGCAGGCGATTGTCGAGGAGCAGCCAAAGAAAGCCGCCAAGCCGAAGGGCGCCGAGAAGCGCGTCGCCGAAGTCGCCGCGCAGACCGAGAAGGCGTTCGCTCCGAAGCAAGTCGGCGACCTGCGCGCGCCCGGCGGCAACCCGGCGCACGACTACTGGCTCTTCATCGGCTGCGCGCCGACCAAGGGCTTCTCGGTCGAGGCGACCGACCTCGCGTCGCTGCTCGGCACGGCGCAGGCCAACGCCGCCAACGCCGCGGGCTCGTCGCACTACCGCCAAGGCAACAGCTACGGCCTCTTGGAGAGCGCCTTCGCCGCGTGGATGGAAGAGAACGCGATCGTCGGCGCCGTCTTCGTCGCCGACCCGAAGACGATCGCTGCGCGCGACGTCATCGACCTCCTGCGCGCGCACGCGAACGTCGTTGTCGGGGCGGTGCTCTAGTGAACGCCCTCGAAAAAGCGCAGCTCTTGCACTTCGCGGCGCACATCAAAGAGGACGCGCGCGAGAAGTGGCTCGGCCTCGTCAACACGCCGCACAGTCCCGCGCTTGCCGACGACGTGCGCGCGTGGTGGGCGTGGCTCGACTCGCAACCTGACTTCGCCGAGAAGGGCGTCGAGGTGCGGCAGTGATCGCGCTCAACGGCAAGAGGGCGAAGAGGCGCACGCTCGACGTCGCTTGCAGCGCCGTCGAGGCGTGTCGCTTGTTGCGCCGCGGCTTCGCGATCGATCGCGTGCGCGAGCGCTTTTGGTATACGGCGAAAGGCTCCCCGCTTCTATCGGCTTGGGTCGATCGGTCGACGGCTTACGTCGTCAAGATGTCGGCAGAGGAGCGCGACGCGTTCGAGTACGAGCGCTTCCGGCTCGGGGGAAAATTTCGGCGTCCTGCGATCGACTTCACGCGATCACCGGGCATCGAGGCGCTTCGCGCGCGCACCACGCGCGTGCAAGCGTCGGCGCTCGACGTCATCGGCAAGCCGATGCCGATCGCGTCGTCGATCGCGGCGCTGCTCGCAACGCCCGAGTGGAAAGGCTCGAAGGTCTCCGAAGGGCGAGACACGCGTGGGCGTCCGGTCGTCTTGCTCCTGCACGAGAAGAGCGGCGCGCGGTGCACGCTGTACGCGGAGGGGCGACGATGAGGCCACAAACACAAGGCTGGTTTTGGCGTTGGGCGTGGGTCGTCGTGCGCGCCCGCGTGCGCGGGTACTTCGCGCGGCGGGCGCTGTACGCCCAATACCGCAACGGGAGATGGCCATGACGAGGGCAGTCACAGTAAGCGGGCGCATCGTCGACCTGCTCGACCCACAGCCGGATACGATCTGCGTCGACGACGTCGCGTGGCACCTTGCGCATGAAACCCGCTGGAACGGCCAGCTCGGTATGCTCAGCGTCGCCAAGCACTCGATCGCCGTCGCGCGCATCGTCGAACCAATCACGCCGTTGACGCGGCTCCTCGCGCTCTTGCACGACGGCGAAGAGTATCTTTATGGTGACGTCGTCTCGCCGGCGAAAGACGCGCTCGCTTATGAGGCAACAACCTGCGCGGAGGGCGACCATTGGGTCTCGTGCACCGGGCTCTTAGCCGCCGCAATCTACACCGCGCTTGCCGGACGTTTGCCTACAACGAAGGAGCAAGAGGCAATTAGCGTGGCCGATCGCGAGGTCGCTAAGTGGGAGGCGTGGACGCTTGGCGGCGTCGGGTGGAAGAACGCGATCGAGCGCGTCGCGCCGGGCTACTTCGACGGGTGCCGCGGCGCAGCTTTGCCACCGGCCTTTCCGTACGAGGTATCGTCTTGCTTCGGAGAAGGCGCAAGCACTGCCTGGATAAACGAGTACGAAAAACTGAAACGCGTCTAGACACGACCCGCATTCCGCTGGTCTAAATGAGCGCACTGCGCTCGGAAAGAAAGAGAGAAGGAAAGTGAGCAAGCAAGACATCGTGATCGCGTCCAAGAAGGAAGTCGGCAAGTTGTTGAAGG
>JADLHZ010000048.1 GCA_020848545.1 Deltaproteobacteria bacterium | reverse complement strand
TGCCCGGTCAGTATCGCGATGCCGAGACGGGGCTGAGCTACAACCACTGGCGGTATTACGAGTCTTCGCTCGGTCGTTACTTGCAGCCCGACCCCGTCGCTGATCTCGGCCACAGCCGCTTCGCGTACGTGCGCCAAAATCCGCTGCGGAGCGTCGACCCCGCGGGTCTGTACATCGCGTCCGCCGACCCTGGGATTCTTGAATGGTACAACCACCTCGCTGAGACACCTGAGGGCGCCAAGCTGGTCGAGCAAATCAACGCGGATCCCAAGCCAACGCATTTGTCAGATAAAGTTCCGCGGCCGGGTTCCGGCGGCGGAGAAACCAGCAAATACTACGACGGCGGCTCCGTGGTCTCGATCGATCAGGAGAATAAGAGTTACGTCGACACCTTGGCGAAGCTGGGACACGAGCTTCAGCACTCGCTAGACTACAACGTCCATGGTTTAGATATTGATTACGACCCCGACCGGGGTAAGTCGCAGAGCCGCGCAAAGGGCACGGAAGACCGCGTGCGGCAGTCGTGCAAGTAGATCGCGGCTATCGATGAGGAAAACGTCAACCTCAGCACTGTTGGTGGTTACTCTGTGGCTGTCGGGATGTTCTCTGGATCGCCAGGAGGTCACCGGTCTTCAAGCGCTCGTGGCGGCGAAGCAGCGTGCCGAGTCACGTCGAGCGATGGTGCACTTGCCGGCTGCAACGAACGCCGGCATCCGTAATCTACCTCTGCAGGAACCGGCCGTTCGATTGTACCTGCAAGAAAACGCCATCGCGTTCGACAATGTACAAATTGTCGCGTCGTGGTTGCAGATCGAACCATTGGCTGAACAACGTGAAGTTCTCAGCTGGCTAGTGGAGTCAGATCTCTATCGTCAGCTCAGGACAGAGCAAGCAGGCCAGACATCGTGGAGCGGGCTAGATTGGGTTCACACGCGGCTTAGCGATTTTTTTCAGACGGCAGCGCCCGCCGAGCGTCGACTAGGTCTTCGGTTCGCCGGCCGCCGTAGGCATGAGCCACATCGATTCGCTCTACTCGCCGATCAGGGCGTCCCGTTTGGAACGCTAATTCACGTGGCGCAATCGTTTTCCAATTCCGTTTCTTTTATCATCGATAGTGAGGGGGATCTCCTCGCCATGCCTGTTGACGTGTCCGATTGTCGTCAGGCGTTCGAAGAATGGCCGTCGGCAGCATGCAGCACAATCGTTCTCGAAACCGACGGAGTAACCAACCGCCTTCTCGCGGCGCCCGCAACATATCGGGACCCGCTCGGGTCGAACAATGTAAGCGACATCTGCGTTCGCCCGTCGTGGGAGAATGCCCGCGAGCTCGCTCGTTCGACAGACCCGTCCGCTCTTCTTGACGCGAGTCGGGCGGTGCCGGCGCGCTGCGGAGTTGTCGCGGTCGAGGTTTTGTCAAACCCGTCGTGGGAGCGAATCGCCGTTACGTTGCAGGTTGCAGCACTGATGAGTGAACGAAACCACGTTCAGGTGGCGATGCGTACAGAGGCCGACGTAAAGGAGCGGGCGACCAAGAACATCGATCGCCAGCGCAAGTAGCCATCGCGGCGGCGGCGCCGAGGACCGGTGATCGGCGGCGCGGCGGGCGATGAACGGCGCCGTTGAGACGTACGCGGCGGCGTACGGGCCGCGTACGCAGCGCGTACATGAAAAGTACGCGATTTGTACGCGCGAAAAGCGATCCAAGCCTGTGCGCCGCAAACGAAAATGCCCACCACTCGCTGCGCTATTTCCCCTGGAGACCCCCCCTCGAAGCGACTGATGGTGGGGTCTCCAGGGGGTGGTGGGCAGGAGGGGAAAAAGAATGGGTGAGAGGATGAGATCGGGCGGGATCGATGTATTAAAATCAGCACATAAAGCGGGTAACTAACGAGAAGGCAGAAGGAAAAGAAAGCGGCTTGCGGCGGCGATGGCAGCGGAGCAAGGAGTCGGCGCGGTGTTGAACAGCGACGGGCGTGCGGCGCGGGTCAGGGAGGGCGGCGTGCAGAAGAGCGATGGGGTCGAGGTTCTAACGATCGAGATGGAGCAGGAGCTGTGGGAGCTCGCGGCGTCTCGGGTCAACGAGCAGTGCAGGAAGCACCCGAGCGGCCAAACGATGATCAACGTCGCTGCGACGCTGCAGCACCTGGCGGCGTCATCGTGGCTCGCGTTCGACCAAGCCGACGGCGATGGGCCGCCGTTGACCGAAGATCTCTTCGCGCAGCTGGCGGTGCAGGCGTACCGGCGCGCGGTCGAGGAGGCGCAGGGTAACTCGAAGCAGCGAAGGCGCAAGCCAGCGCGGCACCGGCCGGCGCGCGCTCGTCGGTCTCGGCTTCAGTGACCGCTACCGTCGCCGGTCCCAGTAGCCGCGCATCCGAAGGTGCTCGAACAAGATCCCATCGATCGCCTGGATCGTACTCGCCGTGAACTGGCTGATCTCGGTCAGCAAGCGATGAGAGTCCTTGTTGAAATCCTCTTCGGTGTCGAGCTGCTTGCTCAACGCGAACATGGCGCCGACGCTCGCCACGCGCCACTGGATGTCCACCACGCGATGCGAGCTGAGCTGGACGAACCATTCGAGCGAGCCCGCCTTCTGCAGCACCCGGTTGAAATTGCCGGCGTCGAGATGGGCGACGGCCTTGTTGCGAAGAAACTCGAGCTCCTTCTCGGCGGTTCGCAGCCGGTCGCGTAGCTTGACCATCTTTTTAGAGAGCGCGTTGTCGTTGCGCTCGACGTACTTTTTCACCGACTTCTCATTCAGGATATCGAGCGCGATGTGCAGGCTCATGCAGCTGCGGCGGATGAAGTAGATCTTGCGGGCCAGTGGCTCGCTGCGATCGAGCTTCTTGAACTTCGCGTTCGATGCGCCAGCGAGCTCGAGCAAGAGATCCTCTCTGACGATCGTCAGTCGAAAGAGGACGTTCGAAAGCGCCTGGCCGAACGGGAAGAGGTCGCCGAGCTTCTTTGAACGAATGTGCTGTCGCACGCTCAGTGCTCGGCGCCGATGCCGCGGCTCTGACAGAGCGCATCGACGAGCTTGAGCACGGTGCGCTGGTCGGCTGGCGGCAGCTTCTCGATCTGCTTGAAGCGACGCCAGAGATGCTCGCTGCCGACCTTCTTTGCGCGCTTTTCCTTCACTGGCTTGATGCCGAGCAGCTCATCGGCGCTGACGCCGAGCAATTTCGACAACACCGCCATGATGTGTGTTGGCGGATGCTTCGCCTGTGCCTCGTAGTAGGCGATCATGCGGTGAGAGATGCCGACCTGCGTCGCAAACTCGCGCTGTGTATAGCCGGCGGCGTGGCGTAGGCGAGCAAGGCGAGGACCGAACCCCTCGGCGTCATCGGTGAGCTCTTTCTTTCTCGGCATGGGCTCGCACTCCTGACTTGGTGCTGCGAGCTTAACGCCGGTTTGAGCAGAGACATTGACCATGCTACACAAGATGTAGCATGATTCTACGAACAATTCATAGAACGAAGCCTTGACACTGGTCCCGATGGAGAGCCGATGGCGCGCATTCCGCAGAGTGAAGTCGAGCGGCTAAAGAAAGACGTCTCACTCGAACGACTGGCAGGCGCTGCCGGCGTTGAGCTCAAGCGGCACGGCGCCGATCTCCTCGGCCGCTGCCCTTTCCACGACGATCGAACGCCGAGCCTGGTGGTGAGCCCGGCGAAGAACCTGTGGCACTGCCTCGGCGCGTGTCAAACCGGCGGCTCCGTGATCGACTGGGTGATGCGCGCGCACGGCGTTTCCTTCCGCCACGCAGTGGAGCTGCTTCGCGAAGAGCATCCTTCTTTAGCCGCTCCACTCTCCGCTGCGGTGAAGCACTCGACGGTGCGCAAGCTCGCGGCGCCGGTTGCGCACGACGCAGACGATCGCGCGCTGTTGCATCAGGTAACCGACTTCTACCACGCGACCTTGAAGCAGAGCCCCGAAGCTCTCGCGTACTTGAAGAAGCGCGGGCTCGACTCGGCGGAGATGATCGACCGGTTCAAGCTCGGCTTCGCGAACCGCACGCTCGGGCTGCGGCTGCCGGAGCGCAATCGCCAAGCGGGCGCCGAGATCCGCGGCCGGCTCATCAAGCTCGGGCTCTACCGCGAGAGCGGCCATGAGCACTTCAACGGCTCGCTCGTGGTTCCGGTGTTCGACGAGACCGGCGCCGTGAGCGAGATCTATGGCCGCAAGATCACGGACGGCCTGCGGCCAGGCACGCCGCTACACCTCTACTTGCCCGGCCCGCATCACGGCGTCTGGAACAGAGAAGCGCTGCAAGCGTCGCAGGAGATCATTCTCTGCGAGGCGCTGATCGACGCGCTGACGTTCTGGTGCGCGGGCTTTCGCAACGTGACGGCGAGCTACGGCGTCGAGGGCTTTACGAGCGATCACCTTGCGGCGTTCAAAGCGCACGGCACGAAGCGTGTCCTCCTTGCCTACGATCGCGACGATGCCGGCGACAGCGCCGCGGTGAAGCTCGCCGAGCGGATCATGAAGGAAGGCATCGAGTGCTTTCGCGTGCAGTTTCCAAAAGGCATGGACGCAAATGCCTACGCGCTCAAGGTGACGCCGGCGTCAAAGAGCTTGGGCCTCGTGCTGCGCCACGCGGTGTGGATGGGCAAAGGCACCGCGCCCCTGCGCGACGAAGCGATCGCGCACGAGCTCGCGGCCGAGCAGCCGGCGCAAGAGGTCACGCCGAGCACGCAGCCCGTTGCCCCGGACCCGATCCTCCCTGACGAAACGCCGCAGCCGTCAGCGAGCGAGGCGTCGCAAGCAGCGTCGCCAGTGCCCGAGCCGCAGCAAGCGCCAGACGTGCCGGTCGAGATCAAGCCGGAAGAGATCCGCATCACCATCGGCGAGCGCCGCTATCGCATCCGCGGCTTGGAGAAGAACACGAGCTTCGATGCGCTGAAGGTCAACGTGCTCTGCGCGCGCGGCGAGCACTTCTACGTGGACACGCTCGATCTGTACCAAGCCCGCCAGCGCGCTGCGTTCATCAAGCAAGCGGCGCTCGAAGTCGCAGCCGAGGAAGAGACGATCAAGAAGGACCTCGGCAAGGTGCTCCTGAAGCTCGAAGCGCTCCAGGAGAGCGAGATCAAGAAGGCGCTCGAGCCGAAGGAGAAGGCGCCGAAGCTCTCGGACGACGAGTGCAACGCCGCGCTCGAGCTGCTCCGCGATCCGAACCTGCTCGATCGCATCCTCGCTGACTACCGCCGCTGCGGCGTCGTTGGCGAAGAGACGAACAAGCTCGTTGGCTACATCGCCGCCGTCTCGCGCAAGCTGGAGCAGCCGCTCGCGGTCATTATCCAGAGCACGAGCGCGGCCGGCAAGAGCTCGCTGATGGAGGCGGTGCTCGCGTTCATCCCGGAAGAAGACAAGGTGAAGTACTCGGCGATGACGGGCCAGAGCCTGTTTTACATGGGCGAGAGCGATTTGAAGCACAAGATCCTCGCCATCGTTGAAGAGGAAGGCGCCGAGCGCGCGAGCTACGCGCTGAAGCTGCTCCAGAGCGAAGGCGAGCTCGCGATCGCGTCGACGGGCAAGGACCCGGAGACCGGCCGGCACGTGACGCACGAGTACCGCGTCGAAGGCCCGGTGATGATCTTTCTGACGACGACGGCCGTCGAGATCGACGAGGAGCTCTTGAACCGCTGCGTCGTGCTCACCGTCGACGAGGACCGCGACCAGACGCGCGCCATCCATGACGCCCAGCGCGCGGCGCAAACAATCGAAGGGCTCCTGGCGCGCAAGGACAAGGAGCGGATCCTGAAGCTGCACAAAGACGCACAGCGCTTGCTCCGTCCTCTTTTAGTCGCCAATCCCTACGCTCGAAAGCTCACCTTTCACGATCACCGGACGCGCACACGGCGCGATCATGGAAAGTACCTGACGCTGATCCGCGCCATCGCGCTCCTGCACCAGTACCAGCGGCCGCTAAAGAGCACGATCCATCGCGGCGAGAGCGTGCCGTTCATCGAGGTGACGCTCGCGGACATCGCGATCGCCAACAAGCTCGCGCATCAGGTGCTCGGCCGCTCGCTCGACGAGCTGCCGCCGCAGACGCGTCGCTTTCTTCTGCTGCTCGACAAGATGATCTCAGACGGCTGCGTGGCGAAGAAGATCGATCGGGCCGACTATCGCTTCAGCCGCCGCGAGGCGCGCGAGCACACGGGCTGGGGCTACACGCAGACGAAGATCCACTTGGAGCGCCTGGTGGAGCTCGAATACGTGGGCGTCTACCGCGCACCCCGCGGCCAGGATTTTTTATATGAGCTTCGCTACGACGGCCGCGGCCAAGACGGCGCGCCGTTTCTGCTCGGGCTCACCGACGTGGAAACGATCGGTGGCGATCATGGGCACGACTACGACGCGAGCACTGCGGGGCAAGCGCCGAGCACTGCGGAGCCATTGCGGCCCGAACGCGGCCCCTCTGCGGTGGGTCTGCGGCCGCTCTCTGTAGCGGCCGACGCCAATGGCGCCGGGCACTTGAGCGCCATCGAGCAAGATTCGGCGAAGAACGCTGATCATGGGCCAGGGCCAGCACCGGCCGGCGCGAGTCGTAAGTATGTGCTCGCAACGGCGGGAGCGCGCTGATCATGGCGAAGACGAAACGCTCGGCGCAGATCGGCGCAAAGCCCGGCGACTTCACCGACCCGGAAGGCTTCGGCGCCGCTATCGAGCGTTTCGTGGAGGCGCAGGCGATCAAAGGTTACAGCGAGTCGACGGCGCGGAACTATCGCTCGTGCCTGAACCAGTTTGCCGCTTGGTGCGCCGAGCGCGCGGTGCTCCGGCCGCGCGAAGTGACCAAGCCCATCCTCGAACGCTACCAGCGCCATCTCTATTACTTCCGCACCGACGCCGGAAAACCGCTGAGCTTCTACCACCAGTCCAAGCGCCTCACGGTGCTGAAGGTGTTCTTTCGCTGGCTCGCGCGGCAGAACTTTCTGCTCTACAACCCGGCCTCCGAGATCGAGCTGCCGAAGGTCGGCCACCGGCTGCCAAAGCACATCCTCACTGCCGAGGAAGTCGAGCGCGTGCTCATGGCGCCCAACGTGCGAACGAGCATCGGCGTTCGCGACCGCGCGATCATGGAGACGTTCTACTCGACCGGCATCCGCCGCGCCGAGCTCGCGCGCTTGAAGCTCTACGACATCGACGCCGCGCGCGGCACGGTGATGGTGCGCGAGGGCAAGGGCAAGCGCGACCGCGTGATCCCGATCGGCGATCGCGCGCTCTCATGGATCGACAAGTACACCTGCGACGTGCGGCCCGAGCTCGTTGCGCCGCCAGACGACGCGACGCTCTTTCTCACCGTCGACGGCACGGCGTTTTCCGGCCAGCGGCTCACGGACATGGTGAAAAAGCACATCGCCGCGGCGAAGGTCGCAAAGCCCGGCTCGTGCCATCTCTTTCGCCACACGATGGCGACGCTGCTCTTGGAAAACGGCTGCGACATCCGCTTCATTCAAGCGATGCTCGGCCACGTGAAGCTCCAGACGACCGAGATCTACACGCAGGTGTCGATCAAGAAGCTGAAGGAGATGCACACGGCGATGCATCCGGCGTCGGTGTGTCGGCTCTCACGCTGTTCCACCGGCAGCATCCCATTTTCTTCCTGACACGCGCGCGGACTGGCTCTCGAATTGTGCCGTCGGGTGAAACGGATTGGAGATGTGCTTCAAAGAGAGAATCGATCT
>JADLHZ010000047.1 GCA_020848545.1 Deltaproteobacteria bacterium | reverse complement strand
CTAGCGCGCCGGTGGCATCGGTCGCACCCGCAGCCCGTGCACCAGGGCGCCGCCGTAGCCGCTCAGCGTGTACGAGCTGTCGCCAGGGAAGACCTGTGCTGTGAGCGTAACGCCGCCAGCGAAGACCTCGAACGAGCTGCGATCGACGAGAATCGTGAGCGCGAGCCGGCCGTTCGAGAGCTGAACGGCTCGGCCGATCTCTCGCGCGAAGGTCGGCTCGAAGTCCACCTCACCGGAACGGCTGCGATCCAAATAGAGCGTTTCGCCACGCAGTCCGATGCGCGTGCGCTGTCCACGCTTCGCGGCGAAGACGAGGCCACTGTCGGTGGAGGTCCCGGGCTCGAGCTCGAGCTCGAGGAGCAACGCGGCGGGGAGCGATCCGGCCGCGAGTGGGCGCTCGTCGAGCTTGGTGTTCGCCTGCGTGGCGAGCGAGCATCGCTTGGCGTACGCCGTCACTTCCGGTGCCGGGGTCTGCACCAAGCGGCCGCCGGAGATCGACAGCTCGCGCGGCACGCTCATGAACCCGCGCGTTTCTTCGGCTGGCGTGACGAGCGCATAGGCCCAAGAGCTCGCCCAGCCGATCCACACCCGGCGCCCGTCCGGCGCGTCGTTCCAGATTTGTGCCGCGTAAAAATCTGGGCCGTCGAAGTGGCGGCCCTCCTCGGTCTCGGGCGTGAAGCGCTCGCCGTCGAAGCTGCCGATCCAGTAGCGACTTTCCGTTGTCGCGAGCGGCGCCGGGAGCACGTCCGCTTTGAGCAGCCACTTCTCGCCGAACGGAAACAGCTCGGGACATTCCCAGGTCCCCCTGGGCGCCGTGGCGAAGGTAATCTCGGCGCGCTTTGACCAGTTGACGAGATCGGTCGAGCGGTAGACCCAGGCTGCGTTGTCGGTGCCGACGGTGGCGAGCCACGCGCCGCCCTCGCGGACGAGCCGGGGGTCGCGGAACGCGGCGAGGCCCGGGTTTGGAATGACCGGGCTCTCTTTGGCGAGCGTAAAGGTCCGGCCGCCGTCGCTGCTCGTCGCGAGGCTCTGTTTTTGCTTGCCGTCGGCGCCGAAGGCGTGTGTGAAGAGCGCGACCAGGACTCCGTCGTCACGCAGGGCGGCGCTGCCCGTATAAACCTGGCCAAGCGTCGGGTCGGGCAGGAGGGCGCTGTCGAGCTCCGTCCAGCGCACGAGATCAGGCGAGACCGCGTGGCCCCAGCGCATGGTGCCGAAGAGGGTGCTATCCGGGTTGTGTTGGAAAAAGAGGTGCCATTCCCCTCCTGCGTAGACGAGCCCGGCCGGATCGTTCATCCAGCCGCGCGACGGGGAGAAATGAAAGTAGGGCCGGCTCTCGCCGAGGGCTTTGAGCGCCGCCCGCCACGCGCCGACCTCGGCGTCCGAGCAGGGGGGTAAGCCGTCCTTGTCGCAGGCGACGAGCGGGCAAAGCGCGAGCAGGGAAACGACCGCCGCACGGTACATGCGCCGCGTGTAGGCAACCGGCGAGGTGCTGACAAGAGCGAAACACAGATCTGGCTTTCGAGCTCGCTGATGCACCTCAGCGGCATGCTGCGATAAGGCTTCGTAGTGGTGGATGCGCGTGAGGTGGAGCCAGCGGGCGGGACTGTCTTGCGGCGAATGAAGAACGAGCGACGGGCCTCGCGCGAGGGTAGAGTCATTGGTGGATAGCAGGTGCATGGTGAATCGCCGGGGCGCTGCAGAGGCTCAAGGACGCACGACGCGTTGGCTCGCGCGCTGGACCGTTTTGTTGGCGATCGTGTCGACGCTCTCGACCCATGCGTCGTGTGTGTCGAGCCATCGCCCGGAGGGGGGATCCGGGAGCCCGGGCGATGATCCACCGCCGAATTCCTCCTCTATCGACGCGCCACCCGATCCGCCTATCGACGCGCCGAATACCGCGCCGACTGCTCGGCTGTTAGCCGACCCTACGAGCGGGCCACTACCGTTGCTCGTCAACGTGTCGACAGCCGGTTCGACCGACTCCGATGGTACCATCGTCGCGACCACCCTAGACTTTGGCGACAACGTGCTCGTGAGCGCGACGCCGGCGACGCACGTGTACGAGGCTGCCGGAACGTACACCATCACCGCGATCGTCACCGATGACGACGGCGCGACGGCAACCGTCTCGACGAACGTCACGGTCACCGGCACGGGCGTCGGGCCGCTCACCCCATCCCTGGTCGCCTCCAGGACGTCGGGCTTCGCGCCGCTCGCGGTGCACTTCGACGCGACCGGCGCGTCGAGCACGACACCCGGTGTGAGCGATCTCGCACAGGGCGGGGCCTTCCGCCAGATACGTCACGCCTTCAACTTCGGCGACCCGGCAAGCGGCAATCACGCACTCTCGGGCCTGAACCGAAACACCGAGCCGTTCGGTGGCGGCCTAGCCGCCCACGTCTTTCGCGCGCCTGGGATCTATACAGTCACCGTGACGTCGACGGACGGCGTGGCGCCGGCTGTGATCGCAACGGTCATGATTACAGTCGACGATCCGGCCCTCCTGCCGGCGATCGCGATCAGCCGGACGGGAGACTTCACAGGGGCGCCGCTCGGCGCCACGCAGCTCACGCGCACGACGCTGCCCGTCTTGGCGAGCAATAGCCGCTACTTCTTTCGTCGCGGCGAGGACTGGGGGGCGGCAGAGTTGCTCGTCAGCGATCCACTCACCAATGTCCACATCGATGCGTTCGGCCCAGGGGACGATCCTGTCTTTCGCCGCGTGGGCGTCGGCACCGCCCGGCCCGAGACGGGTGTCTTCGTGAGCGATGTGCGGGTCAGCCACGTGACTGCCCGTGAAGGGCTCGCTCAAGAAACCGGCTCTCGCATCCTGTTCGACGCCTGCACGTCCCTCGCCCCGATGAGCGGGTCCGGCCTGGCGTACGCTCCGATCGACCCCTGGCGCAACGTCCCCCAGGAAGGCTTCGAGAACGCCGAGGAGATCTACTTCGTCGGCTGTCGCCTCATCGGCGATGGCACTCCCACCGGCTACATGTGGTTCGGCAACGGCTCTCGCCTGGTGTTCCTCGACACAGCGTTTGGCGGAACAGCCCAAGGGACCGTGCGGGTGACCGCCTGGGACCGGGGCGTGATGCGCCATTGCGAGCTCGCGAGCCCGTGGACCGATTCATCGGTCCACGCCCTCAAGGCGCACGCCGGGGGCCCAAACCTTTACACGCGCAACTGGGTCGCGTCGGGCAGCGTGAACACGAACACGTCGAACTCGGTCAACTGGATGACGTCGCGACTGGTGATCGCGAACAACGTCTTCGGAGCCGGTCCCGGGCACGCAGCATGGACGGTCGCCGTCTGCCCGCAAAACGACGCATATGGCGCTAACGGCTGGGAGCCGCTGGCTGACGTGATTATCGAGAACAACACCTTCGTGGACTCGCCCTCGACGAGCTTGGATGTCGCGTGGCGAGGGCGCCGCTTCACGAGCCGCGGCAACGTGATGTCGCCGGCGAACTCCGGCCTGACGACCGGCGGTGGTCACAGCCAGGCGGTGCAGTACGACGGCCCATACTTCTCGCAGTGACGATGAAGTGGCGGTCTCGGTGACTTGTCCGCGGGCCAAGCTGATGATGCATGTCGCCATCGCGCCCAACGCATTGCCCAGGCGTTTTCAGGGCTGATGTCGACTGCGTGGGTTATCATCCGTGCGTGAAGTCAACGCCCATCCTGGTGGTCTTCTTCTGCCAAGCTTGCCTGGTCATCGACTTCATCAGGCCGGTGCAACAACCCGAATTCAACGAGCTCACTCCAGACGATCCGACCGAAGGCGGCGAAAGCGGCGCGACCGGCAGCACCGGCAGCACCGGCAGCTCGGGGCCGACCGGCACCAGCGGCCCGGTGCCTGCGGCCTGGGTGCTCGGGCTTGGGTCGCTGTCCGTGGGACGCGTGACCGATCACGGCTTCCTCGCTGAGCTCCCGGTGACCAACGACACGAACGGCAACGCGCAGGTCACGCTCCGTCTCTGCAATCGGACCGACGCGCCCGGCTGCGATCCGTCTTCCGGCGCGGGCGTCGGGATGCTCAGGGTGGGCCAAGTCGTGTTCGCGGTGATCGACGAGCTCGAACCGCCAGACGATGGCGGCGACTTGCTGGCCGTCGTGGTCGAGGCGACGGATCCGGATGGTCTCCCCGTGCTACAACCTGGCGCGGCGCTGACGGCGAGCGTTCGGTTGGCCACCGCGCGGCATCTCTATCGCTCGGTGGGAACGAGCGCGACCGCGGTCGCCGCCGGGAGCCCGGCGCTCAAGCTCGACGTGACCGGGCGGTTCGCGCGCTTCAGCTCACCCTTGCCTGACGGCGTCGGTGTCGGCGACGCGCTCGTTTACGACAGCGACGGCGATGCCTTGGTCGATGCGCTCGCCATCGTGCACGCCCGGCATGGGTCAGAGAAGCTGTCGGTCAGGGCGCCCGGCGGCGGCGCCGCTAACCAAACTCTGACGGCGACCCAGGACTTCGAGATCAGACGGGCCTATCTGCGTCTGCAGGACACCGTCACCGCGACCGAGAATGCCTACCTGCCCGCTCCCCTTAGGAACTTCGATACCTGGAGTGCGAGCTTCGATCTCGTCGGGGCGAACGTGGCCGTGCACTTTGCCTGCTACGACGGGCCTCCCGATACTGGCAATTCATTCTTCCCGACCACGTGGGTGACGGGGCCGGCCAACGGTGTGCATATCTTTACGCCATTCGAGCTCGGGCACGTGGGCACCTCGCAACGCCACGACGGCACGTTCAATCGCGGCTACCGTAGATCGAACGAGCTGCGGGCGGCGATCAACCACCTTTGGATCGAAGGCCTCGCCATCGAAACGACCGACAACCGGGGAATCTTCATTTACCAAGCGCCGGGTCCAGAGCTCGCCGTCGACATCTCAGACACCATCGTCCACCTACTGGGACCGGCAGGGACCGCCGCCTTCGATACGTACGACAACGCCGGAGCCCAGACCAGCAACGGCAATGCGATCTATCGCCTGTGGAATGACGTCGCGGTCGTCGACCAAGCTGGGGACGGCTTTCTCATGAACGACGACTGGTCGACCTACCTCATGTACTCACTCACCGCCGCTGTGCTCGGGCCCGGCTCGGCCTTCTTGTGCAGTCCGAGTGGCCACCCGAGCTGGACGTGTGTTCTGCGCAACGCGCTCGGATATGCGCCGAGCGGCAACACCTTCCAAGTCACCGGTGGCATCGACCACTGCGCCGCAAACGACGCCCCGGGCTTGAGCTTCACGGGGGATCCGAGCAACCGATCGGGGCAAGCGTTCACCTTTCGCGGCGTTTCAGACTACCGCTTGAGCCCTGCGGATGCTGGGGCTCGCGGCCGCGGCGCCAACCTCACGAACGCTGTGCAGTTCTCGTTCTCGCGCGACGTGGAAGGCGAAAAGCGCCCCGAGCCGCCGGCGGCTTGGGACATCGGCGCCGACCAGACCCCGCCAGCAGACTGAAGGGCATAGGCGTTCCCAACCGCCCTGTTTATCGTCCCCGATCGAGTAGATACGCGTGCTGCGTTGAAGTTCGTCTTGAGCAATGAGCTCGAAACGGCTTTCGTCTCGCCTCGAACATCGCCTTGTTCGTCGACGGCGACGTCAACGGCTACATGCGGTTGCGGGACTCGCTGCAGGCAACGCGGATCGGTGTTCCGGCGAGCGTCTATGGACAGCGCGAGGCGGGGATCTGCGGCCGAAAGCGAGTTCGACCGCTGACTTTGCTGCCGACGTGACGTAGCGCTTGCCGCTCGTGTCCTCCAGCGAGATCGATCGAAAGCTAGAAGAGGTGCGCCTGAGCTTGCTGCGCGGGTGTCGAATTCTGGCCGTGCTCGGGAACTTGTTGCTCGTGGCGGCGCTCGTTCAGGGGCGTGCACGCGGACACGACGTTCGCGCTCTGATCATCGAGCTCGCCATCTTCTTCGGAGCCACGGCCGCGCTCTTCTTCGTGCGCAAACGGGGCGCCCGCGCGGGCGGGATCGTGCTCGTCGCCTCGTTTCTGCCGGTGTCGCTCGCCGCGCTCTTTCAGTTCGGCCCGCTGATGGGCACCGGAGTGATGTTCCTGCTCTGGGTGCTCTTCGCCGCGTTCTTCTTGGACGCGATCGTCGTCCCGGCGTTGGTGCTGCCGAGCGCGCTTCTCGCCTGCGGATGGCTCATCGAGAGCGGGCAGCTCGCCGTGCCATGGCCGCGCATGCACGACGGCTTGGCCGGGTGGTCACGCATGGTCGCATCCCTTTGGGGATCGGCGGTCGCGCTTGGCGCCACGCTTCAGTACCTCCTGCGAAGCCTGGTGCGGGCCTCGCGCGATGCAGCCGAGGCTCGCGCAGCACACGAGCGCGTGGTGAACGAACGCCTGGCGCGGCAGCGGTTGGAGATGCTCGGGCGCCTGTCGGGCGGCGTCGCGCACGACTTCAACAACATCCTCACGGTCATCGTTTCCGGGCTCGATTCGCTGCGCCGGCTGACGGACGACGCACAGCGCGCCGAGGTGCTCGACGATCTCGACGCGGCGGCGGCGTCCGCACGAGCGACGACGCGGCAGCTCCTGTCGTTATCCCGACAAGGGCACGCGCCGGGCGGCACGACGGATCCGACCGCGGCGCTGCCGCTGCTGGCCAAGATGTTACAGCGGGTCTTTCCGGAAACGTTCCGCATCGAAGCCAAGACCGCTCTCGTGCCGCACGTCGCGCTGAGCGCGGGGGCCCTCGAACAGGCGCTCCTCGCGTTGTGCCTCGACGCCCGCGATGCGATGCCCGGCGGCGGGGTGTTGCGGCTGCGCGCCGAGCGTGACGGCGCGTTCGTTCGCATCGACGTCGAGGCAGAGAACGCGTGTGGCACGCCAAACCCCTCGACGCCAAAACCTCACGGTGTCGGCGCCGCGCTCGGCTTGCCCGTCGTGCGAGACGTCGCGGCATCGTGCGGCGGCCGCCTGGAGGTGCCGACCGACCCCACCAAGGCCTCTTCGGCCGCGCTCTTTGTTCCCGTCGCCGCAAGCGCGAGCGAAGCGAGGGTGACGACGGAGCCCGCGGCGAGGGGGGCGAAAATCTTGCTGCTGGAAGACGACCCTGCCGTGCAGCGCGCGTTCGCTCTCGTGCTGCGCGCGACTGGCCACGCGGTCACGACCGCTTCGACCGTGCGGGAAGCCGAGGCCGCCGTCGCCGCCCATGCGCCCTTCGATCTCTTCCTCAGTGACGCCGTCTTGCCAGATGGCAACCCGGGCGCCCTCATCCGTTCGTTCAAGACGCGCTATCCGCGGACGCCGGTCCTGGTCTGCTCCGGACACCTCCTCGACGACGTGATGGTGGACGGCGTCGAGAGGAGTCAGTTCCACTTCCTCCAAAAGCCGGTGTTGCCGAGTGAGCTACGTCGGGTCGTCGCGGAGCTCTTGCGCCAGGCCGTCGACCGCTGAGAGCCTGGAGTCCCACTCTGGCGGCGGCGCCGCGCTCGGGGCTAGGCTAGAATGCAAACTGATGTCGCCAGCGCCGCCACTTGTTCGCGCCATCGTCGCGAGAACGCTTTTACGCGCCTTGGCCGACACCAACCACGAGGCGATGTTGCGCCGCGAGCTGGGGCCGGTGCGGCTCGACCACATCGAGAACGCTAGCGCGGTGAATTGGCTCCCCTTCCCCGACTTGGCGGCGCTGGCTGTCCCGGCGCTAGCGGCTCTCGGTGATGAGCACTACGCCGATCTTTGGCGCGGCGTGAACGCGCGCTTGATGGACTCTGCCTTGCTCCGGCCAATGGTCGGGTCGATTCGAACCGTCCTCGGTCTGACCCCGCTGACCGTCCTCAAGGCGGTACCAAGGGCTTGGCCTCTGGTCTTTCGCGAGGTCTGTGACGTCAGCCTGACGGCACGGGGTCCCAACGACGTGGAGCTGAGGTTGCACAACTTGCGGGTCGACGCGCGCGCAATGGAGGCACTTGCCAAGGGCATGATCGGCGTTTGCCGCTCCTATCTCGACCTCGCGAACGTCTCTGGTCGGGTGACGCTCCTGCCGGAGCAGGCGGCGCCGGCGAAGGGCGTCCTCGTGCTACAAGTCACGTGGGTCGCCGCGCCGCGGCCGACGCCATAGGGGTTGCATCACGCCTCGACCGAGCGGCAAGCGTTTGTCCCTCGCGACGAGGATGCGCAGCGGCACGGGCAGCGTGAGCACGAACGGACGAAGAGGTACGTCGGGCACGACATGATCGAAAAGGGGCAAAGAAAGCGCGTTCATCTTGCGACCGACACACGAGTGCAGACGGCGCGACCTTTACAGGAGAACCCGACGACGCGCGCGTGCTTGCACGCTCCGCACACGACGCGGACGAAGCCCTCGTTTGCCGGCGTCAGGCTTTCCAGCGGCGAGGTCATGCCCGGCATCCGACATCAAAACGGGGCGCACGGCCGCGCACGCGCGTAAGATGATCCGCATGTCGAAGGCGGCTTGGGCACTGGCGCTGGTGGCGTTGCAAGGCTGCTTTGCGCTGCGGATGCGCGACGCGCCACCGGAGCTCGTCGTCATCGGCGTGCCGGACGCGCCGACCGAGGGCAAGAGCTTTCTCCTGAACGTCTTTGCCAAGTATGCGAGCCGCGTTGAAGATGTGTCGCAGCAGGCCACGGTCGTCGCCCAGCCCGAGGACGGCGCCGAGATCGACGGGCGCGTCGTGCGACCCGCGCGCCCGGGCCTGCTGCACTTGCGCGTCGCTGCCGTCGGCCGCGTCTACGACGTCGATCTCGAAGTGGCGGCGGCGCCGGAGCCGTGTATGGATCCGTGCGCGGCGGCGGGGGCGACGACGTGCGAGAGCGGGCAAATCCGTACCTGCGAGCAAGGCGCCGGGGAGTGCCTCGCGCTGGGCGCAGCCGTCGCGTGCGGCAGCGGTGCTTGCATCGACGCCGCGCACTGCGCCGCCTGCGTCGACACCTGCGCTTCGGTCGGCATCGCCTGCGTTGGCGGCGCGCTCACGAGCTGCGCGCTCGATGCTGACGGTTGCCTGTCGCTGACGACCACGCCATGCGCGCACGGCTGCACCGACGGCGGCTGCGACCCGGAGATCGTCGCAGAAACGGCTTACCCAGGCGACGACAGCGCCAACGCCGAAGCGTTCGCGGTCGCAGCCAGCGCAGGCGCCGAGGCAGCGATCGTCACGGGCTACGTTACCGTCGCCTCCGAGGGGCGCAACGCGTGGCTCATGCGCGCGACGAGCGCCGGCAGCACCTGGATCTTCGACCCCGGATTGACCGCGACGTACAACAGCGGCGCGAACAGCATCGACGAGCTCTACGGCGTCGCCATCGACGGGCCCGGAAACATCGTCGTCGCGGGCCACGCGGGCGCCGACGCGTTCGTGCGCAAGTACAGTCCCAGCCTCGCCGTGCAATGGACCAAGTCCGACGCCGACTTCGTCGCCCACGGCGTTGCGCTCACGGCCGCCGGCCACGTCATCGCGCCGCTAGAGAGCGCGCTCGTCTGCGAGACGCAACAGCTCGACACCAACAGCGCCGGCATGAAGAGCTGGGGCTCGCAGTGGCCGGGCCGCGCCAACGACGCCTGCGTCGACTCTAATGGCAGCATCTTCGTCGCCGGCGCTTTGCGCATCGGCGCGCGCACCGATCTCATCGTCAGGAAGCTGACAAACGTCGGCGGCCTGTATTGGGATCGGCTCTACGCGGGTGCTGGCGGCCTCGACGACGGCGCGCAGGCTATCGCGTGCGCGCCGAGCGGCGACGTCTACGTCGTCGGCTTCGAGAGCACAGCGAACGGGGGACGCGACGTTTGCATCCGCAAGTACAACACGAACGGCGACACGGTGTGGGCGCGCCGATTCGATGGACCCGACCACGGCAGCGACGCGGGCAACGCCATCGCCCTCGACGCCGCGGGCAACGTCATCGTGACGGGTGCCGTGACGCGCGGCGGCGGCTATGATCTCTTCGTGCGCAGTTATACTCCCGACGGCGCCCTGCGCTGGACCTTGTTCCGCGACGGTGCGGGCTACAGCGCTGGCAACGGTCTCGCGGTGACGGCGCTCGGGCGTGTGCTCGTCGTCGGCAGCGAGACCAGGACGAGCGGTGTCGAGAACGCGCTCTTGCTCGTGGCGGCGCCATGAGGGCAGCCGCGTTCGCCACGTTCGTGCTCGGACTCTGTGTCAGCTTCGGGGCGCGCGCCGCGACCATCGATGTCTCGAGCCCGTGTACGGACATCATCGCGGTCGACGGCGCCTGCAGCTTGCGCGAGGCGGTTCGCGCCGCGAACACGAACGTCGCCGTCAATGAATGCCCGGCGGGCTCCGTCGGCGCGATCGACACGATCTACGTCCCCGGCGACGCGATCTGCGAGATGTCCGTGGCGGGCCAAGCCGAGGACGCGGCGCTCACCGGCGATCTCGACATCACGTCCTTCATGGTCATCCGCGGGCGCGGCGATCATCCGATCATCGACGCCAACGGCCTCGATCGCGTCTTCGACCTGCGGGCCGGCGCGAATCTCACGCTCGTCGACTTGGACGTGCGCGGTGGGGCGTCTGTGCTCGGCGGCATCATCATCGCGGTCGGGACCACGCTCACGCTCGATTCTGTCGCCCTGCGTGGCAACAACGGCCCCGCCATCACGGTCGCCGGCGGAACCTTCAATGCCAGGAACACGGCGTTCGTCGGCAACCTCTCGTCGGCGTCGCAATCGGGCTCGGCGGTGCTCGTCACCGGCGGCACCGTGCGCATGAGCCACGTGACGATCCTCGGCAACATCGAGCAAACGACGGGTCCGTGTAAGGGCGCACTTCACGTCGCAGCGCCCGCGAGCGTCAGCATCGGCAACTCGATTCTGACGGGGACGACGACGAGC
The DNA here is from genome assembly GCA_020848545.1 of Deltaproteobacteria bacterium. Classification (GTDB taxonomy): domain Bacteria; phylum Myxococcota; class JADLHZ01; order JADLHZ01; family JADLHZ01; genus JADLHZ01. Next base: position 90,555 of record JADLHZ010000047.1, on the reverse strand, counting down.
GCGTGCACCGGCGGCGTCAAGGACTGCGTCGGGACGATCGCGACGACGGGCCATAACGTCATCTCGCAGAACGGCTGTGTGCTCACCGGCCAAGCCGGCACGGATCTCATCGGGTTCAACCAAGGCTTCGGGCAGGACGACACGCGGAGCCCGACCTACGCCCCGCTGCCCTACCCGACGACGCCGGCCGTCGAGGGCGGCCCGGCGAGCTGCGTGGACGAGACCGGCGCTCCGCTGTTGAAGGATCAGCGGGGGAGGCCGCGCCCGCAGGGTGCCGCGTGCGACATCGGCGCCGTCGAGCTCGATGAGTTCTTCGTCGACGAGCACTTGGATCTCGTCGACGACGTCATCGGCGACGACCGCTGCCGCACCATCGCGGGCACGTGCTCACTGCGCGCCGCCGTGCAGGAAGCCGCGACCTTGAACTACCCGCGCCTCGTCACGCTCGCGCCGGGCACGTTCAAGCTTTCGCTCACCGGCAGCACGAGCACCGGCGGCGACATCGACGTCATGACGCCGATGCTCATCCGCGGGGCCGGCATGCTCGCCACGCGCATCGACGCCGATCACGTCGATCGCGCCTTTGAGCTCTTCTCGAGCTACTGCGGCTTTGCCGACTTGACCATCGAGAACGGTTCCTTTCCGGCCGGAGGCGGCGGCATCATAACCGGTGGCGGTTCGTCTCTGACGCTGACGCGGGTTTGGATGCGCAACAACGAAGCGATGCCCGGCGGCAGCGGCGGCGCGGTGTCGGCGGGCGGCAGCGTCTACATTACCCACAGCGTCTTCACCGGCAACAACGCGTACAGCGGCGGTGCTATCTTTGCGTCCGGCGGCGTGACGCTCATCGACTCGACGATGAGCAACAACCGTGCGCGGGGTTTGGGCGGCGCCATTCGCGCAGGAGGCGCGGCCTACACGACCAGCCTTTACAACAGCACCATCGTCGACAACATCGCCGACTCCGATGACGACGGCAGCGGCGACGGCGGCGGCTTGAGCGTCATCTCCGCCTTTCGCGCCCACGCCTCGATCATCGCGAACAACAAGGACGGCAGCGGCGGTGGCACGACGCCTGACGTCACCGGCTCGCTCGAGTCACAGGGCTACAACATCTTTGGCAGCACCGCGGGCTTCACGTTGACGCCGAGCGGGACCGATCTCCTGAACGTCAATCCGCTGCTCGCGCCCCTTGCCGGCGAGCCGCCGTTTCATGCGCCGCTCGCGGGCAGCCCGGCGATCGACGGCGGCGCCGCCGGCGCGTGCACGACGCAGCTCGGGCCGACGACCTTCCTCGACATCGATCAACGCGGGGTCGCTCGGCCGCAAGGAGCGGGCTGCGACATCGGCGCGATCGAAGCGACGACCTCCGAGCTCGCCGTGAGCGGCGCGGCGCCGGCGACAGCGCACGCGGGCGAGACCTTCGCGATCACTTGGACGGCCACGAACGCCGGCCCTTCGCTCGCCGACCCGGCCGCGCTGTCGTTCGCTCTGCCCGCCGGGACGACGCTGGCGATGGCGACGAGCAGCCAAGGCGCATGCACGACGGCGTTGCCCGTCGTGACGTGTGCGCTCGGCGCGCTCGCGGCGGCGGCGCAGGCAACAGTGACGATGAGCGTGAGCGCTACCGCCGCCGGAAGTTTTTCCGCGCAAGCGGCGATCAACGCCCCCGCGAGCCTCGATACGCTGAGCAGCAACGACACCGCGTCGGTCGCAGTCGCGATCGCTCCGGCCGCCGATCTCGGCTTGGCGATCGTACAGCCACCGCAGACCGCCGTGGCGAGCGACGTCGTCACCTACGGCGTCGACGTCACGAACCTCGGACCCTCGCCTGTCGATGCGGCGCTGCTCTCGATCACGCCAGATGAATCGCTGATCAACCCGCGCACGGCGCACCCGAGCTGCCCTGTGCTTCCGTGCACGCTGCCGCTGCTGCCGAGCGGCACCAAGCTGCGCCTCAACGTGCGGCTCGACGCCACAGCTGTCGGCGCCAAGAACGTCACCTTCACGCTGCAAGCGACGCCATTCGACGGCAACCTCGCGAACAATGTGGCGACGGCGAGCCTCGAGGTCACGGCGCCGCCGCCGGTCGTGATTCCAGACACCGTGAAAGTGACGGCCGTGCAGCGCGGGTGCGCCGCGGTCGAAGGAAGCAGCTTCGCTTGGCTCGCCGGGCTGTGCCTCATCGCTGTACGCCGCTGCTCGTGCGCGCGACGAACCTTCATGCGAACGGCACCGCGACCCCGGCGACCGTGATGGAGTGGCGGCGAGCCTGAGATGATCTTCCTGCCAGATCATCGGCCAAGCACCCGGTCGGCGGCGTTTGGCGCGTTCGAGCACTGAACCTATCCAGACTTCCTTCCGATGGGTAGACTGCTCAGACGAGGGGGACAAAATGAGCTCCATCAGAAAACAGCCTGAGCCTCGCGCCGTTCCGCCTCCGCCGACGCTGCCAATCTCTCCTGGAACCACCGGCCCTGCGGTCGGCGCTCTGTCGCCGGCGGAGCGCGTCGCCGGCGCCGTGTCCGGGGCGTCCGTCAAAGACAAGCTCGATCAGCAGTCGCGCGGGCAGGCCCGTGATCTCTTGGCGGGGCAAGAGGGCGCGCGCGCGCAAGCGTCGGGACCGGAGTCGCTCGGCAAGAGCGCGCTCGCCGAAGTTCTCAAGAACACGATAGCCGAAACGGCAACCACCGCCGCTGCGACACTCCCCCCCTTGAGCGCAGTCGGCGACGGCGTTCTCGAAAGCGGCGACCTGCGGCTCGTGGCCGATTTGCTCACCGTCGACGAGCAGGTTTTCGACGCGCTTCCCGCCGATCCCAAGAGCACGATCGCCGCCTGGGGCAACGCCCTGCGAGCGATGTTCGGCCATGTCGACCGCAACCCGCTGCTCGATCGCGGCATCAGCGAATACGCAGCGATCCAGGCCCAGACCACCGTCGTCGACCAGCTTGGGTCCTTTGCCGACATCGAAAGCAAGAGGAGGAGCAGCTGCCGCTTTGGCCGTGATACCGTGCTTGGTCCGGAGGGCGCCGGGGAAGACGAGGAGGTGTTCAGCCTCCCGTCGGCGAAGGCGGTGCAGTTCATCGCCGGCCTCCGCACTCTGCGGATCAGCGTCGGCGAGGTCGACATAGACGCCCTGGTGAAGCTCGTGATGTTCGAGGCCGCAAAGGAGGGCGAGAACGATCTCCGCGATCGGCTCGACGAGATGAAGAAGAACAACGTCTTGAAGCAGCGGCAGCGCGCGCTGCTCGACTTCATGCGCCGGCAGAAGGAGCAAGCACGCGCCGACATCCGCAAGCACTACGACGCGCTCATCGCGAGCAACGCCATCGATCCGCGCACCACCTTCGAAGCGTTCCAAACGCAGCACGAGCTCTTCGTGCCGAAGAACACGGTCAACGCCGACGCCAACACCGACGATTTCGCCCCGGTGACGGTCGATGATGACTGGCGGCCGCCACCGCTGCCGGTGGAAGCTTCGCCGCCCGCGGCAGCTTCGACGAGCTCGAGCGGCGACCCCGCGACGCAGGGCGATGGCGTGTCGACCGAGCCGGTGTCGCAGAACGACCTCCTCGCAACTTCGGGGCTTGCCGCCGATCTCGGGCTGTCGCCCAACCAAGAGGCAGAGCTGCGGGCTCTCTACGACCTCGTCCCGGCGTCGGAGCACGGTGGCACCGACTCGTTCGAGGAGTGGCTGCATGACGTTGTCGGCCTCAAGGTCGAGACGCGCGCAAGCGCGACGGCCGTCATCGAGAGCTACCTGCAGCGGGTGAGCGCCAGCGCTGCCACGAGCCTCGCCGACTACAACAAGCTCGTCGCAGAGAAACAGAGCGCCGACGCCGCGAGGGAGGCGGCCCAGGCACAAGAGAGCCGGCTCGCCGAGATCGCGGGCATGAGCTCGGAGGAGCTCCGAGGCATCGTCCCCCCGGACTGGCAACTCGCGATCCAGCAGATGTGCGAAGCCTGGGCCGAGAACCTCATGGGAATGCCGCCGGGAAGCGACGTCAACGCGATGATGAGCGGGTTGATGCTGAACACCGGATCGATGGGGATCTTCGCCATCGCCGGTGGCGGGGGGCCGAGCGGCATCATCGCGCAGACCGCCAGCCTACGCTACATGATCTTGGAGCTCGAGAATTACATCCGGCCCAAGCTCGAAGCCCTGAAAGCCGGGACCACCAACTTCGCGTACTGGGACAGCGGCAGACAACGGCAGTATAACTTCACCGGCGGCAGCGCGGCCACCTGGGCCGCGTCGAGCAAGGGCCACAACGACCCGATAGACGTCATGGTCGGGATCCTCAACGCCCAAATCAACCAGCTCAAAACCTACATGCCGCCGATCCCGGCCGCCTTCACTAAGGACGGACAACTGGCGGAGCTCGAAGGGCAACTCGCCTCCCTGAACGCTTGGAAAGACGGCGCCGGAAACGCCTGGCTCACCCGCTGGAAGCAAACCGGCGCCAACGCCCAGATCGCGACCGACGCGAAGGCCGCCGCTGATGCGAAGGCCGCTGCTGATGCGAAGGCCGCCGCCGATGCGCAGGCCGCCACCGATGCGCAGGCCGCCACCGATGCGAAGGCCGCCGATGCGAAGGGCTCGGGAGCGCCGCGACAAGGCGAGGGCGCGCGGATGACGCTCGCCGGTCTCGATGCCGAGATCGAGCGCATTCAGGGCGACTTGGACAGCTTGGGCGATCTCAGCAGCGAGCTCGGACTCAAGATCCAGATGGCCATGGATCGGCGCAGTCGCTTTCTGACGATGCTGAGCGAGCTCATGGCGAAATCATCGAAAGTCTCGGAGAGCATCATCGGCAACATCGGCGGTTAGCGCACGCCCAGTCGATGGGCGGCCGAGCGCGCAAGTTGGCGCGCCCAGGCGGTCGCCGGATCGGCGCACTTTGGATCCCGATCGAGCAGCGTCTTCAACTCTGCGGCCGCGTCGTCCAAGCGCCCGGCCGCGAGCTGCGCCTCGATCAGGCGGGCCCGGTAAACGTTCACCGACGGCTCGAGCTCGACGGCGCGGCGGTAGCACTCGATCGCGCCGTCGGGCTGGCTCTGTTGTGTGCCGAGCCAGCCGCGCCAAGCCCAGTAGGTCGCATTGTTCGGCTCGAGATGGCAGAGCCCGTTTAGGATCTGCGCCGCGTCGTCGTAGCGCTCGGCGTGAATCAAGTGCTCTGCTCGCTCGACACAGGCCGCCTTGAGGGCCGGTCCCGCGCCGAGCAGCGCCTCCAGGGTGATCTCGTTTCGGCCGTAGCGCTCGAGCAGCGCGACGACGCGATTGTCACTGTCAGTCGGCGGGCGTGGCATCTCGTTGCGGGATTACCAGATCGCGTGGCTCTGTCTCTAGACCAAATCGCTACGACGCCGGATCGGTCGCGCACGCTCACCCGCGGAGGATCGCACCGAGCGCGTCGTGCAAGCGCGAGCGCTCGTCCAAGCTCGCGCGCAGGTTCTTTGCGGCGGTGGTGCGCTCGCGGACGAGCGTGTCGAGCCGACTCTGATCGGCGCTCGTGAGCCCGGGGGGTGGCGGTGGCAGCGCAAAGCGCGCGAGCCAACCCTCGATCTTCACGCCGAGCCCGCGCAGCGCACGTTCGCCGGCATCATAACCCCCAGGAGCGAGGCCCGCGAGAGGGCCTGCGCCTCGGCGCCCCTCCGCGAGCGAAGTCAGAGTACCCAAGACCTTCAGCTCGAGCGCCCGACAAAGCGCGTGCGCCTTGGCGACTGGCATGTCTTTGAAGCTCTCGAACGCCCGATCGAAGCCGCTGCCATCCACGGGTGATAGGTCGACGCCGACCAACGGTGGACCAGGCGCAAAGTGCAACATGATCGGTGCAAGCCCGCCGCCAGCCTCACGCCATCCGACGTCGAGCTCGGCTCCGATGGTGAGGCGCGTCCACTGTTCGATGCCGCTGATCAGGGTCTCCGCCGGGTTCTCCGCGACGGCGCGCCGCAAGCCGAGCAGCGCGCTCGACCCGACGACATCGATCGCGGCGCCAACATCGCGCGACGCCGCCAACGCGCGAGCGCCGGCGACCGCCTTGCTCTCGCCTGCGTGAGAAGCCGTTCTCGTGGCCTCGAGCACCGCCACGTCGGACGTCTCGAGCTGGAGACCGAGCCATCGCTGGATGTCGGCCTCGCGTTCTGGCGCGCACTCGGTCGTGATCAACTGAATGAGCGGCTCGACGTCGACGAGCCCAGCGCGCAGCTTTTGCAGCGCCGTCGTGAGCGTGGCCAAGTCCGCGGGCGCTAACGCCTGGATGTCTCCGCGCGCGAGCAAGGGCGCGACGACCTCGATCAACGTGAGCTGCGCGGCCACCGCTGCGCTCTCGCTCACGCCCGCTGCGACGAGCGGGTTCTGGTTCAACGCGCCGAACATCGCGTGCCACGCTCGGCGGAACGTCTCGATGTCTTCGCGCTTGTCGGGCGGCATACCGGCAAAGCGCGTCGGCGGCGCGGCGAGCAACGCGCGCGCGCGACCCATCGCTTCGACGCCGAGCGGCGCCGCCCCAACATCGGAAAGCGGCGGCAACACGGCCGATGGCGTGCCTTTGCTCGGGCTCGCGGCGAGCCGGGCGGCGATATCGGCCAGCGCGCGCGGGCCAGAGACCACCGCGTCCGGACCCGCGGTGTGCGCCGGCGCCGCGCTCGACGGCGGGCGTGCTCCAGTGGGTGCCGACAGGTGGTCGGGAGCGGGTGGCGGCTCGCTGGCATTGGTCTTGGCAACAGGTGCGGGCGTCGCGACGTCTGCGACCGTGGGCGGAAGGGTTGTTCCATCTTTTCCACCGATGCGCGTCATCGCTGTGGTGCTCCGATCCCGAGCCGATGCGCGCTCGCAAGGACGCGCTCTTTGGCCCACAGCGTTGCCGGATCGGCGCACTCGGGATCGCCGTCGAGCAGTGCCTGCATCTGCGCAGCAGCGGCCTCGAAGCGCGCGCAGCCGAGCAGCGCCTCGATGAGGTACGCACGGTAGACGCGCGCCGAGGGGGCGATGTTCACTGCGCGGCGAAAGCTTTCGGCGGCGCACTCGGGGTCGGCATCGTCGAGCTGGAGCCATCCGAGCCAAGCGTGGAGGCTCGCGTCCTCGGGGTCGAGCAGACAGAGCGCGCGCAGAATGCTCGACGCCTCGCTCGAGCGCGCCTCCGCGATCAAGCGTTTGGCCCGGCGCGCGAACGCGGCGCGCATCTCTTTGCCGGCACCGGTCAGCTCGGCCAAGCCGATCTTCCCTCGCCCGAACTCGTCCAAGCGTGTACGAAGCATCACCGCGCCCCCTCTCACAGTACCACGAGGGAGCGCACTGGGCTAAGCGAGAGGCTGAGAAACGACGCATGGACGAAGGATCGTTGAACAGCGCACAGGGCGGCAAGCTCACCAAGGGGCTCGCGAGCGCGCTGATGAGCCCCGAGACGCGTGGCCTCACCCTCGCAAAGGCCAGCGGGTTGTCGGACCACGAGCTGCTGGCCACCTATGCCAGCGCTTGCCAGCTCCTGAAGAAGAACGACTTCGTCGGCGCGGCCAAGATTTTCGTGTTGCTCGTCGCGCTCGACCACCGCCAGGCGAAACACTGGCGCGGGCTCGGCGTCTGCGCGCAGCGGGCGCAGCGCTTCAAAACCGCGGAATTCTTCTTCTCGGCAGCGCTCGAGCGCGATCCGAAAGACATCATCAGCCGCGTCTTTCGCGCCGAAGCGCGCCTCTATTTGAAGAAGGTCACGGCAGCCGAGAGCGATCTCAAGGACGTCATCGATCACGCTAAACAAGACAAGCGCGTCGAGATCGCGCCCTACGTCAAACGCGCGCAAAATCTGCAACAGATGTTGCACGCGAGCGACCAAGCCGCCGCGCTCGAGGGTGGATCATGACGGTGACCCGGGCGGATGGGCAGCCGCAGAAGCCGGGCCACGACGCCCCTGTGCGTGCCGACGTGCAGGTGAAGCCCGGCGCCGTGCGGCCAGGAGTCGACGCACCCCTGCCGGCCGCGCCCGCCGCGACGAAGCGGCCGGGCGTGTCGTTCGAGCGTGACGCCGTCGATCGCAAGAACGCCGGCGATCGCAGTGGCGTCGGCGCGGCTCGCGGCGACCTCACGAGGCCTTTCCTCAACTACGATCTGCCGGACCACGACGGCCAAGTGCCCGGGCAACGTCCGGTCGAGACCGCCGAGATGCACCGCGCGACCGCGCTCACGGTAAACGATCTCGTTCAGCGCATCTTCGACAGGCAAACGGCTGGCTGGCTTACCGATCGCGCCGGCTACCTCACGGCGAATCCGGCCGACTCGGTCTTTCATCAGCTGGTTGGCGCCGAGTTTCGCACGGTGTTCGCCGCCGCGTGCCAGGAGCATCTCAAGCCGAACGCCGCGCTGCGCGAGGCAATGGCGCAGCGCTTCGGGCCTGCTGCCCTTCACTTCTGCGACGCGGCGAGAGAGGGCGCATTGCAGGCCAGTCTCGGCAACGGTGTCCTGCGCGAGCAAGTGCCGTCGGAGACGATCGCCGCCGGGATGCTCTCTTCTTTTCTCGCCCGCGGCGGCCGCGCCGACGGCGTCGACCCGAAAGCCGTCGTCAGCCAGCGCGCGGCATTCCTCACGGGGCCCGGCGGCGCGGTCGATCCGAAGATCCTCGGTGAGATCGGCGCGCGCGTCGGGACGATGATCTTCGACGCCAGCCCGTCCTACTATATTCTTCTCGCGGCCGAGCTCGTCAAAGGTGACGTCGGCAAAGATCTCGATCTCATGGGCAGCGCGCTGACCGCGCTCAAGGAAGAGGCCAAGGGCATCATCGCCGAGATCTTGCGCAAAGAAGGCGGGATCCTCGGGATCCAAATGTCCTCTGCTGAAGCGGCGGGTAAAGCGAAGCAAGCCGCCGATTGCGCACACATGTGGCAGTCGATCGGTACTGTCATTGGCCTCATCGTATCGATCGTCACCTCGGTCGTCGCGACCGTCTTGAGCTTCGGCACGCTCGCGCCCGGCGCGTCGATGCTGCTGAGCGCTGCCACACACTTTCCAGCCATGGTCGCGGTCGCGTCGGTCGCGAGCACCGTCACGATGTTCATTCAAACGCTGCCCGAGCTCGTCGTGCTCGTCGGCGGCCTGTGCCGCAACCTTGGCCTCGCCGACGCCGCGCGCGATCTCGACGCCGCCGCCGAGGACATCAAGGACTGGTACAAGGACAATCCCTGGTTCACCGACGCGGTCATGATCATCCAGATCGCCTCGGCGGTGTTCATGCTCGCGTACAGCATCGCGACCCTGCCTTTGACGGGCGGCGCGAGCGTCGCGGCGCAAGCCAAGGCGATCGGCGTCATCATCGCTTTGGCCAGCGCCGCCGCCACCTTGGCGTCCGGCGCCGTGCAGGTGATCGGCGCGTACTACCAAAAAGAGCTCGCGAAGATGGAGCTCGCGATCGAGATGCTGCGCGCGCAGCTCGCGCTCGTCGAAGCTGAGATCAAGGAGCTGATGCACGCGGTGCACGAGGCACAGACCGCGCAGCGCGAGGTCATCGACGACATCGAAGAGAAGCAAGACCAAGAGCAGCGCCTGAGCGAGAGCTTCAACAAAGCCGCCGACGCCTTTGGCGATCTGCTCAAGGCGATCGCGATCTAATGTCGTAACGGCACGACGAGCGCAAACCCAAGGCCTTCAGCGCACGCGAGCAGGCGACCACAGGTGTGCGTCCAAAATCGAAAAGATCGCCACGGCGGCCAGCGCGCCGGCGCTCGCGTTTTGCGTCGCGAAGAGCGCCACCTCACGCCGCGAGTCCAACGTGTACCCATAAGCGGTGCCGTTCTGACCCAGGAGCACGGCCGCGGCGATGTTGCCGCCGATCAAGATCGCTTGCGCCGCCAGCCAGAGCGCCCCGCCCACGTAGTCCTTGTTGACGAAGTGGCCGATGCCGAGCGGCAGCGTGCGCAAGAACAGCGTCGCGCTCGAGGGGTGGACGGCGGCAACCTCGATGATAGGCGTCGCCACCGGCGCGCTCGCGCTCGGCGTCGACGCGGGAGCCACCGGCACCGACGCCGGCGCGACGACGATCGGCGGTGGTGTCTCTGGTGGCGGGATCACTTCGTAGCGCACGCGGCGATAGAACTGCACGAGTGTCGGATGAAAGTAATCGTCGTCGATGTCGTGCTGCGGAAACTTGCGCAAGAGCACGCGCAGCTCGGCGTCCGCTTCGGAGCGCCGGCCGAGGTGCCAAAGCGCGAACGCCAGGTGCAAGCGCGCGCGTGGCTCCACGGCGGGCTCGACGCCTCCGCTGAGCGCCTGGTAAAATGCGCTCACCGCCGCGTTGAACTTGTTGTCTGAATACGCGCGCATCCCGCGCTCGACCGGATTCGGCGCGGCAAGGACCAACACGGTGGCAAGGAGAGCGCTCATTCTTGTGCGAACTCGACGCGCAGGGTTTGCCGGCGACCAGCAGCGATCTCAACTGTGCGATAGATGGGATCGAACTTCGGATGCTCGATGCGCACTTGATGCCTCCCCGGCGCCAGCTTGAGGACCTCCACCTCCGGGGTCATGCCGAGGCGCTCACCGTCTGCATAGATCACACCGTAAGGCTGCACCAGGATGCGCAGCTCGCCCTTCTTCGGCGCGATCGGTTTGGCGGCGTCGCGCGGCGGGTCCGGGATCTCAGGCGGGGCCTCGGGCGCGGGATCCGGAGGTGGCAACGTGGCCGGCGGCAACGTTCTCGGTGGCAATGTTGCCGGCGCAGGTCCAGATGGCGCGACCTTCAGGAAAAGCACGATCGCGATCGCGGAGGTCGCCGCGACCAGACCGCCCGCGATGGTCCACATGATCGGGCTGACGCGGGCCGGCGGCGGCGCCGTGGTGATCGTCGCGATCTGCGTTCCGGGAAAGACGGGCGCTTCGATCGCCGGCGCTTCGCCCGCGCTCGCGGCGAGGATCGCCCGCGGATCCTTGCCAGCGAGCAGCGTGCTGAGCTCCGCCGCGAGGCGTTGCGCGCTCTGTGCCCGCGCGCCGAGCTCCGCCACCAGGCACTGCGCGAGCACCGGGATCAGCCCGTGCGCCGCGGGCGGCAGCAGCTCCTCGAGCGGTGCATGCCGGCAGCGCACCACGTTCGCGAGCACTTCGAGCATGTTGTCACCCGCGAACAAGTGTCTTCCCGTCGCTGCGAACACCAGCACGCTGCCGAGCGAGTAGAGATCCGACGGCGCCGACAGCCGCTCCACGTCGTTGATGTGCTCGGGCGACATGTACATCGGCGTGCCGATGACCTGCGTCGCGCCGCCGACGAAGGTCCCGCTCTTGTCGAGCAACGCCGCAGCCGCGCGCGCGACGCCAAAGTCCATCAAGACGACCCGGCCCGAGCGCTCGACCATGATATTGCCGGGCGCGACGTCGCGGTGCACCAGGCCGGCGGCGTGTGCTTCGGCGAGCGCGAGCAAGGCTTCGTGGCCGATGGCGGCGACTTTCTCGGCCGGCAGTGGCCCCACCCGGCGCACGAGATCGCTGACGCTCTCGCCGTCGACCAGCTCGCACACGAGGAACGGTTGTGGCGCGTCGATGCCCGAGTAGTCGTAGACGCAGAGCACGTTTTGATGCCGCAACAACGACAGTGCCCGCGCTTCGCGATGAAAGCGTTTGCGCACGGAGCCGACGTCCTCTGTGCCGAGCTCGAGAAACTTGATCGCCACGTCGCGTTGCATGTGCCGATCGAACGCCGCGTGCACGAAGCCGCAGCCGCCGGCGCCGAGCTTCTTGCCGAGCTCGTAGCGCTCGGGCAATGCGGCCTGCAGATCGGGCTCGGTCCTCACGCTTCCATGTTACCACTTGGGCCCGGACTTGACGTATACTCTGCGGGTGGGAACGAAGCCGAAGTCCGATGAGACGAACGAAGCCCGCGCCGCCGCGATCGGCGTCGACCTCGAGACGATGCGCAAGCTGCTCGCGGTGAACCCGGCCTTGCGCGGCGCGGGCGACTCGACGCAAGACGTCCTGCAGCGTGTGCGAGGAAAGGCGTCGGCGACCGAGAGCAAAGCGGCCGCGGCGCCACCTGCGCAGGACTTTTTCCTCGCCACGCAAGCGCTCGAGCAACGCTTCCGTGGCGAACGCAAGCGGCTGCAGCAAGCCAAGCTCGCGCTCGAAGCCGAAGAGCGCGCGCTTATCCCGGCCACGCTCGCCGCTTTCTACGACAGCCTGCTCGCCGTGGATCCGAACCTCACTTCGCCAAAGACCCAGTACACGCTGAAGAAGATGCAAGCGTTCCTCCACGAGCTCGGCTTCTCGATGGACGGCCTGGTGGCGCATCAGACGGCACATCAAGCGAAGCGCAAGTAGCCAAGGTGTCGCGCGAGATCGCGGTGCAGACCTCGACGGCATCATCAACGAGGCGCTGCCGTTCGACATCAGCGGCGCCGACCGTCGCCTACGCACCAACCGCGGCATGGGCGCCTACGAACGGTGAGAACCCGCTCCCTCGACGCGACACTTGTTCGTCTCCGTCATATGTTCTTGACGCGTTGAGTTGCGTTCGCCTCCGAAAAGATCTGCGGAGGATCCAATATGCCCCCCATTTGCCGCTCTGAACGCCTACTCGATCGCTTTCAACAAGAGACCGCGGACACCAACCCGCTGAGCGACGGCACGGTTGCCATCACTGGCGGCGAAGCCCGCAGCGCCGCGCGGGCGTTACTGCGCAGCTCGTTTGACACCACCGAAAATCGTCGCGCTGTGATCGCGCACCTGCTCGCCTCGCCGGGCTCGTTCGAGTCGCTCGCCGTGTACGACCAGTTCGCCGCGTCGGTGACCGCTGGGCGCTGGGTGAACACGCCTGGCGCGTCGAACCTGCAAGTCATCGGGGAAAGCGGCGACTACGAATGGCCGGTGACCGTTCGGGTGAACGGCGAGGAGGTGGACGTCGGCGAGGCCATCTCCGCCACCGCGGAGCGACCCGATGTGCGCATCATCGACAACCGCTACGTGTGTTACCCGGTCGCCGGCCGCTTGGGTGGCGACGAGAACCACGGCATGGCGCTCGCGGTGTTCGACGTCGTGACGCGCACGACGCGCATCGTCGCCGAAGAATATTATCCCATCCACAGCTTGACGACCGTGCGCGCGCCCGGTGGCCGCACGTACCTCATCATGGGCATGACTGACCAATCCGATTTCGGCGAGCGCGCTGCGATCGTCGACGTCGCGCGCGGCGAAGTCGCGTCGTTCGCCGGCTCGGCCAGGCGGGTCGCCGCAGGCATCGCCACCCGCACGTACGACGACGCTGGCGTGATCACCCGCGAGACGCTGAGCTGGGACGCGCTGGCGGACATGCCGGTCCTCGCCAACGAGCCTGGCGAAGACAGCCCGAACGGGGCGTTGGACATCAGCGCGACCATCGCGAGCTTCAACGCCGGTGGATGGAGAGCGATGGAAGTCACGTCGGTACCGGAAGCCGCCATCCCGATCGTCGAAGCCAACCTGGAAGCCGAAGAAGCCTACTTCACCGCCAACCCGGACGGCGACGGGGCGATGACCTGCTACACCGCGACGATGACCGACGCGTACGACAACACTTACGAAGTCTTCGCCCTCGAGACCGTGCTCGGCCAGTCGCGCACCGTCACCTTCTTCGGCCCAGAAGGCATCGTCCTCGCCAGCGAATCCGGCATGTCGCTGCCCATCCGCACCACGCTCTAGCGTCCGCGGCGACGCTGGCGTAAAGTGCGAGCACCCGCGCCATGACCCCGCTCTCCGAATCGCCGATCTGGCGCAGGCAACGTGAATTCTACGAGCAGAAAGGTCCTGCGGCGTGGATTGAGGACGACATCCCGTGGCACATGAGCAGCCACGCCGCCCTCGCGCATTGCTACGCGCGCCTCACCGCCGCGTGGATTGACGACCTCGTCGGCGCAAGCCGCGTCGAGCGAACGCAGACCGTGCGCGTGATCGAGCTCGGCAGTGGTGCCGGCCGCTTCGCCTACGCGTTCGTGCAGGCGTATGAAGAGATCCGACGCACCTTGCGCCTGCCGCGGATCATCTACACGCTCACGGACTTCGCCGAGACCAACGTCGCGGCCTTCCGCGCGCATCCGGCGTGGCAGGCGCTTGCGGCCGAAGGGCTCGCCGACTTCATGGTCTTCGACGCCGAGCGGCCGGCGCTCGCGGCGACCGGCCCGCTCGTGTGCATCGCCAACTACGTCTTCGATTCGCTGCCGCAGGACTACTTTCGCGTCGCCGACGGCGTGCTCAGCGAAGGCCACGTCCCCGCGCTCTCACAGGCCGACACGCTGCGCTTCGACTACGCCGTGGTCGCAGGTGAGCGCTACGCGGATCCGGCGCTCGCGGCAGTGCTCAAAGAGCTCAGCGCCACGAAAGGCCCGCGCTCGTTTCTCTTGCCCACTGTTGCGTTGCGCTGCTTGGAAGCGCTGCGGGCCGCGGCCGGCGGTGAGCTGCTCGCGCTCGTCGGCGACAAGGCGCACGTGCGCATCGAAGATCACGATCACGATCGCGCGCCGATCGCGGTGCTCCACGGCGCCGGCGCGTTCAGCTTCAACGTGAGCTTCCCGGCCCTCGCACGCTGGACGGAGCACCAGGGCGGCCGCGCGCACGTGCCGGCGCAGCGCCAGAGCGCGTTCGAGATCTGCGCGCTCGCGGCGGACGGGCTGAGCGCAGCGCCGCGGCTCGCCGACGCCTACGCGGAGCACGTGGCGCGCGTGAGCCCGTCGGATCTGCACGGCATCGCGGCGCACGTGCCGCCGTCGTTCGCGGGACAATCGTTCGACTACTACTTGTCGGTGATGCGCGCCGCGGCTTGCGATCCGAGCCTCGTCGCGCGCTTGGTGCCGGAGCTGATGCGCTACAAGAAGGACGCGCGGTCGTCGCAGGTGCTGCAGCTCCGGCGCGTCATCGCCCAGGCGGCGCGCGTCTATCTTCACGTGCGCGACAAGGACGCGTTCCTTTCGGCGGCGGTGACGGTGCTGCAGGCGTTCGACGCGTCCGATGCGATCGAGGAGCTCGCTCAACAAGTGGAGAAGACGCACGGCGCCCGAGTCGACGTCCGCGCGATCGCCAGGGCCGCGCTTCGGTGACGCTCGGCTCGCGCTTTCTTTGACCCGGCGTTGACGCAAGTCCTTTCTTGCTGAGATTCTTCGACATGGTTCTCAATCAGGCGCACGACTCTGATGGCTTGTGGCTCGGTCACACCGGACGCCTCGTCCTCCAAGTCTGGGGAAGCAACGTCGTGGAATCCGACATCGTCGCGGTCGGAGGTTTGTTTCGCCGGCTGAGTGCAGAGTCGGCAGGGCTGCTCGCCACGGTGTCGATCATTCGGCCCAAGAGCTTGCCAAAGATCAGCCCCGAGGTCCGCCGGCTCGTCGACGAGATGACGAAGCAGAACGTGGATTCTGTTGGGGCGAGCGCGAACATCGTCGAGGGTTCTGGGTTCATCGCCGCGGGCGCTCGGGCGATCCTCACCGGTATGTTGATCTTCGATAAGAAGACGAGAACATTCTCCTCCGTTCAAGACGCAGTGAAGTGGATCCAGGGTATGGCGCTGATGCCCATGGACGGTGCGCAGATGACCGAAGCCATCGAAGAGGCCCGATCGCGAGCGACTCGGCAAGGCGGCTGAGTGCGGCGCACCGAAGGAGCCGTCACAAGATGTTGAGCCCGTCCGAGATCGTCGGTCTACGCGGCAAGACGATCGATGCGCAGCTCCGGCGCGCGGCGTCGCTCATCAGCAACTCGGCGGCGCGGCGGATGGAGGCGCGGCTGCGTGCCGACGCGCTCGCCAATCACGTCGTCTACGATCGCGATGGTCAGACCGAGCCCGTGCGCATCCTTGCTCGGCCACTCGCCGCGACCGCCGATCAGCTGAGCTACGTGCACCACGTCTGCGAAGTGATCAACGACGCGCTTCGTCGCCTGCCTGATCTCTATTTGCAGGACGCCGACGTACGGCGCGTGTTGCCGCTCGACGCCCGTGAAGAGCAGAGGCTGCGCTCGTTTTGGAGCGCCCGTCACGGCGCTCAAAACCCGATCTATGGTCGGCTCGACGCGGTCTGCGACTTCTCCAGCGCGGCGTGGCAACAGTCGCTCGCGTTTCTCGAGCCGAACCTTTCGGGAATCGGCGGCATTCACTACGCCCCAGTCGCCGAGACGCTGGTGATGCGTGATGTGGTGGGCGAGATGCGCCGTCACGATCCGGCACTGCACCTCGAGCTGCCGCGCGATCAACGCGAGCTCTTCGTGCAGGCGTTGCTCGATCACGCCGACGCCATTGGTCGCCCGCTCCGCACCTTGGCGTTTGTCGAGCCGAAGTACGAGCAGAGCGGGCCTGACGAGCAGCGCTCGCTTTCAGTCTTCATTGCCGCCAAGCACGGCCTGCAGGTGGTGCACGCCGATCCGACGGAGCTCAGCGTCGCCGGCGGCGAGGTGCGCTACGGAGAGGCGGTGGTCGATCTCGTCTATCGCGACTACGAGCTGCGTGATTTGCTCGCCCTCGAAGACGAGCAAGGGGTTCGGCTCGACGCGATGTGGCAGCTGTTCAGCGAGAACCGCGTGGTGTCGTCGCTCGGCGGCGACTTCGATCACAAGAGCGGCTGGGAGTTGCTCACCGATCCGCTGCTCGCCGAGCGCTACTTCTCGCCCGAGTCGCGCCAAGTCTTCGACAAACACGTGCTGTGGACGCGCACTGTTTCGCGACGACGTACGCTGCGCTGGGATGGGCGCGACGTGGCGCTCGAGGAGTTGCTCTCGAGTGAGCAGCGCGACCTCGTGCTGAAGCCGAACAGGGGCTACGGCGGCAGCGGCGTCTTGCTCGGGGCAGCGGCGAGCCGCGAAGAGTGGACCGCCGCTGTTGACCGCGCGCTCGCGTCCGAGAACGATCCGCACGAGCAGTGGGTCGTGCAGCGCGCGGCGCCAATTCCGGTCTTCGAGTTCCCGACGCTCGATTCTGCCGGCAAGCGCGTCGTCGAACCGTTCTTCACCGTCATGGGGTTTGCCGCGACCGCCCACGGCCTCGGCGTGCTCGTGCGCGCGTCGCAGAAGCAGGTCGTCAATGTGGCGCAACGCGGGGGCATTGCGGCGCTGCTCGTCGCGCGCGCTCATGACGACGTCTCGCTCGGATCGCAGGTCCGCACCAGCGGCTCGCGCGACGCCCTGCGTGAGAAGGTGCGGGTGCTGCGGGATCTCGACGCCGCGATCGGCCTGCTTGGCTGGGACGAAGAGACGTACTTGCCCGAGGGCGGCCGCCCGCAACGGGGCGAGCAAGTGGCGACGCTCGAGAGCCTGCGGCACAAGCTGCTGCTCGACGAGGAGTTGATTGACGCGGCCGAAGACGTCGCTGCGACCGCCGCTGGGGACACCGCGTTGCTCGCGGAGGTGGCGCAGCTCAGGCGCCTTCGCCGGCTCGCGCTTGCCCTGCCGGATACCTTGGTCAGAGCGTTCGCCGCGGCGAAGTCGGACGCGCTGGCCGCTTGGGAGCGCGCGCGGACAGAGGGTCGCTTCGCGACCTTCGGGCCCGCCCTGGCTCGCGTCGTCGCGCTCAGTCGCGAACGCGGCGCCGCGCTGTCCTCGCTGCTCCCCACGGGCGCTGGTGGCGACGCCGTGTACGACGGTCTACTCGACGAGCACGAGCCGGGGCTCACGCGTCTGACGATCGCGCCCGAGCTCGCGGCGCTGAGCACGCGACTATCGGCCTTGTTGCGCCGCAGCGCAGCGTTGAGCGAGGCTCGACCGTCGGTCTTCGCCGGGCGTGCCTGGCCCGAGGCCGGCCAGCAGGCGCTCGCGCTCCACGTCCTCGGCAAGATGGGTTTCGATTTTTCGCGAGGCCGCGTCGATGTCTCGTCGCACCCGTTCACGCTCGCGGCCGGGAGTCACGACGTTCGACTCACCGTGCGCTATGCGGCAAACGATTTTCGTGCCGGGTTCTTCGCAGCGCTGCACGAAGGCGGTCATGGGCTCTACGATCAGGGTTTTCCCGCCGCCGACGCGACAACGCTGCTCGCAGACGCGCCGTCGATGGGAGTGCACGAATCCCAGTCGCGCCTTTGGGAGAACCAAGTGGGTCGGTCGTTGGCCTTCTGGCGCGGTCTGCTGCCGGCGGCGCGAGAGCGGTTGCCGGAGGGGTTCGCCGGGCTCAGCGCCGAGCAGGTCTATCGTGAGGTGAACGTCGTTCGGCCGAGCCTCATCCGCGTCGAGGCCGACGAGATGAGCTACAACTTACACATCGCGGTGCGGACCGAGCTCGAGATCGCGTTGCTCTCGGGGGACCTCGCCGTCGACGACTTGCCAGGCGCGTGGGACGACGCCATGGATCGCACGCTCGGGGTTCGGCCGACAAACCCCGTCGATGGTTGCCTGCAAGACGTTCATTGGGCGCTTGGCGCGTTCGGTTACTTTCCGACCTACACCTTGGGCAACCTGTATGCGGCGATGCTTTGGACGCGCATGCGCGAAGAGATGAGGGACCTCGACGCCCGTCTCGCGGCCGGTGATCTCGCGCCGGTGCACGACTGGCTGAGGCGCACGATTCACGTCCACGGCCTGCGACATTCGGCTGCCGAGCTCATGCGCCGCGCGACTGGCAGGACGCTGACCAGCGAGGACTTTCTGCGCTACCTGGAAACGAAGTACGACGCGTTCGCTTGACGCTCTGCGCGTGGCCTCGCGCGAGTCGGCAGCTCGCGTTCGACGCGCTCTTTGCGAGCGAGCGCTCGTACACGCCCACGTCGCGGCCCGCGCCGACGCGCCGTGATTCGCCACTCCGATCAAGGGGCAGACCCCTCAGCGGCACGGCTTCAGCGCGACCTTCTTCGGCCCCGGACGATCGAAGGACACGAGGACGAGCTCGTTCGCGGCGTCGAAGTCGTAGCGCGCGTCGCCCCCGCTCACGACAAGGCAGCGATCGTCCGTGAGGTGCCGCGCCGGCGCGTAGAGGATCAGTGCGTCGAGCGTGGCGTTCGCCTCGAACGCGACGTCGAGCGCGTGCGTCTTGAAGTCGTACTCGAGCGAGGTGAGGACGCCCGGTGTTTGCCGCGGGTACGGCCGCGACAGCACGTCGAGCAAGTCTTCGCGCACCGAGCGATCTTCGTTCAACAGCGCCGTCGCGCCCGAGACCGACGGATCGCCTTGGCCCGGCGTTGCCTGGTTGAACGCCCAGTACGCCGAGCCGATGCGGTGTTTGTCCTCGAGGCGCACGTGGCGAATGGCGTAGTCGCGCCAATCGGCCAAGCCGTAGTTGATGCCCCACTCGCCGTTCCACAGCGGCAGCCCCAAGGTCTCGGCCTGCGCGACGGCGTTCGTGAAGTCCTGCGTCTTCACCTCGGCGCTCGGGCTCTGGTTGAAGATGTAGAGCGAGAGCCAGCTCGTGTAGAGGTGCGGCGCGAAGACGAGCGCAGGATCGACGTCGGTGAACGGCTCGGCAGCCATCTGCCCCGTCTCGTTGCGAAACCCGGGCGCGCCGAGAAAGAGGATGCCGCCGGCGCCGGCTTCGCGCAGGCGCGCCGTCATCTCGCGGTACCTCGGAAAGAGCGTGCCCTGCTCGAAGCTCGGGTCGCCGCTGCCGTAGGGTTCGTTGAACAGGTCGTAACCGACGACCGCGGGATGCTCGGCGACCGCCGCGATCACGTGCGAGAAGGCCGCGATGTACGCGTCGAAGAGGCCGGCGTCGTTTCGCCACATGCGATCGAAGAGCGCGATGTACGCGAACGGACCAGAGAGCGTCGGGTCGCATGCCCAGTCCGGCGCGCCGTTGGCGTTGTTGAAGCCGTCGGTGGGCCCGGCGCACTTGCCCCAGAGATCTTGGTGCCACTCGAGGATGACGACGAGCCCGGCGGCGTCGGCGCGATCGAGCACATGTATGATTTCGTCGACGTAAGAATCAGCATACATGCCCGGCAGCGGTTCGACACGGCTCCACGAGATCGCCACCCGCAGCACACGAAAGCCCCACCCGGCGATGAGCGCGTAGTCCTCGTCGAAGACCTCGCGCCCTTGGTACGCCACGTCCTGCAACGCGTGATGCTGCAGCCCGCGCAGGATCACCTGGCGGCCGCGCGCGTCGACGATGCGATCGCCGTCGGTCGCGAGCGGCGCGAACGGGCCTGGCGAGAGCGGATAGTACGTGGCGCCGGTGGCGCGCAGACCGCGAGGACCACAAGCTGCGAGCAAGAGCAGCACAGCGCACAGGAGCCGTCTCATGTCTGCATCTCGGCGACGCCCCGCCGCACCTCGGTCTCGACGCGCCAGACGACGAAGGGCAGCGCGCACCCCAAGGCGATCGACGCCCACGCCACGTGATCCATCCCAATCAGCACTTGATTCGGCCCCTCGCTCAGCATGCGTGACGACATAAGGGCGCCGCTCGCAGAAGCCAAGTGCTGGACCGCCGACTGCAGTGACATGAACTGCGCCCGCTCGTTCGGCGCTGGCACCTTCGAGGTCAGTGTGTTGTACGCCACGTTGCGCAGGCCCATCGCGAGCATGAACGCCATGAACATCAGCGGCGCTGGGATCTGCGGTGGCACTACCACGAAGCCCGCGTAGATCGTGAGCGAGAGCAGCGCGATGCCCACGTTCGTCACGAGCGTCGAGCCGTAGCGGTCGACGAGCCGCCCGGCGTATCGGGTCGTGACGAAGCTGATGACGCCGCCGCAGAGGTAGAGCATCCCGAGGCGCTCGCGCGGATAGTGAAGATTGCCCTGCACGTAGGCCGAGATGTTCGGGATGAGGATGAAGCCCGAGCCCATCGCGAGCGCGGTCATCAGGTACGAGCGCAAGATCCGCGGGCGCAGGAGCGCGCCGAGCGATTGCCATGTCGGCGCGCGAGCCGCGGCGACGTGCGCACGCATCGGCTCGAGCACCCACGCCGCGCCAGCGGTGATGGCGAAGCACAGCCCGGCGATGGCGAAGAAGGGGAGCTTCCAGCCGCCGATGCGCGCGAGCTCGAGCCCGGTCGGTACGCCGAGGACGCTCGCCGCAGCGAAGGCGCCCATGACGGCTCCAGTCGCGCGGCCGCGGCGCTCGAGCGGAATGCGATCGGCGATGATCGCGAACGCGACCGACGTCGCCGGGCCGCCGAACGCGCCGGCGATGATGCGCGCGTAGAGCAGCGACTCGAAGTCCCAGGCAATGCCGCCGAGCGCAGTGCCGGCGCCGAGGCCGAGCATGCTCACGGTCATGGCGACACGGCGATCGAAGCGATCGAGGAAGAACGAGCCCATGATGCCGCTGACGGCTGCCGCCAGCGTGTAAGCACCGCCCACGTAGCCTAGGTTGGCGACAGGCACGGCGAGCGCGCGGGCGAAGTCCGGCCCGAGCGGCATCACGATCATGAAGTCCAAGATGTTGACGAACTGGACCGCGGCGAGAACGAAGACGATGCGGCGTTCGCTGGCGAGGTCGCCCGGTGCGTTCACATGGCACTCAAGATTGCACTCACACCGCGAACGATTCGCCGCAGCCGCAGCTCTTCTTCTCGTTCGGGTTCTTCCACTTGAAGCCGGCCGACTGCAGGCTGCTCGAGAAGTCGAGCTCGCAGGCGTGCAAGTACTTCGCGCTCTTCTTGTCGATGTAGAAGGTGACGCCGTGCTGCACGAGCACATGGTCGTTTTGCTCCGGCGCGCCGGTCATCTCCATGAAGTACTGCAGGCCGCTGCAGCCGCCGCCGCGCACGCCGATGCGCAGCGCTTGCACGGGCTTCGTCTTTTGCTCTTCGGCAAGCAGCTTCGCCACTTGCTTCGCCGCGCGCTCGGTCAGCGTGAAGACGGCCGGGTCGTCGCCGCCGAGATCGCCGCCCTCGCTCGGGGCCGCGTCGTCATCGCTCAGGATGGTCAACATGTTTCACTCCAGTCGAGCGTAGGCGCGCGACGCCGGCGACCACATGGTCCGCCGCGACGTCGATCTCGGCTTCGCTCGTAAATCGACCGAGCCCAAAGCGCAACGCCGCGTGCGCCAGCTCATCGCTCCGGCCGATGGCGCGAAGCACGTGCGATGCTTCGAGCGTCGACGAGGCACAGGCCGAGCCGCTGCTGACGGCGAGGTCTCGCAGCTCCATGAGCAGCGCTTCACCGTCGACGCCTTCGATCGAGATGTTCAGGTTGTGCGGCAGGCGCGCGCCTTCGAGGCTCGGGCCGTTCAATACGATGCCGCGCGCGCCGGCCGTGATGCGCTGAAACAGCCGGTCGCGCAAAGAACGCTGGCGCGCGGCGTCGGTGTCGAGCTCGGCTCTGGCGATGCGCGCGGCCTCGCCGAAGCCGACGATCGCCGGCACGTTGAGCGTCCCCGCCCGCAGCTCACGCTCATGCCCGCCGCCGTGGATCTGCGCGGCGATCGGCACGCGCGGCTTGCTGCGCCGGAGCCAGAGCGCGCCGGCGCCCTTTGGCCCATGCAGCTTGTGGGCAGAGAGTGTGGCCGCGTCGAGCCCGAGCGCCTTGACGTCGACCGGAATGTGGCCCGCCGCTTGGACGATGTCGCTCACGCAGTAGACGTCGCGTTCGCGGCAAACAGCGGCGATCTCCGCGAGCGGCTGAAGCGTGCCGATCTCGTTGTTCGCGAGCATCACGCAGACGGCGATCGTGCGATCTTCAATCGCGCCGCGCACGGCGTCGACTGAGACCATGCCCGCGCCGTCGACCGGCAGCAGCGTCACGCGCTTGCCTTGCTCTTTCAGCGCGGCGAGCGGTTCGAGCACGCTCGCATGCTCGGTGACCACGCTGACGAAGTGATCTTCGTCGAGCGCGGCGGCCAAGCCCTTCAACACGAGGTTGTTCGCCTCGGTCGCGGTGCTCGTGAAGATGATCTCCTTCGGATCGTCGGCGCCGATCAACGCCGCCACATGCTCGCGCGCTCTGTCGACGGCGTGCGCCGCGGTCCATCCGTAGGCGTGCTGGCGCGACGACGCGTTGCCGAAGTCCACCGTGAAGTACGGCTGCATCGCCGCGAGCACGCGCGGATCGAGCGGCGTCGTCGCGTGGTGATCGAGGTAGATCGGCAGCATGCTCTCAGACACTGCGGCGGCGTCCCGCGCGACGTCAAGTCAACGGTACAGCGTCTTTTGCACGCGAGCCGCGAGCGCCTTGTCGTGCGCGAACACGCCGCGGAGCGCGACGGCGTCGACGCGCGTGCGCTTGCGCGGTGAGCCTTGAAACACCATGCAGCCGTGGCGCGTGTCGAAGCGGACGGCGACGCCCTTGCAGCCCAAGCGTTCGAGCAGCACGTCGGCCACGTCGGCGACGAGATCTTCGAGCAAGATCAGCCGATGCGCGCGCGACTCGACGAGCTCGGCGATGCGCGAGAACCCCGCGGTCTGGCCGTCCGGCAAGAACGCCACGTGCGCGTTGATCTCGTAGGGCAAGAGGTGGTGCGGGCAGATCGAGTGCACCTCGATGTCGCTCATGACGATGAGGTCCTTGGCCTTCGTCGGGCTCAGCCGCGGGATGATGTCCTCGGGCTTTCGGCCGTAGCCGTCGATGAAGTGCTCGAGCCACATCTTCACGACGCGGCGCGGGGTCTCGCTCGTGCGCTCATTCTGGATCTGCGCCGCCTCCAAGAACTCGGCGACGGCGCGCTCCATGCGGGCGACGTCGGACAAGCGCGGGGCGGGGAACTTGTCGCGGTTCACGGGAGCCGGCGCGGTCCAGAAGGCTGCTGCACGGCGCCGATCGCGACGAGCTGCTCTTCGAACGCCGGCCGCGAGAGGCCGTACTTCTCGGCGAGCGCCTCATGGTGCTTTTGGTACGAGCCGCAGCGCACGCAGTGAAAGCCGGACCAGTTGAGCTGCGCCGCGAAGTTCAGGCAGCCCGAATACTCAGCGCACTCCAAGAAGCGAAACTGGCGGACCTCTTCGAGCGTGAGGCGAACGTGGGGCCGCGGCTGGGCGCCTCTTGGCACGAGAAACAGCGGGATGACGTTCGTGTCGCTCATCGCAGTTCGGTCTCAGTGAGAGATCGTAGCATACGAAAACGACGCGACCGTTTTTTTTCAGCCCAGAAATTCGCGGTGCCAGCGCTGCGCCAAGGCCGCCGCGGCGCCGTCGTCGACGCAGGCAAGGACGCGGTGCGACTCGACCGTGAAGCGCCCGCAGCCCGTCGCCGATAGCGCGGCGCGGCGGACGAGCTCCGCCTTGCTGCCGATCGCCTCGCCGACCAGCGAGACGACGCTGCCTTCGCGCGCGCGGGCGCCGGCCTTCTCGAGATCGGCGCGCAGAAGGGCCGCTTCCGGCACGTTCTCGAGATCGAGCGCGAAGGCGACCTTGCCGCCGATGGCGCTCAAGGCCTCCGGCGTGGCGCGGTAGGCGTCGAGCATCTTCCACAGCGCATCGAGCGTGAGGTCGGCGTCGATGAGCAGCGCGCCTTTCTTCACGGCGACGCCGGCGACCGCGCGTTGCTCCTTCGGCGCCGCTTCGACGCGGGTGCCCTTGCCGCCCTCGAGCCCGGTCTTCTTCGCGTGGATGACGATCCCGGCCTCGCGCGCGAAGCGGACGGCTTCTTGGTTCAGCACCTTGGCGCCGGCGCCGGCGAAGGTCTCCATCTCGCGGTAGCTCATCGCCTCGATGCGCCGCGCGCCCTCGACGATGCGCGGATCAGCCGAGAACACGCCGTCGACGTCCGAGTAAATCTCGCAGGCCTCGGCGTTCAACGCGGCCGCGAGCGCGACGGCCGTCGTGTCGGACCCGCCGCGGCCGAGCGTGGTGATCTCGCGCGCCGTGCTCATGCCTTGGTAGCCGGCGACGATCACGATCTTGTTCGCGTCGAGCGCCTGCCACAGCCGCTCCGGCCGCACCTCGATGATCTTCGCCGCAAAATGATTGTCGTCGGTGATGATGCCGCTCTGGCTGCCGGTGAAGCTGACCGCCTCTTCGCCGAGCGCGCCGATCGCCATCGACAAGAGCGCCATGCTGATGCGCTCGCCGCAGGTGAGCAGCATGTCGAGCTCGCGCCGCGGCGGCTTTTCGGTCACCTGCTTCGCGAGCGTCAGCAATTCGTCGGTGGTGTCGCCCATCGCCGAGACGACGACGACGAGCTTCGGCCCTTGGCGCTTCCGCTCGACGACGAGCGAGGCGACGCGCCTCAGCTTCTCGGGCGTGGCGACGCTGCTGCCGCCGTACTTCTGGACGATGACGGTCATGCCGGCGGCGCGCCCAGGTGCAAGAGGTCGATGCCGATCTTCTTCGAGACGTCGAAGATGCGCTCGTCGCGGTAGAACTCGCCGTAGACCACCCGCACGAGCCCGCTGTTGGCGATGCTCTTGAAGCAGTTCCAGCACGGGCTCGCCGTGACGTAGCAAGTGGCGCCGTCGATGTTCACGCCGTGGCGCGCGGCGTGGAGGATCGCGTTCTGCTCGGCGTGCACCGTGGCGACGCAGTGGCCGTTCTCGATCATGCAACCGACGTCGTTGCAGTGCGGCATGCCGCGCAGGCTGCCGTTGTAGCCCGTCGATAAGATCACTTTGTCGCGCACGATCACCGCGCCGACGGACTTGCGCGGGCAGGTGGCGCGCGAGCTCACGACCTTGGCGATGTTCATGAAGTAATCGTCCCAGCTGGCTCGATGGGTCATGCGTCCTGCTTCGCTCACGCGACCGGCGCGCACAAGAGCGGGCCGAGGCGCGTGGCCGCTTTTTCCAAGTTCTTCACGCGAGCGGCGTCGATGATGGCGACGTTTTCGAGCGTCGTCCGGGGTGGAACGACGGTGCCGTCCGCGACGATGCATCCTTTGAGCATCGCGCCGTCGCCGATCTGCGCGCGCTCCCACACGACGCTGCCGTCCGTGCGCGCGCCTTTGCCGATCGTTGCGCTCGCGTCGACGAAGCCGCCGTCGTGCAAGTCGCGATAACGCGCGAGCGTCGAGAACTCGTTCCAGCTCTCGTTCGCGGCGAAGACGTGGATGCGGCGGCCGGCGCTCTGAATGCGCGGGTACACGTCCTTGATCGTGTCGGAGAAGCCAGGCGGCGGCAGGAAGTCGAAGAAGCTCGGCGAGAGCACTTGGATGCCGGTGAAGACGTAAGGCTTGTCGACGGGGCCGAGCTTGTCGCCGGAGACGAAGCCTTCGAGCGTGCCGTCCTTCGCAAAGGCCACGTGGGTGAAACGCTCTTTCTTCGGATTCGGCACGCAGACCATCGTCACCGGCGCCTCGGACGCGCGATGCGCCGCCATCACCGCCGAGAGATCGATCTGCGTCACGACCTTCGCGTTCATGATCAACACTTCGCCGTCGCCGAGGGCGTCGCGCAGGTTCACGATGGCGCCCGAGGTGCCGAGGATCTCGGGCTCGTGCGCGAGCGTGAACGACGCCCCCGGCAGCGCGCGTGCGGGTTGCAACGCCACGTCGATGCTCGTCGGCAAGTGGTGCGTGTTGACCCAGAAGTCGCGGATGCCGTGGGCGTGCATGTGCGCCGCCACGTGCGCGATCAACGCCTTCCCCCGAAACGGGAACGCCGGCTTGGCGCGAACGTCCGACAGAGGCCACAGCCGCGTGCCGAAGCCGGCGGCGAGGAGAAATCCTTTCGTCCGATGCGCTGACATGCTTCTCTACAAACCGTTCCGCGCCGGAGAACGCAAGCGCTTGGCCCAGGCACCCCCCAAACGTCCGCAGCGGCCCGGCCAACGCCAGGGTGGTCCGCCCGTGCGCGCGCCGCGGCCGCCGCGCGATCCGCACCGGACGAAGCTCATCGACAAGGACGCCTGGGGCTACAACTTCGCGCAGCCGATCTGGAAGCTCGACGCGAGCTCGGAGCGGATGAAGCGGGCGCCAGAGGATCGCGAACGTGAGCGGGTGCTGCTGATGCTCGCGCGCGAGTTCGAGCTCGGCCCGGACGACCTGCACAACGGCCTCTCCGCCGAGATGATCACGTGGGGGCTCTTTCGCAACGAGAAGATCTCGCCGCGCAAGACCTTCGCCGAGGCGTTGCGGACCGCGTGTCTGAAAGCGCGCGGCGGCCGGCTCGGCATCTTCCAGACGCATTTTCTCGCGCACAAGCTCGCGCTGATGCAAACGGTGCGCGTGAAGTCGCCGGCGTTCGGCTTTCCTTTGGAGCTCGACGTGCAAAACGTGGTGATGCTCGAAAAGTACGAGGTCGGCTACGTCGTGCACTTGGATCGCGTCTTCTATCCGGTGTTTGCGCTGCCGAAGATCTCGCGCTTCGTCGAGCCGGCGTTGCTCGCCGACGCGTATCGCTTGCTCGACGGCCGTGGCGAGAGCGTCGTTCGATCGCCGAAGAAGGAGCCGCTGTTCACGATCACCGGCGATCCGCACCACGACCCCGAGAAGCCGTTCGAGTGGAGCGTCGTGCAAAAAGACCGCGCGCTGACCCTGAAGGAGCCGTTTGGGCGCACGCCGGCGGCGACCTTGACCGACGCGAGCGGCAAGATCGTCGCAAGCATCGACAGCCAGCACGGACCGGACGCGCACGTCATCGACGTCACGCTGCGCGTGGATTTGCCGGGCGACCTCAAGCCTTGGATCGGCTTTCTCGCCGTCTACCTCGACGCCTTCGTGCAGCGCTCGCTCGGCATCTTGGGCCGCGCGCGCGAAGCGGTCGCCGCCAAGGAGAAGGCCGAGCAGGAAGAAGACGAATGAAGGAGGAGCCGCGTTACTTCGAGACGCTGCGGCCGCTGTCGCGCTCGTCGATCTGGCGCTTCATGCGCGCGTTCTACGATCGCCGCGGCCTGACGGCGTGGACCGAGAGCACCGTGCCGAGCCAGATCAGCAACCACGCCGGCCTCGCCTTCACCTACGCGAAGCTCGCCGCCGCCTGGCTCGATGATCTGCGCACGGCCGACGCCGTGACCCTGGGCCAAACCGTCTACGCGTTGGAGCTCGGCGCGGGCACCGGCCGCCTGGGCTACGGCTTCCTGCGCCACTACGAGCACGCGCGCCGCGCGCTCGGCCTGCCGCGCATCTGCTACGTGCTCAGCGACTTCACCGAGACGAACGTCGAAGCGCATCGGAAGAACCCCGCGCTCCGCCAGCTCGCCGCCGACGGCCTCGTCGACTTTTGCGTGTTCGACGCGTCGAAGCCGCGCGTGCCGATCCTCCTCGAAGCGCGCAAGGGCCTGATGGAGCTCGTCGATCGCAGCGCGCTGCTCGTCGTCGCGAACTACCTCTTCGACTCCTTGCCACACGACTTCTTCAAGGTGGACAAACAGGTGCTCCAAGACGGGCTCGTCAGCTTGAGCTCGAAGGACGGCCACGAGCCCGAGTACAAGTTCCGCGAGCAGATCGAAGACGTGAAGCTGCACTTCGCCTACGCCCGCGCTGATCGCCCGCGCTACAACGAGCCGCTGCTCGATCGCTTGCTCGACTTCTACCGCGACTTCGACCACGCGAGCTTCCTGTTCCCCGCGATGGGCCTGCGCTGCATCGATTCCTTACGCGCGATGAGCAAGGGGCGCATGCTGCTCCTCACCGGCGACAAAGCGGTGACGCACATCGAGGAGCTCATGGGCGACAAGGAGCCCTTCGTCGCGCACCATGGCTCGTTCAGCGTGACGGCGAACTATCACGTGCTCTCGCTCTACGCCGAGATGCAGAAGGGCCGCGCGCTCTTGCCGCCGCCGCGCGACGGATCGCTCACCTACTGCGTGCTCCGCTTCGACGATCGGCAAGTGCCGACGAAGCGGCTCGAGCGCGCGTTCGATGAAGCGATGGTGCAGATGAGCCCGACGGATTGGCACACGATCTCGTGGCACCTGGCCGACGCGCCGCAGAAGCTCGAGTACTACCTGGCCCTGCTGCGCACGACCGGCTGCGATCCGGTGATGCTCGTGCGCTTCGAAAAAGCGATGCTGCCGCTCGCCAAAGACGCCTCCTACCGCCACGTCGACGAGGTCGTCGCCATCGTCGAGCGCGCGGCCGACGTGTACTTGCACGTGCGCCATGACGACGACTTCCTGCCGGCCGCGTCCCGCCTGCTGATCGCGTTCAAGGCCGAGTCGGCCCTCGCGACCTTCGCGCACCTCATGGAGTCGCGCTTCGCCCCGAAAGTGCAGATGACGACCATCGTGCAATCGGCGCGGGCGGCGTTGCAGCCGAAGGAAGCACCGTGATAGCGCGGGCCCCGCATGTACTTCGGCAAAGTGCTCGGAAGCGTCGTCGCGTCGCAGAAGGTCAAAGACCTCGACGGCATCAAGCTGCTCCTCGTGCAGCCGCTCGATCATGAGCTGAAGCCGACGCGCGATCCCGAGGTCGCCTGCGACACCGTGCAGGCCGGGCCAGGCGACATCGTCTACCTCGTCGGCAGCCGCGAGGCTTCGCTGGCGCTGCCGAAAACTTTCGTTCCCGTCGACGCTGCTGTAGTGGGAATCATAGACCACATGTAGGGTCGAAGGAGTCCTCTATGCGCGTATGTAAGGTTCTCGGGCCAGTCGTCGCTTCGGCCAAGCATCCTGCATTCGTCGGCAAGAAGACGCTCACCGTACAGCCGATCGACGCCCAAGGTCGCGCGGCCGGCGAGTCGTTCATTGCCATGGACAACGTGCAAGCGGGCGTTGGCGATGTCGTCCTCGTGATGAACGAGGGCAGCGGCATTCGGCAGATCTTGGAAGAGCCGGCGAGCCCGTGTCGTGCGCTCATCGTCGGCATCGTCGACATGGTCGATGAAGCGGCCGGCGCTTCTACCCGCGCGGCCTAGGACCTCTCGAGTACGAAGAAGCTCAGTAGACGACAGCGAAGTCGACGGTCACCGCTTCGCGCGTGCCGCTCTTCTTCAGCACCCAGCATTTTGGGTTCTTGGCGCGGCTGAGCTCCATGAGCCCTTCGATCGCGCCGTGAATGCCGCTGATGATCGCCGGCAGATCCGGCACGCCTTCCAAGCGCACGATCGAAGGATCGGCTTCGCTCGGGCCCTTCACGAGCTTCACGCAGCTCATCGTCCCGACGGTCGAGAACTTGCCGTAGGTCTGCGCGGTGCGCTCGATGAGGTACGCCGGCGAGCCGATCTTGATGAGCGCACGGTAGAGCGTGTTGAAGTCGTGTTTGATGATGCGGTTCGTCAGCTCTTTGTACGCGTCGTAGCTGCCGCCGAAGAGCTCGTCGTAGAAGCGCTGCTCGAGCGCCATCCAGTGATCGAAGTCGACCCACTCGACCGGGGAGAGCTTGCGCGTCGCCAGCGTTTCTTGCTCCGGCGGCAGCGTCTCGACGAAGCGGAGCCAGCGCGCCTCGCCGACGTCTTTGCGGACGAAGTCTCGCGTCGTGATGCAGTTGGCGCCCTTTTGCCCGCGCAACGTGCCGCCTGGAGCGTTCATGTGCCGGCGATCTCTTCGGCGACGATGCGCGCGATGAGCGTCGACAGCGCGGGATCGCTCGAGACGACCTTCGCCTCTTGCGGCGCGGCCAGTCCGCCCTTCACCCGCGCATCGAGCAGCGGTTGCAGCGCTTCTTCCGGCAGCGGCCGCGCTCCGCCGAGCGAGCGGGCGATCGTTTGGATCTTCGCCTGGTGCTCGACGAGCTCCATCCGCAGATACGCCGTTTCGAGCGAGGGCCCGAACGCCAGCGGCCCATGGCCCTCGATGATGACCGCATCGGCGCGGGTCGACGCTTCGGCCACCGTTGCGAGCCCGTGGTCCGACTTCGGCATGAAGAAGGGGACGCTCGGGATGCCGACGCCGAGCGAGACGACTGGCTCGACCATCACCGGCACCGCCAGCGAGAAGCCCGCGACCGCGCAGGCCGTCGCGTACGGAGGATGCGCGTGGACGACGGCCTGAACGTCCGGACGCGCGCGGTAGATCGCGCGGTGCAGCTCCCACTCGGAGAAGATCCTGCGGGAGCCTTCGAGGACGGCGCCGCTTTCATCGATGACGACGAGCATCGTGTGGTCGACGTCGCCTTTGTGCACGGCGGTCGGCGTCGCCAAGAAGCGGCCATCGGGGAGGCGCGCCGAGAGGTTGCCGTCGTGGTTCGCCACCCAGCCGCGAAACGCGATCTTGTGGGAGCACGCGACGAGCTGCGCCTTCAACCGTTCGAGCGTCACGGCTGCGCGACCTAGCCGAAAGCCCGTGCTGAGACAATGTTCATGCCGCGCCGCGTCGATGTGTGGTTTTCATGACATTACTTGTTGCTGTTTCTTCTATGAACAGCTAGCGCCCGTGGTCCCGAAGAGGGGGGATGGATAGAGCATGGTCAAGACAGTGATCGAGATGTGGTTTTCGCTGAAGAAGTACGGCCGCTGGGGCGATGTTGCCAAGCACTTGCTGCGCGCCGAGCACGAGATCCTGAGCGCGTCGATCGTCGTGTTTCGCTCGCTGAAAGACGCGGCCGCGCCCTACGCCAAGGATGATCCGCTGGCCTCGCTCCTGTGCGAGGTGTTTCAGTTCTTCGAGCGGACGATGATCGTGCTGCAGCCGAGCGCGCGCGAGCTGGCGAACCCGGAGACCCTGAAAGAGACGCAGCGCCGGGCGCTCTTGGCGATCCGCGACGTGCTTCTCGACGAGCGCTCGGCGGTCGTCCCGGACGCCAAAGAGACCAAGCACCGGACGCACGTCATCGACGCGATCTTGGCGGTCATCGATCGCGAGCTCACGCGCTTGCAGGGCGGCGAGGAACTGAGCGACGACGAAGAAGAGACCAGCGAAGAAACCCCAGCGGCTTCGCTCGGGGTCACCGAAGGCGCCGACGCGCACTGATCGCGTTGCTGAGCGGCCCCGGTTTCCTCGCCACACGGTCTTGACACAGCGCACAAACCCGGGTCGATATGGCGCTTTCTCATCGTCTCTTTCATGGACGTCGGAGGACGCATTGGAACCGGCAGCGCCGTCATCTTTGAAAGTCATCAAGCGGTACGCAAACCGTAAGCTCTACGACACCGAGCGCAGCTGCTACGTCACGCTCGACGAGATCGCCGCCATGATCAAACGCGGCGAAGACGTCAAAGTCGTCGACAACAAGTCCGGCGAAGATCTCAGCGCCGTCACGCTCGCGCAGATCATCTTCGAAGAAGAGAAGAAGAAGTCGAAGATGCCGTTGAGCGTCTTGCGCAACATCATCCAGTCGTCGAGCGAGACCATCAGCGGCTTCATCAACGAGAAGGTGCAGCCGACGCTCGAAAAAGCGCAGGGCGAGTGGGACAAGACCGTCGGGCGCGTGCTGCACCGAGAAGGCGAAGCGCGCGACGGCGAGATCAAGGCCGAAGACGAGGCCGAGCCGCGTCACATCTTGCAGAGCTTCGTGAAGAACTCGCAGCGCGTCTTCGACGACATTCAGAAGCGCGTCGATGAGCGCGTGCGCGAGACCGTGGGCGCCGCCAGCCACTACGCCACGATGGGAAAAGAGTTCGAGCAGCTGAAGACCAAGGTCGAAGGCCTCGAGCGCAAGCTGCAAACGCTCCTGCAGAAGTAACGGATCATTCAGAAGAGTCACGCTCCGCTCCGGGGGGAGAGGTGTCGATGGGATTCTTACCGACGATCACGCGCGCGACCGCGACTGCACCACGTGCCTCGCGCCATCGAAAGAAGAAGACCGCGCTCGTCTGCGCCGGCGGCGGCGTCACCGGCGCCGTTTATGAAATCGGCGTCATCCGCGCGCTCGCGGCGTGCTTGCCGGAGCGGCAGCTCAACGAGTTCGACATGTACGTCGGCGTGTCGGCCGGCGCGTTCGTGTCGGCGTTCCTCGCCAACCGCGTCTCCAGCGAAGAGCTGTTTCGCTCGCTCGCCGGCTGTTCGAAGACGATCGAGAGCGTGCGCCGGAGCGACATCTTCAAGCTGAATTGGAGCGAGCTCTTCATCCGAGGCGCGGCGTCGCCCTTGGTCGCAGCGCGGGCGGCGTACACCTACGCGCGGGCGTCGGAAGACATCACGATCACCGACGCCGTCATGATGCTCGGCGAGAGCTTGCCGAGCGCGTTCCTCTGCAACAGCAAGCTCGAAGGCTTCGTCCACCGAAACCTGAAGAAGCATGGCCGCACGGACGATTTTCGCGAGCTGCACAACGAGCTCTACATCCCGGCGGTGAACCTCGACACTGGCGCGCGCGTCGTGTTCGGCGAGCCGCCGTACCGGCATATCCCGATCTCGAAGGCCGTGCGGGCGTCGAGCGCGCTGCCGATCGCGTTTCGCCCGGCGCGCATCGAAGGCGCCGACTACATCGACGGCGCGACGGAGAAGAACTTTCACCTGGACGTCGCCATCGCGCACGGCGCCGAGCTCATCGTCTGCGTGAACCCGCTGGTGCCGCTGATGAACGATCCGGGCCAAGTGGCGGTGCCGCTGCTCTTCGGAAAGCACGGCCGTGGTGCGCCGCGCTTCTTGGCGCACAAGGGCCTGGCGACGGTGATCGATCAAGCGTTTCGTTTGATCCTGCACTCGCGCATGAAGGTGGGCTTCGAGCGCGCCGTCGAAAAAGCGCCGCACGTCGACATCATCATGTTCGAGCCCGACGCGCAGGACTACAAGATGTTCTTCTACAACATCCTGCGCTACTCGGCGCGCATCATCATCGCCAAGCACGGCTACGAGGCGGCGCGGCAGATCATCGAGAAGAGCTATCCCGAGCTCGTCGATGTCTTCGCGCGCTACGACATGCCGCTCTCGCGCGACCTCTTGGATCAAGCGCACGAGCAGATGCAGCAGGGCGGCGGATCGATCGCCGCGGCCGTCGCGGCCCTGAGCGGACGGCTCGGCAAGATCAAGGGTCGCATCCGCAAGAAAGAGGGCTCGAAGATCATCGAAATTCCGGTCTCTGCGGTTGCCTAGAGGATGGCGTCCGTCAGCCCGATCGGCCGCGTGCTCGCGATAGACCTCGGTAAGCGTCACGTCGGCGTCGCGAAGAGCGATTCGATGCGCATGATCACCCAACCACACGCGACGCTGCCGCGCGGCAAAGACGACGCCGCGTTGCTCGAAGCGCTGGCGCAGATTTGCACCGACGAAGAAGTGGGTGAGATCGTCGTCGGCCTGCCGCTGCACATGGACGGGCGCGAAGGAGAAGGTGCGGAGGATGCGCGCAAGTTCGCGGCGGCGTTGAGCGCGCGCACGCAGCTGAAGGTCGTGTTGTGGGACGAGCGCCTGACGACGACCTCGGCGCACAAGCACATGACGGCGCTCGGCGTGAAGACGAAGAACAAGAAGGGCATGGTCGACCAGCTCGCGGCGGAGATGATCCTCGGCGCGTACCTCGCCGCGCAAGCGCCGCGCTGATAGGATTCGCGCCGATATGAAGACGCTGCTCAAGCTGTCCGTCGGGTTGTGCGTCGTCGCTCTCGCTGGCGCCGGCGGCGTTTGGTTTCTCTACGTCGCGCCGAAAGTCGCGGAGCTCTCGGCCCCAGGCGCGCGCACCGGTGAGTCGCTCGTCGAGGTGCCGCCGGGCGCGAGCACGAAGGCCGTCCTCGCGATCTTGGAGAAGGCCGGCATCGTCAAGGACGCGCGCGTCGCGTACTACTATGTGCGCTGGCGCAAGTTGGGCGCGCCGAAGGCCGGCGAGTATCGCATTCTGCCGACGGCGTCGGCGCTCGACGTGCTCGACAAGATGCGCAAGGGCGACGTCGCGCTCTACGAGATCGGCTTTCCCGAAGGGCTCACGTACAAAGAGATCGCCAAGCGCGTGGAGACGACGGGCCTCATCAAGGCGAGTGAGCTCGTCGCGCTCTGCGAGGACCAAGCGTTCCTCGCGCAGCAGGGCGTGCCGGGGAAGACTTGCGAAGGCTACCTCTTCCCGGACACCTATCGCGTCGCGCGCAATCGACCCGCGCGCGAGATCGTGGCGCTGTTCATCGCGCACTTTCACGAGATGTATAAGAAGCACGTGGCGCCGTTCGAAGCGTCGTGTCCGTTGAAGCGCGCCGAGATCGTGACGCTCGCGTCGATCGTCGAGAAGGAGACCGGCGCCGAAATCGAGCGGCCGCACATCGCCGGGCTCTTTCTGAACCGGGTGAAGAAGGGGATGATGCTGCAGACCGATCCGACGGTGATCTACGCCGTCGCTTTGGCGAAGGGCAGCTTCGACGGCAACATCCACAAGTCGGATCTCTCGCTCGACCATCCCTACAACACGTACATGCGCAAGGGCTTGCCGCCGGGGCCGATCGCGAACCCGGGGTTGAAGGCCTTGGAGGCGGTGGTGAAGCCGACGGCTTCGGAAGACATCTTCTTCGTGTCGAAGAACGACGGGACGCACGCGTTCTGTCCGACGCTCGAGTGCCACAACGCGCAGGTGCAGAAGTGGCAGGTCGAGTACTTTCGGAACAAACGACGGAACAAGAAGTAACATCGCGGCCGGCGATCGCGTCGCCTCTGCGTCGCCGCGACCACGGAAAAACTCGCGACACCCGTGCAAACGAGTACCGTCAGGAATAGGCTTTGCCACGGCCCAAGAAGCGTCACGAAGCAGAGGAAACACACATGTCATTTGGCGAAACGCTCATCTCGAAAATCGCAGGCATGCAGGACAAGGAAGAGTACCGCGAGCTGCATTGGGAAGGCAGCTTCTCGGACTACTTGGACATTGTCCGAAAGCATCCGGGCGTCGTGCGCAGCGCGTTTCAGCGCGTCTACGACATGATCATCTCGCACGGTAAAGAAGAGTACGTCGACAACAAGAAGACGCTCGTCCGCTACACCTTCTTCAAGGACGAAGCGCACAACGGCGCCGACGCCGTCTACGGCCTCGACATCCCGCTGATGAAGCTCGTCAACGTCTTCAAGAGCGCGGCGATGGGCTACGGCACCGAGAAGCGCGTCATCTTGCTGCACGGCCCGGTCGGCTCGTCGAAGTCGACCATCGCGCGCGTGTTGAAGCGCGGCCTCGAGGAGTACACGCGGCGCTTGGACGGCGCGCTCTACACTTATTACTGGCACCTGCCGGGGCCGCTCGCGCACATCGGCGGCGGCACCGAGATGTTGAAGAGCCCGATGAACGAGGATCCGCTGAAGCTGATCCCGGAAGACTGGCGCAAGCGCGTCTTCGACGAGATGGATCTGAGAAAGCACCTCGGCTACCCGATCCAGATCAGCGGCGACATCAACCCGTCGTGCCGCTTCGTGTTCCGCGAGCTGATGTCGCACTACAAAGGCGACTGGTCCAAGGTGATGAGCCACGTGAAGGTGAAGCGCCTCACGCTCAGCGAAAAGGATCGCGTCGGCATCGGCACCTTCCAGCCGAAGGACGAGAAGAACCAGGACTCGACCGAGCTCACCGGCGACTTGAACTATCGCAAGATCGCCGAGTTCGGCTCGGACTCGGATCCGCGCGCCTTCAACTTCGACGGCGAGTTCAACATCGCCAATCGCGGCATCATCGAGTTCATCGAAGTCTTGAAGCTCGACGTCGCGTTCCTCTACGACCTGCTGACGGCGTCGCAAGAGCACAAGATCAAGCCGAAGAAGTTCGCGCAGACCGACATCGACGAAGTGATCAT
This sequence comes from Deltaproteobacteria bacterium, assembly GCA_020848545.1. Taxonomy (GTDB): domain Bacteria; phylum Myxococcota; class JADLHZ01; order JADLHZ01; family JADLHZ01; genus JADLHZ01. The sequence goes on along the minus strand of JADLHZ010000047.1, from coordinate 54,257 downwards.
CGGTCACACGAACGAGGCCGAGTACAAGAAGCTCTTGAACAACGAGTTCATGGAAGCGCTGCGCGATCGTACGGTGAAGATCGACATCCCGTACATCACGCGCTTGAACGAAGAAGTGCGCATCTACGAAAAAGACTTCAATTCGCGGAAGATCCCAGGCAAGCACATCGCGCCGCACACGCTCGAAGTCGCGGCGATGTGGGGCGTGATGACGCGCTTGGAAGAGCCGAAGAAGCACAACCTCACGCTGATCCAGAAGCTGAAGCTCTACAACGGCAAGACGCTCCCTGGTTACACCGAGGACAACATCAAAGAGCTTCGCAAAGAGTCGCAACGCGAAGGGATGGAAGGCATCTCGCCGCGCTACATTCAGGACAAGATCTCGAACGCGTTGGTGAGCGAGAAGGCCGCCGGCAATTCGATCAACCCCTTCCTCGTGCTGAACGAGCTCGAAGCCGGCCTGCGTCACCACTCGCTGCTCACGAAAGAGGACGAGAAGAAGCGCTACCGGGATCTCATCGCCGTCGTGAAGCAAGAGTACGAAGACATCGTGAAGAACGAAGTCCAGCGTGCGATCAGCGCGGACGAAGAGGCGATCAGCAAGCTCTGCGCGAACTACATCGACAACATCAAAGCCTACACCCAGAAAGAAAAGGTGAAGAACAAGTACACCGGCCAAGACGAAGAGCCGGATGAGCGCTTGATGCGGTCGATCGAAGAGAAGATCGACATTCCGGAGTCGCGCAAAGACGACTTCCGCCGCGAGATCATGAACTACATCGGCGCGCTGGCGGTCGAAGGAAAGAAGTTCGACTTCCGGACCAACGAGCGCTTGCACAAGGCGCTCGAGGTGAAGCTCTTCGAGGACCAGAAGGACTCGATCAAGCTGTCGTCGCTCGTGTCGAACGTGATCGACAAAGACACGCAAGAGAAGATCGACATCGTCAAGCAGCGTATGATCCGGAACTACGGCTACAACGACGAGAGCGCGACCGACGTGTTGAACTTCGTCGCGTCCATCTTCGCGCGCGGCGACGCCAAGGACTGATCTTGCGCGTAAGCGCCACGGGCTCGCGCAACGCGATGCTCGCCGAAACGATCGCCACCGTCCGGGCGCGCGGCTGGGTGTGACGAGCTGCTCTCACAAGAGAGATTTTTTGAGCACCGCGAGCGACGCGACCGCGCCGTCGATCTCGGCGATGCCCGGGGCGATCGCGCGCGCGGCGTCGGCGTGCAGCGTCGCCGCGGTCGCCTTGTCGTCTTGCATCAGGGCTTCGACGACGCCGCCTGCTGAGGTGACGGCCTGCGCCGCGACCTCCTTTGTGTTCGCGAGCGACTGCTCGAGGCCGGCGACGAAGCCACGCAAGGTCGCTTGCACGGACACCGCGGAGATCGGATCGGTCGCGGCGCTCAGCGCGGGCTCGAGCAGCTGGCCGATCGCGTTCTTCAGCATCAGCACATAGCCGCGGGTGTTCTCGAGATCGGCGAGGATCATGCCGCCGTCGAGCTGCAGCGCCGTTCGCACCGCGATCGGACCGGACGCGAACGCCGCGAGCGGAGTGCGCACTTCTTCGAGGCGCGCGACCACGTCTTCGAGCCGCGCCTTCACCTTTTCGCGAGAGGCCTGCGTCTTGGCGACTCCGGTGCGGAACGAGCGCGCGACGTCGGCGTCGACGGCGGGTTCGATGGTTTGAGCCACGTGGCGAGCGTAGTCTAGGGTCAAACCTTGATGCTTCATGGTTTGGGTTATCGCGCGCCCGGCCATGTATGTTGTCGCGCAGGCGCAACCCTTGACTGGGTGGAGCCGAAAACGGCTTCGTGAAGGTACGTCCGCAAGCGGCCGAGATGCGCGTCGAGCAACCAGGGGCCGCGGCGCCGGCGCAAAAGCCGATCACCGAACGCGTCCTCAACGACGCCTATGGCACAGTCGCCCGGAGCAGCGCGCCGAGGCTCACGCCGCCCGGGTGGTACCCGGCTGACTACGATCTACAAACGCTCGCGGGCGCTGCGAAAGGCGAGCTCGCGCGCCTCGGCTACCCGTTGCACCGCCCCGAGGAAGTGCGCCAACTCGTCTTCACCGACGCCGATCACACCTTCTTGCAAACGCACGCGCCGGTGTGGGTTCGTCGCAAAGACAACGGCGAGCACTTCTTCGATCCGAAGACGCTGAAGCCGATCGCCGTCGCGTTGACGACCGCCGACTACGAGGGCGACTATGCCCGCCTGCGCCTCGAGCATCCGAACGTGGCGTGGCACGACTACACGCTCGACTTTCATTGGTATGGCCGCGTCGACGAGATCCAACGCAGCAAGCCCATCGCGCCGACGATGCACGCGCTGCGTGAATACACGCGCGACGATCTGACGCGCGCGTTCGTCATCACCGCGCGCAGCAGCGAGGCGGTCGTGCATGGCCTCGATAGGTTCCTGAAGAAGCGCGGCGTCGACATCGCCGGCGTCTTTGCGGTCAACGAGCCGAAGAAGATGGAAGCGCTCGGGCTCAACGGCCCCGGCATGGACTCGGCGAAGCGCAAGGCGTTGATCATGGCGGCGTTGATCCAGCTGCACATGACGAACGGCAAGCCGCCTGAGAAGGTCGTCTTCTACGACGACTCCGACGCGAACTTGGTCGCCGCGATGCAGCTCTTGCCCAAGCTCTTCCCGCGCATCCACTTCGAGTTTCACGACGTCCGGCACCAAGGCGGCGGCGACTTCAAGCCGGTGTGCGTCGCGGTGTCGTCGGCGATCCCCGGCCGCCTCATGCAGGTGCACGGCGCGCCGCTCAGCGAGCAGGCGATCGCCGAATACAAGAGCAACGACGCGCCGCTCGTCGCGCCGAGCCTCGCTCCATACTTGAAGTAGCTCACGGTGCGGCGGATCAGCGCCCAGCGCGCGTTTTCGCCGGGCCTTGCTCTTCTTGCGCGAGGGCGACGTCGTCGGCGGGGCCGAAGCTCATCGGATAGATCACGTTCATGTCGTGCTTCGAGCGGCGCTTCGGAAACGCGATCTTGCCGGCGATGCCCGCGACACACTGCTCGACGGTGTCTTCGTAGAGCGTGTTGCCGTTGAACTTCACTTCGTTCACTTTGCCCGCAGGATCGACCGAGATTTGCAACGTGAGATCACCGCGCAGCGTGGGGTTCTTGGCGACCGCTTGCACGTAACAGCCTTGAAACTGCCTGAGCGCGATCTTGAACCCGTTCTCGACTTCGTCTTGTGTGAGCAGCTCGGCCGGCTTCACTGTGCCTTTGGCGAAGGTGACGATCTGGCCTTGCAGCGCCACGGTCGGCTTCGTCACCTTCCCGCCGGGGGCCGGGCGCAGCGACGGCATTTGCGATGACGCGTACTTCTCGCACGGCGATCGATTGACGCCGCCGTAGACGTTGTTGTTCGCCGCCGACGTGCCGATCTGGCGATCTTCGGCGAGCGCGTCGATGACGTCGAGCTGCATCAGCGCGCCTTTGTTGCCGGGATCGAGCTCGAGCGACTTGTTGTACGCGCGCTTGGCCGCAGCGAGGCGCAGCTCCGAGAGCGCTTTGTAACCTTGGTCGCGGAGCGCAGCGGCTTCTTGGCACTTCGCTTCGTCGCTCGCGGCAAGCGGCGCGTCGGAGCTCACCGCGGCTTGCGGTGGCGTGGCTTCTTTCGTGGTGGCGCACGCCGCGAGGAGCGTGAGTGCGATGGCGTAGGTTTTTGCCGCTGTCATGAAACCTCCAACCGGGTCGCCAGTCTCTGCCTCGGTATCGGAGCTGGCAAGCGAATTGTTGCTTTGCGACAAGGACTTACATGTAGGTCAGAGTGGCAGATTCGGGACTGTGAAACGCATGCCGCGAGGTGTGCGGGTATGCAGACTTTCGTTCGCTCCGTGCACCGCGATCCAGCGCACGCCGGCGGGCGGACCGGCGCGCTCCCAAGCATCGAGAAAAGCGTCGAGCTGTGACGAACGCCCTTCGCAGATCGTGATGACGAGGATCGGTGGAGCGCCGTTCGCCAACGCAAAGAGGATCGATCGCAGCTCGCTCACCTGGCGTTCGACGGTCCATTCGTCACGACCCGGCTTGAGCGCAACGCCGGGCAAGCGGTGAAAGAGCAGCGGCGTCCAGCGCGCGAGCGCCGAGGTCATCTGGATGCTCGCGAGGACCGGACGAAACTCCTCGGCCACGGCGCCGTCGCTCAAGAAGCGGCACTGGACGCGGATCTGCTCGATGACCGCGGTCGGCGGCAGCTCTGGCAGCGCGTGGAGGATGCGCGGCAGCCGCACCGGCACGATGCGCGAGAACGCCTGCGTGTCCGCGAAGGCGCGGGCGAGATCGACGAACAGCGCCGGCGAATCCTCGACGCGCCAGACCGCTCTGTCCGACGCGAGGAACGCACGCGCGCCGGAGTCGTTCGTCGCCGGATCGAGGCTCGGGCCAGGCCACGTGGCGCACGTTCCACGCGTCAGCATGTCGGCGAGAAAGTCGCGCACGGGCGTGGGCCAGCGCGGATCGAGCTTGTCGAGCACGAGCTTCTCGACGCCGAGCATCACCTTGCGCAGCCGGCGCACCGGGAACGCGCTCGCGCCGGTAAGCAGGTGAAAAAGCAGCATCGCGTAAGGGAGGAAGAAGTCCTCGCCTTCGAAGGGCGCGTAGTACCAACCGCGGCCGCGCGGAGGCAACGTCTGCGCGCGGCAGTAGGGCCAGCGTTCGTAGCGCAACAAGGGATAGGTCGGCACCGCAGCGCCGAGATCGACGATGCGCAGGCGCGAAGCGAGCGGCGCGTCCCCGTCTTCGACGACCATGTTGTCGGCGCGCAGATCGAAGTACCAAAGGCCGTGCTGCAAGAGCCACATCGCGCGCTCCTGCACCGTCCGTGCGATCGCGAGCGCGTCGTCGACGCTGAGTGGCCCGTGCGTCTCGAGCCACTGCTGCAACGAGCCTGCGCTCGCAAGCGGCGTGGCCATGAAGCGCGGGATCTCGGGCGAGCCGGCGATCAAGCGGTTGACGATGGCCTCGGTGCCGGGCGTCGTGGCGAGGTGATGGCGCGTGTCGATCTCGAGCGCGCAGCGGATCGCCGTCGCCGGATTCTCGAAGGGGACTTTGAGCGCGACGCGGGCGCCGTCGGGACCGAGCGCGGCGTACACTGCGCCTTCCACGCCGCGCCCGACGAAGCGCTCGATCGTGTAGTCGCCCCAGCGCGCGCCGGTGGGCATCGGGAAGCGGTGCTTTATCCGCCCCATGTGACCCCGCGGGCTTCGCAGAGGGCGAGCAGACGATCGACGATCGGCGCCGGGCGGTGTGCTTCGGCCGTGGCGCGGGCTTTCAGGCGGTGCGCAGCGAAGAGCGCGGCGTAGTCGGAGCGTGCTTTATTCAGCAACGCGACCGCGTGATCGAAGTCGGGCCAGCCGTCCTTCGCCGCCGGATCGAGCGCGTCGTCCGGCAGGTACTGCGCTTCTTTTGGCGTGTCGCGCTCTTTGGTGTCGATGAGCAGCGCGTTCTCGTCGCTGAGAAAATCGAGCGGGCCGCTGTAGCGTGGCGCGATGACGAGGCAGCCTGCGGCGAGCGCTTCGAGCAGCGGCAGCCCGAAGCCTTCACCGGAGCTCAGTGAGAGGACGGCGTGCGCATTCCTGTAGAGCGCCGCGAGATCGGCGACGTCGTCGCGCAGCCAACGCACGTTCGCGGGCGCGGTGGCCATGAGATCGTGCATGTCGATCTCGAAGCGCTTGCGCGGGACGTCGTCACGGAGCGGGTTGACGCGCAGGTGGAGCTCGGCGTCGCCGTCGGGAAACGCGGCGGTGAACGCTGCGATACAACGATCGAGGTTCTTGCGCGCATGGTTCGCGGCGACGACGAGCACGGTGAAGCGGCCGGCCCGTGGCAGGGCGATCCTCGAGAGGGCGTCGGCGTCGATCGCGTGTGGCAACACGGCACGCGCAGATGCGGGCACGCCGTTTGCCGCGAGCACTTCGTCAGAGAAGCAGCTCGACGGCAGCACGAGATCGAGGAGCGTGATCGCTGTCCGAGGTCCGAGCGGCACCCGCACGCGCGCTTCGAAGTTCAAGATCGCCGCGCGTAGGACGCCGACGACGTGGGTCTTGTACTGCGCCGGCGCGCAGCCGGAGATGCCGACGCGCGCTGCACGGCGATCGGTGAGCGGGGATGCGACGAAGCGTTGCCGCAGCGTCTCGTGGACCGGCCCGCGCACCTCGCGGTCATCCGGCGTGATCGCGCACGCCATCTTGCGGCGCACGAGCTCTTCGAGCAGCGTGCGGAACACGTAAGAGACGGAGTACACGCCGCCGATGCGACCTCGATAGTAGAAGTCGAGCACCGGAGCGGTATACACGGAACTTTGGAGGAAAGCGTGCGCATCTCGAGCCCGTTTCCGATGCGGATCTATCGCTACCGCGACAAAGGCGACGACTTCTACCTTGGGACGACCCTTGCCGGGCCGCTCGAAGTCTCGGACGATCGGCCGTGGTACGCCAAGCCCTGCGATCTCGCGATCGACGGCCAAGAGCTCGCGGCGTTCGTCAAGGCGCTGAAGCCGCTGAAGCCGTGGGGCATCTCGCTGAGCTACTGCCGGCGGATCAAGAACGCGGACCTCGCGTGCTTGCGCGAGCTCGACGAGCTGAAGGCGGTGGGCCTGGCGACGACGAAGCTCACCGCCGAAGCTCTGTTCTATCTGAAGACGTTGCGTGAGCTGCGTTACTTGAGCACGGACATGATGCCGCTCGACGACGCGGGCTTCGCTGATCTCGCTGAGCTCACGACGCTCGAGACGCTGCGCGTGCGCGCGTGTAAGGCGACGAGCAAGGGCTACGCGGCGTTGGCCAAGCTGAAGGCGTTGAAGCATCTGTCGATCCGCGACACGGCGCTCGCAGACGGCGACCTCGGCGTGCTGAAGAGCTTGCCGGCGCTGACCAAGCTGCGCCTCGGCGGAACGAAGATCTCTAGCGCGGCCGGCACCGCGATCGCGGAGGCGAAGAAGCTCGAACACTTGGAGCTCGACGGCACCGCGGTCGACGACAAGCTGCTGCCTGCGCTCGCCGCGCTCTCGTCGTTGAAGTTTTTGAACCTGCCGCAGACGAAGGTGACGGGCGCGACCATTGGGGCGCTGCGCGAGATCCGAGGCCTCGAGCTCCTGAACCTGAACGGCGCACCGGTGGGCGACGCGGCGATGAAGGCCGTCGCCGAGCTGCCGGCGTTGAACGCGCTGCTCGTGCCCGGCACGCAGGTGGGCGACGCCGGCGTGAGCGCGCTGGCGTCGGCGCCGAAGCTCGCGTCGATCGATCTGTCGAACACGAAGACGACCGACGCCGGCATCACGGCGCTCGCCGAGGTGAAGACCTTGAAGCGGCTGCGCCTGAATCGCACGCGCGTGAAGGGTGCGTTCGTCGCGAAGTGTGCCGCCGACGCGATCGATCTCCTGCACGTCGACCACACGGGCTTCGACGACGCCGCGGTGAAAGCGATGGCCGGCTGGAAGCAGATCGACGATCTCTCGCTCGCGCATACGAAGGTGACGAGCGCCGAGGCGCTCTGCAAGCTCACATCGCTCGTCAAGTTGAGCCTCACCGCCACCGCTGTCGACGACGCGAGCCTCACGGGGCTGCCGGCGCTCGCGAAGAAGCTGCAGGTGCTGCACCTCGCGAAGACGCGCGTCACCGACAAGTCGGCCGGCGCGATCGCGAAGCTCGCCACGCTCATCGATCTGCGCTTGGAAGGGACGGCGTTCTCCGACGCTGGCCTCGCCGAGCTGAAGGCGCTCAAAGAAATGCGCTCGCTGCGGATCAGCGAGACGAAGATCACGAAGAAGGGCCTCGCGGTCTTGAAGGACCTTCCGAAGCTCGGCGTCCTGCGCGTGGTCTCGCTCGGCCTCGGCGACGCGGATCTCGCGCTCTTCAAAGGCCTTCCGCACTTGCGCGAGCTGCACCTCACCGGCAATCCGGTGACGAAGGCGGCGGTCGACGCGGCGAAGCACTTGGACCTCGTGCACGAAGTCGTCGTCTCGGCCAGACGCCCACGCAAAGAACTGAGCAAGCACCCGCGGCTCTGATGCCGGAGCTCCCCGACGCTTATCGCGAGCGCTTCGCACCGATCGCGTTTCTCGGCGCTGGGTTCATCGGCGGCGTCTTCTCCGCGCGCGATCAGGAGAGCGACGCAGTCGTTGCCTTGAAGGTGCCGATGCCGAGGTTCGCGCACGATCCGTCCATCGGCCTCGTGTTCGGCGAAGAGGCAGACAACATGGAAGCGCTCGCGCACGTGCCGCGGCTCTTGCGGCTCCACGCTTGTGCGCTCGGCGGCGCGCCGTTCATCGCCACCGAGCTTCTCTCTGGCGGCAACGTCGCGAACCTGCTCTTCGGCGACGGTAAGCCGCTCGACTACGCTGCGGCCGTCGCCATCGCGGCCGGCCTCCTCGAGACGCTCGCGCTCCTGCAAGCCGCAGGGCGCTATCAGATGGACCTGCACCTCGGAAACTTGATGTTTGCGACCGCGCCGGCGAGCGCGGCGTCGTTGCGCATCATCGATCTGCAGCGCTGCTTTGCGACGAGCGGCGTCAGCTTCTATCAGCACTTTCCGCTGCCGCCGCGCCGGGTGTCGAAGCGCGATCCGCGGCGAGGTGTGTGGTTCGGGATCGACGGCCGCAACGCGCAGATGATCGCGGCGCATCTCGTTGGCTGTCTCACGGCGAAGCTCCTGCCACCGCGGCGCAACGTCTTGGCGCGCCACTACTCACGGGGCCTGAGCTTCGCCGGGCCGCGGCGCCGCTTCGAGCGTGTGATGCCGGCGCGACTCGCGGCGTGGGTGAGCGATCGCAGCTTCTTCGACGGGCCGCCCTTCGAGCTCGATCTGCAAACGGCGTGCGACGAGATGTGCTTGGCTGCCGGGTTGCCGTCGCCACGCTTTCAACAGGCCCCGGCTGCGCCCGCCGCCGCCTTGCCAAAGATGCCCGAGCGCTTCACGACGCCCCTCGTCACGACGAGCGCGATGCTGCGTTCGCCGCAGTGGCAAGCGTGGCTCGAAGCGCGCGAGCCGCAGCGAGGCTTGTGGCTGCAAAGCGTGCAGCGGCCGCGCCGAGCCGAGGTCGGCCCGAGCGTGATCTTCGATCTCTTGCGCGGTCTGTACACGCAGCGGCGCGTGAGCAAGCCGTCGTCTCGAGCGCGGCTCGACGCTCGGCTGCGCGCGGTGCCTGAGGCGGCGGCGATCTTTGCGAAGCATCAACCGGAATGGGGGCGCGAGCTCGGCTTCTCGGTGAACGGCGCGAGCGACGCCGACGCCCTTGCCGCACTCTTGCGCGCGCTCTGCGAAGCCTACGGCTCGGTGATCCTCAGCATCGAGGGCTACGATGTCCTACATCCGACGGACGCCGCGCTCGTCGCCGACCTCGTCCCGCGTCTTTCTGGGCTTCCGCTCTTGATGCTCGTCGGCAACAAATCGTAACCGACTTCTCCTCGCGAGGGGTAAGCTCTCGCGAATCGCGCTTTGCAAGGCATAGAACGAGGACGAAATGACCGCACCGATCGGCTCTGGACGTATCCCCGGCTCCATCCCCACGACCCCTGGCGAAGCACCCATCCAAGCCCCGGCGGCGAAGACGACGAGCACGGCGAAAGCGGGAACGCCGAGCAACGTCGATGTCCTCGGCGAGATCAACAAGCAGACGTCGACCGAGGCGTTGACCGAAGCGTTGCTCGGTCCGCCGAGCGGATCGGGCGGCGAAGAGACGCTGCGCCAGCTCGCGGCCGACATCAACGTGAGCTCGCTCACCGGCGCGGCCGTCCTCGGTCAGCTCGCGGCGCTCCAAGGAAACTTTCCGAGCATTCAGTTCCCGAACGCGGGCTCGACGTGGGCCGGCGTGCAGGGCTTCGTCGAGAACGAGCGCCACGCGCTGAACGCCGAGCACCTGGAGAAGCTGTCGGCGCTCGCCGGCCTCGCCGAAGCGGTGACCACAGCGCCGAACCTGCGCTTCGCGGCGACCGACGCGCAGAAGGCCGTCGTCGACTCGGTGGCGCCGAACGCGACGCAGCTCACCGACGAAGCGCGGCTCGAAGCCGGCGAGGTCGTCATCCCGGGCCAGCACGTCGTCGCGATGGAGAGCGCGCTGCGCCAATCTGTGCTCGGCGACATGGCGAACGCCGACATCGAGATGCTCGTCATTCTGATCATGCAAGAGTGCTCGCGCGACAACAACGACGAGCTGCGCTCGATGATGGCCGAGATGAAGGCCGTCAATCAGACGAAGAAGGCCATTCGCGAGTATCAAAACTGGCTCACCGGCGTGAAGGCCACGTGGCAGAAGGCCGCGCTCGACGAGTACCGGACGCGCCAAGCCGACGGCCGCAGCCCGCCCGACGAGACCTTCACCGAGTTCTGCTCCGGCCTGACGATGACCTTGCCGACGCAGACCTTCAAGCCGAACGCGACGCCAACCGACGACGGCGCGCCGTCGAATCAAACCGGGCTGCCGGATCCGCAGAGCATCAACTTCAGCTTCGACGGTTACAAGAGCCCAGGGCAAGTGCGCAAAGAACGCAAGGCGATGGACGACGCGTTGAGCGCCAGCGCTTCGAAGAGCGTCGGCGACATCGAGCCGCTCACCGAGAAGGAAGCGATCGAATACGCGAAGCTCTACGGCATCATGCCGGAGGACGTGCAGCAGTTCTGGGCGTTTCACCAGTCGCACGGCGCCGAAGAGAAGCTCGGCGACTTCGAGACCTGGCTCGAAGAAGGCAATGGCAAGGACGTCTTGAAGGGACCTGGCCTCGCGCCTGCGGGCAACGGCGACGGCCACTTGGATCCCGGCAATCAGGCGAAGATCGACACCTTCGTCGGCACGCTCGCGGAGCTCGGACGTACGGCCACCGGCGAGATCGACGCCAAGCGCAAGGCGCTGCAGGATCAGAAGGCCGCGCTCGCCGACATGAGCAACAAGACGCCCGAGCAATTGAAGTCGATGCTCGCGGACATGATGTTCCCTTCGCCAGACACGGCTGAGGCGAAGGCCGCGCGCGCGCAGCTCGGCGTCACTTCGAAGGCCGATGTCGCGACGAAGGTCGACAGCCTCGTCGAGCGCCTCGTGCAAGCGCAGCTCAAGCTCTCGCACGCGACCAAAGAGAGCATCGGGCAAGCCGGCGCGCAGGCCGAGCTCGACACGATCGTCACCGAGCTGAAGGCGCTGACGGCGAAGATGACGCCGGCGATGAACATGGCGCTCGCCGGGGCGGTGAACAAGAAGATCGCGGCGCTCAGCGATCACTTGAGCGTGGAGAAGAATCAGAACAACTGGACGAGTTGCGGCGACGGCGGCGGCCCGAACGAAGGCGGCCACGACGGCGGCGGCACCGGCAGCGCCACGGATATCGTCAGCGCGCAGGCCGTCGCTGGCTCGGCCGGCGAAGTCGGATCGTACGACGTTTGGGTCGACGCGTCGGGCGGCGTGGGCGGCACCTATGTCGATCCCGACGGCATCGCCGACTGCATCACGAAGCTCGCCGGGTGGGTGTCGAGCGGCATCGGTGACGCGCTGAAGCCGCCGAGCCAATACATGAGCCAAGCCGAGAGCGAGCTGCAAACGAAGATCGACGCGCTCGGGCCTGCGGGCACCAAGGCGCCGGACGACGTGTGGGCCGGCAGCTGGGCGAAGGCGCGCAAACGCCAAGACAAGGACGGCTTCGCGGTCGACGCTGGCAGCAGCGATCCCTCGGCGCAAGTCGGCGCGCGCGTCGGCGGCGGCGGTGGTGGTGGCTACGTTCCGCCGCCGGACTTTCAAGGCGCGACCTCGGGCTCGCCCTATGACGTGACCACGTCGATGCGCAACGTGAGCTTCGATCAGCTGAGCGCCGAGGTCGACAAGGCGAAGAGCCAGCTCGATTCGATGAGCGAGATCAGCGAGGAGATGTCGATGCGCTTGCAGATGAAGATGGACTTGAAGAGCAAGATCGCGACGACGCTGAGCAATATCTTGAACAAGATGGCGAAGACGCAAGAAGGCATCACGCAGAACTTGAAGTGATGGCTGCTGCTCAGTCTCCGGCGTAGCGCAGCGTCGTTTGCAGGAGCGTGCTGAGCGCGTCGGCGGCGTCTTGGGTGGCGAGCTTCAGCGGCGTTCGTTCCAGCGGATCACGCGCGCGATCGAAGGCGCGCAAGGTGGGCAGCGGCCCTGGCGTGTAGAGCGTCGTGCGCGTTGCGGTGCGTAGCGCGAGAGGACCGTGAATCCAGCCGGTCGGCACGTGCGCGTGCGTCTCTTGTGCGAGCAGCGAGTGCCCCTCGCCGGCGTGGTCCAGGCCGAGCAGCGCGCGAAACGTTGGATGCCAATCGACCGTCGAAGCCAAGCGCGCGTCCTCGCCCGGCGCCACGTCCTTCGCCCAGAGCCAGGCGGCCGCGTGTGCGATCGGTGCGAGCACCGTGGGCTGCAGCTTGCGCCACTGCGGATCGCCGAGCGGCGTGCCGTGATCGGAGAGCACGCAGACGGCGCATGCGCCAGCGGCGACGTCGGCTTCGAGCGCGGTGAGGACTCGGCAGACTTGCGCGAGGGTCTCACTCGCTTGCAGCTCGTACGCGGTGCGTAGCAGCTCGGCGTTCGCGATCTTCAGCGACGGGTGGGGCAGCGGCGTGGTGGCGACGTCGGAGTGTCGCGGCAGCCACGGCTCGTGGGTGTCGAAGAGATCGATCCAGGTGACGAGCGCGTCGTTCATTCGAGCGAGCGCTTCGTCGACGACACGTTCGGAGAACGGAGCACGGACCGCCGCCCAGTGCGCGAGGTACGCGTGGAATTTTTCGCGCTCGTCTTGCGCCACCTCTGCGGCGCGCAGCTTGGTGAGCGTTTCTTCGAGCTCGGGGGCGATCCTTGCTGGCGGCGGTGCGTCGTCGCCGAATTGGCCGCGCACGTGCTCGACGTTGGTGAAGCGACGCGCGAGGTGCCACCTCTCGCCGAGCATGTAGGGTGTGTCGCCGACGAGCAGCGTGTCGGACAGGCGATCGAGGAAGGTGACGGCGTCGTCTTTCAGCGGCGTCCAGCCTTGGCGCGCGAACTGGAAGCGGCCGGTGAGCAGGGCGCGGCGCGCCGGGAGCGACAACGGCGCCTCCGCGAACATCTGCGTGAAGCGACGGCCGCGCGGCAAGAAGCGATGCCACGGGTGGCCTTCGGGTGGCGCGGTGAACGCCTGCGTGTCGGCACGGAGGCCGTCGAGGAGAATGATGACGAGGCGCACGAGTGACTTGGCTAGCGCATTTGCCTTGCCTCGGCCAATCGCATAAGACGTCGCGCCGTGGCGAACGAGCTCGACGCAAAGTTGAAGGCCTGGGCGAAGGGATCTTCTTCGCTCGCGTCTGCCGTGGGCGTGACCGAGAAGGACATGAAGGGCCTCGCCGCGGTCGCCGCGAAGCATCACGAGGCCGAAAACGACGGCGCGGCGATCAAGATCTACGAAGGGCTCGCCGCGCTCGGCTTCGATCTCGGCGAGCATCAGGCGCGGCTCGCGTCGGCGTACCAGCGAAGCAACCGGCCGGAAGACGCGATCCGTTGCTACGTGGCGGCGCTCGCCAAGGCGCCGAACGATCTCTACGTGCTCGCGAACCTCGCCGAGCTCTTGATGAACCGCGGGCGCATGCAGGAAGCGGCCGATTTGCTGAAGAAAGCGATCGAGCTCGATCCGAAGAACGCGCACCCCGCCGGCAAGCGCGCGCGCGCCCTCGCCGTCAAGGGCGCGAAGATCACAGGGAAGAAATAGCCCCCGCCACGACGCCGCTCGGATGCAAGAGCGCGTCGGCCTCGGTCACATCGATCCAGCACACGCCGTCGACCGCCGGCGGCCGGGCCACGACCAGCCCGCGCGGCACCAGGCGCACGATCGTGCACGGCGCGATCGCGGCGATGGCGCCGATCGCCTCCGCGTCGCTCCCCGGCGCGATACTCCCCGGCGCGATACTCCCCGGCGCGATACTCCCCGGCGCGATACTCCCCGGTCCCTTTTCCGGTGTCCCTTCTCCCCGGTCCCTTTTCGCGGCGCTCCCCGGTCCCTTTTCGGCGCCGAGGCGGCGGGCGAGGGCGGCGTGATGGACGGCGAGGAGCGGGTCGAGGGAGGGCGGGAGCAGCGTGCGCAGGGTGGCGTCCGGCAGCATGCGGGCTTTGACGCGGATCTGCTCGAAGAGGACCGGAAGGAACCACGCGTCCGTGTAGGCGCGCGGCAGCCGGAGGACGAAGCAGCGGCCGCGGATTTGGGCGGCGAGGGCGGCGGCGAGATCGACGCTCGCGGTCGCTGAGTGCACGCCGGGCGTGAGCAGCGCCGTGACATCGAGCGCTGGCGTGTCCCACGTGACGCGGTGAACATCGGCCCCGGCGGCGAGCTCCGGCACGTCGACCTCGCCACGCAAGAACGCGCCCGGACGCCGCGCCATCGGCATGCGCGCACGATCCCGCAAGCCGAGGCGAAGCAGCGCGTACGGTAAGTCCACGTCGGGGCCGCGCAGCGGATCGAAGGTCCACCCGCGGCCGCGGAGCGCCGGCGCCAGAGGTTCGAGCTCGTGGCGTGCGAGCGGCGTCAGCGGAACGGCCGCCGCGAGGTCGCAGAGCCGCACGTCGCCCTTGTCGTCGAGGAGCACGTCATCGGGTCCGAGCGTCGGCAGGTACACGCCGCGCGCGTGCAACGCCGCCGAGCACGCACGAACACGATCGACCACGCGGTCGGCGTCCCCCACGCGCGCGCGCACGAGCGAGCCACCGGCCGCGTAGCGTAGCGCGAGGAATGGTTCGCTCGGGGCGCCGCGCTCGATGAGCCCCGGGATGGCGTCGCAGCCGGCGAGCGCCTCGTACCAGTCGGCTTCGAGCGCGTGCCGGTAGTGCGCCCGCGCGTCGCCATGCGGCAGCTTCAGAGCGACGACTCCGCGCGGGCCCATCGCTTTCAGCACGCGGCCGTCTTTGCCGCGGCCGAGCTCGGCGAGCAGCAAGTAGTCCGTGAGCGGCATCTTACTTCTTGGCGCGTGCGGCTTTTTTCGGCTTCGTCTTTGCGCGCTTCGACTGGACCTTCGTCGCGATCTTGGGCGGCACCAGCCGATGCGCGCGCCTGGCCCAGGAAGCGAAGAGCTCCTGATCGTCGTAGAACGCCTGCGGCACGACGATCCACTCGGCCATCGTCATCGGCTTCGACTTACCTTGGTACGTCCACGGGTGGCCGCCGAGCGCGACGAGCTCGGCCTTCGCTGTTGCGTCCTTCAGCTTGAAGATCACTTCGTCGTCCGTCACGATGCCGGCGAACATGCCGCCGTTCGGAGCGAAGAAGCCGTGGCCGCCGAACATTTTTCGAATGGTCATCGGCAGGCCGGCGCAGGCGTCGGTCAGAAGATCGAGGGCGCTCACTTGCGCTTGCGTCCGTGCGCGATGAACAGCTCGACCGAAAAGCCGACCTCGTCGAGCCACGTCTTTTTGTCCTTCAGCACGAAGCCCGTCTTCGGCGAGACCAGGTTCGGATCGATCTCGAGCAGCTTGTCCATGAACACGTCTCGGTAGCGGGGCTTCAACGAGCGCTGCCGTTCGGTGAGGCGCTTGATCTCGTCTTCGAGCTCTTTCTTCTCGAGCGCGTACTTCTTCTCCAAGGCGATCGCGAGCTGATCGACGTCCGGCGGGAGCATGAAGCCGCCCTCGACGCCTTCCTTCGCGCTGTCCTTCTCTTGCTTCTGCTTTTGCGCCGCGTCGTGCTTCTGCTTCATCTCGGCGATGAACTGCTCGGGCGAGCGGTTGCCGAGCATCTCCGGGTTCATCTCGATGATCTTCTTCAGCGTCGCCGGATCGAAGTCCTTGCTCGACGACTTGCCGTCGTCACCGAGGATTTCGTCCAGCAACGCGTCGTTCTTGGCCATCACAGTTTCTCGTACTTCTGCTCTTCGTAATCAGTGCCGTCGAAGCGCACAATCACGCCACGATCGTCGATGCGCGTCGCCACGCCGCACGGTCTCTTCCAGAAGGCATAGACGTTGCGCAAGACCTCGCGCGCGTAGTCCATGCGCAAATCGACGCCGTCGTGCTCGTGCTCCAAGAGGAGCTCGCTACGGTTCTGGTAGTTGCCGTCGACGACGCGGATGATCGGCTGGCCGAAGTTCGTCAGCGAGTCGAGCAGCTTCTGCTTCACCCGCCGAAAGTCGCGGTCGGTGATCTCCCAGTTCTGCGATTTTCGGTTGAACATGTAGACGAACATCTTGTTCTCGCGCACGAAGTCCATGGTCAGGAACTCGTCGATGAACGTGACGTCGTTGTAGTGCTTGCGCACTTCGAAGATCTTCTTACGGCCCTGGCCGAGCTGCCTGTCCCAGTGCTTCCTCTTCGCGTAGTCGTCGCAGTCGTCGTACTCTTTACCGAAGCGGCCGCGGTTCCAACGGTCTTCGATGTCGCGCCACAGCTCCAAGCCGAGCTTGTATGGGTTCAAGCGCCCCGGCTGCACCGCCATCGTGCCGGCGTGGTGATCGGCGTAGTCGATGATCTCGCTCGCGTTCAGCGCCTTCTGCGTCATGATCGTGGCGTGCCAATACGACGCCCAGCCTTCGTTCATGATCTTCGTCTGGCCCTGCGGCGCGAAGTAGTATGCCTCTTCGCGCAGCATCGCCAACGCGTCTTGCTCCCATGACTCGAGCGGTGCGTGCTCCAAGAGGAAGAGCATCACGTCGCGTTCTTTGTGTTCGGGGAAGCGCTTCTCGGCCTTCTTCTGGTCGTCGAGCTTCTTCTTCTGCGCGTCGAGAAATTCCTTCGGGTTGATGAAGTCTTGCAGGTACGGCTTGATCACCTTGAGCTTCGGCACGTCGTGCTCGATGACGTCGCTCTTCGGCGGCGCGTTCTTCGACGGGCGGCGCTGAATGTACGGCGCCTGGTAGTCGATGAGGTTGTCGATCGACAGGCACATGTCGATGAAGTTCTCGACGCGGTCATGGCCGTACTTCTCGATGTGGCGGCGGCAGCGCGTGCCGTGGTTCGCCATCTCGTCGATCATGCGGCGATTGGTGTGCGAGAACATGAAGTTGTGCTTGAAGAAGTCCACGTGGCCGTAGACGTGGGCCATGACCAACTTCTGATCGACGATCGCGTTGCCTTCCAACAGGTACGCGTAGCTCGGGTCGTTGTTGATCACGAGCTCGTAGATCTTGTGCAGGCCGTACTCGTAGCTCTTGCTGAGCTGCTCGTACTCCATGCCGAACTTCCAGTGCGGATAGCGGTTCGGAAAGCCGCCGTACGCCGCGACCATGTTCATCTGCTCGAAGTCGACGAGCTCGAACACGGTCTCGAAGAAGTCGAGGCCGTAACCGACGGCGTAGCCTCTGATCTCGTCGCGCAGGGCGAGGAGCTCGGGTGTCAGCGTCATCGCGCGGCCTCGTGCGTCATGATCACTTTCCCTTCCCCAGGAAGTCTTTGATCGATCCGTAGATCGACTCTTTGTCTTTGATCTCGCTGGTGACGACCGTCTCTTCGCTGCCGAGCGTCTCGCGCAGATCCTTGATGAACTGGCCGCTGCCGTACGGGCTCTCGACTTGGCCGTAGCAAAACATGTTCACGAACGGCAGCACGCGCTTCTTCAAGATGTCCATGCACACCTTGGTGTCGTCCGCGCTCCAGTTGTCGCCGTCCGAGAAGTGGAACGGATAAATGTTCCACTGCTGCGGCGGATAGTTCTGCTCGATGAGCTCGGCGCAGAGCTTGTAGGCACTCGAGATCATCGTGCCGCCGGACTCGCGCGTGTGAAAGAAGGTGTCGCGGTCCACCTCTTTGGCGACGGCGTCGTGGATGATGAAGCGCGTCTCGAGGCCCTTGTAGTGGCGGCGCAGCCAAGCGTCGAGCCAGAACGACTCGATGCGCACGAGCTCCTTCTGCTCGTCGCCCATCGAGCCCGAGACGTCCATCATATAAATAATGACGGCGTTGACGAACGGTTCGTGGATGACCTTCCACGTGCGGTAGCGCTTGTCTTCGCGCGACGGCACGATGATCGGCCGCGCTGGATCGAAGGTGCCGCTGAGCAAGTGCCGCTTCAACGCCTGCTTGTACGTGCGCTTGAAGTGCCGCAACGACTCCGGGCCCGTCGTATTCACCCCCGTGTACTTCAGCTTGTAGCTGTCGATCTGCTCTTTGCCCTTCGGTTGGATGCGCGGCAGGCCGAGCTCTTCGCCCAAGATGTCGGCGAGGTCTTCGAGCGTGACGTCGACCTCGAGCATGTGATCGCCGGCCGGATTTTCGCCGGCCTCGCCCTTGCCGTCGCCGTCCTGCGGATCGCCGCCGAGCGACTGGCCGATCTCGCCGTCGCCCATGCCGACGCCGCCCGTGTCTTTTTGTCCGTAGGTGAAGTGCGGAATTTCGATCTGCGGAATCGGAATCGAGATGAGATCCTTGCCCTGCTTCCCAATGAGCTCGCCCTGCGAGATGTACTTCTTGAGGTTCTGCTTGATCTTCCCGCGGACGATCTGTTTGAAGCGCGAGTGGTCCTGGTTGATCTTCAAGCTCATGGATGTGATCTCACCTTCGGAATGTAGCCGTCATCACGGGGGCTATCAATGATAGCGCGTCCAGACACGCCATGGGCCTTGCGGAGCGGTGACACGGTCGCGGCGGTCTTGCCTAGCGGCCCGCCCGATGTAGAGAAATTCGCAGCTGGATGCCGTTGGCTCGAGGCGCAAGGCTTCAAAGTGCGGCTCGATCCGGCGGCCGCGCAACGCAAACAACGCTACTTGGCCGGCACCCGGCAAGAGCGCCTCGACGAGCTCGTGCGCGCGTACAAAGATCCCGAGGTGCGCGCCGTGTACTGCGGCCGCGGCGGCTACGGCGCGATGCACATCCTCGATGCGTTCGCGGAGGCCGTCGCCGCCAGCCCGCCGAAGCTCGTCATCGGTTTTTCGGACGTCACGGCGCTCGGCTGCGTGCTGTGGAAACACAAGATCCCGTGGTTGCACGCGCCGCTGCTGACGACCATCGCGCAAGAACCGCCCGAGACACAGCAGCACCTGCTCGCGATCGCCGCGGGCGACGGCCGCCGGCGCGCGCTGCACGGCACGGCGATGATCCGTGGCGGCGCGGCGCAAGGTGAGCTCATCGGCGGATCGCTCTCGCTCCTGAGTGCGCTGTGCGGCACGCCGTACATGCCGTCGCTCGCCGGCGCCGTGCTCTTCATCGAGGACGTCGGCGAGCGGCCGTATCGCTTGGACCGCATGTGGATGCAGCTCGTGCTCTCGGGCGCGCTGACCCACGTCGCCGGCGTGGTCGTCGGTCATCTGACGAAGTGCGACGCCGAAGATCACAAGGGCATCGACGTGCTCAGCGAGCTCATCGCCGCGCTCGGCGTGCCGGCCGCCAGCGGCTTTCAATTCGGCCACGAAGCGCCGAACTACGCGGTGCCGTTTGGCGCACGCTGCTCGTTCGACGCAAACGGCCAAGTCGTCGTGATCGAGGACGAGATCGTCGTTTAGGCTGTGCTATCCTGGGGACGTGAGCGAACGACCGTACCTGGCGCTGCTGCGCAAAATGAAGCTCGCCTCGGGCCGCCCGAAAGATCGCGCGGACGCGGAGCTGCTCGGTGACGAAGATGCGTGAGGACGCGCTCGTCTCGCGGCCTACCCGTGAGCAGCTCGCGGCCTTTGCGAAGCTCACGGCGGAAGAGCGCTACAACTGGCTGATGGACATGCTCGCGCTCTGCTACGATCTGACGCCGCCTGAGCTTCGCGATCGCTGGCGAACAACGAAAGATCGTCTGCGAACCCGGGGTCCACCAAGCGGCTGACGACTACTCGAAGTACGGCCGTTCGACCGAGAACAAGAGCTTCTTCGCGAGCGAGCGCCAATGCTTCGGCGCTTTCTTTCCGAGCAGCACCAAGCCCGCAGAGTAGGCGATGCCATGGACGTCCGCGCCGACATCGCGCAGCACGGCTTCGGCGCGCTTTGGATCCTTGGCGGCGAGATCGAGGAACGTCGCGACCACGGCGAGCTCTTTGTCAGTGTTGTCCGGCGTGGCGAAGGCACTCACGTCTCTCTTCTCGCGGAGCGCGAGCGCGCGCTGGATCTGTGCCGACTCCATCACGCCGGTGATGCCGGGCTCGAGTGCGGCGGAAACATCCTCTCCGCGCGCGCCGTCCGACGCACCGACGAAGATGAGCAAGCGGTGGCGGAGCTTCTCAGGAAGCGAGCTGGCGAGCGCGACGGCATCAGCCAAGCGACCTTGCGAGAGCGCGGTCCACGCCGGCACGTCCGTTTGCGCCCCGCGCTCGACCTGCAGCAGGAACGACAGGTTCGGCCAACGGTTGGCCCGTGTTTGAGCGCCGAGGTCGGGCTCCTCCCCATCAGGCGTGGCCGCGCGGATGGCGCGCACAGCGTCGGTCGCCAAGTCGTTCGAAAAGTCCACGCTGTCGATCGCCAGACGCAGCGCAGGCGCCGCGGCGGCGAAGTTTCCGCGCCGCGCTTGGATGCGCCCGTAGCTGAACGCGATCCAAGGGTGCTGCGGGAAGCGCTCGCGCAGCGCCGCGAAGGCAGGCAGCGAGTCGCCCGGTGCACAGCGCGCGGCGAGATACTGCCAGTCGCCGTTGTCGGGCTCGGCTTTGGCGCGTGTGGTGTGACGGTCGCACACTTCCTTGGTCGCTGCGGCGTCGCCATCGGCGGCGTCCTGCTCGAAGCGGAGGTTGCGCATGTCATTCGGATGCGCGGCGAGGCGCACCTGCGCGAGCTCCATCGCTCGCTTGCCGGCGGGGTAGAACGACGGGTTCAGCCATTGATCGATGTTCGGCGCGTCGATGTCGTCCCACCGCGCGTGCGCCGCCGCCACGGCTTGCACGGCTTCCTTGCCGAGCGCGTGATACTGCCGCGCTGGGTCGGTGATCGCGCGCAACCATGTCCGCCGCTGGCGCTCTTTACTGCTGATCGTGCGCGGCGGATCATCGATGACGTGATCGACGTCGGTCGCCAGCCACTTTGGAGCGCCGATTGGCTCACTCGAGTCGCGGTACTCGCCGCCGTAGTGAATCGTCTCCTGCGTGAACACACCGGCGCCGGCGACGTTGTACAAAAAGCGATCGCCGCCGCTCGTCGTCTCGTCGAGCGTCTCGATGACGGCGCCGTCTTCGGTGCGCGCCTCCACGTGCACGGCGCTGTCCGGCGACACGTCGAGCCTCGCGTGCTGCAACGCGCGGAGCGTGCGCGTCTCGCGGCCCACCGTCACGATCACCGTGCGCCCGAGCCCGTTGTAGACGAAGACGTTCGCTTCGCGCGCGGCGATCGACGCCCAGATGACGCCGGCGACGACGGCCGCAGTCACCGCGAGGCGCATCGTCGTCGGCACCAGGCCGTCGGCGATGATGAAGCGGTCCCACCAGTCGAGCCTCGTCTGCCGCGGCCGCTCGTCGCCGCGCTTGAAGCCGGAGTACTCGGACGGCACGAGCGGCGGCAGCGGCGGCGCCGGCAGCGTCTCGTTGCTGCGAAACGCGCGCGCGACGTCCTGCTCGGCAGCGATCAAGCGATCGAGCGCGGCCTCCTTCAAGAGATAGAGGTAGTGCAGCGGCCCTTGCACCCAGCTGTCGAGCACCGGCACCCACTGATGCAGGTTCTCGTTGCTCGGCGCCGGCAGCTTGAACTCGCCGAGCTCCTTGCTCCAATCGCTGAAGCCGACGATCTGCGCGAGCGGCTCATTCAGCGTCACGGTGCTCGCTTCGGCATATATTCCCGCGAGCACTTCGTGCACGTCGTTGGCGGCGATCCACAAGCGCTGCCGCTCGGCGCCGCTCACGTGTCCGTCGGCCGTCACGACCGCGAGCACGTTGTGAAACGCGCCCGACGCGTCGGCCAGGTTGTGCAGGCGGTGCTCGGCGTAGTGCAGCGTGTAAGTGAGCGCGCGAAGGTACTTCGCCCAGCCTTCGGTCACGACGGCGGCGATGCCGATGTGCACGTCGCGGCAGCGGCGCTCGTGATCGTCGAGCTTCTGCTGCAGCGCCTCGAGCTCGGCCTCGACGTCGGCGATGAGCATCGGCAGCTCGCGGCGCTTCCGCTCGACGCCGCGGTAGTTGAGCTTGCCGCCACCCGCGTCGAGGCGGCGCAGCTGGATGCCGATGAGCAGCGACTTTTCGCGCTGCAAGGTGCGCAGGCGCTCCATGTCCGCCGCGAGCGTCGTCGGATAGAGCGCGTCCAAGGTCTGCGCGGCAGCGTCTGACCCGAGCGTGGGCCCGAAGAGATCCTTCGGCGCGAACGCGGCGCGGCTGACGGCGCGGTCGCGGTAGACGCCGCGGTAACGGCCGTCCAAGTGCGCCCGGCCGAAGTGCTGATCGACCGCGGCGAGCGTGGTCTCGATCGGCGCCACCTTTGCGGCGTCGAACTTCTCGGCGTAGAGCCGCTCGGTCATCTTCTTGCGCAAGGTCGTGTGGTCGTCGAAGAGGATCCACGCGCTGCGATCGTCGAAGGGCGCCGCCACGTACGCGCGCTTGGCGTTCTTCTCGCGCACGTCGTTCGGCGGGTGGCTCGACCACATGCGCGGCGGCTCGGCGAGCTCGGTCGAGAACACGCGGTGCGATGCCGGATCACTCGACGCGAGCGGCGGCGGCGCGCCGAACTGGCGATCGGCGAGCACTTCCTTCAAGCGAAGCAGCGCGCGCTCTTGCACCGTGAATAAGTCGGCGACGATGCGCTCCTTGCCGAGCTCCTTGTTCAGAGTGTCGAGCGCCGCTTCGAGCGCTTCGTCGGCGGCGCCCAAGCGGTGCAGCGCGTGGATCAAGGAGTCGCTGCCGGTCAGAGACACGGCGACGAGGTCGGCTTGCAGCTCCATCTCGCGGCTCAACGCTTTTTCGGCGATGACGACGACCGAGAACGCCGTGTCGAGCACCGAGCGGATAGACCAAACGATCGTGCGCATGCCCCAGCCCACCCACGCGACGCGCGGATCTTGTACGCTGATCCAGCGCAGCGCCGAGTCGAGCTTGCCGCGGCTGTGCACGATGTGCGCGGCGATCTGCTGCGCGGTGTAGACCCAGCGCCCGACGGCCATGCTGCGCTGCGCGAAGTGGCCGAATTCGTGCGCGAGGACGGCCTTCATCTCGCCGAGCGTCAACACGTTCGCGAGGCCGAGGCCGATCTCCAAGTTCTTCTTCGACGGCACGAGCAGGTTGAAGATCGAGAGGTCGTAGAACACGGCGGCGTTCACGCGGTGCGAGAGGAACACGCGGTTCGGCCGCGGCGCGCCGGCTTCGTCGGCGAGCTTGTGCAGGAACTCGAAGAGCCGCGGCTGCTCCTCTTGCGTCACCTCGAGGTTCGTCGACTCCTCCGGCCGTTTGAACGGGAGGAAGATTGCGCTCAGCAAGAACACGGCGAGCAAGGTGGCGATGATGCCGACGAGGATCGGGCCGAAGGTGCTCGCGACGTGCGGCAGGCTCGAAAACGATCGGTATGCCGTCCAGGCGAACCAGCCAGCGAGGCCGAAGAAGAGCGCGACGAAGCCCAAGATCGCCGCGACGGCGAGGTAGGTCATGCGCTTGTACTGCGGGCTCGGCTCGGTGAGGTTTGCCGGGACGAGGGATGGACCGCGGGGGTAGATGTCGTCGTTCACGGGCTGTGGGCGTAGCAAAGCGCGCGCCTTGCGGCCACAATAGACGTCGCTCGTTGCGACATTTGCCCCGCGCGCGGGCTGCCCTAGCTGATTAGAGTAGCTTCTTGCCGATGCCGCGCTCGACCATCGCCGCTGCTTCGTCGAAGTTCTTCCAGGTGATCGAGTCGAGGCGCGCGATGCCGTTCTTGAACTTCAGCTCGAGCCGCCAGCCGACGTGACCGTGCGCGCGCGACATCAGCTTCACGATGCGGGTGTCGACGTAGTCGCTAAAGAGCATCCGCCGTCCGAAGTGCATGACCAAGCCCTGCTCGTCGACGCCCTTCGGCCGCACCCAGTACAGCCAGAATACGAAGGGCCCGACGAGGCCGCCGCTGAACGGCAGGATCAACCACGTGAAGATCATGCCCGCCTTGACCAGCGGACTCATTTTGAGCGTGAGCACGGCGCAGACATTCGCACCTCGGTCGGCTTTTGGGTAGAGTTCGGGCGTGTTTGGCGAGCCCCAAAAGACCGCAAAACCACCCCCCGAGATCTCCGTGCCCGAGATCGATCGCGCGATCATGGGCGGCATCATCGCCACGAATATCTACTCCGGCGCCGCCGCGATCGGTGCCAAGCAGGGCGCGATCTATCACCGGAACTTCTACGGCACGCTGCACTTCGATCCGCCACCGAAGAAGACCTCGTTTCAGACCGTCTACGACCTCGGCGCGCTGACCAAGCCGCTCGCCACCGCCCTCGGCATCCTGTGGCTCGTTTCGAAGGGCCGCGTCACGCTCGAAGCACCGGTCTCGCGCTTGTTGAAAGACTTCGGCGGGCCGGCCTGGGACAAGATCCTGATCGAGCACTTGCTCGATCACTCGTCGGGCATGCTGCACCGGCTGCCGTTCTACGAGAAGTTGAAGGCCGAGCAGGAGAAGAACCCGCAGGTCGTCGTCGTCGGCAATCGCGTGGGCGAAGCGCGGGTGCGCGAGATGATCGCCAAGGACCCCGTGAAGAAAGGCCCGGGCGAGCTGTTCACCTACAGCGAGATCAACTTCATGCTGCTCGGGTGGATCATCGAGGCGATCACGCAAAAGCGCCTCGACGTCTTCTTGCAGAACGAGATCTACAAGCCGCTAGGCCTGAACGATCTCTTCTTCGTCGACAAGACCGACGCGAAGACGCCGTATGCGAAGCGCCAGTTCATCGCCACCGAGAAGTGCCCGTGGCGCAAGCGCCTGCTCATCGGCGAGGTGCACGACTCGGACGCCTACACCATGGGCGGCGTCGCTGGGCACGCCGGCCTCTTCGGCACCGTCGACGACGTCTACAAGCTCAGTCAGATGCTGCTCGACTCATACTTGGGAAAGCCAGGCGCGCCGTTTCACGCCGGCACCGTGCGGCGATTTTTCAAACGTTCGCAGCGGCCATGCAACAAGACGTGGGCGCTCGGCTGGGACACGCCGCCGCCGAAGGAAGGGATGTGCGGCGGGCGCATGAGTCGCAGCGCCGTCGGGCACTTGTCGCTCACCGGCTGCACGGTGTGGCTCGACTTGCAGCACGAGTGCGTGACCGTGCTCTTGTGCAACCGCGTGCATCCGACCGCGGCCGGCAAGGACGAGTTCATCCAAAAGTTCCGGCCGCACTTGGAAGACTTGCACCAGGGCTACTCGAAGGCGTGGACGCCGCCGCCGCCGGAAGAGGAAGAAGAAGACGAGTACGCCGCCGTGCGTGCGCGCGAGATGGCGAAGAAGAAGAAGATGGGCATGGCCGGCGCGCAGAAGCCCGCCGGTCCGCCGCAATCAGGCGCGCCCAAGAAGGGCCCGGCCTCACCGCCGAAATGAGGACGCAATGAAGACGATTCACTTGGTCGCCGCGTGTGGAACCGCGATGGGCTCGCTCGCCGGCATCTTGAAGCAAAAGGGCTACAACGTCACCGGCAGCGATCAGAACGTGTATCCGCCGATGTCGACGCAGCTCGAAGCCATCGGCGTGAAGCTGATGAACGGCTACAAGGCCGAGAACCTCGCGCACAAGCCGGACCTCGTCGTCATCGGCAACGCGATCCGGAAAGACAACCCGGAGGCGCGCGCCGCGATCGACGGCGGCATGAAGTACGTGAGCTTCACCGACGCCCTCGCCGAATACTTCCTCGCCGGCAAGGCGCCGATCGTCATCGGCGGCACGCACGGAAAGACCACGACCACGTCGTTGATGGCGCAGGTGTTGATCGCCGCCGGCCAAGATCCGAGCGTGTTCGTGGGCGGCATCGCGCAGAACCTGGGCGGATCGTTCAGGATCGGCCAAGGCCCGTACGCCGTGCTCGAAGGCGACGAGTACGACACGGCCTTCTTCGATAAGACGCCGAAGTTCTGGCACTACCTCGTGCGCCACGCCTTGGTGACGCATCTCGAGTACGACCACGCCGACATCTACGCGAGCATCGAAGCGGTGGAAGCGGCGTTCGCGAAGTTCATCACGCTGGTGCCGGCGGACGGAACGATCACCGTGTGCGCGTCGGCGCCGCGCTTGATGAAGCAGCTCGGCGGAGCGAAGGCGCCGGTCGAGAGCTACAGCGTGCACGTGCCGGCTGATTGGACGATCGCCAACCTGCGCTTGTCCCCGGACGCGAGCAGCTTCGACGTCTTGAAGAAGGGCGTGCGCATCGGCGAGTTTCGCGTTCCGATGGTCGGCATGCACAACATCGAGAACGCGCTCGGCGTCATCGCGGTCACCGTGCGCCTCGGCCTCGCGCCTGAGAGCGTCGCGCAAGGCCTCAAAGGTTTCGCCGGCGTCAAGCGTCGCCTCGAGATCCGCGGCGAAGTGAACGGCGTCGCGGTCGTCGACGACTTCGCGCACCATCCCACGGCGGTGAAGGCGACGGTCGGCGCGTGCCGGCAGAAGTTTCAAGATCGGCGCATCATCGCGATCTTCGAGCCACGAAGTCAGACCAGCCGGCGGAAGGTGTTTCAGCGTGAGTACGAGCTCGCCTTCGACGGCGCCGCCGCGGCGTTCATCATGGAGCCCTTCGGAACGGACAGTCTGAAGCCCGAAGAGCGCTTCGAGCCTTCGGATCTCGCGGCGTCACTGCGCGAACGCGGCATCGACGCCCACGCGTGCAAGACAGTGGAGGACATCGTCTCGCGCGTGCGATCGATCGCGCGGCCGCACGACGTCGTGCTCGTCATGTCGAACGGCGGCTTCGGCGGGATTCACGACAAGCTGCTCGCGGCGTTGGCGGTCTAGGGACGCTAGCCGTTCTTCGGATCTTCCGCGTACATCCCGTACTGCCGGTAGTACGCGTAGTAGTAGCCGTACGCGCGGCTATTGAGATCGACGTCATTCAGAATCGCCCCGAGCACGTGCGCGTTCGCGGAGCGCATCTGCGCGAGCCCCTGCTTGACCACGTCCTTCGCCGTCGCGCCGGCCTTCACCACGAACACGACGCCGTCAACCAAGGCCGAGAGCACCGGCGCGTCGGTGACCGCGACGATCGGCGGCGAGTCGAAGATGATGCGGTCGTAGCGCTTCTCGAGCTCCGCGACGAGCGCCTTGAACGCCGCGGTGTGCAAGAGCTCAGCCGGCGCCGGAGGGATCGGGCCGCAAGGGAGCACGTCCAAGCCCGGCACCACAGTGTGCTTCAAAACGTCGCCGATCGGCCGCTCGCCGAGCAGATAGTTCGACATGCCGAGCTCGCTGCCCACGCCGAACACCCGGTGCAGGCGCGGGCGGCGCATGTCGGTGTCGACGAGCAGCGTCTTGTGGCCGCTCAAAGCCATCGTCGTTGCCAGCGTGATCGCCGTCGAGGTCTTTCCCTCTTCGGGCCGCGCGCTGACGATCAGCATCTTCTTGATCGGCTTGTCGGCGCCCATGAAGGTGAGGTTCGTCCTGATCGATCGCGCGCACTCGGCGAGCTGCGAGCGCTGATGCTCGAAGACGTAGAGATCGCGCTCTTGCTCGTTGAGCGTCTTCTTGTTCGCCGTCGTCGCCGCGGTGGGAATGATGCCGAGGAAGGTGAGGCCGAGCGTCTTTTGCACGTCGTCCTGCGTCTTCACCGTGTTGTCCAAGTAGTTGAGCAAGAACGCGAGCGCGATGCCGAGCAAGAGGCCGGCGATGAGGCTGAGCGCCAGGTTGTTCTTCGTGCGCGGGAAGATGGGCGCGCCCGGCACCTGCGCCTCGTCGATGATGCGCACGTTGTTGCTGTTTAGCAGCTGCGTGAGGTCCGTCTCTTTCAAGCGGCTGATGACGACGCCGTAGAGGCGGTTGATGTTGTCTGAATCACGCTTCAGCTTGTTGTGATCGACCGAGAGCTTGGCGAGCTCGAGCGACTCGACCGAAGCGCGGTGCAGCTCGTCGGCGAGCGCACGCTCGGTGTCCGAGGCGATGCGGTGCTCGGACTCGGTCGCCGAGATGATCTTGTCGATCTCTTGGTGTAGCTTCTCGTGGATCGCTTGGCGTTGCTTCAGCGTCTCGTCGTACTTCGGATACTTCTCGCCGTAGCGGAGCGAGAGCTGCACGAGCTGCGTGTCGAGCTCGAGGCGCAGGCGTGTGAGCTCTTGCACGTTCGCGTTCGTGATGACGTCGGGCAGCGCTTCGCGAAGTTTTTCGCTGGTCTTCGCCCGCTCGATCTCGTCGATGCGCGCCTTCAACGCGAGCCGCTTCGACTGCAGCGCCTGCAGCTCGCGCGAGCGATCTTCGATCGTCTTCTTCAAGAGATCGACGCGATCGTCCAGGCTCTGCGCCAGCACGTTGTTCTGCTTCTTGAAGGTGTAGAGCGACATCTCGGAGGTCTCGAGCTTGCCCTTCAAGTCGCCGAGCTGCTGAGAGAGCCACTCGGCCGCCACCTTCGTGCCTTCGAGCTTTCGCCGCAGGTTGTACTCGCTGTAGGCCCGCGCGTGGGCGTTCGCGAGCTCGGCCGCGCGCGCGGGGTTCGTGTCGCGGTATTCGATGAGCACCATCTTCGACGACTTCACCGGCGTGACGACGAGGCGCGAGAGCACGTGATCCGGCGCGTTCTTGCAGCCGAGCTCCGGGTCTTTGTCCAGCGCGAGCTTCTCGACCACGATCTCGGCGAGCGCGCGGCTCTGCAGGATCTTGTACTCGGTCTCGTAGAAGTCGGTGTTGCTCCAAAACGAACCTGCGCCGGTCGGCACCACCTCTTCCACGTTGCTCAAGACGCGCGGCGCCGCCGGCTCGATGACCACGCTGCACGCGGCCGAGTACACCGGCGTTTGCTTCAGGTTGTACGCGAGCGTCGCGCTCGAGACGGCGAGCGCCACGAGGACGATGATCCACTTGCGCTTGCGCACGATCTCCCACGCCGCGCGCACGTCGACGTTCAACGCGAGATCGTCGTCTCTTGACGGCTGCGTGCTCAAAAGATCGACTCCGGCACGACCACGATGTCGCCGGGCACGAGCGCGAAGTTCTTCTCGCGCCCCTTGCCGATGTCGTCGACGCGCACGGTGATGCGCACTTCCTTCTGATCGACGACGCGGGTGACGGTGGTCTCGTTCGGCGCCGACACGCGCGTGAAGCCGCCGGCCTGTGCGATCGCGCTCACGATGCTCATGTCCTCCACGTACGGATACTCGCCGGGCTTGCTGACCGCGCCGAGCACGGAAATCTTTTTGCTATTGTACTCTTTGATGGCGAGCGTCACCTGCGGATTCTTGATGTAACCGTCACGGAGACGTCGTGTAATCAAATCGGCTACCTCGGGCGGCGTCATGCCCGCGACCTGCAAGGTGCCGAGCAGCGGAAAGACGATCGTGCCGTCGCTGGCGATGCGGTAGCTGCCCGAGAGATCCGGCTCTTGGTAGATGCGCACCTCGAAGACGTCGTTGGCCCCGAGCGTCGCCGGCCGCGATGACGGTGTCGCCACCGGGCCCGGCGTGGTCGCGGCGGGGCAGGCGGTCAGGAGCAGCATCAAAGCGAGAAAGCGCACGGCCGAAGCTTAGTCGGCCGGAGCGCGAGGTGACAAGCTCACGACACTTTTCCTGTGGATCGCTCGCACCGGAGGGCTCGAACGCACAAGTGCAGAATCACCAACCAAAGGTCGCGTCGAGCCCGACCACGTGGCGCTGATACGCCGCCGGCGTCCCGTTCGGCGCGATGAACGACGTGACGCGGATCTCCGGCAGATAGTAGACACCGGCCGCAAACCACGCCTTTCCCTGCACGCTGAAGCGCGCCTCACCGACGATCACATGATCCGCGCGCGGCAACACGCCGGCGATCGTCGAGATGCCGAAATTTTGGAACATATACTGCGCCTTCAAATCGAGGATGAAGCGGCTGAACATCAGCTGGCGGAACTCGGCGAAGCCGCGATCGACCGACATCCAGTTGAAGATCGGCGCCGCCGAGAAATCGCGCGTGTAGCCCGCGGTGACGGTCGTCGTCTCGCTCGGCTTCCACGTCGCCGAGACTGTGGCGATCCCGCTCGAAAAATTCGCCGCGGCCCCGGCAGTGCCCGGCACGGCCGGCGGCAACACCATGAACGTGCCGCCGTAGCCCGCCTTGGCGACGATGCTGAGCTTCGCGGTGATCTGGCCGACGAGCCCGGCTTGTGCGCGCAGGCCGTTCACCGGCGTGTTCGGCGTGAGCGACGGAAAGGGATAAATCGTGAAGGCGCCCTGCACATCGCCGACGAGCGCAGTCTTCGGAAAGAAGCGCCACGTCGCGATCAACGCCGGCGTGTGCGTCATGAACGAGATCGCCAACGGATCGGCCACCGAGAACTGCCCGGGATCGTAGAGTGTGAAGTCGAGCCCGTACGAGACGCGAAACTCCAGCGCGCGACCGCCGGCCGGCCGAATGTCCGTGCCGATCATCGCGTAGTTGCGCGTCCAGCGCAGGCGCTCGGTGAGCGAGATGTTCGCCGCGCTGTCGATGCGCGAGAGCGTGTCGTTGAAGAAGAAGGTGAAGCGGCCGTCGCGGTTGCCGACGAGGTTGAAGTCGAGCTGCCCCTGTGGCGCGCTCAGCCGGCGCGTCGCCGGGTTCACGACGCCCATGTACTGCGTGTAGTCGAAGCTCAGTGCGAGCTTGAGATCGAGCTTGTCCGACGGGCGCGCGATGTTGCCGCCGACGCGGATGCGCAGGAGCAAGTCGCTCGCCGGCTGGCTCGACAAGAGCATCGGGTTCGAGTCGAAGCGCAGATCGAGGTTGCCGAAGACGTGCGCGGTCGTTTGCGAGCCGACGTTGAAGCCCTGGGCTTCGACGTGCGTCGCGAGGCCCAAGGGCGCCTGCGCGCGGACCGGTCGTGCCACGAGCGCGCAGCAAGCAAGAGCGGCGACGACGGCGCGCTTATGCATGCCGGCGGGTCATTGATACGGGCTGACCTGCACCGGCCGCGGCAGGAACGGCACCACGTAGACGAGCGCGGTCGGATCCTCGCCTTCCTTGCCTTCGAACTCGACGATGAGCACGGTGTCGCCGGCGTAGACGTTGAGCTCGCCGATGCAGGTGTTCGACTCGGCCTTCAGCTGCGTCACTTTTTGGCCGGCCATCGCCAGCTTGTCGAACTCGTGCGCGATGACCTCTTTGTCTTTGTTCGCGAGCGCTTCCTTCAGCGTCTTCTCCGACGTTTCGGCGACCGCTTGCAGGCCCTTCGCTTGGTTCATCTTGTCGCTCACGCAATTGAGCTTGATGGCGTCTTTGTTCGCGCGCGATTCCTTCGTCGACTTCTCGAGCTTCTTCAGCGAGTCCTTGATCTTCTCGAGGAGCTCTTTGGCGATCTCGGCCTTCTGCGTGTCCGGCACCTTCGACGGATCGAGCGCGGGCTCTTTGTCGGCGGTGAGGAGCAGGGCGGCTAGGACGAGGGCGAACATCCCATGAATCCTATCACGAGGACGGCGCGAAGATGAATGGATAGGCGACGGGCACGGCGCCGCCCTCGGGCTTCGGGAAACGGAAGCGTTCGAAGCGCGAGACGATGCAAGCGCCGACGGCTTTTTCCCCGAGGGTGTTCTCCTCGATCGACGCCTGCGTGACGCGCCCTTCTTCGTCGATGGTGAAGCGCACGACCACCTTGCCGGCGAGCTTCGGGTTGCGCTTGAGCTCACGCTCGTAGCACTCCTTGATCGCCGCCATACGCGTCTTCACCACGCGGGCGATGTCCTGCGGATCGAGCGCGCCGTCGACCTCGGGCGTTTCCGTCTTCACGTCGGCGCTCACCTTCGCTTCTTGCTTCTCGACGAGCCCCACCTTGCCGGCGCCGGCGGTCGCCAGCGAGCCGATCGACGCCGAGTCGCCGGAGCCGCCGGTGCCGCGGCTCGAGTGGTTCGTGCCGTCAGCGATGCCGACGCCGTTGATGTCGGCGAATGCGCTGTCGATGTCGCCGTTGATCGCTTGGCCTTCCGAAAAGACATCGGCCACGGCGCCCTTGGCCGCGCCCTTCACGCCCAAGATCGCGAGCACGCCCTTGCCCTGCACCTTGTTCTGCACTTCCTTCTTGCGCGCGGCGGCGGCCTCTTTGTCGTCTTCCTTCGG
The DNA here is from genome assembly GCA_020848545.1 of Deltaproteobacteria bacterium. Taxonomy (GTDB): domain Bacteria; phylum Myxococcota; class JADLHZ01; order JADLHZ01; family JADLHZ01; genus JADLHZ01. The sequence continues at coordinate 22,258 of JADLHZ010000047.1, read as the reverse complement.
CTTCTCTTCTTCCTTTTTCTTCTCTTCCTTCTTCTCTTCTTTTTTCTCGGCCGGCTTGTCGGTCTGCGTCTCGGCCGGCTTCTCCTGCTCGATCTTCTTCGGGATGATCATCTTCGCGAAGCGATCTTCGATCTCGTCGAAGGTGATCTCTTCCGGCACCGGCACGGTCGACAGGTGCACCAAAAAGAGCGTGAAGATGAGCGTGGTGACGGCGATGGCGCCGGTGAAGGTCCAGTCCCAGCTGCCGACGATGTTCGAGCGCACGCTGAGCGGCAGCTCGATCTTCTTCGGCTCCGGCGGCGCCTCCATGAAGTTGAAGACGACGCAGACGTCGCCGAGCACGACCTTGCCCTTCGCCTTGTCGACGAGCGGCAGATAGAAGCGATCGCCTTGGCGCTTCGCGAGGCCTTTGACGCGCAGCGTTTGCAGCTCGACGTCGGTGTTGTCGACGGTGATGCGGCCGCTCATCTGCTCGGTGAACGCCAGCGTGTACTTGTTGCCGGTGTTCTCGAAGAGGCGGAAGCCGTCTTTGGCTGCCACGCGAAGGCCCGAGAACGCGCTGTCTGGCAGCTTCAGCGTCGCCGCCTGGGTGGGGCCGACGATGATCGGCTTCTGCTCGGTGACGAGCTTTTCGTGAAGGATGCGGCCGCCGTGGATGACGCCGAGGTGGAGGTGCTTTGGTGCGGCTCGGGCTCGGGCTTCTGTCATAGGCGGACGTTCAAACAGCGTAGTCAAATCAATCGGGGCGGTTATTCGTTCTTCAGCACCGCGAATTTGAACTGACCGAACTCCACCTGTCCAGCGGTAAATAGCACGTCGGTGAGAGTTTCAAATTTCGTATCTTTATCTGCGACAATCAACAGTAAGCCTTCGAACTTCACTTTGCTGTTGAAGCGCGAAATCATCTTGTGATGCTCGGCCTCCTTCTTCAGCGCTTCGGCGACGCGGCCGATGAGGAAGCCCTGCTTCTCCGCCGGGTCGACCAAGCCGTTGTCCATGATGCGGACGACGGCTTGGCTGTTCACCAAGACGCCCTTCTTGCTGATGACGAGCGGCACGGCTTCGACGACCGAGAGCGTGGTCGTGGACGTTGGGATCTTGATGTCGTCGCCCTGGGTGATCTGCGTCGGGTCCGAGGCGTAGCTCTTGATCAAGAAGACCAAGATGATCGTGAAGGCGTCCATCAGCGCGACGATGTTGAGCTCGCCCGAGTGATCCTCCTCGACGCGCTTCTTCGCCTTCTTCTTCAGCTTGCGCTCGCGCGCCTCGGCTTCTTCCTTCTCGATCTCGGCGGCCGAGTGGTGCAGCGGCGGCGCGTTGATCGACGGGTCGATCATCTCGGGCTTGTCGTGTGGTGTCTCCGCCATGCCGTTCCTACTGCGCGATGCCCGGGCTGAGCATCACGTCGGGAAAGAGAATGTTGTTCGGGCCGTCTTGGCGGGAAGCGTCCATCACGCCGATGATCACCTCGTAGGCCGTGCCGGGATCGCCGGTGACGATGACCTTGGTCTCGTTGCGAAACGCGCTCTTCACCTCGATGAGCTTCTTGGTGAGCGCCGCGTAGTCGTACTTGTCGCCGAGCTTCGGGATCGACGGCTCGGTGCTCGAGCCCGGCGCCGGGAGCACGCCGCCGGTGCCGGCGACGAAGAAGCCCTTCGACGAGATGGCGACCGTGAGGTTCAGCGGCGGATCTTTTTGCTCTTCGGGCTCGCCGCCGCCGCCGATCGCCGGCGCGGAGACGTTGATGACGCCGAACTGCACGAGGCCGGTCGAGCTGAGCATCAGGAACAGAATCAGATTGACGACGATGTCCATGTACGGAACGAGGTTGAGCTCGCCCGCTGCTTCTTCCACGTGTCGCTTGAGCTTGCGCGCCATGAAACTACCTCAGTCTCAGACGGTTCGGTTCAGGCCGGCTTCTGCTCGCCGGCGGCTTGTTGCTGTGGCGGCGGCAGGGCGCCCTTGTTGCGGGCGATGAGCAGGTTCTCGAGCTTCACCGAGTACTGATCGATCTCTTCGATGATCCGCTTCGTGAGGTTCGTGAGCACGAGGTGGAAGGTCATGCAGAAGATGGCGATGAGCAACCCGTAGGCGGTGTTGTTCATGGCTTCGGAAATACCTTCGGCGAGAATGCGGGCTTTTTGATCCGGCGTCGCGAGACCGACGGCGCGGAAGCAGGAGATCAAGCCGAAGATGGTTCCGAGGAGGCCGATGAGCGTGGCCAGGTTGGCGATGGTCCACAGCGACGGCGTGCGCTTTTGAATCTCGGGCACGACCTCGAGGGTCGCCTCCTCCATCGCGTTTTGGATCTCGACGGAGCCCTTGTTGGCGCGCGTGAGGCCGGCCTTGACGACCTTCGGCAGCGCGGCCGAAGGCGCGGCGTTGCATAGCTTGATCGCGCGGTCGATGTTGTTGGCCATGACGAGCTTCTGCACTTGCGCCATGAACGCGTTCGCGTTCGTGTTGAAACGGAAGAGCAGCGCGATGACGCGGTCGATCACGATCGCGATCGCGATGATCCACGTCACGGAGTTGATCAAGATGAGGGTGCCGCCTTCTTTGTAAAACCGAGCCAATTCAGCAAGCATGCATGCTCCTGCGGTCGCTAGTCACGACGCGCGTAGTCGAAGTCTCTCGCTCTCCCAAGCTGAAAGGTTGTAGCCCTGAATGGGACCTGCGCAAGTTTTAGGTGGGCGGTGTGCGCTCTTTGTGGTTAGCTCTTGGATATGCGGCTCGTCCTGCTCCTCATGATCGTCTCGTTCGCGGCGCCTGTTTTTGCGGCGGAGGAGCGCAAGGTCATTCGCTTGGACGCGCTGAAGGTCGAAGGCCGCATCCAGAAGCCGCAAGCGTTCTACATCTTGCAGCGCTCGAACCTGAACTTCGACGGCCTGGAGCAAAAAGAGAACTTCTTGCCGAACATCCACAAAGCGATCGACGACAAACCCTTCTAGCTGCAAACGCCGCTTTCGGCCTGATCCACCCGTCCTCGCTCTTCGCTTGTGCGACGTGGCTCCCGCCACGCCTCCGCACTCGTCGCTGCGGGCGGGCGCCTCAGGCTCGAAATCGGCGTTTTCGCCCGAGCGTGGACTAACGTCGCAATTCTTCGGTCTTCAACTTCGCCCAGTCGGCACTGTCGATCGCCACCGGCCACAGCACGATCTCGGCGCCGATCTCCGCTGCGCCACCAGGCACGATCGCGTCGGCGCTCGCCGGCCACGTCTTCAACGCCACGTACTCGGCTTCGAGCGTCGCTGCCGGCTCGAACTTGCCGAACGGTCCGTTTCGATTCGCCGGCACCTTCTGAAACGACGGCTGCGCGAGCACGAGCACCTTGGCTTTACCGAGGTCGGCCCACTTCAATGCGATCGGCCCGCTGTCGACGCCGCTCGCGGCCATGTCGCGCGCTGCACCCGGCGGCACCATGAACGCGCCCGCGATCTTCGCCGAGCCCTTCCAGTCCCACTTCGGCGGCAGCGGCGCGCGTGCGATCGGGCCCAAGTTCTCGACCAGCCACACGCCGCCGACTCGCATCGTCGCACCGGGTGACGCAGCGAGCTCGGCAAACGTCTTCCTTCCGTTCACCTCGGCGACGGCGATCGGCGTCTTGCCGCTGTTCGTCACGCGCAGGACTTGCTTGCCTTCGACCGTTGCCCAACCCGCCGTCACGGGCGTCGCGCTGATCCACACCGCCATGATCACCCCTGTCATCGTTTCGCTCCTTTTGGTTGCCGTCTCGGGCGCAGAAGGTATTACCGCGAGAATGGAGCGAGCCAAGCAGAACTTCGCGCGGCGGCTGACCGAGTCGCCGGCGTTTCAACGCGCGGTCGCGGGTGTCATCGTCTTTTGCGCCGGCCTCGTCGGCTTCGAGCGCACAACGCGCGCGCGAACCATCCCGCAGAGCTACTTCGACGCGGCCGATCTCTTCTTCGGCTGCGTCTTCCTCGTCGAGCTCTTGCTGCGCTTTTGGGCCGACGGGCCGCGCCGCTTCTTCACGCTCTGGCGCCTGCGGCCGCGCGCCGTGGGGCAGGGGCGCTTCTCGTTCGCCCGCCTCGACTTCGACGAGCATGGCTTTTGGAACTACTTCGACGCGACGATCGTCATCGCCAGCTTCCTCACGCTCTTCGGCCATCTCTTCGAGCACCCGGAGTTTCTCTTCGTCGTGCGCTTGTTCCGCATCTTCCGGGTGCTGCGCTTGCTCGAAGTCAGCGACAAGATGCGCATCATCGAGAAGCGCATCGTCGCCGTCATCCCGACGGTGTTCACCTTCATCATGCTGCTCGGCATCCTCGTCTACATCTACGCCGTGCTCGGCAGTCACTTGTTCGGCGACGACAGCGTCTCGTACTTCGCCACCGCCGATGCGGCGTTTCTGACGATGTTCCAGATCCTGACGCTCGACGGGTGGTCCGAGGTGATGCGCTCGCTCTTGCCAACGCATCCGTGGCTCGCGCCCATGTACTTCATCAGCTTCATCATGCTGACGGCGATCATCTCTCTGAACGTCTTCATCGCCGCGCTCGGCAACGAGATGGAGTTCGAGATGGCCAAAGAGATGACCGACGAGATGCGTCCGGAGCTCGTGGCCATCGAGCAGCTCGAGCGCAGAATTTTGACAGAGCTCTCCGAGCTCAAGGATCAAATGAAGCGGCGGTCGTGAAACGTATTCCTGCCCGACGCGAAACCGCATCCCGGCCACCGCCGATAACGCCGATGTGCGAATTCACGCCGTCCTGGGCCCATTCCTAGAGACCGTGCGCGAGGCGATCACCGAAGCCGTCGAGACCGCGGCTCGGGTGCAGCCCGCGCCGGTCGCGTGCGCGCGCGCCTGCGGGAACCTGCCCGATCCGGCGCCCATGACGACGCACGGCGCCTTGCGGACTCGGCGCTTCGCCGGCGTTTCCTTGTTCCCGGCGGCGCCGTCGCCGTTGCACGTGTACCAAGGTGGCCTCGGCAATTGCGGCTTCGTCGCCACGCTCGCGTCGTTCGCTGCCACGCCCGACGGCCGCGCGCGCTTGCGGTCGTTGATCACCGAGACCGCGCCCGGCTGCTACGTCGTTCACTTGCATCAGCGCGGCGCCGACGGCGTCCTGCGCGCGGTCGATGTGCGTGTCGACGATGATGTCTACGTCGACGCCGCCGGCCATCCCGTCTACGCGGCGGCCTCCGAAGGTTACTGGGTCTCGCTGATCGAAAAAGCCGCGGCCCAGATGCGCGGTGGCTACGACTCCCTCGCCGGCATCGGCCTCGAAGACACCTTCACGATGCTCTTGGGCGACGGCCGATACTCGCTGATCGAGACGAGCGACTCTGCGGTCACGAACGCCACCGAAGCCCGCGATCGCACCGCCCGCATCGAGTCACTCGTGCGCAGTGCTCGCACCCGCGGCGCGCCGGTGATCTTGGCAACGCACGAGACGGACATGGCACGCATCGCCGGCCGCGGGCTCTATCCGGATCACGCCTACGCCGTCATCGACCTCGAACGGCGCAACGGCGAGACCTATCTGCGGGTGTTGGAGCCGAACCACAGGCTGGAGCCTGGCGTGAACCCCGCCGACAGCACTGCCGCAGCGAGCGACGGAACGCTCGACGGCGCCTTCTGGGTGCCGGCCGCGCGGCTCGGCGCGTTCTATTGGATTTGCAGCCCGCGCTAGGCTGGCGCCCGCGTCAAAAGCAACCGCCCAACATGGCGATGGCCCCAGTCGTCGAAACGGGCAGCGTGTTGTCCTGGCAGATATCTTGGTTGCCGCTGCAGCTCGCGTACGAAATGACGAACGGCGCGTTGTGGTCCCACGTATTGTTCTGCGCGTTGATCGGCGCGCCGCTCGCAACGGTCGTCCACAAGTCCGCCGTCGAGTTGCAGTAGATCTTGTTGCCGCCCGGGCTCGCCGGGCTGCCGTCACCGAGCGTCAGGCCCGGATAGTCGTTGAAGCTCGGCACCGGGTCGGCGCCCGGCGAAGGGTCGATGCTCACGCCGATCGCATTGTCCCAAATGATGTTCCCCCTGAGCGTCGAAGCGTGACCACCACCGAAAAACGCCACGCCTGTCGAACCGTTCGTTTTGATGTCGTTGTCGATGAGCGAGAGGGAGCTCGAGGGCGTGTCCGTCGCCTTCCTCGCCACGTAGACGCCGTTGCGGGCGTTCGAGATGATCAAGTTTCGGCGCAAGGTGACCCCGGTCGCTTTGATGACGATGCCCATCGGTGCCTTGACGCCGGGGGTGTACGCTCCCGTGTTCGTGATCTTGAAGCCGGCGATGGTGGTGTTGTCCTGCGGCAAGAACACGGCGGTCAGGAAACCGTCGATGTTCCCGTCACCGGTGACGATCGTGCTGGTGATGGCGTTGCCGCGATTGGGCTCGTCGCCGATCAAGGTGACGCCGCTCTTCAATTGAATGGGGAAGGTCTCGCCGAGCCCTGCATCGTAGGTCCCTGGCGCGGCAAAGATGATGTCGCCCGCGATCGCGCGCGTATTCGCTTCGCTGATCGTCTTCACCGGAATACACGAAGCATCCGGGCTGAAGTTGGTGCCGACGCCGGCCGACACGAGGAGCGTGGGCGTGAGACCCGCCGGCACCGGAAGGACCGGACAGGGCTTCGCGCTCGCTTCGCTCGAGGGTGGGCTCTGTCCGCCCGGGCCCTTGGCGACCAACACGTAGTAGTAGCGCGTCGCGTTGGTGAGACTCGTATGCGGCTGCGGTGACGTCACGTTCTGCATGAGCGTGCCGTTCTGCGGCGTCACGCCCGGCGCGGTGGCCCAATACAAGTCATAGCTCGTGGCGTTCGGGACCGACGAAAAGACGATGTTCAACGAGCCGTCGCTCGCGAGGATGGTCGGCGCCGCGGGCGCAACCGGCGGAGGCAGCTGCGGAGTGGCCGACGCCGACGCCGATTCGTTGCTCTCTCCGCCGGGACCAACCGCGGTGACGACGTAGTAGTAAGTGGTCCCGTTGGTGAGGCCCGAATGCGTATGCGGCGTGGTGACGGTGGCGAGCTTCGTTCCGCTGGTCTTGCTCGGCGCGGAGGAGGTGCTCCAGTACAAGTTGTAGCTCGCGGCGCCGTCGACGCCGATCCATGACACGAGGACGGAGCCGTCACTGGGCGTCGCTTGCAGGTTGGTCGGCGCGAGCGGCGGCAGCGGCGGCGGCGGCGCCGCGGGCGAGGCCGAAACCACGTCGGACGCCGGGCCTTCGCCGTTTCCGTTCACGGCTGCGAGGGCGTAGTAGTAGGTGGCGCCGTTCGTCAGTCCCGTGTGCGAATAGGGCGACGTCACGTCTGTGACGCGCGTTGCGCCCACGAGATCGTTCGAGCCCACGGCCCAGTAGAGCACGTAGCTCGTCGCCCCGGGCACGGCGGGCCACGACACGTTCACGTTGCCATCGCTGGCGACGGCGACGACGTCGGTCGGGGCGCGAGGCGGGGCTTTTGGGTCAACGCCATCGAGCTGGACGACGTCGTTCGTCGGGACGAATCTCTCGAAGCTCACGCAAGAGGTGAGCAAGAGCGTGGCGAGGCACAGACGCACACGCGGAGTATAACGGATCTTGGCCGCTCGTGCGCGAGCTGGCCGATCGTGCTCAGTCGAGGAACGTGCCGTTCTTGTCGATCACGTACGGAAAGCTCAGCCGCTCGTCCAGGCCGGCCGAGAAGATCGAGCTCACCTTGATCTGCAGATCGAAGTTCCCATCCGCGCGCGCGCGCAAGACCACGCCGCTCACGCGATCGGACATGCTCGCCATCGCGTTCGAGAACGCCTCGCTCATGAACTCTTCGTTCTGCACGAGGGTGTTCGCGAGCGTCCGCTCGGCGGCGCTCATCGTGTGCTTCGAGAGATCGACCTTCGCCGGCTTCGCGGCGCCGGTGCTCGGCGTGATGACGGGCGCGGGCGGCGGCTCGGGCTCGCGCAGGTTCTGGACGAACGCGCCAATCGCCGTCGCTTCGACGACGTAGAGCTCAGGGTCGGCGCTGACGCCGAACTCCAGCGGACAGAACTTCTCGAAGCCGACCTCGAAGTTGCCGTTCGCGAGCGGCTCGATGTGGCGCACGCGCGCGTCTTCCATGTCTGTCTTCTCGAAGCCGGGGAGCGCCTTTTGCAGCAGCGCCTTCTCGATGCCTGGGTTCTTCTTCAAGAGCGCGAAGAGCTCCTGCTTGGTCGTCGCCGGCTTCAACGTCGAGCGCGCGCCCGGGTTCACGGTGTCCGTGGTGCCTACCGCGCGCGATTCCTGCTCAGAGACGACCGCCGTCTCGCCGCGCGCGACCGCGAGGGATTCTTGCTCGGAGACTGCACCACCATAACTTGCCGAGATCGAGGGCTTGGGCTTCGTCTGCATACCGGCGTTATCGCGCCGGCCCCGGCCCCGAGTTGCGGCCGCGACGCGACAATCGCTCGCTATTTCGCGCCAGCCTTCGCCGGTTGGCTCGACGGGACTTTTGTCGCTTCGCGGGTCTTTCGCTTCTCGTCGCGCTCGCGCCGCTTCTTCTCGGCGTCGATCTGGCGGCGCGCTTGCACGATGAACGCGCTCACCGTCTGCAGCTCCTCGGGCGTCCCTTGCTCGAGCTTCAAGAACGCCTCGAAGGTCTTCATCGCTTTCTGCAAGCGCTCGATCATGTCCATGCCTTCGAGCTCGGCGTCCAAGTACAAGATGCCCAAGTTGTAGAGCGCGTCCGGATCGTTCGGGCTCTGATCGAGCAGCGCCTGGTAGGCGATCTCGGCGTCGCGCAGCTGCTGCACACCGCGGTAGGCGTTCGCCAGCGCGAGCTTCGCCTTCGCAGACTTCGGCGCGTACGCGACCGCCGTCTTCGCCGCCGCCAGCGCGCCCTCGAAGTCACCGGCCTCCGTGAGCAACTGCGCCAAGTTGATCTGCGTGCCGACGAGGCCGGGGTCGAGCTCGGCGGCGCGCTTGAATGCGATCAACGCCTTCGGCCGCTCGTTGCTCTGGAGGAACAACACGCCGATCTGGTGGTGGATCTCGCCCCGGTTGGGCGCGATCTCTTTGGCGTTGTTCGCGGCGAGGCGCGCGAGCTCGAACTTTCGCTCGGCGTAGTACGCGCGCGACAAGTTGAGCATCGCGTCCGAGTCCTTCTCGTCGATCTTCAAGACGCCGAGCGCTTGGTCTTGCGCTTCTTTGATCCGGTTCTGCGCGATCAACGCCTCCGCCAGCCGATTGCGTAGCGACGCGTGCGTCGGCCGCGCGCGCAGGCCGTCACGGGCGTACCCCTCGGCGGTCTTCGGCGCGCCGTGGCGCAATTCGTAGGACGCCATCGCCGCGAAGCCGTCAGCGCAGGTCGCAGACGCACGAGCGCCGGCGCGGTAGTCGGCGAGCGCTTTGTCCGGCCGCTTCTGGCGCTCGTGGATGATGCCGGCGTTCACCCACGCGGCGCAGAGCTCCGGCTCGTTCTTCGCCGCGGCTTCGAAGAGCTCGGCGGCTTTGTCGGGATCTTTCTCGAGCACCGACCTTGCCTCGAGGAACTTCGGGTTCTGCGGCTCTTCGTCGGAAGCGGCCGGCGCGGACGACGCCGCGGCGATGAACAAGCACGCGAGGATCATGGCGCCGCCTCCGGCTTCTCAGCGACCGCTTCCGTCTCTTCCGCATCCGACTTCCGATCGTTCAAGCCGATCAAGGCCGGCGTGCCATACCCCGCGAGCTCCAACGCGTAGCGCGCGTCCTTCTGCAGCGGGAACTCCTTCTTGCGCAGCTTGTTCAGGCTGCGCATCGTGCGCTTCGTCCAATCGTTGGCGACGCCGCCCTTCTTCGCCTCGGCGATGGTGCGCTTGTAAGCGTCGACGGCCTTGTCTTCGAGCGGGACCGCTTGCTCCTCGATCAAGACGCGGTACTCCTCCACGTACTCGATGCCGAGCTTGGCGATCTCGGGCGGCGGCGGCGCCGTGAACAGCTTCTCGGAGAAGGTCTCGTAGAGGTTGCCGATGCGAAAGAGCGCGGCGAGCGTCCATTCGACCTGCTTGAACCCGAACACCTGCTGATACGCGTCGCGCACTTTCGTGAGGGCGCCGGCGCGCTTGATGATCGCCGCCTTCTGCGCCTTCGACGGGCCGGTGATCAGGATCGCGTCGTAGGCGCGAAACTCGATCTCGGCGAGCTGGAACTGCGCCTGCGCCGCGAACGCTTGGCCGGCGCGCCGCTTGCCCGATTCGCTGACCGCCGTCGCGTAGGCCTTCTTCGCCGCCGGCACGTTGCCGCTCTTGTCGCTGAGCTCACCGATGCGAAAGTGCGCCTCGATCACCCGCTCGTCGTTCGCCGCCACCTTCTCGTAGCGCTTGATGAACTGCTCGTACGCGGCGATCGCGGCGCCCTTGCCCGCGGCTTGCTCGGTCGCGCGCGCGGCACGGAAGAAGACGTCGGCGGCGTCCGGTCGCTCGGGGAAGAGATCGACGTAGCGGCGATAGAGCTCGGCGGCGCGCTCGTAGCGCTGGGTGTTCTCCAGCGCGAGCGCGGCGTTGAACAGTGCATCCGGCCGCTGCTTCGAATTCGGATACGCCTCGACGAGCCGCAAGTACGCGGCGATCGCTTTGTCGAAGTCGTAGAAGCGCTCGCTGGCCACGCCGACGCGAAAGAGCGCGGCGTCGGCCAACGCAGAGTTCGGATACTCGCGCGTGATCCGCTCGTAGAGCCGCGTCGCCGACTCGAAGCGGCGCGCTTTCTCGTAGTTGACGGCGGCGTTGTTGAGCGCCTTGTCTGCGAATTCGCCCGTCGGGTTCTCGTCGACGACGCGGATGTACTCGGCCGCCGAGAGCTCGAACTTGCTCTTCGTCTCGAGCTCCTCGGCCTTCTTGAATATGGCGCCGAGCTTGAACTTCTTCATCTCCTCGACGAAGCCCGGCTTGCCGGCGCCGACCATCGGCTTTCCGATCATGGCCACGCTGAACTCTTCGACGGCGTCCCAGTTCTTTTCGGTCAAGTACGACTCGATGATCAGGTTCGCCGAAAAGCGCGCGACCTCGTGGCCCACGAAGTTGTCGACGATGCACTGAAAGCGCCCGCGCGCTTCTTCGAAGTGATCGTAGGCGTAGAGCAGCTCGGCGGCCTTGAACGCGATCGACGGCGACTTCTCGTTCGGCTTCGTGACGGCCACGTAACCGTCGACGGCGTCGACGAGCGCCATCTTCTCCGCCGGGATGTCGAGGCGCTTGGCCGGGCGATCCGCGCGCTCGCTCGACTTCAGCGCCGGTTGAGCTGCGAGCGTGCCCTGCTGTTCGAGCAGCTGCACTTGGCGTTCGCTCGCCAGCACCGCCGAGTAGGCCGACAGCTCGCGGTAGCGATCGTCCGAAGGGTCGTCGCGGACGATCGAGTACATCGCGGCGGCACGGGCGAACTGCAGCGAGTAGTAGAAACAATCGGCGAGGTAGTACGTGATCTCGTAGCGGTTCTTGGTCGACGCGAAGCGCATCAAGTAGCGTTCGTACATCACCGCGGCCGCCGCGTACGCGTCTTTGGCATGATCGAACTTCTGCGCGTCTTTGAAGGCCTGCGCCTGGCGGTGGTGAAACACCGCGGCCGCCATGAGCGACTTCTCGCTCAGCTCGCGCGCCGTCGCCAGCACATCGACGCGGCTGCTGTTCGCTTTGTACCAAGGCGTGCCCGGGCTGTAGTTCTGCGCCAGCACCTCGCGCGCGCTGGCGGCGCCGTCGAAGTCGCGCATGCGCTCGTACGCGGTGACGATCTTGTCTTGGTACCGTGGCGCGCTCGCCGCCTCGGGCGCGGCGGTCAGTGCGAGCTCGAGCGCGGCGATGGCTTCTTGGTACTTCGACTGATCGAAGTAAGCCTCGCCGAGGAGCGCGTAAACCTCCGCGGCCCATGTGCGCCCGCCGAGGTCGTCGAAGAAACGCTTGGCCCTCGCGAGGCTGCCCCAGCCTTCCTCGGAGAACGACACGGCCATGTACCGCAGTGCTTCGCCGCGCAGGTCGCTGCCTTTCTTGTTGGCACGCTTCGCTTCGTCGTCGTCGACGAGCTCGGCGAAGCGCTTCACTGCTTCGTCGAAGTGATCCAGCCGGTAGTGCGTCCACGCCAGCTTGTAGAGCGCTTTGTCGTAGAAGACCGAGGTCTTGTAGTCGAGCACACGCCCGTACGCTTCGATCGCGCGCTCGAGCTGGCCGGAGTCGAAGTAGTACTCGCCGATCCGCGTCCACGCCTCGACGACGAAGCGCGACGACTCGAAGCCCGTGACGAGCTTTTGATAGACCTCGACCGCCTGCTCCTCGCGCCCTTGCTCGCCCAGGCAGTAGCCGAGCAGGTAGTGCGCGCCGTCGAGCAGGCGATACTTCGGAAAGTTCGCGATGAGATCTTTGTAGAGCTCGATGGTGCGCGAGTAGTCCTGCTTCGGCGGCTCGGCTTGCGTGTCGGCGCCTTCAACGTGCTGCGCAGCCTCGTACTTTCGCATCGCGGTGAAGTACTCGTCGTTGCTGCGCTCGAAGTAGAGCTCGGCCAAACGAAACATGGTGTCCGGCGAGTAGTTCTCGTCGCTTGGGTACTTCTGCAGGAACGCTTCGAAGGTGGCGATGGCGTCCAGGCGCTTCTTCCGCTCTTCGACCTCGATGTCTTGGATCTGCGCTTCGTACGCCTCTTCGATGTCGCCGCGGCGCGCCCGATAGCGCCGCTCGATCTGCAGGCGCGCTTCCTCGCGAAAGACCTCGCCCATCGCCTGCATGTGCTTCACGGCGTCGTCCAGCTCGGCGAGCATCTGCAGCGCGTCGTCCGAAGGTCCGCTGCTCGGCTGCGACGCGCTCGTCGGAAGGTCCTTGCACTCGCGCCCCGGCTGGCACTGCGGCGCCACACAACCCTTGGTCACTGGTTGAGAAGACGCAGCGGCGATCAACAACAGCGCGATCACCGGCGCTCCTCTCCGAGCTCTCTGAAGTCCCGCTCCAAGGAGTCGATCGCGTCCTTCTGCGCGCGCACGAGCTCGTTGATCTTTTGCGTGCGATCTTCCTTCTCGCGCCACGAGACATCGACGACGCCGAGGTCGGCTTTCAGCACGAGCTCGTAGAAGCGTTGTTTCACGTTGTCGAACGACGCGGCCGCGACGCCGCCAACCAGCGACTCGGCTTCATGCTCGTAGCCCTTCAGCTCCTGCTCGTACGCTTGCATCAGCTCGAGCTCGGCGTTGACGGCGTTGGCGATCTGAATCGTCTTGTGGTCGATCGTCGCCGCGAGCGCGTCGCGGAAGTTGCGCACGCCGGAGTCGAGGCTGCCGAGGCGATCCTTCAGCGCGTCGAGCCGGCGCAGCGTCCCCGTTGCTGGCAGCGTGGCGCGCTCGCGCACTCCGACCAAGAGCTGCAGCTCGGTGTTCAACGCGAGCGCGTAGTCGTCGCGGGCGCGCTGCTCGTTCGTCACCGGCCCGCCGGAGCTCGTCCGCGCTTGCTGCAGTTGATCGTAGAGCTCTCGCTCCACCCGCTCGAGCTCGGCGAGCACCTTCGACTCGCTGCCCATTTGCTCCTTGAGCAACGCGATCTTGTCCGGCGCGACGGTGTCCTTGCTCTTGTTGTCGTCGAGCCACTTGCTGACGGCGACGAGCTGCGCGTTCAAGCTCGCAAGCTCCGTGCGCAAGCGCAGGTTGCGCCGATCCAAGTCGTGGACGATCGCCAAGTGCTTCGACTCGATGCGCTTCGACTCTTCGCGCTTGAACGCTGCCTCGGCGAGCGACGCCTGCGCCTTGATGCGCGCGGTCTGCGCCTTCGTCAGCTTGTCGCGCGTCTTGCCGTCGATGTTCGGCCTCACGGCGTCTGTGAGCAGCGCCAAGAAACGCTCCAAGAGCTTTCTCACCTCGAGCTCGAGCTGTACGGCGTGGTTCTCGCCCTCCTTGAACTGGGGGAAGAGCTCGATGGGCCGGCGCGTCGTCAAAGCGCCGAGCACCTTGCCGCCGATCACCTTCGACTCGGCGACGGTGGCGTCGGCCGCCGAGAGATCGTGCGCGACGCCGAGCGCCCGGTTCACTTCGCGCTCTTCGCTCACCCAGTCGACGGCGAGCGTGGGCAGGAACGCGGCCGCGTTGTACGTGCCTTGGTTCTTGGCGATGACCTCGTTGAAGTACTTCGTCGGATCGGTCTGGTTGACGAGTGTTTGTTGTAGCTCCTTGTAGACGGGCTCGTACTTCTTCGCGACCGTGACGTAAGCGTCGACAGCGTCTTCGTGGCGCCCGAGCTTCAAGAGCACGTTGCCCTTCAACACCGTCGCCTTCGGCACGAGCACCCGATCTTCGAGCGCGAGCAGCATGATGTCGATCGCCTGCAAGGACTTTCGCAGGTGCTGCATGCGCACTTTTTCGAGCGTGGCGAAGCCCGACTGCTGCACGAACATCCACGCGATCTCGTAGAGCGACTGCGGCAGGTACGGCGAGTCGCGCGAGATCGTCTGATACGCGGCCATCGCTTCTTTCACGTGGCCCTGCTCGCCGCTGACGCGCCCGAGCGCCATGCTCGCGATCTCACGCATCAGGAGCTCGTCCTTCTCGTCGGCGCCGAGGCCGAGCGGCTTGGGCGTCGCGATGACCTTGGCGAGCTCCTTCGCAGCCTCGTCGAGCTTCTTCAGGCGCACGAGCTCCGACGCGATGACGTAGCGCGCGCGGAAGTAGAACTTGTGATCCGGCGCGATCGCCGCAAGCTGCGCGATTGCTTCTTCGCTCTTCGCCCGCCGCGCCAGGCTCTTGCCGTAGAGGTAGGCGACGTCCGGCCGCAACACGCCGGAGCCGACGTCGCGCAGCTCTTTGACCTTCTCTTCGACGCCCGAGTAATCCTGCAGCGTCTCGGCGATCTCGATCAGGCGCTGAAACGCGTCGAACAAGAAGGTCTTGTCGCCGCGCGAGATCAACTGCTGAAAGCGCGCGCGGGCGCCGACGAAGTTGCGCGTGTGGAAGCATGACTCGGCGAGGTAGTAGAGCGCGCGATCGTAGAGCGAGTGCACGGCGTTCTTCGGATCGCTGACGACGTCGAAGAGCACGACGCTCGCGCGCGCGTGATCGCCGAGCAGCACCAAGATCTCACCGTCGCTGACGCGCTGGCGGATGGCGCCGTCTTTGTCGAAGACGTCGTTGCGCGAGTAGGTCGCGTTCAAGGTGGCCAACTTCGGCTCGAGCGCGGCGACGGCGCGCTCCAAAGCGTCGACGCCGGACCAGGGTGCGTCGGCGGTCGGCGCCGATGCAGGAGCCGACGCCGGGGTCGCCCCGAGCGCGAGCACGAAGAGCGCGATCATTTCGCCGGTGGCTGCGCGGGAGGTCCTTTCGGCGCGCGCAATTCTTTGGTGACCTCGACGTCGAAGCGCACGGCCGGCCGATCCTTCAGCTCGGTGGCGAGCCCGCCCTTCTCGAAGCCGACGATCTTCACCGTCGTCTGCTTCCCTTCTTCAGCGGTGAAGACGTAGCTGTTCTTCACCTTGAACACGTACTGGTTCAAGTAGCTGAACACGCCGTAGCCGTTGCCGCGATAGACGAGCGACACGCTGACTTCGTGGCTGCCCGGCACGATGCTGCCGTTGAAGATCTCGAACTCGTCGTTCTGGATCTCTTTGCTGCCCTTCGGATCGTTCTCGGCGTCTTGCTTGTTGTAGATCGGCGCGCCGTCGAAGAAGTACTGCACCTGCTCGAGCTTGAAGCTGCCGCTCATCTCGTTCTTGTGGACGAGGACAGCGCGCGCGCCGGTGATCGTTCCGTGCAGCACCGCCTCCTGGAGCAAGACGAGCCGCGCCTTCGAGCGGAAGATCTTCTCCTTCAGCTCGTTCACGCGCTCTTCGAGGCCGCGCAATTTGACGCTCGTCTCGGGATCGACCGCGGGTTGGCTCGCTGGCGCGACCGGCGTGATCTCGAGCTGCGACTCCTTCGGCTTTGGCGGCGCGGTGAGCGGGGGCTCTTCCGGCTCGGGCGCCGGGGTGTCAGTCGTCGGCGCAGCCTCGGCGGGCTTCGCGGGTTCTTCCGGCTTCGCCGCCGCAGGCTTCGTGCCCTTCTTCGGCTCGATCTTCTTCACGACCGGCGCCTTGCCCTGGCTCTTCTTCAGATCTTTGAAGAGCTTGTTCGGCATGGCGCCGGTGAGCAGCACGCTTGCAAGGAGGTAGGGGTACATCACCACGCGCAGAGAAATTAGCACAATTGCCGCAAGAGGCGAGCAAGTGCGGCGTTCGCAGAGTCGATATCTAAGTTTAGCTGGGCGCGGACAAGTCTGCGGACTAACCGCCCTTTTTGAGCTCGGTGAGCACCAGCTTCGCGATCGCCTTCAAGGTGTCGAACACGCCGACGCCGTTCGTGGCGGTGGCTTCGAAGTCGGGGATGTTCTTCGGGTTCATCAAGCGCTTCAGCTCGGCGAGCTCGGCGGCGTTCGGCAAGTCGCGCTTGTTGTACTGGACGACGAAGGGGATCTTATCGAGATCGTAGCCTTGCTCGGCGAGGTTCGTGCGCAGGTTCTCGAGCGACTCGAGGTTCGCTTCCATGCGTTCGATCTGCGAGTCGGCCACGAACACGACGCCGTCGACGCCCTTCAAGATGAGCTTGCGGCTCGCGTCGTAGAAGACTTGGCCGGGCACCGTGTACAAGTGAAAGCGCGTCTTGAAGCCGCGGATCTCGCCGAGCGAGAGCGGGAGGAAGTCGAAGAAGAGCGTGCGCTCGGTCTCGGTCGCGAGCGAGATCATCTTGCCCTTCGCGTCGGGCGAAGTCTTGTTGTAGATGTACTGCAGGTTCGTCGTTTTGCCGCACAAACCGGGACCGTAGTAAACGATCTTGCAGTTGATTTCGCGCGACGAGTAGTTGATGAACGACATCGGTTATTCGCCTTCCCTATTCACTGAACAAGTTGTCGATATCATCGTCGGTGATTTCGGCGAACGGCGCTTGGCCCGGGTTCTCCACCTTCTGAATCAGTGAGTTGAAGATCCCAGTGAGCTCTTCGCTCGCCTTCTTCACGCGCAGGCGCACGAGGCCGAGCGTGGCGCGCTCGCCGAAGATCACGACCAAGATCACTCGGCTCGCCACGATCGAGATGTGGAAGTTGTCGCGCTCCCCTTCGTGATACTGGCTGGCGAACTCTTTCTCGCCGATGAGCTTGGCGAGGCCGCCGGTCGCCGCGATGTTGCCGGCGGTCAGCGACGCGAGCGAGGTCGTGTCGATGTTGGCGGTGTCACCCGCCGAGGCGAGGAGCTGGCCGTTCTTGTCGACCAAGAACACGACCTTCGCGTTCGCTTCTTTGGTGAGGCGCTCGCAGATCGCCGAGATCTGCTTGAACTCCTCTTCGTACATGACCATCTGCGGAGCGACCATAAGTCATGACTCCCGTCGTGCAACTGCGTTCGTTCTCATGGCACTTCCACTCTATTAGGTGTTTGGCGCGGCGCAATATTTTTGGAGTCCCTCGGACCTTTTCACGTGAGCGACGCTCCGATCACTTCCGCGACCGCCAACACGGTCAGCATCGGGTTGACGCCGATGGACGTCGGGATCACCGAAGAGTCGATGACGTACAGATTTTCGTACCCGTGCACCCGCCCGTCCTCGCGCACGACCGACAGATCTTCGTCGTAGCCCATGCGGCAGGTGCCGAGCGGGTGCTGGGCGGTGATCTCGAAGTCGTGCGGCGAGATCTTCTCGGACAGTTGGTGCTCGAGCTCGTGCATGTCGTGCACGGCCGGCCGCCAATTGAACGGCAGGTACACCTCGCGCGCGCCGGCGGCGAAGCCGAGCTCGCCGAGCAGGCGGATGCAGCGGAGCATCTTGCGCTTGTCGACCGGCTGCATCGTGTAGCGCACGATCGGCGCGTCGAAGATGGGCAACGCGATCACGCGGCCCTCGGACTCGTCCGAGATCAGCCCGCCCATGATGCCGATGTGCGGCAGTGTTTGCAGCAGCGTGCGCAGCTCCGGACCGATCGCCGGCAGCGATGCCGCGAACGCCCCAGGCGGCGGAAAGAGCGAGATGATGTGGATGCCCTCGTCGCGGAACTCGTGCACGGCGAACGATTGAAACGCGCCCTGCGACGCGTTCACGACCTCGTCGAAGACGTAGTACGCACGCGTCGACGGATGGATCGTCAAGTGGCGGCCGATCGCGCGCAGGTGCTTGATGCCGCTCTTCAGCATCAGAAACGGCGTCATCACGCCGCCGCCGGCGCAGAAGATGCGTTCGGCTTGCAGGTGAAAGGTCTTGCCCGCGCGCATGCCGCGGACGGAGCGCACTTTTCCGAAGGTGCCCTCGATCTTCGTGACGCGCGTGTCGGTGTAGCAAACGGCGCCGTGCTCTTCGGCGTCCTTCAAGTACGTGATCAACATCGACTGCTTGGCGTTGCTGACGCAGCCGCTGATGCAGCGCGAGGTGCCACGGCAGCCGGGCGTATTGCGATGCACGTCGTGGTAGTCCCAGCCGAGCTTCTTGGCGCCTTCGCGCACCTTCAGCGCCGACAGCGAATGCAGCTCGCCCATCGACGTGACGCCGATGCGCTTCTCGGCGCGGGCGAAGCCGTCCCAGATCTCGCGGGCGAGGTGCTCCAAGTGGAGCTCGTCCCTCCACTCGTCAACGACCTCGGGATCGGTGCGGTAGCAGACGGCGCCGTTGACCACGGTGCCGCCGCCCTTGCAGCGCCCCAGCTGCAGCACGATCGGCGGCGTCCCGGGGCCGCCCATGATCGGAAAGCCGCCGTTCGTCTGATACATGCGCGCGAAGGTGTCGGGTGCGAGGTGATCCTTGTAGTGCGAGTTGTCGCGCGCGGGGCCCTCTTCGAGCAGCACGACGTTGCGGCCGGCCTTCGCCAAGTACGCGGCGATCACCGACGCTGACGGGCCGGAACCGATGATGAGGTCTTGGCACTTCGCGGGGAGCGTCCGCTGATCATCGCGCGGATCTGGCGGCGGCGCGTAGAGGTAGTGCGCTTCGCCGCTCATGCGCGCCCCGCGTTCGAGTAACCGATCTCTTTCATCGCGTCCGGGCGCGCGTAGATGCAGATCCCGAGGACCGCGCGCAGCGGCGCGAAGAGCAGCGCAAACGGCGGCTGGCGCACGAAGCGGTTCAGGTAGCGCAGGCGCGTCGCTTCATCGAGGCCCAAGAACGTGCGCGGCGTGCCGATGACGAAGAGCGGACAGACGTTGACGAGCAACAAGCCGCCCGAGAACGCGATGCGCATCCACCACGGCGCGCGCCCGGTGAACTCCGTGATGATCGCCACGCTCGTCGCGTCGCCGCCGTGCCAGTCGCCCGGGTGCCGCGGCGGCAGGAAGGTGGCGCCGAGCGCGGCGAGGATGCGTTGGAAGAAGGGCGACATCGTTTCGCTTCTGCGATGGTTCAGTTCTCGAGGCAATAGAGACGGAAGCCGTTTCCGCAGTTGTAGTTGAACGCGCTCGGTTGCGTCCAATTGCGGTTGCCGTAGCCGACCATGCCCCACTCGCCGTTGCCGCTCGTGGAGTTCCAATCGCCACAGAGATTCGCGCTCTTCGTGCCGTTCGCCGTCGTGCCGGTCCACGCGTCCCAGTGCCAATTCTCGTAGGCGCCGGTCTCGTCCTGCGCGATCCCGGCTTGCAGGTTCACGAGCAGCTCGCCCTTCGACGCGGCGACGAGCGTGCCGTCAGGGCGGTGCCACGGGCCGTTGCCGGTGACGCGATCCTTGGCGTCTGTGGTTGACGATGAGAGCCACGCGATGAAGTTGTTCGGGTTTGCGAGGCCGGCGTTCCCTGCGAGCAGCTGACAGATCGTGTCGCCGGCGGCGAGGCCGGTGATGCCGCTGACGCCGCTCAAGCCCGGCGTGCTCTTCCAGCTCTCCAAGATGCCGCTGCCGCTCGCCGAGCTGACGAAGATCTTCTTCGTACCGGTCGGCGGCGCCGCGAGCGCGGGACCGGCGCCCGTCTCCAGGCACATGATCGCGGTGCCGAGCGGCCAGTTGCATCCGAACTGCGTGGCGTTCGTCCACAAGTAGCCGCTGATCGTCGGGCTCGACCCCGAGGTGAGCGACGTGTCTTGCAGAGTCCAATCGCCGCATGTGGTCGCGCCGGTGTTGAGCTCGCCGCTGGCGGTCGTCGCGGTCATCACCAGCGTCGTCGTCGAGGTCGAGGGCTCTGCGTTGTGGAAGGTGATGAAGCTGTTGACCACTTGGTCGATCGTCGGCGCGAAGGAGCGGCCGTCACTGCGCTCCCAAGGGCCGGCGTTCGTCGGCAGCGCGCCGGCGCCGCAGTTGCTGGCCTTCTTTCCCGCGAGGCCGAAGAGGTGACAGTAGGCGTCGGTCGACGACGTCGACAGCCACGCCACGAATTGACCGTTGAAGCCGAGCGTCGCCGCGCGCGCGTTGCAAATCGCGTCTCCAGCGGCGACGCCCGTCTGACCGCCGGCGTTCGGTGAAGCGCCCAGGTTGCCGCCGTTCGAAGCGGTGGCGATGAACGCCTTCAAGCGGCCGCGCGTCGTGAAGGTCCAGGTCGTGCTCAGCGTTTGCCCGTGCACGCTCTCGGCGGTGACGCTCGCTGTGTATGCGGTGACGACGTCGAGCGAAGCGTCGGGCGTAAAGGTCAACGTCGCGCCGCTGGCGGAGGTCACGCCGGTGACGCCCGTCACCCCGCTGACGGCGGCAAGCGTGAGGGTCGCGCCGGCGATGGGCGTCTTCGTGAAGGTGACGGAGACCGCGCTCGTCACCGGTACGTTCGTCGCCGAAGGTGCGGGAGTCCGCGTCGCGATCGTGAAGGGCAGGAGCACGCTGAAGGTGCCGAGCACGGCGCCGTTGCGGTGGAGCTCATAGGTCACGGCTTCCGTGAGCGCAGCGGTCGGCGTCATGGCCACGATCGTGCCAAAAACGTTCGTCGTCACTGCGACCGCGGTGCCGTTGCGCACGAGCGAGAACTCGGCCGCGATCGCGGCGTCGACGTTCTTGTCGAAGGTGAACGACACCTCCGGCTGCAGCGTGCTGACCATGCTGCCGCTCGCCGGTGAGAACGAGATCAACACCGGCGGTGCGGGCGGTCCGGTCATGCCCGTCGCGCCGGTCGTTCCCGTCGTACCGGTCTCGCCTGTCGACCCGGTGACCGAGCCGGTGTTCTCATTGGCCATGTCGCCGTCGTCATCGACGTCGCCGAGGGTGATCGATCGCGAGGTGGTGATCTGGCACCCGGCGCAGCACGCCGTCGTGAAGACGGCGCAGGTGAAGACAAGTGCGCGCATGGCGAAAGTTTACTAGGCTCGGGCCATGTTCGCTTGCTTGAGTGTGATGCTCCTCGCCGCCCCCGACGCGGTCACGTTGCAGACGAAGGCGCAGGTCTTCGCCGGCGAAGGTGTGCCGTTCGTCAAGGTGATGGTGCATCTGCCGATCGAAGGCGCGGTGCTGCGGCTGAAGCGCGAGGACAACAAGGACTTCAACTTCACGATCCCGAAGGCGAAGAAGGGCGAGTTCGTCTTCAAGCTCGATCAAGAGAAAGGCAGCAGCTACGACTATTCGGGCGAGCTCGAGGTGCGCTTCAAGGGCGGCGAAGTCGGCACCATTCCGCTCGAGTTTCGCGGTGAGATCATCGTGCCGCTCGAGGTCGCCACGGTCGCGAGCGCGAAAGAGATCGCGCAGCGCAAGTTCAACGTGAAGGCGAGCCGCAAGATCGCGAAGATCGACATGACGCTGATCGGCGAAGACGGTGCGCAGATCGGGCCGGTGATCTTCCGGCCGAAGGAGCCGAGCGAGCAATTCGTCGCCGAGTTTCCCCTGGCGACGGTGCCGACGGTGCGCATCGACGCCGTCTTCGCCGACGAGAAGGGCATCACCCGCGCGGTGCAGCTCTTTCCTTGGTACGTCGAGATCGCGCACGAGGAAGTGAGCTTCGAGACGAACAAGTTCGACGTGCCGAAGGCGGAGGAACAAAAGCTCGCCGTGGCGTACGACAGGATCTTCAGCACGGCCGAGAAGGCGATGAAGTTCGCGCCCGTGAAGCTCTACGTCATCGGGCACACGGACACCGTCGGCCCGGCGGACAAGAACCTCACGCTCTCGCACAAGCGCGCCAAGAGCATCGCCACGTGGTTTCGCAAGCACGGCTTCTCGCTGCCAGTCGTCGTCGCGGGGCTCGGCGAATCGTCGCTCTTGAAGGCGACGCCCGACGAGACGGACGAAGCGTCGAACCGGCGCGCGCAGTACGTCTTGACGGTCGATCCGCCGGACCTGGGCCGGCCGGTGCAGTGGGAGAAGTACTAGCTCGCATCATTCATGACGCCAAACTGCGGGCGTCTTGAATGATGCTGAAGACAGGAAAGCAGGACTCGCTCGACGCCGTTGGCTGCGCGGTAGAACGTTTTGGCTGGCACAAATCGCAAAAAAT
>JADLHZ010000046.1 GCA_020848545.1 Deltaproteobacteria bacterium | reverse complement strand
CCCGCCGTCGCAACAGCTGAAGTCGAGCCGGCGCGTTCAAGCGGCGCCGAGCGGGGCGGGTGGGCACCTTCGCGCCGTCGTGCACGTTGGGGATCGAGGCGCCGCGAGAGATGTGACGTATCGAGAGTCGTGCTCGTGCTCGGGCACGGGAACGGACGCCGGCTCGGCCGCCGCGACTGACGCCGGTTCGGGCGTAGGCTCTGGCGCCGCCGCAGGCACAGCTTCGGGCGTCGCCGGCTCTCCTTCAGATCCGATGTGCCGCACGATCAGCCACCCCGTCAGCGCGAGCACGATCACAAGGAGTAACGCCATCGCCTGCCGGTAGCCCGAGTCCTGAGCCATGCGTCGCTACGTATCGCGCACGTAGACGACGGACAACTTTTGGCAAAACGCGCAGCGTATTTCGAACGATCGCAGTTTCAGATTGCCGAGGCGCACCGCCTCTTTGCGCAGCGTGCCGTTGTTCTGTAGCCGCTTGCCGCACGCGCACGTGCGCGACGCGATGAGCCCGTCGACGTCGAGCGCCGCCGACGCCGGCAACGCCGTCTCCGCCGACTCGCCGGCGCGGTGCGCATATTTCCGCACGACGAAGAAGCGCTTGAGCCGCCTGCGCGCGAAGCCCACGCCGAAGAAGCCGACGACGGCGACCGCGAGCACGCTGAAGAAGGTGCCGAAGTCCTCGGGCGTGGCTCCGCGCGACGTCGTCGGCTCGCCCGCGTGATAGAGCTCTACGCTATAGAGTCCCTCGAGCGCACCGACGGCGCGGTTGTACGCTTCCGCGTCGCTCGGCGCGGCGTGATCGGTCTTCGTGCGCAAGCTGTAGCTCATCGAGACGTGCGCGCCGTCCACCTTCGAGCTGCGCTGAAACGAGAAGAACGCGTTGTCGACGCGCGCCCCGAAGTCCGGGAGCTCCCACGGCCCAGGGAGGGCGACGTCGATGTGGTGCGACACGTTCACCGGCGACGCGATGGCGAACGGCGTCTTACGCTTCACAGTGCGCAGTTTACTGGGCCAATCGTCGGCGAGCGCGTGCGCCGGCAGGTCGCGCACGTTGTCGACCCAGAACGCCGGCAGCGTGTAGCGCGTCCACGTCTGAATCACGTTCGCGTCGGCGTCGTCCTTCAGCGTGTACGGCTCGGCGAGCGTGGCGCCTTCGAACTCCTTGGCGGTGTTCTCTTCGAATTGGCGCGTGACGTCTTCCCGCTGCTCGGTGGCGAAGTAGCCGCGGATGGCGTCGGCCCGCTCGCCGCGGAAGATCGTGTGGCGGAAGAGCTCGGCCTTGGCGTCGTCGGGCACGGCGCCGCTGTCTTTGACGGCGCTCGCGAAGCTCGGGACGACGAAGCGCTCGCTGATCTCGAAGAGCGGCACGTCGAGCGTGTGGCGCGGGATCTCGCGTAGCGCCGTCTCGCCGGCCTTCAGGATCAGCGCGCGCTCGTAGTCCACGCTGGTCATCGCGTCGAGCGAGCCACGTTGGTGGGTCCAGGTCGGATCCACATAGTGCTCCGCGCCGCTCGGCAAGGTCGCACGCACGATCACGTGGTTGAAGGCGAGGGGCGTCGGCAGCACACTGTCGAGGCCACGGCGCAAGTAGGTGCTGACGAGCGCGGGCGCCGCGTCGATGCCGAGCTCCTTCAGGATCAGCATCAAGAGGTAGGTCTTGTCCTTGCAGTCGCCGAGGCGCTCCTTCAGCACCGTCGCCGGCGCGTGCGGCTGGTGCGAGTGCGGCCCGAGCTCGAAGCCCAAGTAGCGCACCTCGTTTTGCACGAAGCGCAGCGCGGCGAGCAGCTTCTCTTCCTGCGTCTGGAGCCGCTTCCACTCGGCGAGGGCGTCGAGGCGACCGAGCGCTTGCGATCGATAGAGCGGGACGCCCCAGCGCACGACGTCGGCCCACGTGGCGTAGGCGCTCACTTCGACGTGCGGCCAGTCATCGTACCAAAACGGCGTGGCGTCTTCGCGGGTGCTCGGGCGCGCGGCGTGGGCGACGTCACGCGTCTCGGTGAACGTCCACGCTTCTTCGTGCGCGTTTTTCTGCGTCTCGGGCGCCGCTGCGTTGTGCGTGGCGACCTGCACGGCGTTCGGCGGCGCCACGATGCGCACGCGGTGAAAGAGCGTGGGTTGCGTCACGTCGAGCCCGAACACCGCCGAGAGCTTGCCGCCGAACACCGGGTTGCTGCCGGCGATGGTGTACGCCGTCTCCACCGTGTCGCCGACGCGCACGTCCTTCAAGATGATCGTCGCGCTGACTTCGTTCGTGAACAGGCGGCTCCCAAACGAGCTGTCCTTGCTCGCGAAGCGCACGTCTTTCGGCCCAGCCGCGAACACCGTCTTGCCGCCGCGCACGACCCGCGCGCGGTGCAGGAGCAAGCGCTCGTAGCTCGGGTCGAAGTCGATGTGCAGCTCGCTCACTTGCTCGAGGCCGAGCGGCTGCAGCGCTTGCTCGGCGTGGTGGCGATAGCGCTCGGTCTCTCGCTTCATCGCCGCTTGCTCGTCATCGATCTCGACGAGCACGCTCTGGGTCTTCGTCATCTCGATCGGCACGAGCACGGCTTCGAGCTGGCGCGGCGTCACCCAGCTCGGCACCGGCGCGGCCCAGCGCACCGCCGCTTCGGGCGCGGCGGTGACGGTGGCGAGGACCGAGAGCGCGACGAGCATTCAGGCGGCGAATAACGAGCCGCCGATGCGCGGTCAACGTCAAATGGCGCAGGCGACGTCAGCGTTGCGTCGGCCCCGCCGGCCGGCGCGGCAGGAATGAGGAAATGTGCGCGGAGCTGTGCTCTACTCCCCCTCGTGAGAACGACCGTGGCCGCCGCGCCACTCTACGAGCTGATCCGGGCCGCGCCGTCGCCGTTTGCGCGCGACACGGTCAACTTGCTCGAGGTGAAGGACGGCGCCGAGCTCGTGACGCTGTGCCGAAAGCGCGCGGTCGATCTCGTGATCCTGCCGGAGACTTTGGACGGCGTCTCCGGCAAGAGCGTGTGCCGCACGCTGAAGTCGCTGGCGAAGCCGCCGCTCGTGATGATGGTGATGAAGTCGCAAGAGCGACAGCTGCTCGACGACATGAAGCTCGCGGGCGCTGACGAGGTGATCGTCGGCGCTTACGACGGGCGCTCGTTGATCGAGCGCTCGGCGAAGCTGCTCGGCGTGTCCGTGCGCGAAGCCGTGCGCATCCTCACGCGGCTGCGGGTGAAGAGCAAAGACGCCACGCCGGGGCCGATCCTGCTCGGGACGATCATCGACATCAGCGTCAGCGGCATGTTGGTCGAGACCGGCAGCGAGCTGCGCGCCGGCGACGATGTGACCGCGGAGTTCTACCTGCACGGGCAGCAGACGCAGGTGATCATGAACACGCGGGTGATGCGCATCGAGCAAAAGGGCGAGCACCGGCACGTCGGGATGAAGTTCCTCGATCAGCAGGATGATCACGTGGCGCAGATCGAAGCGTTCGTGCAGATGCGGACGAAGACGCCCTAGCTCAGCCCCGCCGCCAGCGCATCTCCGGAGACCTCGATCACCCGCCTCGCCGTCATTGCCTCGGCGAAGATCTCCCCGGCCTCGTCCGCGATCGCGTGGCTCATGACGACGCCGCCGCCGTGGGTGCCGAGCACGCGGCTGGTGACGACGACCGCCATGCCCGGCCCGACCGGCTTTCGATACAGCACGCTCTCCGCGATCGGCACGGCGCGCGCCGGATCCCACCCCCGCTCGACGATCGCGCGGCCAAAGGCTTCGTCGCACCAGTCGACGTAGACCGGGTGGTTCACGTGGCCCAGCGGATCGGTCCACGTTTGCCAGCAGTCGAAGCGGAATACGTGGTCGCGCTCCGAAGTCACCGGTGAGTAGTCTGGAAAGGTGATCGTGCGCGATCCCGCCAGCACGTGGAACGCGTCGAGCAGCGAGCGCGGCATGCGCAGCAATTTCAGATCGGCCGACACGTGCACCCACTCTTGGGTCGCGGCGCAGATCGGCGTGTGGCCGCCCTTGCCGTCGTCGACGGCGATCCGCACCTCGCGCATCGACACGAGCTCGCGCTTCGTCTTCGAGATCCAGGTCTGCGTCGAGAGCTGATCGCCGTGCGTCGTCTCGGCGCGATGCACGCAGACCATCGAGCGCATGAGGTACGCGTTTTTCTCGGCCTTGTACCGAGACGGGGGCCAGCCGCCGCGCGTTGACGCGTCGACGGCGATGTCCTGGCATGCCCGCCACAAGTCGCCGGCGCGGCAGACCTCGCGCTGCGAGAACGCGTGGCGCGGCAGCAGCAATGGATAGCGAGGTTGAGTCTCTTCGTGCACCGCAAGTCTCCGTCGGAACGGGCAAATGTCACACTTCGAGCCGGGTTGCCACGCGCCGAAGTGGTCAAGCTGGCGCCGGTGCCGATAACGCGGCCATGCGGGTGGTGCTCGTCGTGTGGCTCTTGGGGATCAGCGCCTGTCCGCGCGCGGGGGATCCCTCGCCCGCCAACCCCGCTGAACCCCCGGGCGCCCCCGCTGCGACCGGCCCCCAAACCGATGACGACCCACCCGGCGTCGCCACCGGCGATCCTGGCCCTCACACGGGCCCGACCGGACCCACCGCGCCAACCGGCCCCTTCGTCGTCGAAGACGCGCGGGCCGTCGACGCGACCACGTTCGCCGTGCGCTTCTCGCATCCAATCGCGCCGCCAGCAGCCACGCTGACGGGTGTGCCGCTGGTCGCCCTCGCCATCGACGCCGCCGATCCGCGTGTGCTGCGAGTGCGTACCGCCGACTTCGCGGCCGTCCCGGCGGCGACGATCGATCTGCAGCCGATGACGGACAGCGCCGGCGCGCCGCTCACCGGCCAAACGAAGCACGACGTCACCGGCCTCGTCGTGCCGATCGCCGCCTCTAGCTTCGCCGGCGCGAGCCTCGCCGACGTGAGCGGCTTCGCGGTCGTCGACGACCCCGGCGCCACGAACGAGGCGCCGAGCGTGTGGGCGCTCACCGCCGGGGCGCTGCGCCAGAGCGGCAACCTCTACGGCGGCAGCGCGGCCGATCGGCGCAGCCTGGACAAACCGGGCACGTACTTTCTGAGCACGGCCACGGCGCCGGACGCGTTCGTGCAAGCCACGCTGCAAAACGCCGACGACGACGGCATGGGCCTCATCGCGCGTTACACGGATTCGGCGCACTACTACCGCTTCGAATGGCTCGCGCAGGGGAGCATACGCCGGCTCGTGAAGATCGACGGCGCCACGAAGAGCGTGCTCGACTTCGACGTCGCGCCCTTCATTCCGGGGCAAACGTATCGCGTGCGGCTCACAGCCGTTGGCGCGCGGCTCACCGTGTTCATCGACGACGAGCTCGTGCTGCAAGCGAGCGACACCGCGCTCACGCAAGGTCGCTTCGGCGTCTACTGCTGGGGCTCGCAGGGCCTCGTCGTCGACGATCTCGTCGTCGCGCCGGCCGCGCTCGCGACTTATCCGGAGGCCGATCCGCGCCTGCACAGCGCGGCGCCGATCTTCACGCACGCGCCGATGGTCTCGGAGATGGATCAAACGAGCGCGGCGATCTGGGCGCGCACCTCGGAGCCCGCGGACGTACGCGCGCTCGTGTCGCTGTCGCCGAAGATGACAGCGCCTGTGGCCTCCAATCTGATCACCACGGCGGCGGCGAGCGATCGCACGGCGCACTTGTCGATCGCCGGCCTCCAAGCAGGCACGCGCTACTACCTGCAAGTCGAAGCGCGCGACAAAGCCCGGTCGAGCGAGCGCAATCTCTCCCCGGTCCGTGCGTTCACGACCGCGGCGGCGAGCGGCCCGCTCGATCTGTCGTTCACTTGGTTCGGCGACGTGCACGACGGCGCCGAGGCGCGCTTCGTCGGCTTCGACTCGATGAAGGCGGCGGCGCCGGACTTCGCCCTCGCGCTCGGCGACTTTCCCTACGCCGACAGCGATCCTGTGGCGACGACGCTCGCTGATTACCGGACGAAGCACGCCGTCGTCCGCTCGATCCCCGCGCTCGACGGCTTCATCGGCCGCTTTCCGATCTACGGCACCTGGGACGATCACGAGATCGCCAACGACTGGGACGGCGCCACGTCCGCGAGCCGCGTACAGAACGGCATCGCCGCGTGGAACGAGTGGTGGCCGGTGAAGCCGCACACGAGCGCGCCGGCAAAGGCGATCTACCGATCGTTTCGCTACGGCAGCACGCTGGAGATCTTCCTCCTCGACACGCGCTCGCAGCGGCCGGCCAACAGCGTCACCGACAACGCGGCGAAGACCATGCTCGGCGCCGCGCAGAAGCAGTGGTTGCTGGCGGCGCTCCAAGCGTCGACCGCGCGCTTCAAGATCATCGTGACGAGTATCCCGCTCCGCTACGGCACGACCGGCAGCGATCACTGGCCGGGCTACACCTTCGAGCGCAAGCAGATCTTCGACGCGCTCGCGGGAAAGAGCGGCGTCTTCTTCATCACGGCGGACCAACACTGGCACGCCGCGCACGCGCATCCGGAAGGCTTCCCCGAGTTTCAAGCGAGCTCGCTCTCGGCCGGCTTGCGCGCGCCGCTCTCGCCGAGGCCGGCCGAGGTCATTTTCCAATCGATGGTGCACGGCTACGGGCGCGTCGAGATCAAGGGCACCGGCGCCGATCCGCGCGCGATCGTCAGCCTGCACGATCTGAGCGGCGCCGTTCTGTACACGCAGACGATCCGCTGACATAACGCCTCTTCATGAGGGGCTTCGCCATCGCCATCGCGGTCGTCTTGTCCTTGTCCTTGTCCACCGAAGGCTGCCGGCGTTACCAGCGCGTCGTCGCCAAGCAGAACGTGTGCCTCGTCGGCCAGCCCGTCGAGTGCCAGTGCGCGAACGGCGCGAGCGGTACGCAGAGCTGCAGACCCGACGGCACCGGCTTCTTCGCGTGCGACTGCGCCGCGAGCATCGCCATGTCGGCGCCGGCGAGCGTGACCGCGGGCGACGCGCTCACGAACGTAGTCGTCACCTTGCGCGACGCGACGATGGCGCCGCTCTCGGAGTCGACCGAGCGCACTGTCTCCTTGTCGATCGTCAACGCCGCGTCGCCGACTCTGCTCGCGGGTGCGAAGACGGCGAAGGTCGCGAACGGGGCGGCGAGCTTCGCCGGCGCGCACATCGATCTTGCGGGGACCTACGAGCTCGAAGCGAGCTATGCGGGAGAGCTTGCGACGAGCATCGCGCGGGCGACGATCACGGTGAACGGCGGCGCGCCGGTAAAGCTCGTCATCGCGACGGAGCCGCCGGGAGTCTTCGAGCAGGGGACAGCGATCGTGCCCGCGCCGGTCGTCGTCGGCAAGGACGCGTTCGACAACGACGCGACGTCGACCGCCGTCGTCACCGCGACGGTCAGCGGCCCGGCTGGCTTCGCGGTCGGGCCGTTTCCGAGCGCGAGCATGGCCTCTGGTGTCGCCACCTTCACGAAGCTGAGCGTGTTGAGCCCGGTCGAGGGCGTGGCGCAATTTTCGTTCAGCGTGCCGAGCGTGAGCGCGATCCCGGCGGTGCTCTCTCGCTCGGTTTCGTTCGTGCGTCCGGATGTCGAGTGGCCGCGCTTTCCGATCGGCTTTCTCGTTCCCACGCTCATCGTCGGCGGCTTCCTCGACGAAACAACCGGTTTGCACTGGAGCAGCACCGAGGTCCAGGGCACCTTCGCCGGCGCCGCCGCGGCATGCGGCGCGATCCCGCAAGCGACGATCGATGGGCGCATGTACAGCTGGCGCGTGCCGGCGCTCGTCGAGATGGCGACGCTGCTCTCGCATCAGAAGCTCTCGCCGCCGTTCTCGGCGCTGCCGACGACGCCGCCCTTGCGCTCGGAGAAGTACTGGACGCGCAGCGCGGTGCCTGCGACAGCCGACGGCTACGTCGTCGATCTCGCCACTGGTCGCACCGCGGTCGAGCCCGGCTCGAACAGCCACTACATCGTGTGCGTGCTCGAGACGACGCCGCCGCGCACCGTCGGCGCCACGGACGCGGGCGGGCCGGCGTTACAATACGCGAACGTCGGTGACGGCACGATCGCGGTGCGCGATCAAAAGACGGGGCTCTCGTGGTTTCGTAGCAACGTTGCGTGTTCGGGCTGCGTTTACACGGCGGCGGTGAGCGCGTGCGATCAGCGGAGCGACCTCGGCTTCGACGACTGGCGATTGCCGACGGCGCAAGAGCTCGCCACCATCGTCAACGTTCGCGTGGCGGGCGCCGCCGCGCACGTGGCGACTCCGACCTTCGTCGGTGCGCTCGCGACCGAATACTGGTCGAGCACGGCGGACCCGCTGACGGCTGCGAACGCGCTGACGGTCGATTTCGCCACCGGCGCCATGCAAACGCGCGACAAGACTGTGGCAGGAACGACCGCCGTGCGCTGCGTGCGCTGACCTCGATTTCCTGACCCGACAAATTTGACCCGCCCTCGAAAGAATGAAAAAGCCCCGATACGAATTTTGGCGCACCGGTGTGCGTCACTGGGAGGCTAAGCATGCAACGGACTTCGGTGTTGGCGGCGCTCTTCGCCGCGTGCGCTTCGATGGCGATGGTCGGCTGTCAGGCGCGTGGTGGTAACCCCAAGTTGGACGCGAACGGCGACGGTATTCTCGATCCCGATGAGGGATCGGTCCGCGCGCCCGACGTGATCAATCAAGAAGCGCCGTCGTCGCCGGTCGCGACGATCACCGGCACCTTGCTCGATGCGTACACGGGCGCGCCGATCGTCGGCGCCACGGTGAAGGTGCTCTCGGCGGCGTTGACGCCAGCGCGCCAAGCGGGCGCCGGCGGCGATGCGCTGCAAGGCAACGAAGCGACGAGCCAAGCCGGCGGCGTGTTCTTCATCAAGAACAACGCGCCCGGCTTCCAAGACGTCGAGATCACCGCGCCGGGCTACGCCAAGGCGAAGCTGAAGGCCGAGGTGAAGCTGCCGGACGCCGGTGGGCCGACGAACAACAGCGTGACGAACCTGTTCGAGATCTTCATGGTGCAGGAAGCGACGGTCGGCACGATCGTCGAAGGCCGTGATCAGGACGCGAATGCGCTCCCGGCCGGTGCCGAGATCGCCGCCCAATTCGCGACGGTGTTCCGCCGTCCGATGAACGGCTCGCTGCCGAACCCGGCCGGCGCGCTGATCCCCGATGGTTTCGTCACCGCCGTTGGCCAAGTGGCGGCAGACGGCACGGTCACCTTCAACACGCCCGATTTCGCGCGTTGCAACGGCGCCTTCGACGCGAGTGCGGCGGTGTTCATCATCGCGGGCTGCGGCATCGACCTCAACGGCGACGGCATTCCCGATCTGACGATCGCGACGCAGTCGTTCACCAAGGACGCGATGTGCAAGCACGGCGGTAAGGTGCCGATCTTCGCCACGAACCAGCGCTTCACTGGCGCGTTTTTCGTGAACGACACGAACTTGAGCGGCGCCATCTCGGGAACGGGTCCGACCGACGAGTTCGGCCAGCCGTTCAATGCGAACGAGCCGATCGTGATCCGGATGAACGGCCAGATCAACCTCGCCGGCAGCTTCTTGAACGTGATCAACGCGTTCGCACACGACGCCAACGGCAGCAGCTCGGTGGTCGGGGGTTTGCGCTATGATAACTCGACGCCGATGCCGGGAAATCCGGGTGAAGTAACGCCCCTCGCGATCGACGCGTTCAACTACACGGCGGTCCTTTCGCTCGGACCCGATGGCACCACGCTCCTCGCCGCGGCTCCTCCGGGCGGTTGGCCGCTCGGCCAAGAGTTGCTCGTGCGCGGCATCATCGCACCGGAGGGGACGATCGTCGGCGCGGCCGCGCAACAGCAAGTGAAGGTCGTCAACGGCGCCTTCGCGACCGTGTCTCCGACCGGCCCGATCACCATCAAGCGCATCATTATTCGCCGCAATGACAATACCTCCGGCGCGGCGGCTGCCAACGGCGCCTACACGCGCTTCAGCCTCGTGCTCGATCGCGTGATCAAGGGCGGCGACAACGCGGGCGAAATCTACGTTTGCACGAAGAACAACATGGACGGCGCTGCCGGCTCGGTCGATCCCTACAACGGAAACGCCGACACCTTGGTCGCCGCCCGCTGCCCGACAAAGGCGCTGCGGATTCAGGATCGCGGCGCGTTCTTTGCGAACGGCTCGCCCGTCAATCCGAACGGCGGCACGTTCTTCAACGACGGCTTCGGCCGCGCCCGCTTGCGCGCGCGCATCGGCGCCAACACCGGCTTGCGCCCGAACTTCGGCAACGTCATCGACGTCGACGTCGCCGACCTCAGCCCGTCGACGACGAACGCGTTCCCTGATCCCACATCGGTCGACGTGCTCGCGCCTCCGTTCACGCTCAACATGAACCCGTTCAGCCCCTCCGACACGATCTCCGGGTCGATCTTCTTCAACCCGATCTTCGACGGGCGCATCGAGACGACGAACGGCGTGCAGACCTTCATCGACAACGCCATGATCCCGCCGGGCACGGTCGTCGACTTCGTCGTCGACGTGCAGAACCTCGGTGGCAGCTCGGCGCCGGCGACGCGCGGCGGCTTCCCGCCGAACGCGGCGGTGAACAACTTCTGCTTCAACATCTATTCGACGACGGACACGGACTTCACGGCGGTGGATACCGCGCTCACGCCCTACACCTGCCCGTAGTCAAAGCTGTCGCGTGACCTGACCTGCGCGTCACGACACCTCATTCCCGCGCAACCAAGCGCCCCTCCTGACCGAAAACCCGCCTGAGAACAGCTAGACAGACGTCACGGTCCAGGGCGTCGGGCACTCTCTTGCGGTTAGGAGCGCGGTCATCATGCGCATGGTCCTTCGTTCGTCTTTTGTCCTTTCTGTGCTCCTCATCGCCTGCCAAGGCTCGGTCGACCCGCTGGCCAACGCCAACGAGGACAAGAAAAACGCCGACAAGAACAAGTCGACGACGCCGGCGAGCGAAGAGCCCGAGACCTTCGGCCCCACCGGTCCGACCGCGTTCGTGCCGAAGCCGTACACGCCGGACGCGCCGTTCCCCGGCCCGCGCGTCGAGTTCACCATCGGCAAGGGCGGCAGCGTGCCCGGCTATTACGACACGCCGTGGCCGAGCGAGCTCTTCCGAAAAGCCGACGGCTCGATCGCCTTCGAGCAGTTCCCTGAAGCGAGCCGCCTGCTCGTCAGCACCTACGTGGCGCAAGCGAAGCGTGACCTGAAGGCGTTCAGTGTCGCGCAGACCGCGTACTTTCACTTCTCGGGCACGCCGAGCACCTCGGGCCTGCCGACGCCGGGCGACTCGATGCGCAAAGAATCGCCGGTGTTCCTCCTCGACGTCGATCCAATGAGCCCGGACAAAGGCACGTTCCTGCCGCTCGAGTTCCGCTACTACGATCAGAAGCTCACCTACGTGGAGTCGCGCGTGCTCGCGGCGAAGCCGCTCCCGGGCTTCGTCATGCGCGGCGGCAACCTCTACGCGTACGTCGTGCGCCGCGACTTCAAGGCCGACACCGGCGAGTTGCTCGGAACGAGCGCCGACTTCGAAGCGGTGAAGTGGACGAGCCCGCGCCAGCAAGCAGACGAAGAGGCCGCGCGCCTCATGCACGTCTCGACCTTCGACTACTTGGCGAGCCTCGGGGTCGAGCGTGAAGACATCGCCGCCGTCGCGTTGTTCAAGACGCAGTCACCGCACGAGATGACGGTGAAGATGATGGACGTCGCGACGAACCTGACCGGGAACAAGGCGCCGCGGTTCACCGACGCCGTGTGGGGCACGGACAGCGGGACCTACTCGGTGATCCAAGGCCACTATTGCACGCCGAACTTCCAATCGAAGATCGAGCAAGCGCCGTTCTCCTCGGGCGACGGCGGCACTGTCGCGGTCGACGCTTACGGCAACCCGCAGGTCGTCGACATTCCGCCGGGCTACCGCGACAACGCTGCGGCGAACAACGACGCCGACTGCACGCCGCTGATGAAGGCGCGCTTCACCATGACGATCCCGAAAGGGAAGACGATGCCCGCCGGCGGTTGGCCGCTACTCGTCTCGGCCCACGGCACCGGCGGCGACTCGCGCTCGTTCTTGGGCGAGAACGACTTCTCTGGCTGGGCCGCGGCGAACGGCATGGCCGTCGTCTCGACCGATCAGCCGCTGCACGGCGAGAAGACCGATCCCGGCCGCCGCCCGGGCAGCGATCAACCGGTGATCCTGAACATCGGCGGCTTTCCGATCCCGCTGCCGCCGAGCATCAACCTCACGCCGAACGAGATGTTCTACAACCCGGTGAACCCGGGCGCCGGCCGCGACAACGCGCGCCAATCGACGATCGACACGGTGGTGCTCGCGCGCCTCGCGTCGTCGACGAACTTCGACACGGCGAAGGTCGGCAGCAACCCGCTGCTCGCCACGCTCGCTTCGCACACGCGCCCGCGCTTCGACGCCGCGAAGATCCTGCTCGCCGGCCACTCGCAAGGCTCGCAGACGGTGGCGCCGCAAGCCGCCATCGATCCGTTGATCAAGGGCGTCTTGCTCTCGGGCTGCGGCGGCGACATCCGCTACGGCATCCTGCGGCGCACGAAGCCCTTCGAGATGCGCTCGCTGCTGTCGAGCTTGCTCGCGATGCAAGGCGACGAGCTCGACGAGTTCCATCCGCTGATGGCCCTCGCACAGTCCTTCGCCGACGCCGTCGATCCGCAGAGCTTCGCGCGCTTGTACCGTGAGCCGTTGCCAGGCCGCAGCAAGCAGAACGTGCTGCACTACGTGGGAACGAACGACAACTACAACCCGCGCTTCACCGGCGTCGCGCTCGCGGTCGCGTTGAAGGGGGTGCAGCTCGAGCCGGTGAAGGAGCCGATCATCGGCCTCTCGCTGCTCGGGATCAGCCCGTCGAACGTCGCGGTCAAAGGCAACAACGGCGACAGCGCGAGCATCGCGTTCGTCGAGCTCGAAGCAGCGGCGAATTACGACGGCCACTTCGTCCTCTATTATCATCCGGGCGCGCAGGCGCTGGCGAAGTCGTTCTTCGGCGCGGTGCTCTCGGGCGCGGCCGGCGCGCCGGCGATCGGGCCCTTCGACCCCACGAAATAGGGACTTTCGGCCGCGGCCGCGGCCCATCTTACGGCACGTTCACGGCCACGCCGCGACCTGGCGTCAGGGCAGCCCTTGTTGTATCCATCCCGAATGGGTCTTCGTGCCTGTTTCGTCGCGGTCGCAGCCTTCGCGCTGACGAGCTGCAACTTCCTCTTCAAACTGCGCTCCGACAAGGTGCTCGTGATGACCTGGCTCGACGCGCCGGTCATCGACGTCGAGCCGTTCAGGAGCTCGCCCGAGCTGAACATGCGCACCGCGACCGCGTTCTTCGCCAAGGGCGGCTTCGAGCCGGTGCCGGTGAGCGGCGCCTTCACTTCATTCTTCGGCCGCGGCCAACAGGTGGTGATGACCGAGAAGAACCCCGAGCTCGCGCCCGGCATCTACACTGCGACCTCACTCGAGAATGAGAAGCTCGTCTACGACGCTGATCCGAATCGGCGCTTTGGCCTACGCGCCTGCGTCGACAACGTCGAGGGCGAGGGCTGCGTTGGCGAAGAGTTCACGATCACACGCATCCGTGCGGCGCCCGCGCTCGAGCCCGGCATGATCGTCTTCGAGCCGCCGCTGCAAACCCCAACGCTCGACATCTTCAGCGGCGCTGTCGATCCCGGCGTCGATCTGACCGTCGTGTTCCCGGAGCCGACCGACGAATTTCAATATCATCCGATCGTCACGGTGCTCGGCCCGACGAACGAGTCGCCCGTCGGCATGGTCTTCAATAGCCTGCCGCTGCAAGGGCCCGAGATCGTCAAGTTCATCACCGAAGCCCCGCCGCTTCGGATCACCATCCCGGCCGACAAGCTGACGCAGCAAGGCCTCTATTTGGTCTTGGCGGCGACGGCGCGCCTCAACTTGGACTCGAGCGACAACGTGCTCATCGGTGCGGCGATCGCCGGCGCGCTCACAGGCTTCGTCATCGAAGTGAAAGGCACCTTGCAGCTTCCCGCCGGTTTCCAACTGCCGGTAAACCTCCCCGGCGGCATTCCGAACATCCCCGGCATCCCGACGAGCATCCCGACCGAAATTCCGGCCGGCATCCCCGGCTTTCCTTAGACTATCTGCATGCGCGTCACTGGGAAGCCTTCCGTCAAATGGTCCGGGCGCAACGAGGGCGGGCTCACCGGCGTGCGCATGTTCACGCGCTTCTCGCTGATGACCGGGCCGCGCTTCGGGCCTCCGCTGCTGGCGATCGGCACGTGGTTCGCGGTGCCGTTCTTGAAGACGCGCCGCGCGGGCTCCGAGCTCTTTTACACGCAGCTCCGCGGCAAGCGCGTCGGCTACGTGCGGCGCTTGTGGGACACCTATCAGCAGTTCTTGGCCTTCACGCTCTGCTGGCACGAGCGCACGTACGCGTTCGTCAAAGGCGCCGACTTCCTCTCGCTCGACGTGAAGGGCGAAGAGCACTTGGCGAATGCCCGCAAGCAAGGACGACCGATCGTGTTGCTCACGGCGCACATGAGCAACTTCGAGCTCGGCGCCTGGCTGCTCTCGCAGAACCATCGCGGGCTCGATCCGACCGGCGCGCCGCCGGTCGTCAACATGGTGATGGTCGAGACCGAGGTCGAGTCCGTGCGCCAATACCTCGCCACGCTGCGCGGCGCGATTCAGCCGCGGATCATCGCCGTCAACGCGTCGCCGCTCTCGTCGCTCGCGATCTTGGCGGCGCTGCGGCGCAACGAGATCGTGTGCATGCAAGGCGATCGCGCCACCGGCTCGCAGTCGACGCTGGTGCCGTTCTTGGGGCGTGAGGCGCCGTTTCCGATCGGGCCGTACCAGCTCGCGCGCCTGAGCAACGCGGTCGTCTTGCCCACGCTCTGCCGCCGCCTCGGCCGCGCGCGCTACGAGTTCGAGATCTTCGAGCCGATCGACGCCGCCGACGATCACGCCGCCGCCGCCCGCTATGCGCAGATCCTGGAAGCCGAGGCGCGCGCAAGGCCGAGCTACTGGTTCAACCTCTTCAGTTTTTGGGAAGACAGCCACGCGCCGTCCGCCGAGCCGTCGATCCGCCGCGCCTCATGAACGTCGTCGTCACCGGAGTCGGGCTGGTGAGCCCCTACGGGAGCGGTGTCGACGCCGCGATCACCGGGCTCGCGGCCGGACGGATGTGCGCCGCCGAACGCGAGATCGCGCCGGGCACGAAGGCGATGGTCGCGGCGGTGCCGGAGCTCGCGCCGTCTTTCGAAGCGCTGCGACGCGAGCGGCGGCCGGCGGAGGCGTTTCTGAGCGACGCCGTCGCGCAGGCGTTGGCGGCGATCGGCAAAGCGCGGCCGCGCGGCTTCTACTACGGCACGTGCTCGGGCGAGATGCAGCGCTTCGAAGATTGGCTCTCCGCGATCACGCGTGGAGAGACGCCGAGCGAGCCGGATCACGGTGCGTTCTACGAAGCGCCAGCGCTCCGCGTCGCGCGCGCCCGCGATCTTCCGGCGCCGCTCGTCTTCACGTCCGCCTGCACGTCTGCGCTGACGGCGCTGCACGCGGCGTACGCAGCGGTGAAGAGCGGCGCGGTCGAGTGCGCGCTCGCCGCCGGCTCGGACGCCACGTGCGCGTTCGCGACCACGGGCTTCGTCGTCTTGAAGGCCGCGAGCGCGGAGCAGTCGCGGCCGTTTTCGCGATCGCGCAAGGGCCTCAACTTCGGCGAAGGTGCCGCGGCGGTGGTGCTCGAGAGCGAAGCATCGGCGGCGGCGCGCGGCGCGAAGGTGCTCGCGCGCCTGCAGGGGGTGGCGCTCAGCGGCGACGCCAAGCACGTGACCGCGCCGCGCCAAGACGGCGCCGGCCTCGCGGTGGCGATCGAGCGCGCGCTCGGCGATTGGCGCTCGGAATCGATCGACGCGTACGTGGCGCACGGCACCGGCACGCAGGCGAACGACGCGATGGAGCTCGCGATCGGCACGCGCTTCGGCTTTCTCGGAAAACGCTGGCTCGCGCACAAGGCGTTCATCGGCCACGCGATGGGCGCGAGCGGGCTCATGTCGTTCATCCTCGCCAACGAGCAGATGCGCCGTGGTGTCGAGCTGCGCGTGCCGTACGACGATCTCGAAGCTGGCGTCGCGTTGAACGGCTCACTCGCCGGTGCGAAGCGCGCGGTCGCTAGCGCCGCGGCGTTCGGCGGATCGAACGCGGCCGTCGCGTGGGAGCGCGCGTGATCAACCTGGTGTCGGTGGCGCGCGTCGGTCACGTGTACGGCGTGCCGGATCCGGAGGTCGCGCACGCGCGGCCGGGGCGCTTGGACCGCCCGAGCCGGCTCGCGCTCGCGGCCGCGCAGCGCGTCTTCGCTGAGCCGATCGCCGAGCGCCCGCGCCTCGGCATCTGGGTCGTCTCGCAGTACGGCGCCTTCGCCGCGAACGCCGATCACTGGCAGGGCTTCCTCGCGCGCGGCATCGCCGGCGTGAGCCCGCTCGTGTTTCCGGCGACGGTTCCGTCTGCGGCCGCCGCCGAGATCGCGATCGCCACGGGTGCCATGGGCCCGAACGTCACCTTGTGCGGCGGACCGTCAGCGGCTGCGGCGTTGCTCTCGCTCGCCGCGGCTGCCTTGCACGACGGCAGCTGCGACGAAGCGCTCGTCTGCGCGGTCGACGGCTTTCATCCTCGCCTCGCCGCGCTCGGGCTCGCCGAAGCGTCGATCGACGCGGCGGTCGTCGCACGGATCGTCCGCGGCGGATCTCCGATCGGCGCGGCTCATGGGGCGACCACCGTCGGCGCGTTCGAGCACGCCGTGACGACGAGCGGCGGCCGCTGAAATCCATCGGTTCTTATTCGGTCAGTCGACCGGCCGCGCCGTGCTGATGCGCAACGACGCGCGGGCGAGGGCCAGCTCCGTCTTCGCCTGGATCTCGCCGACTTCGGCCGCGAACATGTCGCGATCGGTCTGGATCAATTCGAGCTGCGTCGTGGCGCCGACCGCGTAGCGATCGCGCGCCACTTGCGCCGCACGCTGTGCCGCTTCGGCTTGGGCGCGCGCGGCTTGCACCTTCGTGAGC
The DNA here is from genome assembly GCA_020848545.1 of Deltaproteobacteria bacterium. Classification (GTDB taxonomy): domain Bacteria; phylum Myxococcota; class JADLHZ01; order JADLHZ01; family JADLHZ01; genus JADLHZ01. The sequence goes on along the minus strand of JADLHZ010000046.1, from coordinate 23,833 downwards.
GCGGCGTTCAAGCGCTGCCAGTCGGCGTTCACCTGATCGCGCGCGGCGAGGCGAGACTTCTCGGCCTGCAGCTCGGCGAGCGAGACAGCGGCGCCTTGTACGACCATGCCTTGAAAGACCGGCACGTCGAGGCGCCAGACCAAGTTGAAGCCGAGGTTGTAGAGCGTCGATTGGTTTTGGAAGCCCGTCGCGTTCGTGAAGCGCTCGGTGAACTGAAAGTTGATCGTCGGCAAGATCGCGAGGCGCGAGGCGAGGAGCGCGCGCTCCGAGGTGCGCAGGTCCACGCTCGCCGCCCGCAACGCCGGCAGCTTGTCGATGCTCTTCTCGAGCTCCTCCACCGGCGGCTCGGCGCTGAGGTCGCTCTCCGGCATCGCGATCGCCGCGGCGGGCGTGCGGCCGCTCAAGGTCTCGAGCGCGCGTGCCGAGGTGGCGACCACCGCTTCCGTGTCGGCGATCGTCTGCTTCGCGCGCTGCGCCTCGGCCTTCGATCGCAGGAGCTCGAGCTCGGTGCCTGAGCCGACGGAGACGCGCGCTTCGACGAGCTTCAGCTGCGCTTCGGCGACGGCCTGCGTCTTCTTGGCGGAGTCGCGCACGGCGAGCGCCGCGAGGTAGCCGTAGTAGGCGTTGATGACGGCGCGGCGCACGTTGTCGGCCGTGAGCTCGTCGCGCACCTCGGTGCCGTCCGAGACGAGCGAGGCGCCGGCGGCGCGCAACCAGCGGCCGGGATCGATGATCGGCAGCTCGAAGCGCAGCGCAGCGTCGAGCTGGTTCTTCGGCATGATCACGGTCGGCGGCTGATTCTGCAGCGCCGTGAGCCGCGCTGGGTCGATGAAGCCCGGCGGGATCAGATCGACGAACTGTTGGATCCCCGCCGTCGGGCTGAACTCGGCCGGATACTGGTTGTGCGTCCAGCCGGCGCTGGCGGTGAGCGAAGGGAGCAGCGCCATCCACGCTTGGCGGAACTCGAGCGCGGCGCGCCGCACCTGCTCGCGCGAGAGCCGCCGGTCGACGTTCGCCTGATCGGCGCCGTGCAAGAAGTCGTTGAGCGCCGACGCCTCCGGTGCGGCGAAGGCCAAAGAGAGCACTAGGGCGATCATTTGCTCGCCTCCTCGATGTTCGTCGGCAAGGTCTGCAGGGACGCCGTGCTCCGCGATCGCCAACGCCCGACGAGCCGCTTCGTCCCGATCGAGAGATCGTCGAAGAGGGAGTAGGCGACGGGCACGGCGACGAGCGTGAGCAAGAGCGAGAACGCTTGGCCGCCGACCACGACGCCCGCGGTCGCGCGGTTGAAGCCGGCGCCGATGCCTTGGGACGTGAGCAGCGGGATCATGCCGGCGATGAACGCGAAGGTGGTCATCAAGATGGGCCGCAAGCGATCCTTGTTCGCCTGCATGATCGCGCTCAGGCGATCCATCCCGCGCTCGCGGAGCTGGTTCGTGTGATCGATCTGCAAGATCGCGTTCTTCTTCACGACGCCGAAGAGCACGAAGATGCCGAGGAACGAGTAGAGATCGAGCGCCTGGCCGAAGATGATGATGCTGAGCACCGCGAAGGGCAGGGTGAGCGGCAGCGAGAGCAAGATCGTGATCGGATGCAGCCACGACTCGAACTGCGCCGCGAGGATCAAGTACATGAACACCATCGACGCGAGCAGGCCGAGCACGAAGCTCCAGAGCGTCTCCATCATCAGCTTGGTTTGGCCGAGCGGCCGGATCGAGAAGCCCTTCGGAAAGCCGGCGCCCTCGAGCACCTGCTTGATGCTCTCGCTCACCTCCGCTTCGCTCGCGCCAACGCCGGCGTTGGCCATGAAGATCACCTGCCGCTCGCGTTGAAAGCGGTTGATCGTGCTCGGGCTCTCGCCGTGCGTCACGGTCACGACGTCGGCGAGCGGCACGTTGCCGAGCTTGCGCGAAGGCACGGTCAGGATGCGCAGGGCGTCCTCGTTCGAGCGGTACTCGTCGTCGGCGCGCATGCGGATGTCGTATTGCTCGCCGCCTTCTTCGTAGGTCGACACCTTGAGGCCGCCCAAGAACAAGTTCAACGCTTGCGAGATGTCGGCCACTTGCACGCCGAGATCGGCGGCGCGATCGCGGTCCACGTTCACCTGCAGCTCGGGCTTGCCGACGATCAGCGTCGAGTCGACGTCGACCGCGCCAGGGATGGCGCGGATCTTCTCGACGAGCTTCGGCGTGAGCTCGGTCATCAGCCCGAGATCCGGTCCGGCGAGGCCGTACTGGATGCGCTGCGTCGCCTGGTTGCCGCCGAACTCGTTGACGTCGCTCACTTGCAGGCGCAAGTCGGCCGGCAAGAGCGGCAGGATCTTCTTGCGGACGACGTCCTTGACCTCGGCTTGGCTGAGCTTGCGCTGGTCCGGATCGACGAGCTTCACGTAGACGCGCGCGAGGTTCGGGGTCTTCGCGGTGTCGTCGCCGATCGAGACGAGCGTCGCCATCACTTCGGGCAACGTGCGCATCTCGCGGGCGACCCGCTCGCCGATGACTTCGGTGGCGGCGACCGAGCGCCCTTCGGGGAGGCGCACGAGCACCTCGAACTGCGCGCGATCGTCGACGGGAAGGAAGCCTTTGCGCGCGACCATGCACAAGGGAAGCGTCGTCGCGAGCGCAGCGACAGAGGCCGTCACGATCACCCAGCGCCGGCGCATGCTGAACGCGAGCACGCGCATGTAGAAGGTCTCGATCGGCCGGTAGAACACGTCGACCAGCCGCTCCAAAGGCCCGCGGGTGTGGTGCTGCCCCGCCGGCTTCGCCTTCAAGAAGCGGGCGGCGAGGCTCGGCGTCAAGGTGAAGCTCACGAAGAGCGAGACGGCGATCGCGAAGCTCATGGTGATGCCGAAGCTGGCGAGGAAGCGGCCCGGGATGCCGGCGACGAAGGCGATCGGCAGGAACACGGCGATCAACGACAGCGTCGTCGCGAGGACGGCGAGGCCGATCTCTTTCGTTCCGGCGATCGCCGCCTCCTTCGGGCTCAGCCCATGCTCCTCGATCTGCTTGAAGATGTTTTCGAGCACGACGATCGCGTCGTCGATGACGATGCCGACCGCCAGCGCGAGGGCGAGCAGCGTGATGGTGTTGAGCGTGTACCCCTTCATGTACATCAGCGCGAAGGTGCCGACGATCGAGGTCGGGATCGCGACGGCGGCGATGATCGTCGAGCGCAGGTTGCCGAGGAACAAGAGCACGATGAGCGCCGCCAGGATCGCGCCGAGGATCAAGTGCTCGGTCACAGCCTCGGTGCCCGTGCGGATGACGCGCGAGCCGTCGCGCTGCACGGTCATCGAGTAGCCGGCCGGCAGCTCCGGTTGGATCTCAGCCATGCGCGCTCTGATCTTATCGACCACCTCGACCGTGTTGACGCCCGATTGCTTGCGGATGACGAGCAGCACGGTGCGTTCGCCGTTCCACAACGCCGACGTCTCGAGCTCTTCGATGCCGTCTTCGACGCGAGCGACGTCGACGAGGCGCACGGTGCGGCCCGCTTGCTCTTTGATCACGATCCGCTCGAGCTCGCTCACCTCGAGGACGCGCCCGTTGATGCGGACGGTGAGGTAGTCGCGGCTGGCGTCGACGCGGCCGCCCGGCGAGGTTTGGTTCTGCGCGTCGATCGCCCGCGCGACTTCCGCCGCCGAGATCGACAGCGCGCGCAGCTTGAGGGGATCGATGAGCACGTTCACTTGCCGCTTCTGGCCGCCGAGCAAGCGGACGTCGCCGACGCCGGAGACGCTCTCCAGGCGGCGGCGCACGACGCGATCGGCGAGGTCGGTGATGGTGCGCGTGTCGGCCGCCTTGTGGTTCAGCGCGACGTAGAGCACCGGCTGGGCGTCGGGCTCGAGCTTCTGCACGATCGGTGGATCGACGCCTCGCGGCAGCTCGGAGAGGGCGCCGCTCACCTTCTGCTGCACCTCCTGCACGGCGACGTTGACGTCCTTTTCGAGCAAGAACTGGATCTGCACGAGCGAGACGCCCTCGGCCGAGGTCGAGCGCAGCTCATCGATGCCGCTGATCGTGTTGACCGCCGCCTCGATGCGATCGGTGATCTCGGTCTCGACGTCTTGCGGCGCCGCGCCCGGCAAGCGCGTCACGATCATCACCGCCGGAAAGTCGATCTTCGGAAATTGATCGACGCCCAAGCCCCTGTAGAACACCGATCCGACGACCAGGATGACGAGGCTCAGCACCGTCGCGAACACCGGCCGCTTGACGCAAATCTCTGCAAGCCACTGCATGATCGACTCCTAGGCTTACCCGGCTTACTCGATGGCCTCGCCGTCCTTGAGCGACGGCGGCGGCGAAATCACGACTTTGGTCCCGGGCGAGATCGCGTCGAGCAACGCGATGCGGCCGTCCTTCTTGACGCCCGTCCTCACGACCATCTCCACGGCTTGCTTGTCCTTCGCGACGAAGAGGCGCTTGACGGCCCCGTCGACGCGCAGCGCATTCTCCGGCACGACCGTCCGGTCTTCTTCGCCGATGACCAGCTCGATCGTGGCGAACATGCCCGCCTTCAGCGCGAAGTCGTCGTTCTTCGCCTTCGCCTCGACGATGAGATCGCGCGTCTGTTGGCGCAGCGCCGGGCTGATGTACTCGACGACGGCGGGGAACTTGCGTGGACCCCAAGCAGCGACGCGCACGCTCAGCTCTTGGCCGCGCTGGATCTGCGAGACCGCGTTCTCCGGCACGCTGATCGAGATGCGCACGGGGTTCACCGCGAAGATCGACGCGACCCGCGTCATCGGCTGCACGTACTCGCCGACGTTGATGTAGCGCTCGCCGACGACGCCATCCATCGGTGCGCGGATGATCGTGTCGGCGGCCAGCTTGCCGGCGATGTCGGCGTTGGCGCGGGCCGAGTTCGCCTGCGCGAGCTGCGCGCTGCACTGGGTCTTCAAGCGCTCGTGCTCGGCTTGCGAGATCGCGGCTTGCGCGAAGAGCTTGTCCGCGCGCTCGCACTCTTGCTTGGCGAGGAGCACTTGGCTCTCGGCGGCTTGATACTGCGCGACCGCCGCCGACGCCGACAAGCCGGCCTGGCGCGAGTCGACGACGGCGATGACTTGGCCTTGCTTCACCTCGCGGCCGCGCTCGACGAGCGTCGCGGTGATGCGACCGGCGACGTTGGCGGCGACCTCCGATTGCTTGTCGGCTTGCACGCTGCCGGTGAGGGTCAGGTAGCGCGGCATCTTTGCCACTTCCACGGCGGCGGTCGTCACTTTGATCGGCGGTCCTTGCGCTTTCCCTGGCCCGGTGTCCGGCGACTTCGACTTGCACGCGCTCATGCAGCCGAGGGCGACGGTGACGATCGTGAGGGTGGCGACTCTCATGACAGCTCCTTCTTTTTCTTCCTGGTGGCCGGCGCGCTCGCGGTGCCGAGCGCGCGAGAGAACAAGCGCGCGAGCTCCTCGACGAAGGCCGACTGCTCGGGGTGCTTCATCGGGGTCTTGGCGATGTGATCGAGCGCGATCCTGGCGATGACGGCGCCGATGAGCGCCGACGCCGCCGTCTCGACCTCGTCCGCTTTCACGATGCCTGCGGCCTTCGCGCGCACGAGCCACTCGTGGATCGCGCGGCGGGCGAGCAGCGTCGGCGGCGCGTCCTTCAAGCAGCTCATCTTGCTCCAGGCGATGCCGCTCTCGCGCAGCACCATCATGCAGGGGAACACCGACGAGAAGAACTCGGTGAATGCCGCGAGCATGTCCTTCAGCTGCGCGCGCAGGGGCGCTCGCGTCGGGCCGATCTCGAGATCTTCGAGGAACGCGGGGTTCGGCGGCTTCAACGCGGCGAAGACGAGCTGATCGCGCGTGCCGAAGCGCTTGAGCAGCGCCGGGGAGGAGACGCCGAGCCGGCTGGCCACGTCGTCGAGCGAGAAGTTGGCGCCTTTTTCCAGGGCGCAGCTTCGCACCGTCTCCAAGATCTGATCATCGCTGACCGAGCGTGGCCGCACCATGGAGGTTAGTTAGTAAGCTCATACTAACTAACTGTCAAGACGACCTTGACGCTCGCCCGCTCGCCAACGCATGAGCGCCGCCGTCGTGAGCGCCATTCGCCATCGCAGGCATGCGAATCCATTTACCTTTCGCGAGACGATCGTGCGCCCGGACTATCTCCGGATTTTCCGACGTGAGGCGCCGCTCGAGGTCGAGATCGGCTTTGGCAAAGGTCAGTTCTTGATCGCGATGGCCGCGGCGCGCCCGCAGGTGAACGTGATCGGCCTGGAGATCCGGGACTTCCTCGTCGAAGGCGTGCTCGCGCAGGCGAAGGCGCGCGGGCTCGGCAATGTCTTCGCGCTGCAATGCAACGCCAACACCGCGATCGACGTCCTCTTTCAGCCGGGCGAGGTCGCGCGCTTCTACGTGCACTTTCCGGATCCGTGGTTCAAGAAGCGCCACCAGAAGCGCCGCGTCGTCACGCCGGAGACGGCGGCGATCATGATGCGCCTGCTCGCGCCGGGCGGCGAGATCCACGTGATGACCGACTACGAGCCGATCGCGCTCGATATCCGAGAGTGCCTAGAGGGCGCCGGCTTCGTGAATACGACCGGACCGGGAACGTTTGCGCCGGCGTCGACGACGGGGTTCACGAGCGAGCGCGAAGATTGGCACTTGAGCCAGGGTGATCCGGTGTGGCGGATGTTGTTTCGGAAGCCACTGACATCTGACGGCTAGTCTTCGCCTTCGGCTTCCTGATCCTGATCGCGCAACCCGTACTTCCTCAGCTTCTCGCTCAACGCCTGCCGCGAGAGGCCGAGCATCTTCGCCGTGCGCGTGCGGTGTCCGTGCTGCTCGGCCAAGACGCGCAAGATGTACGCGCGCTCGAAGGCGTTGACCGCTTCCTTCAGCGACTGCCCTTCGGTCTCGATACCGTGCGCGCTCACGTGGCGCTCGTCGATCACGGTGCCGTCTTCCAGCACGATCAACGCGCGCTCGAGCACGTGCGAGAGGTCGCGCACGTTGCTCTTGAACTCCGAGCGTTCGAGCGCCGCCAGCGCCTCGGCTGACAGCGTGACGCTCTTTCCCATGTTGGCGCCGTGCTGCATCACGAACTGCCGCGCCATCGACGCGATGTCTTCGCGCCGCTCGCGCAAGGCCGGCGTCGTCACCGTCACGCCGAAGAGCGCGGCCATCGCCTCGATCATCGTCTTCGACTTGACGAGCTCGTCGAGCGGCCGCGTCGACGACGCGATGAGCCGCGGCGCCGCGTCGCCCGAGTGGCTGCTCAGGACGTCGACGAGCTCCTTTTGCACTTGCACCGGCAAGAGCGCCACGTCGTCCAAGAACAGCGTGCCGCCGACCGACAATTGATAGAGTGAGGGCTTCGACGACGTGCCGTCGCCGAGCAGCTCGCGGGTCAGCGTGTCGGCGTTCAGGGCCGCGCACAGAACCGGCACGAACGCGCGCTCGCGGCGTGACGATTCCAGGTGGATCGCGCGGCCGACGGCTTCTTTGCCCGTGCCGACTTCGCCGACGATGAGCACGCTGCGGCCGTGACGCGCTGCCGAGCCGATCTGCTCGCGCAACTTCATGAGCGCCGACGAATTGCCGGCGAGGTAGGCCGAACCTTCGTCGTTCCCTTTCCGGTTGCTGCGCACTTGCGCAAGGAGCTGCTGGCGCTCGGCGTGCAGCGACTTGATCCGATGCGCGGTGTAGAGCGCCGGCCCGATCAACGCCGTGATCACCGAGCCGATCGACGCCTTCGACTCGTCGTAGCCGCCGGTCGCGGCGACGTCGGTCTCGACATAGAGCACGCCCATCACGCCGTTCGGGTTGAACAAGGGCAACGCCATCGCCGCGGCTTTGTCGGTCTTTTTCTTCTTCTCGTCGCCGCCTTCGCGCATGAGCACGACGCCGCGCCGCTCCATCACCGCCGCGTAGAAGTGCGGCGGGATCTCGAGCTCGGCGTTCTGCGGGTGCTTCGCTGCCACGTAGAGCTCACCCTCGCGCACTTGCGTGAAGACGCCCGCCCGCGTGGCCTTCAGCACCTCGACGGCGATCGCCAGGGTCGCGGCGTAGATGCGCGTCGGCTCGGTCTCCGGCACCACTTCTTCGGCGAGGCGCACGAGCAAGCGCACGAGCGGCTCCGGGATCTCCGAGTTGCCGACCTTGCCGTCGAGCAGATCGTGAACGCTGAAGTACTCCTGCGTCTGCCGCATCACGCGCTTCATCGGCGGCGCGTTCTCGTCGGCGACGCCGGTGTGGAACTTGATCGACGTCAGGCCGAGGGTGATGTCGTCGCCGTTCTTGAGCGGCATCTCCTTCTTCTCGACCGCGCGCTTGCCGGCGATGAAGGTGCCGTTTCGGCTGCCCTCGTCGACGAGCACCCACTGGTCATCCTTCGTCGTGATCCGCGCGTGGATCTTCGAGAGCAGAGGATCGTCGATGACGAGGTCGGCGGACGGGTCGCGGCCGATGCGGACGACCGGTTGATCGAGCGGGAAAGAGAAGCTACGGCCCGAGGCGGGTTTGATCTCTAAGAACGCGTCGCCCATGACTCTTGTTTGTGGTGCGCCGCGTCGGCTGTGTCAACTTTCGCTCGGAGACGCAGATGCTGCTCGTCATCGATGTAGGCAATACGAATACAGTGTTCGGGGTGTATCGGGGCGAGAGCGGCGCCAAGCCCGAGCTCTTGCAGCACTTTCGCATCGAGACCGCGCGCCAAAAGACCAGCGACGAGTACGGGATCCTCTTCGTCGAGCTCTTGCGCCAGAAGGGCGTCGATCCGAAGGCGCTCGAGCACGCCATCATCGCCAGCGTGGTGCCGACGTTGACGCAGACCTTCGCGCGCGTCTGCTCCGATTACTGCGGCGTCGACGCCTTGATCGTGGGGCCTGGGGTGAAGACCGGCATGTCGATCCAGTACGAGAACCCGAAGGAGGTCGGCGCTGATCGCATCGTCAACGCCGTCGCCGCGTACGAGTGGGCGAAGCAAGCGGTGATCGTCGTCGACCTGGGCACCGCGACGACCTTGGACGTCGTCTCGCAGAAGGGCGAGTACTTGGGCGGCGCCATCGTCCCGGGCATCGGCATCTCGATGGAAGCGCTCTTCTTACGCGCCAGCAAGTTGCCGCGCATCGAGCTCGTACGGCCGAAGTCGGTCATCGGCAAGAACACCGTGGCCGCGATGCAGGCAGGGATCCTCATCGGCTACGGTGGCCTCATCGACGAGCTCGTCCGCCGCACGCAGCAAGAGCTCGGGCACAAGACGCGCGTCGTCGCCACCGGCGGCCTGGCGCCACTCATCGCCGAGGAAGCGAAGACGATCGAGACCGTCGACGAGATGCTGACGCTGACCGGTCTGCAGCTTATCTGGGCGCGCAATCAGTGAGCTATCTTCCTTCCGCCCGCTTGATCATCGCGCGGACGACGTCGGGCGTGCCGCTCTTCTGGCCCATCGCGACGGCCCACGGCGGCAAGCTTTCGCCCGGGTCGACGAAGATCTGGTAGACGACGTCGGTCCCAGTGCCGGCCGCGTCTGGCGACAGCGTCCACCGGCCGCGGATGCGCTTGATGCGCACGAAGTCGTCGCTCTCGGGCGGCCCGCCCTCGGCGGTCTCGATCACCGTTTCGTACACGCGCGCCGAGGGATCGATCACCTTCTTCACGCGCACGACGTAGTCGCGATCCTTCACCATCGGCATCTTCGCTTGCTGGTAAAGCAGCTTGACCGTGCCGTCGTTCGACAGGATCTGCATCTTCTTCAAGCGCGGCACGAACTGCTCGTACTCTTCGTGCTTCCACAGCGTCTCGAACATACGCTCGGGCGGGACGGTCGCGTGGCCGCTGATCCTGAGCTCGAAGAGGCCGCTGCGTCCTTCGCCGCTCGGAACCGGCCGGCGCTCGACCGTGAGCGCATCGTCCTTGTGCACTTCTTCCCAGGCACCGCTCACGAGTTGCAACGCGAGCACACAAACGATCGACATGCGGGCCGCTCCTTCGCCTTGAACCAAGCGGGCCTTTGGCTAACATGCGGGGATGCCCGAAGTCCCGCGTGAGATCGTGCCCGAGACGCTGAGGAAGTTCGTCGACCCGGCGTCACCGATCGCGATGCGGACGATGGCGGCCAAGGGCCTCGTGCCGATCCCGCCGAAGGACCTCGTGTTCGTGCAGTGCGTGTTATCGGCGTCGGACGATCCGAAGCTCGCCGAGGCCGCCGACAAAAGTCTGCGCGGACACCCCGAAGCGATCTTGAAGCCGATCGTCAAGCTCGACTTGCCGGCGCAGATCCTCGATCTGCTCGCCACGCGCGTCGTCGAACGTGCGGCGCTCTGCGAAGATCTCCTGTTGAACAAGAGCGTCGCCGACGACACGCTGGCGCGCATCTGTCCGCAGCTCTCCGAAGCGAGCGTCGCGCTGCTGATCCAGAACGAAGAGCGCCTGCTGCGATCGGCGCCGCTCGTCATCGCCTTGAAGGATCATCCGCTCGCGTCGCGCGCCGCCGTCGATCGTATGTTCGACTTGCTCGTGCGCGGCGGCGTCATCTTGGACGACGTGCCCGAGCTCACCGACGCGATCTTGCGCTTGAGCTCCGACGAGCGCCTCGCCGCGGTCGCCAAGATCGAAGTGCCGCTCGACATGCTCGACCCGGCGTTCACCGGCAGCGCGGCGCCCGCCGAGCCAGCGCCGGAGGCGAGCGCCGAGATGCCGGATCTCGAGGCCGAGCTCGCGCCCGAAGAAACAGAGCCGGCCGAAGATCCGAACAAGATTCCCTTCTTGAAACGCCTGGCGACGATGACCATCGCCCAGAAGGTCGCGGTGGCGCTGAAGGGCAACAAAGAAGTGCGGACGGCGCTACTTCGTGATTCGAACAAGCTCGTGGCCGTCGCAGCGATCAAGAATCCGCGCATCACCGACCAAGAGGTCGTGCAAGTCGCCGCGTCGAAGAACGCGAACGAAGAGGTCTTGCGCATCGTCTGCAACAACCGTGAGTGGACGCGCAGCTACGGCGTCAAGCTCGCGCTCGTCATGAATCCGAAGACACCCCTCGGCGTCGCCATGCGGTTTCTGCCGCTCTTGAACCAATCGGATCTGAAGAACATCGCCAAATCGAAGAACCTGTCGTCCGCCATCGCCAACCAAGCGAAGGCGACGCTCAGCCGTAGTGGCAAATGAGCAGTGGTCAATGAAGCACCCAGAAGCCTTTGCGACGATCGCGACGTCTGGCAGCAAAGACAGCGCCGCCGCCGAGGCCGCGCTCGCCGGTGATCTGAAGAAGGCGCTGCAGGGCAAGCGTCCGAGCGTCATCTTGCTCTTCGCCACCTCGGAGCATGCCGCGGCGTTCTCCGGCATGGCCGAACGGCTCGGGCGCGCGTTCGACGGCGTGCCGGTCGTCGGTGGCAGCACGACCGGGATCTCGAGCCGTCACGGCGAATCGGCGGACGAGCCCGCGATCGGCGCGCTGGCGGTGTGCGGCATCACCGCCGATTCCTTCTTGGCGCCGGACCTCACGCACCACTCGCTCGACATCGGCCGCCGCCTCGGCCAGTCCTTCGCCGCGACGCCGAGCGTAGGGAAGCTGCTCCTGCTCATGCCCGACTCTTACGTCGGATCGTTCGAGCCGCTGATCCGCGCGCTGACGAGCTGCTACGGCCCGCACCCCTTGGTCGGCGGCGCGCCGTCCGAGAAGGGCCTCGGCCGAACGTTCCAGTGGGGACCGACGGCCAGCGATCGCGACAAGACGCGCGCGATCTCGGGCGGCCTCTCGGGCGTCTTTCTCTCCGGCGAGTTCGACACCTTGATCACCGTCGCGCAGGGCTGCTCACCGGTCGGCGCGCCGCTCACCGTCACCGAGGCCACCGGCAACGTCGTCATCTCGCTCGACAACAAGCCCGCGCTCGAAGCGTTCATCTCGCGCTTGCCCGGCCCGCTGAAGGGCGACTTGCCGCGGGCGATGTCGAGCGTGCTCTTCGCCATCGACACCGGCGAAGGCATGCTCACACGCCACGTCATCGCCCTCGAAGCCGACAGCCAAGGGCTCGTCTTCGGCGAGCCGATCGCCGAAGGCACGAAGGTGCGCCTCGCGATCCGCGACGCCGTCAGCGCGCGCGACGACATGAAGCGCGAGCTCGAGGCGTTGAAGACGAAGGTGGCAGGGCGGCGCATCATCTGCGGCGTCTACTTCACCTGTTCGAGCCGCGGCCCGTCGCTCTACGGGATGCGCGACATCGACACCTCATACATCGACGGCGCGCTCGGGAACTTTCCGTGGATCGGGATGGAGACGTCGGCAGAGATCGCGCAGCTCGGCGGCGCGCTGCACGTGTTCGCGTATACGGGTGTGCTCGCGCTCATCGTGGAGCGTTAGGCCTTCACGGCGCCTGTCCATCGGCCGGTCAATTGTCCTTGACCCTGCGCGGGCTTGCCGTCGAAGGTCGCCGCCATGTCTCAGGTCACCGAGAACACCCTCGTCGCCGCCGCCCCGGGATCCTTCGCGCTGGCGCGCGCCGAGCTGTGGCGGCACCTCCCGGCATGGATGTTCTTCATCTACGCTTGCCTCCTCCTCAACACCGAGCTGACGAACTTGGACCCGCCGCGCAAAGACCTCGCGCCGACCGTCGTCTTTCCGCTCGTCGTGTTCGTCCTCTTGCAAACGGTGCGAGCGACGGCGGCGGCGCGGATTCAATGGCGCTTGCTCGGCGTCAGCCTCGCCCTCGCGTTCGGGTTGCCGCTGCTCACCTTCGGCTGGCATCGGCCGTCGCCGATCGCGCCATCGACCATGCTCGCCGTCTACGAGTGGTCGAACTTCGCGTGGGCCGGGTTGCTCCTCGCCCATGCGCTCGCGCACGAACGTACGCATGCGCTGCTCTTCTTCGCCGTCGCCTTCGTCTACGGCGCGCTGCTCGAGAACGGTGGCATCTTGCTCGGCTTCTTTCACGAGTCGCACTTGACGCGCACGATCGTGCCGCCGCTCGTCGCGCCCGTGGCGACGATGATCGGCTGGAGCGTCGTGTTGTCGATGGCCACCTTCGTCGTCTGGGAGCTCCGCGCGCGCTTGCCGTGGCTACGGCGCTCGGCCGCGCTGTCGGCGCTCGCGGTGGCGCTGTGCGCGACGCTGCTGGACCTGCAGATCGATCCGCTCGCGACTGCGACAGGATGTTGGGTCTGGCACGCCTCTTTGCCGCCGTGGTTCTACGGTGTGCCCCGCGTCAACTTCATCGCGTGGATGTGCGCGCTCTTTCCGTTCTCGTACGTGATGTTCCGTTTGCAAGATCGGCTGCGCATCGCCGACGGCGGTCGCTGGGATCGGCGCGCGCTCGTCAGGTTGCTCGCGTGGGTGCCGGGCGCGCTTCTGCTCGCCGCGCTCGCGTTCATCGCCACGACCCTCGTCTTCGAAGGTGCGAATGGTCCGAGCTGGACGATCTTGAATACGTTCGCCGCGCGGCTCTAAATTAGTCCCAGGCGCGGGCGCTGGCCTAGTCCGCGTCGTCGTCTTCCTCATTTTGCTTCGCGTCGGCCTCGGCGAGCGTGCGCTTCAGCTCTTCGACGTGCGTGCGATCGAGCGCGACGGCCATCTCGCCCAAGGCGCGCCGGGCTTCTCGCGTGGTCAGCTTCCCCTTGGCGAATTCGACGCAGATGAGGCACATGCACGGAGTCTAACCACCATGCTCGCGAAGATCGACAAAGCCTCGCTGATCGCCGCCTTGTGCGCGGATCTGGCCGAGAAGCAGCGCACGCTCGAGGCCTCGGCGGCCGCCGCGCGCGACGCCGCGACGCACGAGGAGAGCAAGCCCGAGAACGACAAGGACACGCGCGCGCTCGAAGCATCGTACCTCGCCGGTGCTCAGGCCGGCCGCGCGCGCGAGCTGAAGGCGCTGCAGAACGCGCTCTCGTTCTTGCCGCTGCGGGCCTTCGCGGCGGGCGACGCGATCGCGGAGGCCGCGCTCGTCGAGGTCCACGGCGGCGGAAGGAAGAGCGTCTACTTCATCGCTCCGCATGGCGGCGGCCTGAAGGCACGCGTGGCGGGCGTCGACGTCACGGTGATCGCGCCGGACGCGCCGCTCGGCCAGGCGCTCGTTGGCAAGTGCGCAGGTGACGAGGTTGAAGCGAACGGCCGCGCGCTGACGATCGTCGCCGTGCGCTAACGCCGGCTAAAGCCCCATCGCCTCGGCGAGGTGCTCGCGACAAAGCGCCGTCCCGTCATTTTTCTCGCGGCGTTCGCGGGCGCAGTACGCACACTCTGCGGCAGCGGCGAACGCGCGCTCCGTGCGCGTTTCCTGCCCGAGCGCGCGCAGCTCTTCTTCAGGCGATTCTTTGACGATGCGCGAGGGATCCAGCTTCCCGGAGCGGCGCAGGTTGGCGGCCTCGCGCTCGATGTCCTTCTTGCTCATCGCCCGCCCGATGACAGCGCCTGGGACGCGCGATCGCGACCGAGCTCGATGAGCTTGTCGACGACTTCGATCACCGCCTTCGCCGCGACCGCGTTGACGACCCACTTCGGGATGCGCCCTTCGGGATTCGCGAAGGCCACGTAAGTGACGACGGTGCGCCCGTCGCCGGCCGGCTCGAGCGTGAGCTGCGCCGTACACGCTGTGACGCGCACGTGATCGTCGTTCGGCGGCGGGCCGGTGTCGCTCACGCAACGCCCGCTGAATTGAAAGAGCCCGGACACGGCGTCGAAGTAGCGGGCGATGCGGATCGTGTAGTCGCGATCCTTCACGATCGGTAGGTGCAGCTGCAAGTACGCCACCTTCTCATCCGCGGTGCGGCTGAGCACGACGTATTTCTTCTGAGTCTTCAGCGTTGTCTCGCGCTCGTTCCAGTAGGCGTCGGCGATCGCGGCTGCGCTCACGTCGCTCACCTTGGTCACGCGGATCTCGTAGAAGCCGTCGCCGTTCGCACGCTTCTCGACGATCGCGTCGGGCCCTGGGTGCACCAGCTCCCACTGGCCGCCAGCTGCTGCGGTCGCGAGGAGCAGGATCGATACCGGGCCCATCTCTTGACGATACCGCGGCCGCGGCGTTTCGCACGCTAAGGCAGCGTCGCCGTGCGATCCGTGCAGGCGAGCGCGTCGCAGCAGTGCGCTTTCACCGTCGCCGGCGCCGCCGTGACGTTGAAGGTCGTCTGCATGCCCATCGTCGAGGTCGGGTTCGCGCTGCCTGCCGTGGTCGACCACGTGCACGTGATGGGATCGCTGTCAGGATCCTTCACCTCGGCCGTCACCAGGAAGCTCTGCGCGCCGGTTTGCATCTTCGTCACCTGACCGGTCGGCGCGTCATTGACGTTCGCGGCGCGCACCTTGATGACGAGCGAGTCCGGTCGCGAGGTGCCGGTGTGGCCGCCGAGGGTCAAGAGGAACACGAGCTCGCCGAGCGTCGGCGGTGCCGTGAAGGCGACAATCTTCTGATCCACGTTGGCCACGCCGCTGAGGACGTCGACGCCGGCCGACTGCTTCCAATGATAGCTCGTGTCCTGATTGACGACGCTGGCGCCGGCGTCGAGCGTGATCGTGTTCCCAGGGTGCGCGTACTGATCCGGCCCCGCGCTTGGAACGACGCCGTCGAGCGAGGGATCCTCGACGCTGACAGCGCGGACGAGCGGGGTAGAGCGCAACGACGTGCCGTCTTTGACAAACGAGAACCACAAAAGCTGCGGCGTGCTCGGCACCACGAAGTGCCAGCCGCTCGACTTCTTGTCGATGAACACGACCGGCTCGCCCGAGAGCTGCGTCCACACGCTCGCTTCATTTTGCTGCTGGGTCACGAGCGTGACCGTTTCTCCCGGTGCCTTGATGATGTCCGCGAGCTCGGTCGGCATCGTGACGCCCGCGTCGGCGGAAAGATCGGCGCTCGCGCTCGCGTCGACGGCGACGACCGTGAACGCCGGCGCAGAATTCAAGCCCTGCGACGATCCCTCGACGGCATAGAAGAGGTACCCGGAGCTCGGCGCCGTCACGTCGAGGAAGCGGCCCCACATTCCGGACTGCGCCCCGATCGCGTTCGAGCCGACCGCGCGCCACGTGACGTTGCCGTCGAGCGTGCTGCCGAAGAGGAAGGCGTTCAAGCGAACGTCGGCGAAGGGCGGGACGCGCACGTCGCCGCTCGTGATCAGCGCCGGCGCTTCGAAGGGGTTTTGTTCGACGACCTTGATCGTGACTTCGTCCGAGGTCTCTTCGCCGAGCGTGCCGGTCGCGACCAAACGAAAGGTGAGCGTGCAGACGATCGAGGGCGCGACGAAGCTCGTCAGCTCGCTCGCCGTGCGATCAGCGTTCGAGAGGGTTACCGTGCGCTCGCCGCCGATTTGGCTCCAGCGCCACGTGTAGTCGACGCCGAGCGGATGGAACGTGCGCCGCGCGTCGAGCTTGACGAGGCTGCCGCGGATCACCGCTTGGTCGGGGCCGGCGTTGGCGAGCGGCGCGATCTGCATCGCCGCAGTGCCGGCCGTGGGTGACGCTGAGCCGGTGGCCCCTTCTTCGGCCGGGACGTCGCCCGCCGCGCCCGTGCGATCGCCGTTCGAGAACCCGGAGTTGATCCCTTTTTGCGAAGACAACGGCGCCGACCCGCAAGCCATCAGCGAGAGCACGCCAAACGCGAGCAGCGATGATCTGTGGCGGGCGATGTGGGGTAGCGACGGCACCGGCATGCAGCATAACAGACTAGCAAGTCGCAGGCCGAGTTTTCCAGGGGCGGTTTTGGCAAATTGTTCAGTGTTTCCGTGTCGTTCGCCGCGGCCGGCCTTTGCTTTGCGACGCAGGTGTCATAGTTCCTTCGGTATGGATTTGGGGCTGATCGAGCCGGTCGCCGTGCGCAGTGACACCTTGCCTCCGGCCATGCACACGAACGCCGTCCTCGTCGGACGCGATCCCGTGTGGATTGTCGATCCGGGGAGCCCCGATCGGGAAGAGAACGAGCGCCTCGCGCAGCAGCTCGCAAGAAGAAACGTCGGCGGCATCGTGCTCACGCATCGGCATCGCGATCATGTTGCCGGCGCCACGATGCTCGCGGCGTTGCTCGGCGCGCCGATCCTCGCGCACGCCATTACGGCCGAGGAATTGCGCGGCAAAGTGAAGATCGATCGCACGCTCGCCGAAGGAGACGCGCTGCCGCTCGGCGGCGATCGCGAGGCGCAGATCTTGTTCACCCCGGGCCACGCCCGCGGGCACATCGTGCTCTGGGAGCCCGTGAGCCGCGCGCTCGTGCTCGGCGACATGGTGGCCGGGATCGGCAGCGTCTTGATCAGCGCGCCTGACGGAGACGTGGCCCTCTACCTTCGCTCGCTCGCTCGGCTGCGCGCGCTCGAGCCGAAGACCTTGTACCCTGCGCATGGGCCTGTCATCGAACCGGGTGTGGCGAAGCTCGACGAGTACATCGCGCACAGGAACAAGCGCGAGCATGACATTTATATGGCGGTCGCCGGCGCTGGCGGTGGTGTCTCGCTCGGCTCAGTCGTCGACGTCGTCTACGCCACGACGCCGGCGTTTCTGCGACCGTGGGCGATGCGCTCGGCTTCTGCGCACCTGGACAAGCTCCTCGGCGAAGGTCGCGTGAGCTTGCGGAGCGGGGCGCGCGAGGACATCTCTGTGTACGAAGAAACAGCGCGCTTCGAGGTGAGCCGTGGCTGACGCATTGACCGAGGCGCGTAACGACAAGGACGCGCGCGTGTTGCACTTGCAGTGGGAGTCCGGCGCCAAGCGTGCGCTGTCCTACGCCGTCGCGCGCGGTTATTGTCCGTGCGCGCACTGCCAGGGTCACGGCGCCGGCCCGCGAAAGTTCATCGCATCCGACGCGGCGCTCATCGGCATCAAAGCCGTCGGCCACTACGCCTTGCAGCTCCAGTGGTCGGACGGTCACGCGACGGGCATCTACACCTTCGACTATCTGCGCGAGCTGCCGGAGCGTGCACCATGAGACCTTTTCGCGTCCTCGGCTTACAGCAGATCGCGGTCGGCGGTCGTGACAAGGCCGCGCTCGCCGAGCTGTGGATCGATCTCTTCGGCCTCGAACGCCACGGGCACTTTCGCAGCGAGAAAGAGAACGTGGACGAAGACATCGCGACGATCGGGCGCGGCGCGCACGCCGTGGAGGTCGATCTCATGGTGCCGATCGATCCGGACAAGTCGCCGCGCGTGCACGAGCCGGCTCTGAACCACATCGCCCTATGGATCGATGATCTCGCGGCGGCGGTGCGTTGGCTCGGCGAGCGTGGCGTGCGCTTTACGCCAGGCGGCATCAGGAAGGGCGCCGGCGGTCACGACGTGTGCTTCATTCACCCGAAGGGGAGCGACGCCGCGGCGAAGTCGGGCCTCGGCGTGCTCATCGAGCTCGTGCAAGCGCCGCCGGAAGTCATCCGCGCGCTCGCATGAGGCGTTTCTTCAGAGGCCGGCGGCGCAGCTAATCTTGAAGCTTTCGGCGGTCGCGTCGCAGGCGTCGCCGGCGGACTTGAAGCCCATCGGCGCCGCAGGATCGCACTCGGCGACGGCGTCGAGACACTTGGCGTAGGTATCGAGCTTGGCGACGTCGGCGGTGCTGCAAGTGCCGATCTGGCGATCGCAGCTCGTGACGTCGAGCGTGCGAAGCGTGACGCCGGACGCGCACTTCGAGGCCTTCGTCGCGAAGCGCTTCAGCGAGTCGGACGCCTTCTGACACGGCGTGGCCCCGCAGGCAGCGAACACCAAGGCAGCAGCAGCAAGGAGCGAGAGCGTCTTCATTGAGCCTCCGGAAAATCTCGGCGCTGATAGCCGCTGAGTCGCCGCCGGCGCAAGCACGATGTGCAAAAAAGGGACGACGGGAAGCTTACTTTGGCTTCTTCTTGGTGAACGCGTGGCGAATCGGCGCGGCGACCGTGAACTTCACGACCGTCTTCGCCGGAATCTTGATCTGCTCGCCGGTCGCCGGGTTTCTGCCCATGCGCGGCTTGCGTTGCACGAGCTTGACGAAGCCGAGCGTGCCGACCGGGATCTTGCCTTCCTTCTGCAGGTTCTTCAGCACCACGTCGTACGCCGTATCGAAGACGGCTTTGACTTGCTTGCCTTTGAGCTCCGTGCGTTCGGCGATGGCGGTGAAGAACTGAGTGCGCGTCATGGTGTGTATCTCCCCAAGTGGACCCCGAACCGTTGAGTGCGCGGGGCGTGAAGTGTCGACGCTTTTGCTCTCGTTCGTTTTGAGTTGCAAGAGTGTGTTGCAAAAATTTTCGCGTCCGTACGCCGTCTGTCCGATTTTGTTTGGACGCTAGCGCTCGAGCTCGATGCTCTCATCGCCGTGCGGTTCGGCGAAGAAAAGCGCGGCGAGATCTTCTGGAAGCGCGGCGAGCAAGTCCGTGAGCGCGCGTTTGCTCAGGTGCTCGCTGAGCAGTCCGCCGACCGTCGCTGTCAGCGCCTGTGCGTCGTCGAGCGCGATCTTCGCACGTTGCGCGAAGCGGAACACGAATTGCTCGGCCGTGAAGCTTTCGCCCGCGGCGCGGGGCGGCGTGAGTAAATAGGTCGCGAGCTCGCGCGGCAGCCCTGCGGAGATATCAAGCGCATCACGGCTTTGTAAGCGCTCGGCCAGCGTCGAGAAGAAAGCCCGCAAGATCGCGATCGCACGGTCCGGCGCAGGGATGCGCGCGCGCGTTTGCAAGTCGCCGATGTAGGTGCGGAGCTCGACCATGCAAAATACGATGATCGCCGGTCACGAAACGGTGCATCGCTCCCGGTTGACAGGCCGCGCGCCGGCCCGCCATAGGCGTCGGCATGTCGGACTTCGTCCACCTGCACTTGCACAGCCAGTACTCGCTCCTCGACGGCGCCATCAAAGTGAAGGACCTGATCGATCAGACGCTCAAGCGCGGCATGAAGAGCGTCGCCGTGACCGACCACGGCAACATGTTCGGCGTCGTCGACTTCTACAAGAAGGCGAAGGCCGCGGGCGTGAAGCCGATCATCGGCGTCGAGGCCTACATCAGCGGGCCGAAGGGGCGCGAAGACAAGACCGATCGCAAGGCGTTTCACACGATCCTGATCGCGAAGAACCGCGAGGGCTACGACAACCTGAAGAAGTTGATCTCGGCCGCCTATCTCGAGGGCTTCTATTATTATCCGCGCATCGATAAGCCGTTGCTCGCGCAGCACAGCAAGGGCCTCATCGCGTTGAGCGCATGCCTCGGCGGCGAGATCGCGCAGAAGTTCGCGCACGAAGGGCCGGACAGCGCCCGCCAAGCCGCCCGCGAGTACAAGGCGATCTTCGAGCCCGAGCACTTCTACTTGGAGATGCAGTACAACGGCTATCCCGAGCAGACGAAGCTCAACAACTTCTACAAGCAGCTCAGCAAAGACGAAGGCATCCCGCTCGTCGTCACCAACGACTCGCACTACATGGATCGCAAGGACGCGAAGGCGCACGAGATCCTGATGTGCATCCAGACTGGGCGCACGCTCGCCGAGAACGATCGGCTGAAGCACGTGGCGGACGAGCTGTACTTCAAGACTCCAGCCGAGATCGCGGCGACCGAAGAGTTCAAGGAGACGCCGGAGGCGATCTACAACTCGTCGAAGATCGCCGACATGGTCGACCTCGACATCGAGCTCGGCAAGGTCTTCCTGCCGAACTTCAAGGTGCCGGAGGGGCTCACGCGCGAGGATTACCTCGCCGAGGTGGCGAAGCGCGGGCTCGAGGCGCGCTTGAAGATGGCGCGCTACCAGACCGATCGGGAGAAGTACTTTCAGCGCTTGCAGTACGAGCTCGGCGTCATCAACAAGATGGGCTTCGCCGGCTACTTCCTGATCGTCTGGGACTTCATCGCCTACGCGAAGAAGCACGGCATTCCGGTGGGCCCAGGCCGCGGCTCCGGCGCCGGATCGATCGTCGCTTACTCGTTGGAGATCACCGATCTCGACCCCTTGCCGTACGACTTGCTCTTCGAGCGCTTCTTGAACCCCGAGCGCGTCTCGATGCCCGACTTCGACATCGACTTCTGCCAAGATCGGCGCGGTGAGGTCATCGACTACGTCATCAACAAGTACGGCGAGCGCAACGTCGGGCAGATCGTGACGTTCTCGCAGCTCTCCGCGAAGAGCGTGATCAAAGACGTGGCGCGCGTGATGGGCGTGTCGTTCAACGAAGTGAACGAGATCACCAAGCTCATCCCGAGCCTCGTCGACGGCAAGAAGGTGTCGATCAACCAGGCGATGGAGCTCGAGCCGAAGCTGCGCGCCTTGTACGACGAGAAGCCGAACTACAAAGAGATCATCGACACCTCGCGCCAGCTCGAGGGCTTGAACCGCGGCACCGGCATCCACGCTGCCGGCGTCGTCATCGGCGACTTGCCGCTGGAATCGTACGTGCCGTTGTCGCGCGCGGTCGAGAAGGTGAAAGATCCGGAGACGGGCAAAGACGTGGAGAAGATCTTCCGCGTCACGCAGTTTGCCAAGGACGAGGTCGAGCAAGCGGGGCTCGTGAAGTTCGACTTCCTCGGCTTGAAGACGCTCACCGTCATCGACAACGCCGTGCAGCTCGTCAATCAGCGCATCGCCGACGAGAACGCCGGCAAGCGCAAGGCGTCGATCGAGCATCCGCACCTGCGCTTCACGCACGCGCCGCGCGTCGGCACAGCGGTGACGCCGCTGAAGATCGAAGAGCTCGTGTTCGACGACATGAAGGTCTTCGGCATGCTGTCGAAGGGCGACACGGACGGCGTGTTCCAGATGGAGTCGAGCGGCTTCAAGGAGCTCCTGAAGAAGCTCAAGCCCGACCGCTTCGAAGACATCATCGCCGCCGGCGCGTTGTATCGGCCGGGGCCTTTGGATGCCGGCCTCGTCGACGACTACATCGAGCGGAAACACGGGCGAAAACCGATCTCGTATCCGCATGCAAAGCTCGAAGGGATCTTGAAGCCAACGTACGGCGTCATTGTCTACCAAGAGCAAGTCATGCTCATCGCCGTGCAGCTCTCGGGCTTCACCATGGGCCAAGCCGACACACTGCGAAAAGCGATGGGCAAGAAAAACGCCGACGTCATGGCGAAGATGAGGAAGAGCTTCGTGGACGGCGCCGTCGAGCTGAGCGGCATGGATCGGCAGATCACCGAGGACTACTTCGCGCTGATCGAAAAGTTCGCCGGCTACGCGTTCAACAAGTCGCACTCGGCGGCGTACGCGGTGTTGACGTACCAAACGGCGTACTTGAAGCACTACTACCCAGTCGAGTTCATGGCGGCGCTGTTGTCGACCGAGATGGGATCGACCGACAACGTGGTCAAGTACACGCAGAACGCGCGCGAGATGGGGATCTCGGTGTTGGCGCCCGACGTCAACACCTCCGACCGCGGCTTCGCGGCGCCGGGCGAGCAGATCCGCTTCGGGCTCGGCGCGATCAAGGGCGTCGGCGACAACGCGATTGCGGCGGTGAAGACCGCGCGTGAGAAGAAGGCGTTCGTCGATCTCTTCGACTTCTGTGAGCGCGTCGACACTCAGGTGATCAACAAGAAGGTGCTCGAAGCGTTGGTCGAGAGCGGCGCCATGGACGCGTTCAAGCTGCCGCGCTCGCGCTTGTTCGGGGCGATCGAGAAGGCGCTGTCGTCGGGGCAGAGCACGCAGAAGGACGCTAAGAGCGGGCAGGGCAACCTCTTCGCGATGATGGCGCCGCCGAAGCCTGTGGCTGGTGCAGCGTTCGATCCCGCGCGCTACCCGCAGATCGACGAGTGGGACACGAAGGAACGACTGAAGCGCGAGAAGGGCGCGCTCGGGTTCTTCTTGAGCGGGCATCCCTTGGATCGCTACAAGGACGACTTGAAGCGCCTGATCAATTGCTCGACGCAGGACCTCATGGCGAAGGGCATGCGCGCCGACGTCACGCTCGCCGGCGTGGTCAGCGCGATGCGCGAGCGACCCTTGAAAGACGGCAGCGGGCGGATGGCGTTTCTGACCTTGGAAGATCTCTATGGCACCTGCGAGGTGCTCGTGTTCAGCAAGTGCTACGCCGATTGCGAGATGGTGCTGAAGGCGGACGAGCCGATCCTCGTGAAGGGGCAAGTGACGATCGAGGGCGATGAAGAGACGCAGATCGCCAAGCTGCGCGCGGAGAAGATCGTGCTCCTGGCGAACGCCCGCGCCGAGCGCACGCAACGCATCGAGATGACGCTGCCGGCGCGCTTGATCGACGGCCCCCGGCTCGATCGCTTGAAGGGCGTGCTGGCTCAGAACTCGGGCCAGACGCCGACGCGGCTGACCGTCGTGCTCGACAACGGCATCGAGACCGCGATCGATCTGCCGCTGGCGCTCGCCGTGAACCCAAGCGAGGAGCTCGCGACGCAGATCGAGCGGATCTTCGACGGCGAGCGCGTCGTGCTCTTCGCGTAGCGGCGAAGCGGCGACGAAACCTTCCCCGGTCCCTTTTCGCCAGCGATCGGACCGGGGAGAGAGAGCTCAGGCGAGAAAGCGGCCATCCGGCGGCCATTGTGGGCCCGTGGGCGCGGCCTTCGACGAGCGCGAGGTATAGGGTCGGCGCTCATCGAGCGGGCGCCCCGAGCGGATGCTCGCGTGGATTGCTGCGAGCTCGTGGTCGGACAGCGACGCGTTGACGAGCGCCGGCCAATCTCGAGGGAGCGGCAGGTCGCTCAGCAGCTCTTGGCCGAACTCGGTCATGAACCGGCGGTGAAAGAAGCTGCCGTAGTGCCAGTGCTCTGCGAGCGCCACGAGCCCTGCCGTGAGCGCGTTGCGTTCAACATAGCGCATGACACGCACGACGTGGGCGTCGTTGCGCAGCGGAAAATCGCGAAAGCGACCTTGGTAGACATAGCTCGCATCATTCATGACGCCAAACTGCGGGCGTCTTGAATGATGCTGAAGACAGGAAAGCAGGACTCGCTCGACGCCGTTGGCTGCGCGGTAGAACGTTTTGGCTGGCACAAATCGCAAAAAAT
>JADLHZ010000045.1 GCA_020848545.1 Deltaproteobacteria bacterium | reverse complement strand
GCTAGAAGGCCGTATGCGCACCGTCTTATTGCTCCTCGCGAGCAACGTCTTCATGACGATCGCCTGGTACGGCCACCTGAAGTACAAGCACCACGCGATCTGGAAAGTGATCCTCGCGAGCTGGGGCATCGCGTTCTTCGAGTACTGCCTGCAGGTGCCGGCGAACCGTTGGGGCCACGGTCAGTTCAGCGCGTTCGAGCTGAAGCTGCTGCAAGAGATCATCACGCTCACGGTCTTCGTCGGCTTTTCGATCTGGTACCTCGGCGAGCATCCGCGCTGGAACCACGCCGTGGCGGCGCTGTTCGTCGTCGGGGCGGTGGTCTTTGCGTTCTTGCCCGACAAGCCGCCGCTCACGCCGCCATGACCTCCCAGAGCGCGTGAAACCAAGTCGCGCCGTCGCCGAGCGGCGACGACTTCAAGCGAAAGTCGGCGTCGGCGAGCTTCTTCTGCGCGCGCTTCAAGGTCTCGAGCGTCGTTTGCTTCGCGCTGGCGATATATTTGTCTGCGGCGAAGGGCGGAATGCCAGCAGTGCGCACATGATCGCGCACGGGCTCGCCGCGATCCATCGCTTCCCGCAAGATGAGCAGCTGGCGAATTTGCCGCGCACACAGGCCGACCATCGCCAGCGGCGCTTCCTTCTGGGCGAGGAGCTCCTCGGACAGGGCCAGGACGCGCGCGGTCTTCCCAGCGAGCAAGGCATCGGTCAGCGCGAAGATCGACTCGGTGCGCGTCCTGAACACGAGCGCCTCGGCGACCTCTGCTTCGATGCGCGCGCCGGGCCCGGCGTAGAGCGACATGCGCTCGATCGCGAGCAACCACTGCGAGAGGTCCTGACCGTAGGCGTCGAACAACACATCGTAGACTTCTGACGCGACGCTGGTCCCCTCCTCCTTCAAACGCCGGCTGACGAAGCTCTCGAGATCGTGCCGCTTCATCTGCGCGCACTGAAACACGGCGCCCGCCTTCTGCAGCGCCTTGCTCAGCTTGGTGCGAGCGTCGAAGCTCTGCGCGGCGAGGAGGAGCACCGTGGTCGGCGCCGGCCTCTCGACGTAAGCGAGCAGGCGATCGATCGGTCCGTCGCCTTTAATCTCGTCGGCCTTACGCACGTAGACGAGGCGTCTGTCGGCCATCATCGGCAGCATGTCGGCGGCCGGCACGATCTTGTCCGGCGCTTCTTTTCCGTCGAGCTCGGTGAAGTTGAAGTCCGGCGCGCGCGTGAGCACCGCTTTCTTGATCGCTTGGACGGCGTCGCTCACGAGATAAGGCTCTTCGCCATAGACGTAGACGACCGGTGGCAGCGTCCCCTTTTCGACCGCGTTTTTCAGGGCAAAGTAGTCGGCCATAGACGCTTGCCATTAGCCATCTCGCGCCCTTTCTGCTAGCCTTCCTTACAATGAGCGAGGCCCCCCTCCATCCGCAGGTCGACGCTGTCCTCGTCGCCATCGATCCGAGCCGTGGCGCCGCCGCCGCGATCCCGCAAGCCGATATGCAAAAGTTCAGCGCGCTGATGCACGGCGCCGAGCCGCCGGACATCGTGTTCATCGAGCACTTGGCCGCAGCGACGGTGCGCATGGACGACGCGGGCCTGAAGAAGGCCGCCGCGCAGATGCGGCAGCTCTTGGAGCTCGGCCTACAACGCTTGAACTCGGCGGCGAATATGGACCGGCAAAGCGCGATCAACCGCAATTCAGACGCACCGATCACGCAGAAGAATGCGATAAGACCTGCCGCAAAAGGCGGCGTCACACTGCGCAAGCGTTAGACGAGGGACGGGTATGGGCTTCGAAGTAGATGCATCGATTCGTAACGCGATGGTCGGGGGACCCGACGGCGAGGTCAAGAACCGAGGTGTCAGTGAGGGCGAAGCCCGGGCGATCATCGCAAAAGCGCGCGCCAAAGGCGTCGAACCGGGCGAGATCGCCTCTTCCTTTGCCGTGCTTGGGCTCGGTGAGCTCTATTCGCGCGTGACCGATAGAAATGCCCCGTCCGAAGCGCGCACCGCATCCGCGCTGAGCGATGCGTCGTTCGCCGTGCGCGAAGATCGTCTGACGCCGGCGCATATCGACACGGCGGTGTCGCTCCTACGCACGCTGCGCAGCGACATCGACGCCGGCCGTTCGTTCACCCGAGTCAACGTCGGCGAAGACGGGCGAGCCAACCAAGCGATCTCGCGCGCCAACCAGGCGGTCGACGTTGCCAACGCCATCTACCGCCGCGCGAGCACCATGGAGCCGGGCCCCGCGCGCGATCGACTCGTCGCGCAGGCGAACCAATTGCTCGACGCCGCAGCGCCGGTCTTGGACACAGCGTTCGTGCGCAGCAACGGCCGCGCCACGAGTGCCGACGCGAATCCGTCAATCGCCAGCGTCACCGATCGCATCGCGACCGTGCGCGCGAACCTCGCGTCGATCACGGGATCTTAGGCCCCCCAACTTCATCGACCCTAGAAACCTTCGAGCAAGCGCCCGTAGAGCTCGTGCGCGAGCTGCTCCGCCGCCCGCTCCAACGCACGGCGCCGGTTCGATTCGGTCATCGGGATGGTGTTCTCGACGATCGACGGCGCGCAGGGGCCGGCGTTGCACAGCGGCAAGCCGGACGCGAAGTCTTCGCTCACCGTGATCGCGCCGCTCTGCCAGACGATCGTGCCCTTCGTATCGATGAGGCGCGCGCTGCCCGTCATCGCGAGCACGTACTTCGGCGTCGTCGGTGGCCCGCCGAGCGCTTGCGGTGACACGCTTTCGACCGCGGACTCGACGCGCGCTTCGAGCACCGCCTCTGCGTCTGCGAGCGCAACGTGCCTGAGCGCGTTCGACGTCGCCACCCGATCGCGCAGCACGCGGGTCAACGTGGCGGCAGGCCCAACATCATGGGCCGCGTCCATCGCTTGGTTCACGTAGACTTTGGTGATCCCGTTCGGCGCTTTCTCGGCCGTGGCCAGCGCGTAGCCGCAGGCCGGCAGCAGACAGAGCAGCACGAGCGCGCGCATCAAACGATTCGGAAACGATCCGTTAGCGTGCAGCGGCGCGCGCGCACGAAGTTCTTCGCCGACGTGAGCCCTTCGCCGGTCGGCGACGCGATGGTGTAGCTCGTGTAGCCCTCGCCGCCGATGCCGAGGCCAGCGAACGACGGGCCGTTCTTGACGAAGATCGAGCAGTTCATCGCCCGCGCCATCAGGTGCATGTGATCGATGTTCTTCGAGTGGATGACCGCGGTGTGGCGGAAGCCGTGCTCGACCGCGACAGCGGTGCCGATCGCTTCTTCGACCGTCGGCACGCGCACGAGCGGGATCACCGGCATCAAGAGCTCAGCTTGCACGAACGAGTGCGCCACGCTCGCGACTTCGCAGAAGAGCAAGCGGCACGCGGGATCGACGCGCAGGCCGATCTCCTTGGCGATGACCGCGGCGTCCTTGCCGACGAACTTCTTGTTCACGACGGGGTGATGCGGATCGGCCTTCTCGATCAGCACCTTCTCGAGCTTCTGCACGTCGGAGTCGCTCAAGAGGTGCGCGCCGTTTTCACGTAGCAGCTTCTTCAGCTCGTCGGCGATCGCGGCCTCGGCGATGATCTCCTTCTCCACGATGCAGACGATGTTGTTGTCGAGCGACGCGCCCAGGTAAATGTCGCGCGCCGCCTTCTTCAGATCGGCCGTGCGATCGACGACGACCGGCGGATTGCCCGGACCTGCGCAGATCGCCTTCTTGCCGCTGTTCATCGCCGCCTTGACGACGGCCGGGCCGCCGGTGACGACGAGCAGCGCGATCTTCGGATGCTTCATCAGCTCGCCGGCGCTCTCGATCGTCGGCTCGGCGACGCAAGTCAGCAGGTTCTGCGGCCCGCCGACCGCCGCCATCGCGTCGTTCAAGAGCGACACCGTGCGCGCCGACACCTTCTTCGCGCCAGGATGCACGTTGAAGACGACCGAGTTGCCAGCCGCGATCATCCCGATCGCGTTGCAGATGATCGTCTCGGTCGGGTTCGTCGTCGGGGTGATCGATCCGATGACGCCGTACGGCGCCCAGTCGGTGAGCATCAGGCCGTGGTCGCCGGTGACCGCGATCGGCTGCACGTCTTCCAGGCCCGGCGACTGCCACGTGGCGTTTGCGTTCTTCTTCAGCTTGTCTTCGACGCGGCCGAGGCCGGTCTCACGCACGGCGAACTCAGCGAGCTCGCGGTTGGCGCCGTCGGCGGCCTTGCGCATCGCTTCGATCATCTTGGCGCGTGTTTCGAGCGACGCCGCGCCGAGCTGCATGAACGCTTTTTCGGCGGCGCCGATCGCTTCGCTGATGCTGCCGAAGACGCCGTGATCGCCGCCGCCGCGGGTCATGATCGTGGGGCCGCGTGCAGGTGCGGACCGTGCTCCACCAAGCTCGGATTGCACGCGGCTCACCACGCGCTCGACGATACCTGCGATGTCGGTTTCGGAGATCGTCATGCGCTACGACTCAACCTTTGCGGTACGAAATGCCGCCTTGGTTCTCGATCAAATCGACGATCGCCATCACGACCGCGTCGACCGGCTTGTCCTTCGTGATCTCGGTCTGCCGCGCCGAAGAACCAGCGGCGTACAACACGAGATCGTGCAGGCCCGCTCCAACGGCGTCGATCGCGACGACCGGCGAGCCCTTGGCCGTTTGGCCGGACGCATCTGTCGGCTGCAGGAGGAGCATCTTCATGCCCTCGAGCTTCGGCTCCTTCGCCGTCGCGACGACCGTCCCCGTGACGCGGGCGATGATCACTTCTTCTTGCCACCGTCGCCGCGGCCGAGGGGCAGCGACGAATCGATGTTGCCGTGGGGGCGCGGGATGACGTGCACGCTGACGAGCTCGCCCACACGCTCGGCGGCGCGCGCGCCGGCTTCGGTCGCGGCCTTCACCGCGGCGACGTCGCCACGCACGATCGCGGTGACGTAGCCGCCGCCGATCTTCTCGTAGCCCACGAGCTCGACCTTTGCAGCCTTCACCATCGCGTCGCTCGCCTCGACCATCGCGGCGAAGCCCTTCGTTTCGATCATTCCGAGCGCTTCCGTTGAGTCCATTTTGCCCTAGTCCTTTATTTGTCTTTGCCGTCTTTGCCAGTGAGTGATTGCAGCGCTTTTTTCGCAGCGTCGGCGGCCGCGTCGACGTCGGCTTCCTTCCCGGCCAGATACAAACGGCCGAAGGCGCCAAAGAACTGCACGTCGACGATGTTGATGTTCGCGGCCTTCTCGGCTTCGTTCGCGGCGAACGCCACGTAGCCGGCCGGATCGGTCTCCAAGATGAACAGCGATTCGCCCGGCAGCACCATGTTCGCGAAGCGCACCCGGTTGATGAGCTGCGTGTGGTACGCCTCAATCGAGCGAATAATCGTGTCGGAGACGAGCTTCGGCTTCAGGCGATCCTCTTCCTTGACGTTCAAGTAGTCGAGGATGGCTTGGCCGGACTGGCGCACTTCGCCTTGGTCGTCATGATGCACTTCGAGCAAGCCGTAAGCGCGCTCGACGACTTGCATGCCAGGCTGCACGCTCGTCGCCTTCAGCGCGGCGTCGGTCAGCCGGTTGATCGCCATGCCCGGCGCGACTTCGACGAAGAGCGCGGCCTGGTTCGGCGTCGGGAGGAAGCCGCGCGCGACCGTCGCCATCAAGGACGCGAGCTGCGGCTGCAAGCTGTCGAGGAACACGTAGGTACGAAGAGTGATCGCGGACATTGGCGCGTCGCCTTATCGCGCACGCGCCTCAGATTCAAGGTGCGCTCACAGCTTCTTCAACTGATAGCGCAGCATGATGTTGTACATCGTCCACTCGCCCTCGTTCAGCTTGCCGCCCGCGCGTTGCGTGATGCGCATGCCGCAGAAGTTCGAGTCTTGGAAGTCCCACGATAAGCCATCGGTCGTTGGAATGTCCGTCTCGAAGTGCGCGACCGCGTTGTTGGGGTTCAGGAACGGTCCCGCATAGCCGATGGTGAACGTGACGTCAGTGAGCGCATGCCAGGTTGTCGGGTTCGTTCCGTCGAGCTGAGTGGCGACGTCGCCGAGATAGACCATCTTGTTGAAGCAGAAGATCTTCACGTCGGCGAGCAGCCGGCCGTCGTTCTGCGAACCGTCGAAGACCACGGTGCCGTGCACGCGCAAGCTGCCTTTCTCTTGGAAGCGCTCGGCGTCGTAGGGAACAGGGAACAAGAAGTCGACGTCGCCGTTGTCCCGTTGGTCGAGGTGCACGAAGCCTGCGGCACGCGTGAGCAGCGGGAAGTTTTGAGCGCCTGCGTGGGAAACGCTGTAGAGCGGCGTTACCATCACCTCGCGGAACGGCCAGCCGGGGCCGGTCGCGCCCTGTGCTCCTGGAGCACCTGGAGCACCGTTCGTTCCGTTCGTTCCGTTCGCGCCGGTGGGACCGGTGGCGCCGGTCGATCCGGTGGCGCCCGTCGCACCGGTGCGGCCTGTGGGACCGGTCGGGCCGGTGGCGCCAGCCGCGCCATTCGTGCCGGCGGTTCCTGTCGCGCCGGTGGCACCCGTGGCACCGTTCGCGCCGTTCGAACCGTTGTTACCCGTGGCACCGGTCGCACCCGTGGCACCGTTTGCGCCGTTCGAGCCCGTCGGCCCTGTGGCGCCCGCGGGACCCACTGGACCGGTCACACCTGTGGCTCCGGTCGCGCCGTTGCTGCCGTTCGTACCGTTGCTACCCGTCGCACCGGTCGCACCGGCTGCGCCCGCGGCACCGGTCGCCCCAGTCGCACCGGCCGCCCCAGTCGCACCGGCCGGACCGGCTGCGCCAACCGCACCGGTCGCGCCAGTCGCACCGTTGCTGCCTGCGGCGCCCGTCGCACCGGTCGCGCCGTTCGATCCATTCGCGCCCGTCGCACCCGTCGCGCCGTTCGATCCCTTCGAGCCCGGCGCGCCCGTCGCGCCGATCGAACCCGTCGCGCCCGTCGCGCCCGTCGCGCCGTTCGATCCATTCGCGCCCGGCGCACCCGTCGCGCCGTTCGATCCGTTCG